>NZ_JBIAVA010000002.1:751866-884014 GCF_042893535.1 Streptomyces sp. NPDC001599
GCTCGCGGCCAACCCAGGGGCGCGGGGAACTGCGCGACAAGCCACGACGCACCCGCACCCGCCCCACGACAGGCACCCCCAACTCAGTAGGCGCCCCGCGAAACCGACGGAGTCACTTCGCCCGGTCGAAATCCACCGCGCTGTACGCCCGCAGCTTGCTCAGCCGGTGCTCGGAGTCGATCCGCCGCACCGTCCCCGACTTGGACCGCATCACGATCGAGTCGGTCGTCGCCGTCTCCGACCGGTACCGCACCCCGCGCAGCAACTCGCCGTCGGTGATGCCGGTCGCGACGAAGAAGACGTTGTCCCCGGATACCAGGTCGTCGGTGGTCAGCACCCGGTCCAGGTCGTGCCCCGCGTCGACCGCGCGCTGCCGCTCCTCGTCGTCCTTGGGCCACAGCTTGCCCTGGATGGTGCCGCCGAGGCACTTCACGGCGCAGGCCGAGATGATGCCCTCCGGCGTGCCGCCGATGCCGAGCAGCAGGTCGATGCCGGTGCCCTCGCGCAGCGCCAGGATGGAGCCGGCCACGTCGCCGTCGGAGATCAGCTTGATCCGGGCGCCGGTCTCCCGGACCTCCTTGATGAGGCCCTGGTGCCGCGGCCGGTCGAGGATCACGACGGTGACGTCCTCGGGGGTGCGCCGCTTGGCCTTGGCGATCCGGCGGATGTTCACGGCGACGGGCGCGTTGATGTCGACGAAGTCGGCGGCCTCGGGGCCCGTGACCAGCTTGTCCATGTAGAAGACCGCGGACGGGTCGAACATGGAGCCGCGCTCGGCCGCGGCCAGCACCGCGATCGCGTTGGTCATGCCGTTGGCGGTCAGCGTGGTGCCGTCGATCGGGTCGACGGCGATGTCGACCTCGGCCCCGGTGCCGTCGCCGACCCGCTCCCCGTTGAAGAGCATCGGGGCCTCGTCCTTCTCGCCCTCGCCGATGACGACGACGCCGTTCATCGAGACGGTGTGGACGAGGGTCCGCATGGCGCGCACCGCGGCACCGTCGGCGCCGTTCTTGTCACCGCGCCCGACCCAGCGGCCCGCGGCCATCGCCGCGGCCTCGGTGACCCGCACGAGCTCCATGGCGAGGTTGCGGTCGGGAGCCTCCGAGGGGACGTCCAGCTCGGACGGGAGATGATGCTCGGTCATCGGAACGCACCTTTCTGATACGACGACGGCCGGATGAGGGTATGGCCACGACTCTATCGTCAGTCCGACAAAATGAGCAGGGGACCCCACGTATGAGCGGAGCGGGCACCTGCGACGATAGGGGGCGTGGCAGGTATGAAAGGCAAGCAGAAGTCGGCCCGGGACATGATTCTGTCCCTGGGGGTCATCGTCCTCGCGGCGGGCGTGATCTGGATCTTCATCCCGCACGACGACGGCGAACCGGACCTCAAGCGGGTCGACTACCGGGTCGAACTGCTGACCGCGCAGCGCGCCGCGTCGTACCCGGTGGCGGCGCCCGAGGGGCTGTCCGAGGACTGGAAGCCGACCTCCGTCCGCTTCCGCGGCGACGACTCCGACGCCTGGCACCTGGGGTTCACGGCCCCGGACGGCGAGTACGTGGCGGTCGAGCAGTCCACGAAGAAGCCGTCCACGTTCATCCACGACGCCAGCCAGGGCGGTCAGGCGACCGAGCGGACCGAGGAGATCGGCGGCCGGACCTGGACGCGGTACACGGGCGGCCGGTACGACGCGCTGGTGCTGGACGGCACCGGCGACATGAAGGGCGCGACGACGGTCGTGGCCGGCACCGGGTCGTTCGAGCAGCTCGGCAAGATGGCGGCGGCCCTGAAGCTCACGTGACCGCCCGCCGGGCCGAGCGGCCCGGCCCCCAGAGGTCAT
This sequence comes from Streptomyces sp. NPDC001599, assembly GCF_042893535.1. Taxonomy (NCBI): domain Bacteria; kingdom Bacillati; phylum Actinomycetota; class Actinomycetes; order Kitasatosporales; family Streptomycetaceae; genus Streptomyces; species Streptomyces sp. NPDC001599. The sequence continues at coordinate 753,710 of NZ_JBIAVA010000002.1, forward strand.
GACGAAGCCCCCGGCGGGATGCCGGGGGCTTCGTCGCGGGTGCGGTGCCGCGTGCCTCAGACCGTGGTGACGACCTGGTCGTAGGCCAGCCGCGGGGAGCGCGGGAACCAGGCGTCCGGGCCCGGACGGCCGATGTTCACGACCATCAGCGGGGTGTGGTCGTCGTCCAGGAACTCCTTGCGCACACCCTCGAAGTCGAGGCCGGTCATCGGTCCGGCGGCCAGACCCGCGGCGCGGACGCCGACGATGAAGTAGGCGGCCTGGAGAGCGGCGTTCAGCGTGGCCGCGCCCTCGCGGACCGGGCGCTCGCTGAAGAAGGCGTCCTTCGCGGCCGGGAAGTGCGGGAAGAGCTCGGGGAGCTCCTCGTGGAACTCGTTGTCCGCCGACAGGATCGCGACCAGCGGGGCGGCGGCGGTCTTGGGCCGGTTGCCCTCGGCCATGTGCGCGACCAGGCGCTCGCGGGCCTCGGGGGAGCGGACCAGCGTGATGCGCAGCGGCGACTGGTTGAAGGCGGTCGGACCGTACTTGACCAGGTCGTAGATGGCCTGCACCTGCTCGTCGGTCACGGGCTCGTCGGTGAAGGTGTTCGCGGTGCGGGCCTCGCGGAACAGCAGGTCCTGGGCGGCGGGGTCAAGAACGAGAGACATGCGTGAACTTTCTCCGGGGGGATGCGTCGGCTCCGCGCGGCTGTGGGGGCCGGGAGCCGTTGACGCCGACGACACTACGACAAAGAAGTTCAAGCTTCAACCAAAAGCGGGGTGTGGTGATCCGCTTCACAGGTGGGTCGATCGAGTGATGTGGATCACGCGCGCTGGGAGATGACTTCGCCCGGCGAGCGCGGTCCTACACGGCAGTACACCGCCACTCGCACCAGGGAGAGCACCGACATGAGCAACACGGTCAAGGGTCCGGCCAGCTACTTCCCGTCCATCGAGAAGAAGTACGGCCGCCCGGTCGCGGAGTGGAAGGACCTCATCCGCACCTCGCCGCTCACCAAGCACATGGAACTCGTCGCCTGGCTCAAGACCGAGCACGGCCTGGGCCACGGGCACGCCAACGCGCTCGTCGCGCACACGCTGGCCGAGGACACGGCGAAGGACGCCTAGCTAGGACAGGCCCCCGGGGGTGTCGCCCCCCGCGCCGCCGTCCTCCGCGCCCGCCTCCTCCTCGGCCAGCGCCGCGTCCAGGCGGGCCCGGGCGCCGTCCAGCCGGCGGCGGCACACCTTCGCCAGCTCCTCGCCCCGCTCCCACAGGGCGAGGGACTCCTCCAGCGTCGTACCGCCGGCCTCCAGCCGCCGGACGACCTCGATCAGCTCGTCCCGCGCCTGCTCGTACCCGAGCGCCTCGGACATCGCCGTCGGCTGCTCCACCTCGCTGGTCATCCACCCACCCTATGCGTCGACTCGTACGGAGAAATCGCCCTCGGAGACCCGGGCCCGCAGCGTCTCGCCGGGCTCCACCTCGCCGGGGTCGCGGACCGCGTGGCCGTCGGCCCGCTGGAGCACCGCGTACCCCCGCTTGAGGGTCGCGGCGGGGGAGAGGGCCACCACGCGCGCGTGCGTGTGCGTCAGCTCGGAGTCGGCCCGGTCGAGGTGGTGCCGCAGCGAACGGCGACCCCGGTCCAGCAGCGCCGTCACCTGCTCGGCCCGCTCCTCGATCATCCGGTGCGGATCCTGTATCGACGGGCGGGCCAGCGCGTGGGCCAGCCCGCGCTCCTCACGGTCGACGAACGCCGCCACACACCGCCGGGCGCGGTCGCGCAGCAGCCGTACCCGCTCGTACTCCTCGCCCACGTCCGGCACCACCTTCTTGGCGGCGTCGGTCGGGGTGGAGGCGCGCAGGTCGGCGACCAGGTCGAGCAGCGGGCTGTCCGGCTCGTGGCCGATCGCCGAGACGACCGGCGTACGGCAGGCGGCGACCGCCCGCACCAGCTGCTCGTCGGAGAACGGCAGCAGGTCCTCCACGCTGCCGCCGCCCCGCGCGACGACGATCACGTCCACGTCGTCCCGCGCGTCCAGCTCCTTCACCGCCTGCACCACCTGCGGCACCGCGTGCACGCCCTGCACCGCGACGTTGCGCACCTCGAAGCGGACGGCGGGCCAGCGGTGCCGGGCGTTCTCCAGGACGTCCCGCTCGGCCGCCGACGCCCGCCCGCACACCAGGCCGATCAGCTGCGGCAGGAACGGCAGCGGCTGCTTGCGCTCCGCCGCGAACAGCCCCTCGCGCGCGAGCGCCTTCTTCAGCTGCTCCAGCCGCGCCAGCAGCTCACCGACGCCCACCGGCTTGATCTCGGCGGCCCGCAGCGACAGCTGACCCCGCGGCGCGTACCACTCCGGCTTGGCGTGCACGACCACCCGTGCGCCCTCGCCGACCACGTCCGCCACGGCGTCGAACACCTGCCGGTAGCAGGTCACGCTTACGGAGATGTCGTACGACGGGTCGCGCAGTGTCAGGAACACCACACCGGCGCCCGGCCGCCGCGACAACTGGGTGATCTGCCCCTCGACCCAGACCGCGCCGAGCCGGTCGATCCAGCCCCCGATCAGCCGGGACACCTCGCCCACGGGCAGCGGACTTTCGGGGGTCGAGTTGGCAGCCATGCGCCCGAGCGTAACGGCCGGGTCCGACAATCCGGCCCCTGCGAGCCCGTTCCCCCACCCGCCGACCGCACCACAGCCCCGGCCCGCCCCCGGCCCGCCCCGGCCTCCCCGCCCCGCCCCGGCCTCCCCGCCCCGCCGTCATCCGCCTGCGCCGCCGCGCCCGTCGTCCCTGCGGCGCGGGCTTTCAGCCCGTGCCGGGCTTGTGCCGCGCCCATGGGTCTCGCGGCCGTGGCCCTTCGGCTCGCGCAGGGTCCGTATCCCCACGTCCGCTGTCCCTGCGGCGCCGGCCCTTCAGCCCGTGCCGGGTTCGTGTCGCCGCGTCCGTCGTCCGCACGGTCCTCGCTCTTCAGCTCGCGTCGAGCCCGTGTCCCCGCGTCTGTCGGTCCCTCGGGCCCGGCCCTTGAGCCGTGCCGGGCCCGTGCCCCTGTGGCCCGGCCTTCCGGCCCGCGCCGAGCCGGTGCGCAGGCGCGGCCCACGCCTCACGCACCCGTCGTCTCCGCGTCCCGGCGCCCCCTCCACTGCGCCGCCAGCACCACCAGGCCCACCGCCAGCCAGATCGCGCCGACCACCTGGGCCGCCCCCGACGCCTCCACGATCACCGCGATCGTGATCGCCGCGCCGAGCACCGGCACCAGCAGATGCCGCCACCAGCTCACCCGGCCCCCGCCGCGCCGCACCACGAACCAGCCCACCACGCTCGCGTGCAGCAGCGTGAACGCGGTCAGCGCGCCGACGTCGACCACCGAGACCAGGTGGTCGAGACCGTCGTCCCGGCGTGCCGCCCACACCGCCGCCGCCATCGTGATCACCGCCGACACCAGCAGCGCCACGCGCGGCACCCCGGCGTCCGTCCGCGACAGCACCCCCGGCAGCCGCCGGTCGCGGCCCATCGCGAACAGCAGCCGCCCGGCCGCCGCCTGCCCCGCCAGCGCCGCGAACGCCGCGCCGATCGCCTTGCTCACCGCCACCAGGTCGTGCAGCCACGTGCCCACCGACGCGTCCACGGCGTCGTAGAACGCCGACCCCTGCCGCTCCGGCTCCGCCGCCAGCTGCGCCGACGACACCGGTTCGAGGAGCGCCACCAGGTACGTCTGCGCCACGAACAGCACGCCCGCCAGCGCCAGACAGAACAGCAGCGCCCGCGCGACCTTCGCCGACCCGCCCGTGACCTCCTCGGCGAACGTGGCGATCGCGTCGAAGCCCAGGTACGACAGCACCGCCACCGACACCGCCCCGACCACCGCCGACAGCGCGAACGCCCCCTGCGTGCCGTCCCCCGACAGCGGCGACAGCCAGTCGCGCTCGGCCCCGTCCTGCGCCAGGACCACGATCGCCGTCGCCACGAAGACGACCAGTACGACGATCTCCATGGCGAGCACCAGAAAGCCCACCCGGGCCGCCGTCCGCACCCCCCACAGGTTCAGCAGCGTCGTGACGACCACCGCGATCGCCGTCCACACCCACCGCGACACCTCGGGGACGAGCGCCTCCATCGCGATGCCGGAGAACAGGTACGCCACCGCCGGGATGAGGACGTAGTCCAGCATCGCCATCCACCCGGCGACGAACCCGGCCCCGTTGCCGAGCCCCGCGCGCGCGTAGGCGAACACCGAGCCCGCCTGGGGGACCACCCGCACCATCTGCGCGTAGCTGAATGCGGTGAACGCCATCGCGACCGTGGCGACGAGATAGACCAGGGCGACCGCACCGTGCGACTTGGCGTCCAGCGTGCCGAACACGCCGACCGGTGCCATGGGCGCGATGAACAGCAGCCCGTAGACGACCAGGTCCCTGAAGCCCAGACTGCGCCTCAGCTGCTGTTCCTCACCGGCCCCCGGGGCCGTCGTACCGCTCTGCGCCATGGTGCCTCCGCCAGTGCCTCGGTCCCCGCCCCGGTTTCCGCCTCGGGGCTCCGCCTCGGAGCGTTCCCGCCAGTCTCCCCGGCAACGCCGTACCCACGCGATCTTTGACCCGCCGAACGCGGCCTTACGATGGGTGCCATGACTGCTTCGCCTGGCCGCCGTGTCCTGCTCGCCGCCCCCCGTGGCTACTGCGCGGGTGTGGACCGCGCCGTGATCGCCGTCGAGAAAGCCCTGGAGCAGTACGGGGCTCCGGTGTACGTCCGGCACGAGATCGTCCACAACAAGTACGTCGTCCAGACCCTGGAGAAGAAGGGCGCGATCTTCGTCGAGCGGACGGAGGAGGTCCCCGAGGGGAACATCGTGATGTTCTCCGCGCACGGCGTGGCCCCCGTCGTCCACGAGGAGGCCGAGCGCGGCCGCCTGGCCACCATCGACGCCACCTGCCCGCTCGTCACCAAGGTCCACAAGGAAGCCGTCCGCTTCGCGAACGACGACTACGACATCCTGCTGATCGGCCACGAGGGCCACGAGGAGGTCATCGGCACCTCCGGCGAGGCCCCCGACCACATCCAGCTCGTCGACGGTCCCGAAGACGCCGCCAAGGTGGAGGTCCGCGATCCGTCGAAGGTCGTCTGGCTCTCCCAGACCACCCTCTCCGTCGACGAGACGATGGAGACCGTCGACGCCCTCAAGGACAAGTTCCCGCAGCTCATCTCCCCGCCGAGCGACGACATCTGCTACGCCACGCAGAACCGCCAGCTCGCGGTGAAGCAGATGGGGGCCGAGGCCGAGCTGGTGATCGTCGTCGGCTCCCGCAACTCCTCCAACTCCAAGCGCCTGGTCGAGGTCGCCGTGCAGGCCGGATCCCGCGCGGCGTACCTGGTGGACTTCGCCGACGAGATCGACGAGACCTGGCTGGAGGGCGTCACCACGGTCGGCGTCACCTCCGGCGCCTCCGTCCCGGACGTGCTGGTCGAGCAGGTCCTGGAATGGCTGTCGCAGCGCGGCTTCGAGGATGTGGAGATCGTCAAGGCCGCCGAGGAGTCGATCACCTTCTCGCTGCCCAAGGAGCTGCGCCGCGACCTGCGCGAGGAGGCGGCTTCCCTGGTGGCGGAGCGGGGCGGCTCCGGGACTGCCGGGGCCTGACCGCCGGGCACCGCCTGGGTGACCGTCAGTGGTCCGTCGTAACGTAGGGCCATGCAGATCTTCGGCGTGGACATCGGCGGATCCGGGATCAAGGGCGCCCCTGTGGACCTCGACAGGGGCGACCTGGCCCAGGAGCGCTGCAAGGTGCTGACCCCGCACCCGGCCACCCCCGACGGCGTCGCCGACGGGGTCAAGCAGGTCGTCGAGCACTTCGGCTGGACCGGACCGGTCGGCCTCACCTTCCCGGGCGTGGTGACGGGCGGCGCGACGGTGCGCACCGCGGCCAACGTCGACAAGAGCTGGGTCGACACCGACGCGCGCGCCCTGTTCGGCGAGCGGCTGGGCGGGCTCGACGTGACGGTCGTCAACGACGCGGACGCGGCGGGCGTCGCGGAGATGCACTTCGGAGCCGGCCGCGGCCGCAAGGGCACGGTCGTCCTGCTCACCTTCGGCACCGGCATCGGCAGCGCGGTGTTCACCGACGGCCTCCTGGTCCCCAACACCGAGCTGGGCCACCTGGAGCTGGACGGTCACGACGCGGAGACGCGCGCCTCCAGCAAGGTCAAGGACGACCACGACATGTCGTGGGAGCACTGGGCCCACCGCGTCCAGAAGTACCTCGCGCACGTCGAGATGCTGTTCTCGCCGGAGCTCTTCATCATCGGCGGCGGCGTCAGCCGCAAGTCCCAGAAGTTCCTGCCCCACATCAAGGGCGTCCGGGCCGAGATCGTCCCCGCCCAGTTGCAGAACAACGCGGGGATCGTGGGCGCGGCGATGCACGCGGCGGGCTGAGCGCAGGCGGTCACGTGGGGGGCCGGTTCCGAGCGGCGGCGGCCCGTCGCCGCATCAGCCGGATCCGGCGGACGATCACGGTCGATCCGGCGACCAGCGTCCCGCCGTACAGCCACCCGGCCTCGGTGGCCAGTGCGGTCACGATCCCCATCAGCCGGCCGCCGAGACCGCCGTCCCCGCTCTCCGCCACGGGCACCAGGCCCACGGCGAAGGCGATCGGCACGACGACGGGGGCGGTCAGCAGGTCGCCCCGGCGCACCCAGAGCGCGGTGAGCAGACTGACCGGCACGAACAGCACGCCGTACGCGGTGAGGGACGCGCCGAACAGCAGCTCGTCGAGGAAGCCCAGCAGGGTCATCACGGCCGCGCAGAACAGACCGCTGCCCAGCCCCGTCAACCGGGGATTGGGCATCCCGCGCAGGGCTCGCACCAGCCTCGCCACCGGCGAACCCGCCGCCGGCGCCGGCCGCACCGGTTCCCTGCGCTGTCCCGCCGGCCGCCCCACCCGCCCCGCGGGCGACCGCGCGACGGCACCACCCCGCCCCTGCGAGGGCAGCGGCGCCCCGCTTCGTCGCGGTCCGTACTGGGCAGGTCGCGTCCTGTGTTGCTCCACTGGACCAACTTAGGTCGGTTTATGTGCCGAATAGCCCGACAGACACGCCGTCGGGCGTGCCTTGGCCAAGCGTTCGACTCCGAGCGGGTCCGGCTCGGCACACCCCGTAGACTGGTGGATCGGCCCTGCCTGGCCTGCCCCGCCCCAACCCGCCCCTCCGCATCTCACGTACGGGAAGTCGCAACGTGTCGCTCACGATCGGAATCGTCGGTCTGCCGAATGTCGGCAAGTCGACCCTGTTCAACGCCCTGACCAAGAACGACGTGCTCGCGGCCAACTACCCGTTCGCCACGATCGAGCCCAACGTCGGCGTCGTGGGCGTCCCCGACCCCCGCCTGACGAAGCTGGCCGAGATCTTCTCCTCCGAGAAGATCCTCCCGGCCACGGTCGACTTCGTCGACATCGCGGGCATCGTTCGCGGCGCGAGCGAGGGCGAGGGCCTGGGCAACAAGTTCCTGGCCAACATCCGCGAGTCCGACGCGATCTGCCAGGTCATCCGCGCCTTCAAGGACGAGAACGTCGTGCACGTCGACGGCAAGGTCTCGCCGAAGGACGACATCGAGACGATCAACACCGAGCTGATCCTCGCCGACCTCCAGACCATCGAGAAGGTCCTCCCGCGCCTCCAGAAGGAGTCGCGCATCAAGAAGGACGTCGCGCCCAAGGTCAAGGCGGTCGAGGAGGCCAAGGAAATCCTCGAGAAGGGCGACACCCTCTTCTCCCGGGGCATCCTCCAGGGCAGCGAGCGCGCGGAACTCCTCCACGACCTCCACCTCCTCACCACGAAGCCCTTCCTCTACGTCTTCAACGTCGACGAGGACGAGCTGACCGACGACGACTTCAAGAACGAGCAGCGCGATCTGGTCGCCCCCGCCGAGGCGATCTTCCTCAACGCCAAGCTGGAGGCGGACCTCGCCGAGCTGGACGAGGACGAGGCCCTCGAACTCCTCCAGTCCGTCGGCCAGGACGAGCCCGGCCTCGCCACCCTCGCCCACGTCGGCTTCCGCACCCTGGGCCTCCAGACCTACCTGACGGCCGGCCCCAAGGAATCCCGCGCCTGGACCATCAAGAAGGGCGCCACCGCCCCCGAGGCCGCCGGTGTCATCCACACCGACTTCCAGAAGGGCTTCATCAAGGCGGAGGTCATCTCCTTCGACGACCTGGTCGAAACGGGCTCGGTCACCGAGGCCCGCGCGAAGGGCAAGGCCCGCATGGAGGGCAAGGAGTACGTGATGCGGGACGGGGATGTCGTGGAGTTCCGCTTCAACGTCTGACCGGTGAGCCCAGCCACTGCGCCGGACCGGGGCCCGGCAGGGCGCCGTCGAGCAGGTCGCGCAGTTGGGAGCGGGCGGTGATGCCCAGTTTGGGGAAGACCCGGTAGAGGTGCGAGCCGACCGTGCGCGGGGAGAGGAACAGCTTCTCCCCGATCTCGCGGTTCGTCAGGCCGTGGGCCGCGAGCTGGACGATCTGTTGCTGCTGGGGGCTGAGTTCGGTGAGGGCACCGGGCGTGGCGCTGTCCGCCTCGATGCCGGCGGCTCGCAGTTCTGCCTTCGTGCGGTCGATCCACGGCCGGGCGCCGAGCCGCCGGAACGTGTCGAGTGCTCCGGCCAGCAGCGGGCGGGCCTCCGCCACGCGACGCTGACGGCGCAGCCACTCCCCGTAGTCCAGTCGGGTCTGTGCCCGCTCGAAGGGCCACTGCTCGCCCGCCTCCCCCGCCAGCGCCGCCCGGAAGTGGCGTTCGGCGTCCTCCGGTTCGGCGAGCAGGGCGCGGCCTCGCTCGACCAGCAGCGAGAGGCGTGCCGACATGCCGGGGCCCAGGCGCCGCGCCGAGCGCCCCAGCAGCTCCGCGGCGTGCTCGCGCTGTCCTCGGCGGACGGCCGCGGCGGCGAGTTCGGCCAGGACGGTGGGGGAGACGTGGTAGTGGACCGGGTCTCCGTCCTCGGTGAAGGCGGCGCGGAACTGCGCGTACGCGCTGTCGTAGTCGCCCTCGGCCACCGCCGCCAGCCCCAGGGCACGGCGGGCGAAGACCGCGACGGAACGGCTCTCCAGGGGATCGACGAGGGCCAGCGCCCGCTCGGCGTTGCCACGTGCCTCGGCCGGTTCGCCGCGCAAGGCCAGCACGGTCGCGTCGAGGGTTCGTGCGCACGCCTCGGCGTGATCCAGTCCGGCCTGCGAGGCCACCTCCGCGATCTCGGCGGCCACCGAGCGGGCCTCGGCCCAGCGGCCCTGCTCCAGATACGCCCAGCCGGCGGCGCAGGCCAGACCGGCCGGCAGCGGGCCTCGGGCCTGCCAACGGCCGAACGCCTCGTCGAAGGTCGCGGCGGCGAGGGGGGTCCGGTCGAGGAGCCAGGCCACGACGGCGAGCGCCGTCAGTGATCCGGCCTCGTCCTTGGCCGCGGCGATCAGCCGGGGCAGCGCCGGCGCGAGGGACGCTCCCGCGCCGGCGGGATCGGAGACGGCCAGTGTCCAGGCGCGCAGCGCACCGCCCGCGGGGGAGTCCGGCACCTCGGAGAGCAGGGTCTCGATGCGCTGCCGCTGGGACTCCTCGCCCGAGTAGTAGCGGACCACCGCCGCGGCGGCGAGCGCGTCCGGCAGGTGGGGCGACCGGGTGGCCGCCGCCGCGTCGGCGACGCGCGACAGCAGCGCGAAGGCGGCCGTGTGGTGCGGACCCATGGCCATGAGCTGTCCCGTCGCCAGCGCCGCCCGGCCGATCAGCGCCGGGTCGTCACTGCGCTCCCGGACCCCGGCGGCCAGGCGTTCCACCCAGCCGAGCTGACCGGTGAAGACGGCCGTCTCCGCGGCGTCGGCCAGCAGTCGCGCCTGGTCCGCGCGGTGCGGGCTGAGTTCCGCGGCGCGCTCCAGAGCGGCGGCAGCGGCCGCGTGGCCGCCCCGGCGCCCGGCCCGGCCCGCTGTTTCCCGCAGTGCCGCCGCCACCTGCTCGTCGGGTCGTACGGCCGCGGCGGCGAGGTGCCAGGCGCGGCGGTCGGGCTCCTCGCCCAGCAGCCGGGCGAGAGCGAGGTGGGCACGCCTGCGCTGCTCGAAGGGCGCGGCGTGGTAGACCGCCGAGCGGGCGAGCGGGTGGCGGAAGGAGACCCCGGTGCCGTCCCGCCGTACGAGACCGGCCCGCTCGGCGGGCAGCCATACCGTGTCGTCGGCCTCGGGCAGGTCCCGTGCGGCCACCGGAGCGTCCGCCGCGTCGGCGGTGGCGAGCGACAGCAGGGCGCGGCGGGTGGTCTCCGGCAGGCTCCGCAGGTGGCCGGCGAAGATCCCTTCCAGCCGGTCGGTGACGGGCAGCGGGCCCTCCACCGCGCTGCCCTCCGGTTGTCTGTTCGCCGCGGCGCGGGCGAGTTCGACCAGGGCCAGCGGATTGCCCGCCGCCTCCTGCAGAATCCGGACCCGGGTACGGCCCGTGGGCCGCTTCGGCTGCTCATCCAGCAGCCGGTTCGCCGCGTCACCACTCAACGGCCCGATCTCCAGGCGCTCGTATCCCTTGTCGAACCCGGGCAGCACGGCCGCGGTACGCACGCCCATCAGCAGCGTCACGGGCTCGCTGTCCATGCGCCGGGCCAGGAAGGAGAGGACGTCCAGGGACGCGCGGTCGATCCACTGGGCGTCGTCGACCACCACGAGCAGCGGTGCCGGTTCGGACAGGTCCGACACCAGGGTCAGCACTGCCAGGCCGACGAGCAGGGCGTCGGGGGTGTCGGCGTGTTCGGTGTGCTCGGCCAGTCCCAGGGCGGTCCGGAGCGCGGAGCGCTGGCGTGCCGGGAGGCCTTCCAGGTCGCCGAGCACCGGGCGGAGCAGCTGGTGCAGACCGGCGAACGCGAGGGGCGCCTCGGACTCGCTGCCCACCGCCCTCAGTACCCGGTGGCCGACGCCGCGTGTCCGCCGTACGGCGAGGTCGAGCAGGACGCTCTTGCCGGCGCCGGGGTCGCCTTCGACGATCAGCACCGAGCTGGGGGACCGGTCGACGGCGATGCGACTCCCGATCTCCGCGATCTCGGCCTCCCGGCCCACCACGGTCGGACCGATGTCTGCGGGCGAGCCGCGGCCCGGTCGTGCGCGTTCACCATTCTTCACGGATGCTCCAGGAACTGAGACAGCCCTGACGGCAACGCGGCGATGCCTCGGCCGTATTCCTGCTGTCCACAGCCGCACACGACGGACTCGGGCGGACACGGGTGCAGTCACGTGACGCATACCGCCGCCCGCCACCCGCGGCGCAGTCTTGCGGAACAGGGGCGTTCACGCCCGACCTTCTGAAGACCTTCTGAACTGGAGCACACCGTGGACACCATCACCCTGGGCGATGTCACCGTGACCCGGGTCCGGGAGTACTACGGCCCCGTCGGCATGACGCCCGAGGCGTTCGTCCCGGACAGCCCGGCCCAGGCGTGGGACACGCACCGTTCCTGGCTGGTTCCGGACTTCCTGGACGCCGAGACCCGCATCGTCAACACCGCGATCCAGACCTGGGTCCTGCGCAGCGAGGGCAAGACCATCCTGGTCGACACCGGCGTCGGCAACCACAAGGACCGGCCGTACGCGCCGGTGTGGAGCCGCCTGGACACCGACTTCCTGGGCAATCTCGCCCGCGCCGGGGTCCGGCCCGAGGACGTCGACATCGTGATCAACACCCATCTGCACGTCGACCACGTCGGCTGGAACACCTACCTCGACGGCCGGACCTGGGTACCGACGTTCCCCAACGCCACCTACCTGATGGCCAAGGCGGACTTCGACTACTGGAACCCGGCCAACGAGATCAAGACCCTGCTCGGCCGCGGCAACCAGAACGTCTTCGAGGACAGCGTCGCCCCCGTGCACGCGGCCGGTCTCACCCTGCTGTGGGAGGACAGCCACCGGATCGACGCCAACCTGCGCCTCGACCTCGCCCCCGGCCACACCCCCGGCTCGTCCGTGCTGCGGCTGGAGTCAGGCTCCGACCGGGCCCTGTTCGTCGGCGACCTGATGCACAGCCCGATCCAGATCCACGAGCCCGACGCCAACAGCTGCTTCTGCGAGGACCCCGCCGAAGCCCGTGCCACCCGCCACCGGCTCCTGGGCTCGGCGGTGGACAGCAACGCCCTCGTCTTCCCCGCGCACCTCGGCGGCCACGGCGCCGCCGAGGTCGTGCGCGAGGGCGGCAAGTTCGCCGTCAAGGGCTGGGCGCCCTTCGCCAGGTACACCGAGTCGGCCTGAGGCCCGCGGAAGGACACGAGAGATGAACCACCACCCCGAACCCGTCGTGACCACCGAGCAGGGCGCCGTCCGCGGCCTGCGCCGGGGCGACGCCCTCACCTTCCTGAACATTCCGTACGCCGCTCCGCCCCGCGGCGCCGCCCGGTTCGCCCCGCCGCGGCCGCACGAGCCGTGGGACGGCGTACGGGACGCCACCGTGCCGGGACCCAACGCCCCGCAGTCCGCACGCAGGCTCGGCGACATCGACATGACCCCCTACTTCGGCACCGGCTGGAGCCGCGGCGAGGACTACCTCACCGTCAACGTCTTCACGCCCGCCACCGGTGGTGGCGGGCTGCCGGTCATGGTGTTCGTCCACGGCGGCGGTTTCGTCGCCGGATCGACGCGGGCCGCCCTGTACGACGGCTCCGCGTTCGCCCGTGACGGCGTCGTCCTGGTCACCCTCAACTACCGGCTCGGGATCGCCGGGTTCCTCGACGTCCCCGGGGCGCCCGCCAACCGCGGCCTGCTCGACGTCGTCGCCGCGCTGCGCTGGGTGCGGGAGAACGTCTCCGCCTTCGGCGGGGACCCGCACAACGTCACCCTCTTCGGCCAGTCGGCCGGGGCGACCGTCGTCGGCGGCGTCCTCGCCACCCGCGAGGCCGACGGGCTGTTGCGCCGCGCGATCGTGCAGAGCGGCAGCGGCCTGGGGGCGTTCACGCCCGAGCAGGCCGCCCGCGTCACCGGGGCCGCCGCCGAGGCCCTGGGCATCGAGCCGCACGTGGACGCGTTCGCCGGCATCCCCGACGAGCGGCTCGTCGAGGCGGCCTCCGGGCTCGCGGGCATCGACCTGCGGACCGAGACCCACGGCGACCCGCTGATCGGCCTCAGCCCCTTCAGCCTGGTCCTGGACACCCAGCCCGCCGCATCCGTGGCCGCCGGCCGCGCCGCCGACGTCGATCTGCTCGTCGGCACCAACACCGAGGAGGGCAACCTCTACCTGGTCCCGGTGGGCAAGTACGCCACCTCGACCGCCGCAGACGTCGACGAGGCCGCCGCACGCTCGCACCCCGATCCGGCACGGCTCGTCGAGACCTACCGTGCGTCACGCCCCGGGGCATCCTTCGCCCAGCTGCGCTCCGCCGTCATGGCCGACGCCCTGTTCGGCGCGGGCAGCCGTGCGCTGGCGAGCGCGCATGCCGCCCACCCGCGGGCCGCCACCCACGCCTACGAGTTCGCCTGGCGGTCCCGCGCCCTGGACGGAGAGCTCGGCGCCACCCACACGGTCGAACTGCCCTTCGTCTTCGACCTCGCGGACCGGCCCGAACTCAACGGCCCCGCCGCCCTGCTCGGCCCGGACCGGGCCCCCGCCGACCTCGCCGCCCGGGTCCACGCGACCTGGATCCGGTTCGCCCGGACCGGCGACCCCGGCTGGGACCCGTACGACACCGACCGCCGGGCCACCATGCGCATCGACGCCGAGTGGAGCCAGGTCGACGACCCCCGCAGCCTGGAACGACAGGTGTGGAGCTGACCCTGCGCCGGTGGTTCACCCGAGGTGCTTCACGGCGTCAGCGCGCACTCCGCCGCCGCCACGACCGTGCGGGTCTGGAGTTCCACCTGGGCGGGCACGGGTACCCAGCGCAGCCGCAGGGACGTCTCGAACTCCGTGCACCAGGTGGTGAAGCGTGCGTCCAGCTCGTGGTGGAGCCCGGCGGCCGCCGGGTCCTCGGCCGCGCGCAGGAGCCGCAGCAGGAGTCCCGCCGCGCGGAGCGGCTGGCGGCGCGCGACGACCTCCAGGGCGCCGATCCCGGCCGCCGTCAACGAGGGGGAGCCGTCGGTGCGCGGCCCCGCCTCCGCCTGCCGGACCAGGGGTTCCCAGGAGTCGGCCACCAGGTCGTACAGGTCGTCGGCCATCCACTCCAGTACGCGTACGGGCGGGCTGTCCCCGGGTGCCGGCAGGAAGCCGCGGGCCTTCTCGAACACGGCGGTCACCTGCCGGCCGCCCTCCCGCACCAGCCCGGACAGCTCGCGCAGGGCCCGGGCGGGGGCCGCGTGCGGGGTCAGGTCGTCCGCCGGGGCGGTGGCCCACAGCGGTACCTCGACGATCGCCGTGGCACCGCCGTACCGCTGGGGCGCGCACCAGGTGGACCGGCCGATGTCCTCGGACCCGGCCGCCGCCCGCGCGGTGCTGCCCGGCGGCGGCAGGACATGGATGCCGGGGGCCGGGTTCTCCCAGTACAGGGCGTCGTACGTGCCGTGCTGGACCGGGACGCCCAGGTCGGCGGCGGACGCCGCGAAGGGGGCGGCGAGTCCGGGGAGGCCGCGGGTGAGCTGGGCCCAGGTGCCGCCCGCGTCGACGTTGTGCAGGGAGCACTGGAGGACGGGGCGCAGGCCGGCGATCACGTCGAACAGGGCACGGCTCTCCGGGAGTCGCCGGCCGACGATCGGGGCCCACTCCGGCTGCTCCGCGGCGACCGGGCGGAAGGCGGCGCGGTAGTAGGGCGCCAGGGTCGGGGCGGGGCCGGCGGTCGCCGTCTCGATGCCCTCGCTCAGAGCGGCGCCGTCCGGGTCGAGGCACAGGACGATGTCCCAGGTGACGGCGTCGGGGTCGGTCGCCGGGGAGCGCCGGTCGCCGCCCGCGACCCGCTCCGCCAGCGCCAGTGCCGTCGCGCCGCCCACCGGCTCGTCCGGGTGCGGCCGGGCCACCACCAGGACGTGGCGCGGTCCGTGGCCCACCGACAGCATCAGGATCGGCCGGCCCGCCCGGGACGTGCCGACACGGCGCAGGCGGCCCGCCCCCGGGAACCGGGAGACCAGCCGCCGCGCCGCCGCGGTGACCTCCGCGACCGTGGGGTATCGGTTCATCGGGCGTGTCCGGTCGGGCGCCGCCGTGTCGCCATGCCGTCTCCTTCCGACCGTGCCCGTGGTGCCTGTGGTGGGCGAGGCGCGTCGTGTGCCCCTGTCAGCGTTCGTTCACCGGGTCACCGCTGTCAATGTCCCAAGCCGCCCGCGGAGTCGGACACGACGAGGTTGGCGCGAAGAGGAGGGTGCACCCGATGCGGCGGCCGTTCCCGTGCCGGTCAGCCGGGGAAGACGTGGTCATGGGTGACGTGGCGGGAGCGCAGCAGCAACTCGCCGTCCGCACCCCGGACCAGGACGTCGTGCACGAGGCAACTCGGCCCGAACTCGGGCGCCTTGACGTCGGCGTGGACGGTCAGCACCAGGCAGTAACTCGTCGCCGTGATCGAGCCGTCGGACGCCTGGCTCAGCGCCGTGTGGTCGAACCAGTGCCTGCGCTGGATCCTGCGGGCGTCGAACTTGCGGTGGAAGTCCTCCAGGACGGCGGTGATCCCGGCCCGGGTGTGGGCGGCGGGCAGCGTGGGCGAGTGCTTGAACTCGCCGTCCTCGGTGAAGGTCGCGGCGTAGCCGGCGAAGTCACGGCCGTCCAGCTTCTGCATCTGGTGGCCGTAGAACGACAGGACCTCGGCGTACAGGCCGGTGGGAAGCGCGGTGATGGTCATACGGCCACGGTCGCGCCGCGGCCTCGAAGTTCCCTCGAGCCGGGTTCGAGTGGGCGCTGCCAGGCTCGTCGCCATGAGCACCGTGACAGTGATCGGGGCGGGCACGATCGGCCTGGGATGGATCAATCTGTTCAGCGCCCACGGGCTGACGGTACGCGTCAACAGCCGTCGGCCCGACGTCCGGCGCGTCGTGCGCGAGGCGCTCGGGCTGTTCTCCCCGGGGCGGGTGGACGAGCTGGCGGCGCGCATCGAGTACGAGCCGGACGTCGGCCGGGCGGTGGCCGGGGCGGACGTCGTCTCCGAGAACGCCCCCGACGACCTGCCGCTCAAGCAGCGGTTGTTCGCCGAGATCGGCGCGGCCGCCCCGGACCAGGCCCTCGTGCTGTCCTCGACGTCGAAACTGCTCCCCGACGAGCTGAGCCGGGACATGCCAGGACCGGGCCGGCTGGTCGTCGCGCATCCGTTCAATCCACCGCACATCGTTCCGCTGGTCGAGGTGGTCCGCGGAGAACGCACCGACCCGGAGGCCGTCGAAAGGACGGTGGCCTTCCTGGCGTCGGTCGGGCGGACCCCCGTCGTGGTGCGCAGGGCGCTGCCCGGCTTCGCGGCGAACCGGCTCCAGTCGGCGCTGCTGCGCGAGAGCATCCACCTCGTCCTCGAAGGCGTGGTGACCGTCGAGGAGCTCGACCGGATCGTCACCGACTCGATCGGCCTGCGCTGGTCCACCATCGGGCCGTTCCACGCGTTCCACCTGGGCGGCGGTCCGGGCGGCCTGCGCAAGTGGCTCGAGCACCTGGGCAGCGGCCTCGAACAGGGCTGGCGTGGGCTCGGACAGCCCGACCTCACCCCACAGGCCCTCGACGCCCTGGTCGCACAGACCGAAGCCGCCTACGGACACCGGCCCTACACCGAACTGGTCCGGGACCGTGACGACCGGCACCTCGCCGTACTGGCCGCCCTGGGGCGGACCGAGCAGCCCCAGGAGGAGAGCGCGTGATGCGTGCCGTGCAGTTCGACCGGTACGGGGACCCCGACGTGCTGTACGTCGCCGAGCGTCCGGTCCCCGAGCCCGGCCCCGGCCAGGTGAGAATCGCCGTCGAGGCCGTGAGCGTCGGCCACGCGCAGACCCAGATGCGGCGCGAGGCCTTTCCCGCGCCGATGTGGCGGCCCGTCTTCCCCGTCGTCCTCGGCGGCGACGTGGTCGGCAGGATCGCCGCGGTGGGTCCCGACGTCACGGCCCTGCGGCCGGGAGACCGGGTCGGTGCGTTCACCCTCTACGGCGCCTACGCCGAGCAGGTCGTCGTCGACGCCGTCACCGTCGTACCCGTGCCCGACGAGCTGGACGCCGCCGAGGCCGCGGTCCTCCCGGGCACCGGACTGATCGCCCTCGGCATCCTGCGCACCGGACAACTGCGCAAGGGCGAGACGGTGCTGGTCCACGCGGCGGCCGGCGGGGTGGGCCACATCGCGGTCCAGCTCGCCCGGGCGGCCGGGGCCGGCCGGATCATCGGCACCGCGGGCGCGGCCGCCAAACGCGAGTTCGCCCGCGCGACGGGCGCCGACGCCGTCGTCGACCACCGCTGCGCGCACTGGGCCGACGAGGTCCGGGAACTCACCGGGGGACGTGGCCCCGACCTGATTCTGGACGGCATCGGCGCCGAGGTCCTGCAACAGGGAGTCGGCCTGCTCGCTCCGGGCGGCCGGCTGGTGTTCTACGGCTCGTCCGGCGGCGAGCTGGCGATCCCGAGGGTGTCGGTGATGGACCTCATCGGCATCAAGTACGTCACCGGCTTCGCCCTGTCCGCCTGGCGTGACGGCCGCCCCCGGGAGTACGAGGCGGGCGTCGCCGAACTCACCCGACTGCTGGCCGAAGGCCAGGTGACGTCCGCGGTGCACGCCCGGCTGCCGCTGGAGCGGGCGGCCGAAGCGCACGCCGTCGTCGAGGCCAGGGCCCAGCTGGGCCGGGTCGTGCTCGTCCCCTGAAGTGCCCAGGCATTCCTCCGAAGCGTCCAAGCATTCCTGATCCAAGAACCCGAAGGAGACCGTTCCATGACCTCGTCGCTGCACCACGCGATACGTCTGACCACCGCGTCCGCCATCGCCCTGGGGGGACTCGTGACCCTGGGTACCGGCGCGCACGCCGCGAGCGTCGCCGTGCCGTACGAGTGCCGCACCTGGGTGCAGGGCAACACGCACCCGGTCTACGACTACGAGCGCGGCTTCGACGTCACCGTGCCCGCCTCGGTCCGCGCCGGCAAGAAGTTCAACGCCACCTACGACCCCGACCCGATCACCGCCTTCGCCGAGTACAACCAGATCGTCAACGACGTGCGGATCGCCTACCGGATCCCGGAGGGCGCGAAGGTCCACAAGGTACGGCTGACCGGAGGCAGCGGCCTCGGCGACTCCGACGTCAGGGTCGAGGTCGAGGGCCGGGACATCGTCGTCAGCGCCTCCGGCCCGTTCCAGGGCGGCGTCGAGTTCGACCTGCCGACGCTGAAGGTGACCTACAAGGCCCCGAGGACCACCGGCACGCTCAACTTCGTCTCGGGCGGGTCGGGTTACGAGGACCCGGGCTTCTACTGGTACCGCTACCAGCCGATCCTGGACGAGTGGGGCCCCTTCGAGTGCTTCCCCGACCCGGCGAAGCCCGAGACCGTCCTGGCCAGCACACAGGTCAAGAAGCACAAGTAGTCGCAGCGGCATTCGGACGAACAAGGGAGAACGCATGCCCAAGGCCGTAGCCATTCACCAGTTCGGCGGGCCGGACGTACTGGGCCTCGTCGATGTCCCCGAGCCGGTGCCGGTGCCGGGCCAGGTGACGGTCCGCGTACGGGCCGCCGGAGTCAACGGGTTCGACTGCCGGGTGCGCTCGGGCGGCATGCGCGGTCGCTATCCGGTCGAGTTTCCGCAGATCATCGGCAACGAGTTCGCCGGGGTCGTCGAGCGGACCGGGCCGGAGGCGACCGGGTTCGCGCCCGGTGACGAGGTGCTCGGGTTCGCCGTACTGCGGTCCGGCACCGAGGTGCTCGCCGTCGGCGCGGACCAGATCACCGCGAAGCCGCCGGAGCTGTCGTGGGAGGTCGCGGGGTCCCTGTCGGCCGTCGGACAGACCGCCGACATCGCGCTGGGCGAACTGCGGGTCGGCCCCGGGGACACCGTGCTCGTGCACGCCGCGGCCGGCGGTGTCGGCAGCCTCGCCGTCCAGCTCGTCCGGGAGCGGGGCGGCACGGCGATCGGCAGCGCCGGCGAGCACAACCACGACTACCTGCGGTCGCTGGGCGCACTGCCCGTCGCCTACGGGCCGGGCTTCGCCGACCGGGTGCGGGCCCTGGCCCCGAACGGCGTCGACGCCGCCCTCGACTGCCACGGAGGTCCTGAAGCGCTCGCCGTGTCGCTCGAACTCGTCGCGGACCGGGCCCGGATCGCCACCCTCGCCAACTTCCGTGCCGCGGCCCAGGAGGGCATCGTCATGCCGCAGGTGGTGCGGTCCGCCGAGCGGCTCGCCGCGCTGGCCGCGCTCTGCGCCGAGGGCCGGCTGCGGCCGCACGTCGAGGCCGTCCTCCCCTTCGCCAAGGCGGCCGAGGCCCATCACCGGCTGGAGCAGGGCCATGTGCGGGGCAAGCTCGTCCTGGTGCCGGAGCTGTGACACCGAACCCCGGCCGTCCGGGCGGCCCGGCGGACGAGGGCCATCCGCGCCGCTGGGCCGTCCTCGGGGTGCTGGTCGTCAGCCTGGTGGGCATCATCCTCGACAACACCGTGCTCAACGTGACGCTGCGCACCCTCACCGACCCGGACCAGGGCCTGGGCGCCTCGCACAGCCAGGTGGAATGGGTGCTCAGCGCCTACACCCTGGCCTTCGCGGCGACACTGTTCACCTGGGGTGTGCTGGGTGACCGACTGGGCCGCAGGCGGGTACTCCTGCTGGGCCTCGGCCTGTTCGGACTGTCGTCCCTGGCCGGGGCCTACGCCGGGTCGCCGGAGCAGCTCATCGCCGCCCGTGCCTGCATGGGGGTGAGCGGCGCGGCGGTGCTGCCGAGCACGCTCGCCACCATCGCCGCCGTCTTCCCGCTGCGCGAGCGGCCCAAGGCCCTCGGGATCTGGGCGGCCTCGGTCGGCTTCGCCCTCGGCATCGGGCCCGTCACCGGCGGGCTGCTGCTCGCGCACTTCTGGTGGGGCTCGGTCCTGCTGGTGAACGTGCCCCTCATGGCCGGGTGCCTGGTCGCGGTGGTGCTGGTGGTGCCCGAGACCCGGGGCGTGGCGGGCCGGCGTGTCGACGCGGCCGGACTGCTGCTCTCGATCGCCGGTGTCGTGCCGCTCGTCTACGCGATCATCGAGGCCGGCCGGAGCGGCGGGGTCACCCGGCCCGCGGTCTGGGCGGCCGGCCTGGCGGGTCTCGGCCTGCTCCTCGTCTTCCTGTGGCACGAGCGGCGTACCCCGGAACCCTCGCTGGAGCTCGGCTTCTTCCGGATGAAGGCCTTCTCCACCGCCGTCGCGGCCGTCGGCTTCGTCAGCTTCGCGATGATGGGCTTCCTCTTCTTCAGCGCCTTCTACCTGCAGAGCGTGCGTGGCTACACCCCCCTTCAGGCCGGGGGGTGCACCGTGGCACTGGCCGTCGCGAACGTGGTCTGCGGCCCGCTCAGCACGGTCCTGGTGCGTTCGATCGGCCCCCGGAACGTGTGCGCGGCGGGCATGCTGGCCGTCACCGCCTCGCTCTGCGGGGTCACCTTCGTGACCCAGCACGCACCCGTATGGCTGATCCTCGTCCTGTTCGCCGCGCTGGGGGCGGGCGTAGCATGCGTCATGCCGACCGCGGCCGTGTCCATCATGAACGCGATCCCACGCGAGAAGGCGGGCGTCGCCTCGGCGATGAACAACACCGTGCGCCAGCTGGGCGGCGCCCTGGGCGTCGCGGTGCTCGGTTCCCTCATGGGCGCCGCGTACCGCCGCGGCATCGAGGACGAGCTCGCCGTACTGCCGCCCTCCGCGCGGCACCAGGCCGGCGAGTCCCTGGATGCCACCCTCCTGGCCGCGACTAGGTTGGGGGAGAGCGGACTTGTCGGCCCCGCGCGCCAGGCGTTCCTGGACGCCATGCACCTGGCCGCCGGGGCGGCTGCCGCGGTGGCGCTCGTGGGCGCCCTTGCCGTGCTCCGCTGGCTGCCCTCCTCCGTCACGACTCCGACGCCCCCGGCAGGGGCCGTGCCCGGCCGGGAGCATTCCGATCACATCAAGGTCCAAGGAAGCTGACATGCCTTTCACTCCTGACGAGCTCGAGTACTACGCCTCCCAGAACCTCGGCCGGCTGGCCACCGTGGCGCCCGACGGCCAGCCGCAGGCCAACCCGGTCTCGTTCCGCGTCAACACCGAGACCGGCACGATCGACATCGGCGGGCACAACCTGACCGCCAGCAAGAAGTTCCGCAATGTCACCAAGCACGACCAGGTCGCCTTCGTCGTCGACGACCTGATCTCCACGCAGCCGTGGAACGTACGCGGTATCGAAGTGCGCGGCCGGGCCGAGGCGCTGACCGACGCGCAGCCGCCGCACCCCTACTTCGGTACCGCGATGATCCGTATCCACCCCAAGCGCATCATCACCTGGGGCCTCGGCGGCGACGCCGCCCAGCGCGGCCGCGACGTCTGACCCAGCACCCTTCGACTCCGCTTCGAGCGGACCTCGACGCCCTCTTGCCAAGGTGGAGCCCGTAGGACGGGTACACCACGGGGAGGGCGGCCGGATGAGCACAGAGATCTTCCATGAGGAGTTCGCCGGGGGGCTGGTGACCGAGGGACCGGGCGCGCCGTGGCGGCTTCGCCCGGTCGACGGTCTCGAGGCGGGAGACGGGCTGGTCCGCGGCGGACCGGACGGCCTGGTGGTCGTGCCGAGCGCCGCCCACCCGGGGACCCGGCGGCCGGCGTTCACCGAGCCCAAGCCCGGGCCGGACGGCACCCCGCTGCATCTGCGGTGGGGTGCCTTCACCACCGGCGGCACCGCCGGCGCGCGCGCGGCGTTCACCGCCGTGCCCGGCGAACGGCTCTCGGTCAGGGCCGAGATGGGACTGCGAGGCTTCGGTCTGCGCTCCCATCCGTACGACGACGTGACCGAACCCGACGCGGACGCCCGGCTCGGCGCGGGCGGCCTGATCTCGGTCGATCTGGAGTCCGGGATCATCTTCGACTTCTTCCTCACGCACAGCCGGCTCTACGCGGTCTACGAGCGGCTCGCGCTGCGGCCCGACGCCGAGTTCGCGGCCTTCACCTACTGCGTCCCGGTCGCGGACCGCACCCCCGGCACGCTCCACCGGCTCGAGGTCGGGTACGACGCCGCGGCCGGAACCGCCCACTGGACGGCCGACGGGCAGGAGGTCCTGTCCGTGGACCGGATCGGCTTCCGCGCACTGGACGCGCGCTGGCTCCGGCGGGACAACGGCGGCCGGGAGGAGGCCGTACGGCCGCGCGGACTCAGCTTCGGCCTCGGGCTCTTCCTGGAGCGCCACTTCGGCCAGGGGGTGCGGCTGTCGGTGCGAAGGCTGTCGGTGCTCACCTCGCCCGCCGGCTCCCGCGACTCGTGACGACGACCAACGAAAGGCACTGCGATGCCCGATGAGAACAAGCCCGTACTGGTCCTCGGCGCCACCGGCAAGCAAGGCGGCTCCGCGGCCCGGTACCTGCTGGAACGCGGCTGGACCGTCCGGGCCTTCGTCCGGGACCCCGGCGCGCCCAAGGCCAAGGAGCTGCGTGAACTGGGCGCGAGCCTGCACACCGGCGACCTGGAGGACGCCGAGTCGGTGCGCGCCGCGATGAAGGGCGCCTACGGCGTGTTCAGCATCCAGACGCCGATGACACCGGCGGGCGTGGCGGGCGAGGAGCGGCAGGGCAAGATCTGCGCCGACGCCGCCCGCGACCTGGGCGTCCAGCACTACGTCCACAGCTCCGTGGGCGGCGCGGAACGGCCGGAGGGCGTGAACTGGCGGCTGTCCAAGCTCGCGATCGAGCAGCGGATCCAGGAGAACGCGCTCCAATTCACCTTTCTGCGGCCGTCGTACTTCATGGAGAACCTGAACCACGACATGTCGCCCCTCGTCATGGAGGACGGCGTGCTGACCTTCCGGCGCGGCCTCGGACCGGACAGCACCCTGCAGATGATCAGCGGCCCCGACATCGGGTACTTCGCGGCCGACGCCTTCGACGACCCCGACACTTTCGGCGGCGCCAAGATCGAGCTGGCCGGGGACGAGCTGACCGGCGAGCAGATCGCGGCCGCGTTCGGCCGGCACACCGGGCTGCCCGCCCGCTTCGTGTCGGTGCCGATACCGGAGCTGCACCGCACGGGATTCGAGTGGCAGGCGATCTCGTACACCTGGCTCAACGGCATCGGCTATCACGCCGACATCCCCACGCTGCGCGCCCGGTTCCCGCAGCTGCTCACCCTCGACCAGTGGCTGGCCAAGACCGGCTGGAGCCCGAGGGATCCGGCATGAGCGAGGACACGATGACCCAGGAACGGCCGTCCCTGACGGCACACGCCCACCGGATAGCCGAACTCGCCGGGAAGCGGGCGGCCGACGCCGAGCAGCGGCGCCGACTGGGTACCGACGTCGTCGGCGCGGTCCTTCAAGCCGGCTTCGCCGCCCACTTCGTTCCGGCGGCGCACGGCGGCCGCGCCGCGACGTTCGGGGAGCTGGTGGAGCCTGTCGCGGTGCTGGGCGAGGCCTGTGCCTCGACCGCCTGGTACGCCTCGCTCACCGCGAGCCTCGGCCGGATGGCCGCCTACCTGCCGGACGAGGGCCGGGCCGAGCTGTGGTCCGACGGCCCCGACGCCCTGATCGTCGGCGCCCTGATGCCGCTGGGCCGGGCCGAGAGGAGGCCGGGCGGCTGGCACGTAACGGGCACCTGGCCGTTCGTCAGCGTCGTGGATCACTCCGACTGGGCGCTGATCTGCGCCAAGGCGGGCGACGAGCCGTGGTTCTTCGCGGTGCCGCGAGAGGCGTACGGGATCGTCGACAGCTGGTACCCGATGGGTATGCGCGGAACGGGCAGCAACACGCTCGTCCTCGACGGGGTGTTCGTGCCCGACGCGCGGGCCTGCACCCGTGCGGCCATCGCGGCCGGTCTCGTTCCGGAGGCCGAGGCGATCTGTCACACCGTGCCCATGCGGGCGGTCAACGGGCTGGCCTTCGCGCTGCCGATGCTCGGCGCGGCCCGCGGGGCCGCGGCCGTGTGGACCTCGTGGACGGCCGGGAAACTGGCCGGGCCGACCGGGCAGAACGCCGTCTCGTCCCAGGACCGGGTGGTGTACGAGCACACGCTGGCCCGGGCCACCGGCGAGATCGACGCGGCCCAGCTGCTGCTGGAGCGGGTCGCTGCGGTCGCCGACGCCGGCTCGGTGACCGGCGAACTGGTCGGCCGCGGGGCGCGGGACTGCGCCCTGGCGGCCGAGCTGCTGACCGCCGCGACCGACCGGCTGTTCGCCTCGGCGGGCACCAGGGCACAGGCGCAGGACAGCCCGATGCAGCGCCTGTGGCGTGATGTGCACGCGGCGGGCAGCCACATCGGGCTGCAGTTCGGGCCCGGGGCGGCGCTGTACGCCGGAGAGCTGTTGAGGAGGAGCAACGATGGCTGAAGTCAACGATCCCCGGGTGGGCTTCGTCGCGGTCGTCACCTTCCCGGTGGACGGCCCCGCCACCCAGCACAAGCTGGTGGAGCTGGCCACCGGCGGGGTGCAGGAGTGGATCCGCGAGGTGCCCGGCTTCCTGTCGGCCACGTATCACGCGAGCACGGACGGGACCGCGGTCGTCAACTACGCCCAGTGGGAGAGCGAGCAGGCCTACCGGGAGAACTTCGGCGCCGACCCGCGCTCGGCAAGGCTGCGGGAGGCGCTGAGCTCGCTGCCCGGGCTCACGGGGCCGCCGAAGGCCGTGTTCATGACTCCCCGGGGGGCGATCCTGCCGTCCTGACCCGGTCGCCCGCGGCCTCGCCGGCTCCGGCCACCAGGCCGGCGATGATGATCTCGAGGCCGAGCTCGAACCGGCGGTCGGAGTCGAGCGAGGTGATCGGGCCGGCCAGGTGGACCAGGTTCGGGAAACTGGTGGCCGGCAGTGACTTCAGGTAGCCGTGGAGCTGGTCGGCGAACATGCCGGCCTGCTCCCGGCCCTGTTCCGTTCCGGGATTGCGGGACGACTGCTCCAGGGCCTCCGCCGTGACGAAGGTCGACAGCAGGTCGCCCCCGTAGGCGGCGAGTTCGTCGTGCAGGCCCCCGGAGCGCAGCAGGTTCATGGTGCGCTCCATCCCCACGATCCCGTTGGGGCCCAGCGGCACCCGGTCGATCGCGATCCGTGCCAGGTCCCGGTGGGCCAGGAACATCCTCCGCAGCGACCGGCACATCTCCTTGACCTGCTCCGCCCAGCGGCCGGGTTCCGGTTCCGGGACGTCCACCTCGGTCAGCACCATGTCGAAGACGAGGTCGAGCAGCTCGTCCCGGTTCCCCACGTGCGCGTACAGCGAGGCGTGCCCGGTCTTCAGCTCCTGCGCGAGCCGCCGCATGCTCAGGGCGTCGAGGCCCTCGGCGTCGAGGATGCCGAGCGCCGTGACGACGATCCGGTCCTGGGTCAGGGGCATGCGCGGCGGCGCCTTCTTCGGCCGGCGCCACGGAGGCACGGGAATCTCCTCGGGCATGGGCCTCCCTTCCTCGCTTCGCGACACGTGCTCCTCATCGTATGGCATGGACGGGCCACCGTTTCTTGACGCGACCACCGTTCCATTGTAGAACGGTGGTCGTTCATGGACCAATAGTCGAGGACCCGGGGGACGCCATGAGTTCCGTTGAAGCCGACGAGCCGGACAGGGCCACGGCCCCGCCATCGGCGTTACTGCCGGAGGGTGATCCCGGACCGGACGGAACCGCGGCCGGACCCCCGCCCTACGCGCGCCGTTGGGCCGCGCTGGGAGTCATCCTCGGCGCCGAGATCATGGACCTGCTCGACGGCACGGTGATGAACGTGGCCGCGCCCGCGGTCCGCGCGGACCTGGGCGGCAGCCTCAGCGTCATCCAGTGGATCACCGTCGGGTACACGCTCGCGTTCGCCGTCCTGCTCGTGGTCGGCGGCCGGCTGGGCGACATCTACGGCCGCAAGCGCATGTTCGTCGTCGGCGCCGTCGGCTTCACCCTGGCCTCCGTGCTGTGCTCGGTGGCGGCCGGCCCCGAGATGCTCACCGCCGCGCGCTTCCTTCAGGGCGGGCTCGGCGCGCTGATGATTCCGCAGGGGCTCGGTCTCATCAAGCAGATGTTCCCGCCCAAGGAGACGGCGGCGGCGTTCGGCGCGTTCGGACCCGCCATCGGGCTGGGCGCCGTTCTCGGCCCGATCGTCGCCGGGTTCCTGGTCGACGCCGACCTGTTCGGCACGGGCTGGCGGTCCGTCTTCCTGATCAATCTGCCGATCGGCGCGGCCGTGATCGTCGGCGCGGTCCTGCTGCTGCCCGAGGGCAAGGCGCCCGTCCGGCCGAAGTTCGACGTCGTCGGCATGGTGCTGGTGACGGCCGGGCTGACCCTGCTCATCTTCCCGCTCGTCCAGGGGCGCGAACGCGGCTGGCCCGCATGGGCGTTCGTGCTGATGCTGGGCGGAGCGGCCGTGCTCGTCGGCTTCGTCGCCCACGAACTGCGCCAGGAGAGGCGCGGCGGCGCCACGCTCATCGAGCTCAGCCTGCTGCGCAGGTCCCGCTACGCCGCGGGACTGGCGGTGGCGCTGGTGTTCTTCACCGGCGTCTCCGGAATGTCGCTGCTGCTCGCCCTGCATCTGCAGATCGGCCTGGGCTTCAGCCCCACCAGGGCCGCGCTGACCATGACGCCCTGGTCGGTGTTCCTCGTCGTCGGCGCGATCCTGACCGGGGCGGTGCTGGGATCGAAGTTCGGCCGCAAGGCTCTGCACGGCGGGCTCGTGGTGCTGGCACTGGGCGTGCTGATCATGCTGCTCACGATCGGCGACCAGGCCGGCGGGCTGACCAGCTGGGAGCTCGTCCCCGGTATCGCCGTGGCCGGGCTCGGCATGGGCATCATGATCGGACTGCTCTTCGACATCGCCCTGGCCGACGTCGACAAGCAGGAGGCCGGTACCGCCTCCGGCGTCCTCACCGCGGTCCAGCAGCTCGGCTTCACCGTGGGCGTCGCGGTGCTCGGGACCCTGTTCTTCGGGCTGCTCGGCTCACAGGCCACGGCGAGCGTCGACGACGGCGCGAGCCGGGCCCGCGCCGAACTCGCTGCCGCCGGGGCGAGCACGACCGAGCAGGACCGGCTCCTGGCCGATCTGCGGGTGTGCCTGCGGGAGTCGGCGAGTCAGCAGGACTCCGAACGGACGCCGGACAGCTGCCGAAGCCTCCAGCAGGCCCGGCCGGCCGTGGCCGAGGCCACGGCGCGGGTCTGGCGGACGGCCCACACCGAGAACTTCAGCACCGCGATGGTCCGCACCCTCTGGGTGGTGATCGCACTGCTCGCGGTCTCCTTCGCGCTGGCCTTCCGGCTGCCGCCCAAGCCCCGTGAGGAAGAGGGCTTCTGATGACACGCACACTGCTGTCCTGGCCCGGCGGGCGCCGGCTCAAGTGGCTGGTGCTCGCGGCCTGGATCGGTCTGCTGATCGTGCTCCAGCCGCTGGCCGGGAAGCTCGGCGACGTCGAGTCCAACGACGCCGCCGCCTGGCTCCCCGGCAACGCGGAGTCGACCGAAGTGCTCGAGCTGTCCGAGAAGTTCCAGCCGGCCGACACCAGCCCGACCGTCATCGTCTACGACCGCCCGTCCGGGATCACGGCCGCCGACGAGGCGAAGGCCCGGGCCGACGCCGTGCACTTCGCTGACGGCACCGGCGTGGTGGGCGAGCCCTACGGTCCGGTGCGCTCGGACGACGGCAAGGCCCTGCGCACCGTCGTCAACGTCCACCTCGGCAAGGACGGCTGGGAGGGGCTCAACGCGGCCGCGAAAGACATGCGGGCGATCGCGCGGCCGAGCGCCCCGGACGGTCTCGGCGTCCACGTCACGGGCCCGACCGGCTATGCCGCCGACTCCGCCGAGTCCTTCAGCAGCGCCGACTTCAAACTCACGCTGGTCACCCTCCTCATCGTCGTGACGATCCTCGTCGTCACCTACCGCAGTCCACTGCTCTGGCTGCTGCCGATGATCTCCGCGGGCATGTCCCTGGTCATCTC
This sequence comes from Streptomyces sp. NPDC001599, assembly GCF_042893535.1. Classification (NCBI taxonomy): domain Bacteria; kingdom Bacillati; phylum Actinomycetota; class Actinomycetes; order Kitasatosporales; family Streptomycetaceae; genus Streptomyces; species Streptomyces sp. NPDC001599. The sequence continues at coordinate 781,620 of NZ_JBIAVA010000002.1, forward strand.
GCAGGCCATCGTCTACCTGCTGGCCAAGAACGCGGGACTCACGGTCAACGCCCAGACGGCGATGATCCTCACGGTCCTGGTGCTCGGCGCGGCCACCGACTACGCGCTGCTGCTCGTCGCCCGCTACCGAGAGGAGCTGCGGCGGCACGAGGACCGGCACGAGGCCATGGCCGTGGCGCTGCGCCGGGCCGGGCCCGCCATCGTGGCCAGCGCCGCCACCGTCGCCGTCAGCATGCTCGTCCTGCTGCTGGCCGCTCTGAACTCCACCAAGGGTCTCGGCCCGGTCTGCGCCGTCGGCGTGCTGGTCGGCCTGCTGTCGATGATGACGTTGCTGCCCGCTCTGCTGGTGATCTTCGGACGCTGGGTCTTCTGGCCGGCCCGGCCGAAGCACGGTACGGAGCCCGATGTCACCCGGGGCCTGTGGTCGCGGATCGCCCGGCTGGTGTCCCGCCGTCCGCGTGCCGTCTGGGTCAGCACCGGCCTGGTGCTGGGGGCGGTGGCCACGCTGGCCGTCACCCTGAACGCCGACGGCCTCCAGCAGAAGGACGGATTCAGGACCAAGCCGGAGTCGGTGGTGGGCGAGGAGATCCTGACCCGGCACTTCCCGGCCGGCTCCGGTGAACCCATGGTCGTCATCGCCAAGGGCTCCGCGGCGGACGAGGTGCACGCCGCACTGGAGACCGTGCCCGGCGTCATCGAGGTCGCGCGCCCACAGGTGAAGGACGGCCTCGCCTACGTCGAGGCGACGCTCAGCGCCGGGGCGGACTCGCCGGCGGCCATGGGTGCGGTCACCGCGGCCCGCGAGACCCTCGCCCGGCTGGACGGTGCGGAGGCACGGGTGGGCGGCAGCAGCGCCGTCGTGCACGACATGCGGGAGGCGTCCAGCCGCGACCGCGGTCTGATCATTCCGGTGATCCTCGCCGTGGTGTTCTGCATCCTCGCGCTGCTGCTGCGAGCACTGGTGGCGCCGCTGCTGCTGATCGCGAGCGTGGTGTTGTCCTTCTTCACGGCGCTCGGCCTCGCCGCGCTCTTCTTCAACCACGTCTTCGACTTCGCGGGAGCCGATTCGGCCTTCCCCCTGTGGGTCTTCGTCTTCCTGGTCGCCCTGGGCGTCGACTACAACATCTTCCTCGTCACCCGCATCAAGGAGGAGAGCGACCGGCTCGGCACCCGGCAGGGCGCGCTCAAGGGCCTCACCTCGACCGGCGGCGTGATCACCGCGGCCGGGCTGGTGCTGGCCGGGACCTTCGCCGCGCTGGCCACGCTGCCGCTGGTCTTCATCGCCGAGCTGGGTTTCACGGTCGCGGTGGGCGTCCTGCTCGACACCATGATCGTGCGATCGGTCCTGGTCACCGCGCTCACTCTCGATGTCGGCCGGTGGATGTGGTGGCCGCACCGGCTCTCCCGACGCGAGGACCCTTCCGAGGACGGAGCCGTATCAGGAATGCCTGATTCTATTAATTCGGAGGCATCGGCTCCTGCCTCTCGGTAAAATCCAGTAAAAATTAATCAGTGCGGCTCGCTGCACTGATTAATTTTTGATCAATAGGTTTTCGCTTGTGACGGCGAGCACATTGAAATCTGTTGAGCGGGCCTGTTATTGTCGCCCCCAGGAGATGGAGAATCTCGACGGGGGCGCAGATGAGATTCAACTTACTGGGACGTGTTCATGTAATCACCGATGCGGGGTGCGTGATTCCGCTTAAATCCTCGAAGGCGACCCAGCTCCTCGTGCTGCTGCTCCTCAGGCGGCACGAGGTGGTGGGGGCGGGGGTGCTCATCGAGGAGTTGTGGGCGGACGACCCGCCCCGCAGCGCCATGACGACGCTGCAGACGTACGTCTACCACACCCGCCGGCTGCTCGAGGAGCAACGGGTGACGAGTGACGAACGGGAGTTGGTCCTGACCCAGCCGCCCGGTTACTTCGCCCTGATCGACGAGGACGAACTCGATGTCGCGGTCGCCGAACGCCTGATCCGGGCCGGCGGCCGGCTGCTCGAGGAGAACCGGCTGGAAGAGGCACTCGCCTCCTTGGACGCGGGACTGGATCTCTGGCGAGGCCCGGCGCTGTCCACCGTACCGTGCGGCCGGGTACTCGAAAGCAACATCGCACACCTGGAAGAGCTGCGGCTTTTTGGAATGCAGCTCCGTATCGACGCGAATTGGCGGCTGGGCAGAATAGGGCCGATGATTCCGGAACTCCGGTCCCTGGTAATTTCGCATCCGCTGAACGAGACCCTGCACGCCAAACTGATGGGTGCGCTCTGCCAGATGGGCCGGCGTGCCGAGGCGCTGGAATCGTATCGGAATCTCCGGCGGATTCTGTCCGACGAACTGGGGGTGGATCCGACGCCGGAAATCCAGCGTATGCACATGGAAATTCTCAACGGCGAGCAGGTGCTCGTGTAGCCATCGGTCCGTGAACGCGGTGGAGCCCCTCGCAGGCTGCGAGGGGCTCCACCGCGTTCACGGACCGGCCGACGTCAGTAGTTCCCCAGCCCGCCGCAGACGTTCAGCGCCTGCGCGGTGACCGCGGCCGCACCGGGCCCGATCAGGTACGCCACCATCTCCGCCACCTCGGACGGCTGCACATACCGGCCGATCGGCACCCGCGCGGTGATCCGGTCGAAGGCCTCCTCGGTCGACACCTCCCAGATGCCCGAGTAGTGCTCGCGCACGGACGCGGCCATCGGCGTCTCGACGAATCCGGGGCATACGGCGTTCACCGTGATGCCGGTCCTCGCCAGTTCGAGACCGAGCGCCTTGGTGAAACCGACCACCCCGTGCTTCGAGGCGGAGTAGGGGGCGGCGTGCACCACACCCTGCTTTCCGCCGGTCGAGGCGATGTTGACGATCCGGCCCGTCCCCCGTTCGAGCATGCCGCCCGCCTTGAGGACCTGCCGGGTCACCCGGAACACGCCGGTGAGGTTGGTCTCCACGACATCGAGCCAGAGTTCGTCGGTGAGCTCGGCCGTCGCGCCGCCGCCGGGCCGGCCCGCGTTGTTCACCAGCACGTCGACCGGACCGTAACGCTCGACCACCGCCGCCACGAGAGCCTCGATCTCCGGGACCGAGCGGACGTCGCAGGTCCGGCCGTCCGCCTCCACGCCCGCCTCCCGCAACTCCTTCAGCGTCGTCCGCAGTCCCTCTTCGCCGCGCGCGCAGACGAAGACGCGCAACCCCTCCTTACCGAGTCTGCGGGCGATCTCCAGCCCGATTCCGCTGGTTGCACCTGTCACCAGCGCGACTTGTGCGACTTCGGAGTCCTGCGTGGCCATGTGTTCCTCTCCCTGCCTCGTGGTTCCTCGACCGCTCAGCTTTGGCCGCCCGGCTCGAGCGGCGGTCGAAGGGAGGTGGGGTGCCGCTGGACGCGGCGACGGTGGATCCGGCGTCGAGGGGTCCCGTATCGGCCTTCGAGGCTCCTTCGAGCCACGGGGCCGACGATGACGACGACCACCGGACGAACCCATCGAAGGAGCTGTTCGGATTGAAGCGCAGAGTCGTCATCACGGGCGTCGGCGTCCGCGCCCCCGGCGGGAATGGCACCCGGCAGTTCTGGGAACTGCTCACTTCGGGGCGGACGGCGACGCGCCGGATCTCGTTCTTCGACCCCTCGCCCTACCGTTCGCAGGTCGCGGCGGAAGCCGACTTCGACCCGGTCGCCGAGGGCTTCGGCCCGCGGGAGCTCGACCGGATGGACCGGGCCTCGCAGTTCGCCGTGGCCTGTGCCCGGGAGGCCCTCGCCGCCAGCGGGCTCGACCTGGACACCCTCGACCCCGCCCGGGTCGGGGTCAGTCTGGGCAGCGCGGTGGCCGCGGCGACCAGCCTGGAGCGCGAGTATCTGCTGCTGTCGGACTCCGGCCGTGACTGGGAGGTCGACGCGGCCTGGCTGTCCCGGCACATGTTCGACTACCTGGTACCCAGCGTCATGCCGGCCGAAGTCGCCTGGGCGGTCGGCGCCGAGGGCCCGGTCGCGATGGTCTCCACCGGCTGCACCTCGGGCCTGGACTCCGTCGGCAACGCGGTACGGGCCATCGAGGAGGGCAGCGCCGACGTGATGCTGGCGGGAGCCGCCGACACCCCGATCACCCCGATCGTCGTCGCCTGCTTCGACGCGATCCGCGCCACGACCGCGCGCAACGACGACCCGGAGCACGCCTCGCGGCCGTTCGACGGTACGCGCGACGGCTTCGTGCTGGCCGAGGGAGCCGCGATGTTCGTCCTGGAGGACTACGACAGCGCGCTGGCCCGCGGCGCCCGCGTCCACGCCGAGATCTCGGGGTACGCGACGCGCTGCAACGCCTACCACATGACGGGACTGAAAGCCGACGGCCGCGAGATGGCCGAGGCCATCCGGGTCGCCCTCGACGAGTCCCGCACGGACGCGACGGACCTCGACTACATCAACGCCCACGGCTCCGGCACCCGGCAGAACGACCGCCACGAGACAGCGGCGTACAAGCGCGCACTCGGTGATCACGCCCGGCGCACTCCGGTCAGCTCGATCAAGTCGATGGTCGGCCACTCGCTCGGCGCGATCGGATCGCTGGAGATCGCGGCCTGCGTGCTCGCCCTCGAACACGGCGTGGTGCCCCCGACCGCGAACCTGCGCACGAACGACCCCGAGTGCGACCTCGACTACGTCCCGCTCGAGGCCAGGGAGCGCAAGCTGAAGTCCGTACTCACCGTGGGCAGCGGCTTCGGCGGCTTCCAGAGCGCGATGGTGCTGCGCGACGCCGAGACCGCGGGGGCCGTCGCATGAGCGTCCTCATCACCGGAGTCGGCGTCGTCGCACCCAACGGCCTCGGCCTGGAGCCGTACTGGTCGGCGGTGCTGGACGGCCGCCACGGCCTCGGCCCGGTCACCCGCTTCGACGTGAGCCGGTACGAGGCGACCCTCGCCGGCCAGATCGACGACTTCCACGCGCCCGACCACATCCCCGGCCGGTTGCTGCCGCAGACGGACCCCTCCACCCGGCTCGCGCTGACCGCCGCGGACTGGGCCCTCCAGGACGCGAAGGCCGACCCGGAGTCGCTGACCGACTACGACATGGGCGTGGTCACGGCCAACGCCTGCGGCGGATTCGACTTCACGCACCGGGAGTTCCGCAAGCTGTGGTCCGAAGGCCCCAAGTCGGTCAGCGTGTACGAGTCCTTCGCATGGTTCTACGCGGTGAACTCCGGCCAGATCTCCATCCGGCACGGTATGCGCGGTCCGAGCAGTGCCCTGGTCGCCGAGCAGGCCGGGGGCCTGGACGCGCTGGGCCACGCCCGCCGTACGATCCGCCGCGGCACGCCGCTGGTGGTCTCCGGCGGGGTCGACTCGGCACTCGACCCGTGGGGCTGGGTCTCGCAGATCGCGAGCGGCCGGATCAGCACGGCCACCGACCCGGCCCGGGCGTATCTGCCCTTCGACGAGCGGGCGGCCGGTTACGTTCCGGGCGAGGGCGGCGCCATCCTCGTCCTGGAGGACAGCGCCGCGGCCGAGGCCCGCGGCCGGCACGACGCGTACGGCGAACTCGCCGGCTGCGCCTCGACCTTCGACCCCGCCCCCGGATCCGGACGGCCCGCGGGTCTGGAACGCGCGATCCGGCTGGCGCTGACCGACGCCGGGATGGGTCCCGAGGACGTCGACGTCGTGTTCGCGGACGGCGCGGGCGTACCCGAACTGGACGCCGCGGAGGCCAGGGCGCTCGGCCAGGTGTTCGGCCGCGAAGGGGTGCCCGTCACCGTCCCGAAGACGACGACGGGCCGCCTCTACTCCGGCGGCGGCCCGCTCGACGTGGTCACCGCCCTGATGTCCCTGCGCGAAGGGGTGATCGCGCCGACCTCGGGCGTGACGTCCGTACCCCGGGAGTACGGCATCGACCTGGTGCTCGGCGCACCCCGCGACACGTCCCCGCGCACCGCACTGGTCCTGGCCAGGGGCCGCTGGGGCTTCAACTCGGCGGTAGTCCTGCGCCGTTTCGCACCGACCCCGTAAAGACACCGAGAACTGGAGACAGCAATGGCAACCCTGCTGACCACCGACGATCTGCGCCGCGTCCTCGTGGAGTGCGCCGGTGAGACGGACGGTACGGACCTGTCCGGCGACTTCCTCGATGTCCGCTTCGAGACCATCGGGTACGACTCGCTCGCCCTGATGGAGACCGCGGCGCGACTCGAGAGCCGGTACGGCGTGTCCATACCCGATGACGTCGCCGGCCGCGTCGACACGCCGCGAGAGCTGCTCGACCTGGTCAACGGCGCACTGGCCGAGGCGGCATGAGCCGGCCGGGAGAACACCGGGTGGCCCACACTCTGAGGACCACCGCCCCGGCGCGGCGGCTCTACGACCTGGTCGCACGCGTCGAGCACTGGCCGGCCGTCTTCGAACCGACCGTGCACGTACAGGTCCTGGAACGCGGCCGGGGCACGGAACGCTTCCGGATCTGGGCGCGCGTGGGCGGTCGGGTGAAGACCTGGACATCCCGTCGGACGCTGGACCCCGACGCGCTGCGGGTGACGTTCCGCCAGGAACTCACTCAGCCGCCCATCGCCTCGATGGGCGGGAGCTGGGAATTCCGGGGCGACGGCGACGGCACCGAAGTCGTGCTGACCCATGACTTCGCCGCCGTCGACGAAGCCGCCCTGCCGGGACTGCGCGAGGCGCTGGACGCGAACAGCGAGAAGGAGCTGGCCGCGCTCGCCACGCTGGCGGAGCGCCGGCAACCGCCGGAGGAGCTCGTCTTCACGTTCGAGGACACGCTCCGGGTGCCGTCCGGGGACGAGGCGTACGCCTTCATCGAGCGCAGTGACCTGTGGCAGGAACGGCTGCCGCACGTGCGGAAGGTGACGCTCACCGAGGAGGCGGCGGGTACCGGCCCTTCCGAGACGCAGGACATGACCGTCCAGGACATGACCATGGAGACGGTGACGACCGACGGCGGTACCCACACCACCCGTTCGATCCGGCTCTGCGTCCCGGGAAAGAGCATCGTGTACAAGCAGCTCGTCCCGCCCGCCCTGCTCTCCGGGCACTGCGGCGCCTGGCTCTTCGGCGAGGACACGGTCACCGCCCGCCACACCGTGGCCATCGACCCGGCCCGCGTGGAGGAGGTCCTGGGCCGGGGCGGAACCGTCGCGGACGCCCGCGCCCATCTGCGTGAGGTCCTCGGTGCCAACAGCCGGGCCACGCTCCGCCACGCGGCGGCCGCCGCCGGGCCGGCGTCATGACGGTCGAGGTCCGTGAGGTCGCCGAGGGGGTCTACGCCTACGAGCAGGCCCCCGGCGGCTGGTGTGTCAGCAACGCGGGCATCGTGGTGGGCGGCGACGGCGCGCTCGTCGTCGACACGCTGTCGACGATCCCGAGGGCGCGGCGGCTGGCGGAGTGGGTCGACAAGCTCGCCGCGGGCCCCGGCCGCACCGTGGTCAACACCCACTTCCACGGCGACCACGCGTTCGGCAACCAGGTCTTCCCGCCGGGGACGCGGATCATCGCGCACGAGGACATGCGGTCCGCCATGGTGACGACCGGCCTGGCCCTCACCGGGCTCTGGCCGCGGGTCGACTGGGGCGAGATCGAGCTGAGGCCGCCGAACGTGACCTTCCGCGACCGGTTGACCGTGCACGTCGGCGAGCGACGGGTCGAACTGATCTGTGTCGGCCCCGCGCACACCGATCACGACGTGGTGGTCTGGCTGCCCGAGGAGCGGGTGCTGTTCGCGGGGGACGTCGTCATGTCGGGCGTCACCCCGTTCGCGCTCTTCGGTTCGGTGGCCGGCACGCTGGCCGCGCTCGACCGGCTGGCGGAGCTGGAGCCCGAGGTGGTCGTCGGCGGGCACGGCCCGGTGGCCGGACCCGAGGTGATCGACGCCAACCGGGACTATCTGCGCTGGGTCCAGCGCCTTGCCGCCGAGGCGGCCGACCGCAGGCTGACGCCGCTGGAGGCCGCGCGCCGGGCGGACCTCGGCGCCTTCGCCGGCCTGCTGGACGCGGAGCGCCTCGTCGCGAACCTGCACCGGGCCCATGAGGAGCTGCTGGGCGGGCACGTGCGTGACGCCATGGAGATCTTCGCGGAGCTGGTCGCCTACAACGGTGGGCAGCTGCCCACCTGCCTCGCCTAGGGAGTCGAAGATGGCAGCCGACCAGGGAATGCTCCGGGACGCCATGGCCCGGGTGCCGGCCGGGGTGGCGCTCGTCACCGCCCATGACCGCGGGGGAGTCCCGCACGGCTTCACCGCCAGTTCGTTCGTGTCCGTCTCGATGGAGCCGCCACTCGCACTGGTCTGCCTGGCCCGTACGGCCCGTTCCTTTCCGGTGTTCGACAGTTGTGGCGAGTTCGCGGTGAGCGTGCTGCGCGAGGACCACACGGACCTGGCCATGCGCTTCGCGCGCAAGTCCGCGGACAAGTTCGCGGGCGGGGAGTTCGTCCGTACCGCGCGGGGATCGACCGTGCTCGACGGAGCGGTCGCGGTCGTCGAGTGCACGGTCCACGAGCGCTACCCGGCGGGCGACCACATCATCCTGCTCGGCGAGGTCCAGTCCGTGCACGTCGAGGAGAAGGGGGTACCGGCGGTCTACGTGGACCGCGGGTTCGCCGCCCTGTGCTCGGGGACGGGCGCCTGCCTGTCCGCCACCGGGCGGGGCGTGCCGGCGCACGTCGGCTGAGGACGGCCGGGAACGCCGTCAGCGGCCCGTGGCGCCGTCGATCAGCTCGCGGAGGATGTCCGCGTGACCGGCGTGGCGGCCGGTCTCCTCGACCATGTGGGTGAGGGCCCAGCGGACACTGGGCGCGGGGCGGCCCGGTCGCGGCCGGGGGAGCGGTGCGCCGAGGTCGGTGCAGGTGTCGAGCACGCGGTTCGCGCGTTCGACGGCCTCCCGGTAGCGGGCGACGACCTCGGCGACGCCGTCCTCGGATGCGGCCCGGAACGTCGCGGGCCAGTTCCGCACCTCCTCGCCGAGGAAGAGCGCGCGCTCGACGTGGGTCAGGTGGTTGAGCAGCCCGAGCAGATTGGTGCCGGACGGCACCGCTGCCGTACGGACCTGCGGTTCGGGGGCGCCCTCGACCTTGCCGGCGATCGAGGTCCGCAGGTAGTCGAGGAACCCGCGCAGGGTCTCGGCCTCACCGCTGCCGGTTCGGGGCGGCGGGGTGTCCCGGCGGTGGGTGCGGGGGGTGGTGGGCATGATGACCGGCCTCCGGAGGGTGTGGGGCGGGCGGGCCGCGGGCACGGGGCCCGTCAGCCCGCGCGGCGGACGAGCAGGACGTGGTCGACGACCTCGGCGGTGCGCCCGCCCGGGCCGGTCGCGGTCCGGCGCGGTGCCTCGGCCCGTTCGACCCGCCACGTCGCCGGGTCCAGGGCGAGGTCCGCCGCGACCTCCTCCGGGGCCGGGTGGCGCGCGTCGGGGTCCTGGTCCCACGACCACGGCGCGGTCGATCCGTGGTCGACGACCAGCAGCCGCCCGCCCGGGCGCAGCGCGTGCGCCGCCCCGCGCAGGACCGACGCGCGGTCCAGGTCGAAGGGCGTGTGGAGGTAGTGCGCGCAGACCAGGTCGAACCGGCCCCCGGGGAAGGACGCGCGCAGGTCGTGCCGTACGGCGTCGACCCGGTCGCCGAGGCCGTGGGTCCGGGCGTGTTCCGCGAGCCGCTCGGCCGCGACAGCGGAGATGTCCACGGCCGTGACCCGCCAGCCCCGCCGGGCGAGCCACAGCGCGTCGCCGCCGCTGCCGCACCCCAGGTCGAGCGCGTCGCCGGGCGGCAGGCCGGTGACCGTCTCGACCAGACGGACGTTCGGGCGTGGCGCGTCGGGCGCCGGGCGGGCGGCGTACACGCCGTCCCAGAACGTGACCGCGTCGGTGGCGCTCATCGGAACTCCTTCAGTGGGTTCGGTCGGCGGCGGGCAACGAATCGCGGACAACGCACCGCGAGCCGTCGCTGCGACCAGTCTCGGCACCCCCGCCCGAACCGGCACGAAAACTTGCGGTTGTGGCAAGGTGGCCCGATGGATGCCGGAACGGACGACGACGTACTCGACGCCGTGGGCCCACGCCTGCGCGCGCTGCGCCGCGAGCGCGGCATCACCCTCGCCCACCTCTCGGCGGCGACCGGCGTGTCGGAGAGCACCCTGTCCCGGCTGGAGAGCGGGCAGCGCCGCGCGACCCTGGAGCTGCTGCTGCCGCTCGCCCGGATCTACGACGTCCCCCTGGACGACCTCGTCGGCGCCCCGCGCACGGGCGACCCGCGCATCCACCTCAAGCCGGTCAAGCGCTTCGGGATGGTCTTCGTGCCGTTGTCCCGGCGGCCGGGCGGCACCCAGGCCTTCAAAATGATCATCCCGAGCCGCCCGGCGCCGCTCGAACCGACCCCGCAGACCCACGAGGGCTCCGAGTGGCTGTACGTGCTCAGCGGCCGTCTGCGGTTGCTGGTCGGCGAGCGCGACCTGACGCTGTCGCCCGGTGAGGCGGCCGAGTTCGACACGTCCCTGCCGCACTGGCTGGGCAGCGCCGACGGCGGCGCGGTCGAACTCCTCGTCCTGTTCGGACTGCAGGGGGTGCGGGCCCATGTGCACAGCGGCTGAGGGCCGTTCGACGCCCGCTCAGCCGTCCTGAGGGAGTGTCACGCCCGGTCCGTCACCCTGCGGCACGCCGCCACGTACCCGCGCACCAGTGCCCGCCCCTCGTCCTCGCGGCGCCGCGCCAGCGCGTAGCGGCTGGGGGACAGGCCGCGGACCGGGCGGGTGGTGACGCCGCCCAGGGTGATCAGCGGGGCGTTGCCCGTGGCCACCAGGCAGATGCCGAGCCCGGCGACCAGGGCCTCGTACGTCTCCTCCGTGCCGGAGATCTCGGCGCCGACGCGCGGCGGGCGGGCGGCGGGGCCGTCGAGGGCGCGCCGTTCGTCCAGCGCCAGCCAGAAGTCGCGCAGCACCCCCGCCTCCGGGGGCAGGGCGAGGAACGGCTCGTCGGCCAGGTCGGCGAAGTCGATCTCCTCCCGGGCGGCGAGGGGGTGGGAGTCGGGGAGGGCGACCAGGCGGGGCTCCTCGGCGACCACCGTCCAGGCGTAGCGCTCGGCGTCGGGCAGCGGCAGCCAGACGTACGCGACGTCGGCCGTGCCGTCGGCCAGGCCCGCGGTCGGGTCCTCCCAGCTCATCTGCCGCAGCCGCAGGACCGCCTCCGGGTGGGCCGCGGTGAAGCGGGAGCGGATCGCCGGGAGCAGACCGCCGCGGCCGGGGCTGGTGCTCATGCCGACGACCAGGGTGCCGCGCCGGGCCGCACGGGCCGCCTCCACCGCCGCCGCGCCCTCGGTCCAGTCGGCCAGCACACGCCGGGCGTGCGGCAGCAGGGCCGTGCCCGCCTCGGTGAGGGTCACGCCCCGCGGACCGCGGTGGAACAGCTCGGCGCCCAGCTGCCGTTCCAGGGCCCGGATCTGCTTGCTCAGCGCGGGCTGTGACACGTACAGAAGCTCGGCCGCCCGCGTGAAGTGCAGCTCCTCGGCCACCGTCGCGAAGTAGCGCAGCTCCCGCACATGCACGTCCGTCGTCATGCCCATTGGCTATCACCGCGGGTCTTGGACCGGCAACCGGCTTGCGGGCGAGGGTGGTTGGCGTCGGAACAAAGGAAACCGAGGGAACCGAGGGAGTCGGGATGAACAAGGTGTGGCTGATCACCGGGGCGAGCAGCGGCTTCGGGCGGGCGATCGCCGAGGCGGCCCTGGCCGACGGCGACGTCGTGGTCGGCGCGGCCCGGCGCCCCGAGGCGCTGGACGACCTCGTGGCCGCGCAGCCGGACCAGATGGAGGCGCTGCGCCTGGACGTCGCCGACACGACCGCCGCCGGGGACGCCGTACGGGACGTGCTGGCGCGGCACGGGCGGATCGACGTGCTCGTCAACAACGCGGGCCGCACGCACGTGGGCGCCCTGGAGGAGACCGGCGAGGACGAACTGCGCGCGCTGTTCGACGTGCACGTCTTCGGCCCGGCCGCGCTGACGCGCGCGGTGCTGCCGTCCATGCGGGAGCGGCGTTCGGGCGCCATCGTGCAGATGAGCAGCATGGGCGGGCAGATGTCCTTCGCGGGCTTCTCGGCGTACAGCGGCACGAAGTTCGCCCTGGAGGGCATGTCCGAGGGGCTCGCGGACGAGGTCCGGGACTTCGGCATCAAGGTGCTGATCGTCGAGCCGGGCTCCTTCCGCACCGGCCTGTTCGAGGCCGGGAACGCCGGGATCAGCGCGGACAGCGGCGTGTACGCCAAGGTCGGCGAGACCCGGGGGATGATCGCCGCGGGCGACGGCAGCCAGCCCGGCGACCCCGCCAAGGCGGCCGCCGTCATCCGTGCGGCACTCGCGGCCGAGCACACCCCGCTGCATCTGCCGCTGGGCGACGACGGCGTCACCGCGGTCCTCGGCCACCTCGACCGGGTCCGCGAGGAGGTCGAGGCCTGGGAGAAGCAGACCCGGGCCACCGCATTCGACAACTGAGGCGCGCCGCGGGGCCGTTGCTGGCACCTTTGGCTCGCGCACCCGACCGTGCCCGTGCCGAACCAGGAGTCCCGTCATGCTCTCGTCCCTGAAGGCCCTCAACCTGCTGGTGATGTTCCTGCTGGAACTCGCGGTGTACGCCGCGGTCGTGCTCTGGGGGGTGGCCGTCGGCGACGCGTGGCCGGCCGCGGTGGCCCTGGGGGTGGGCGCGCCGGCCGTGATGATGACGGCGTGGGCGCTGTTCGGATCGCCGCGCGCCCGCCACCCGGCGCGCGGCGGCCGGCGGGTCGTCCTGGAGGTGCTGTGGTTCGGTGCCGGTGCCGCCGCCCTGGCCGCCTCCGGGAGACCGTGGTGGGCGGCCGTCCTGGCCGGCGTCTACCTGGTCAACGCGGCGCTCAGACGGCTGTGGAGGCAGTGACGCCCGGCGCGCCCGCGACCCGCGCACCGGCTCCCGCGCGGACCGCGCTTACGATGCGCGAGGCCGCACCGTCGCCGCACCACCCTCTCGAACAGGAGCACGGTACCCGTGTCGATACCGCCACCGCCGGGGCCCCAGGGGCAGTACCCCCAGGGGCAGTACCCCCAGGGTCCGTACGCTCCGCAGTGGGGGCACCCCCTCGCGCCGTACCCCCGGCAGGCTCCCGTCAGCGGGCTCGCCATCGCGGCGTTCGTGCTCGGTGTCCTGTGCTTCGTGCCGGCGGTCGGACTGGTCCTCGGGCTGGTCGCGCTGGCCCGGATCCGCAAGCGGGGCCAACGCGGCAAGGGGTTCGCGGTGGCCGGCTGCGTGCTGTCCTCCGTGGGACTGGCCCTGTGGACGCTGACGCTGTCCACGGGCGCCGCCGGCGACTTCTGGGACGGCTTCCGGGACGCCGCGCGCGGCGAGGGCACCGCCTACTCCCTGGAGAAGGGCCAGTGCTTCACCACCCCCAGCGGCTCCCTCCAGGGGGTGACGTACGACGTCGACGAGGTGCCCTGCGCGCGGGAGCACGACGGCGAGGTCTTCGCCTCCTTCGACCTGCCGGACGGTTCCTACCCGGGCGACGGGGAGATCACGCGGGCCGCCGACGACCGGTGCTACGCCCTCCAGGACGCCTACGCGATGGACCGGTGGGCGCTGCCGACCGACGTCGACGTGTACTACCTGACCCCGACCTCGGCGAGTTGGCGGACCGGCGACCGCGAGATCACCTGCCTGTTCGGCAACACGGACGAGCGGGGCACACTGACCGGCTCGCTGCGCAACGACGGCGCGCGGCTCGACCCGGACCAGCACACGTACCTGCTCGCGGAGGGCTACCTGAACCGGGCCATGGACGAGGTGCCCGCGGCGGAGGCGGTCGAGGACGACCTCGCGGGCTACCGGATCTGGGCCGGGCAGGTCTCGGAGGCGCTCAGGGGCGAGGTCGCGATGCTGGACGGGCACGACTGGCCCGCCGGCGCCGAGCGCCCGGTCGCCGCGCTGACCGACGACCTGCGGTCGGCGCAGGAGGAGTGGGGCCTGGCGGCGAAGGCCGCCGACCTCGACGCGTACTACGAGCATTACGGCAAGGGCTACGACCTCGTCGCCGCCGACAGCACGGTCACCGCCCGCAAGGCTCTGGGCCTGGCCACCACGCCGCCGGACTACGAGGGCGGCGACGGCGGGGGAGACGACCCCGGCGTGGAGGTGTGAGAGCGGCCATAGCGGGGAGAAAGTGCCTGCGTAAAGCCCTCGGGCGGCACAAGTCATCACATCGAGTGATTCTTTGGCCTTTGCTTGCCTGGGCCAACCTACGGTTGCCACGCTGTTGCTGTCTGTACAACCTGATGGGAGCGGCCAGTGACATTCGGTGAGCAGCCGGCGTATCTGCGTGTCGCGGGTGATCTCCGCAAGAAGATCGCCGACGGCCTGCTGCCGCCCCATACCCGCCTCCCGTCCCAGGCGCGGATCCGCGAGGAGTACGGCGTCTCGGACACCGTCGCCCTGGAGGCCCGCAAGGTGCTGATGGCCGAGGGTCTGGTCGAGGGCCGCTCCGGCTCCGGCACCTACGTGCGCGAGCGGCCCGTCCCGCGGCGCGTCGCCCGCTCCGGATACCGGCCGGCCGGCGGGGCCACGCCGTTCCGCCAGGAGCAGGCCGACGGGGACGCGCGCGGCACCTGGGAGTCGCGCAGCGAGCAGGCCGAGGCGAGCGGTGCCGTGGCCGAGCGGCTCGGGATCAAGCCCGGTGACCGGGTGATGTGCACGCGGTACGTCTTCCGGGAGGCCGGTGAGGCGGTCATGCTCTCCACCTCCTGGGAGCCGCTGGACCTGACCGGCCGCACCCCGGTGATGCTGCCCGAGGAGGGGCCGCTCGGCGGCATGGGCGTCGTCGAGCGGATGGCCGCCATCGACGTCGTCGTCGACAACGTCACCGAGGAGGTCGGCGCCCGCCCCGGCCTCGCCGAGGAGTTGCTCGCCCTGGGCGGTGTTCCGGGGCACGTGGTGCTGGTCGTCCAGCGCACGTTCTACGCCTCGGGGCGTGCCGTGGAGACCGCCGACGTGGTCGTCCCGGCCGACCGCTACCGGGTGGCGTACCACCTGCCTGTCAGGTAGCCCGTCAGGCAGCCCTCAAGCAGCGCCGTGGCCGGGCGAGTTCGCGCGCCCTGCCGCGGTGCCGTCGACGGTGCTGGCCGGCGGTGTGAGCCGACGGTGCGAGATGGCGGTGTGAGATGGCGCACGCCTGTCGTGCGCTCCCGTGTCCCGTCCCCCCGCTCACGCATCCGCCGGGGCCCGGCGGCGCCCTTCGCCCGGCGCCGGAATCCGGTCGTTCCCCCAGGTCGCCTCCCCCGGTCCCGTCATGCCTGTGACCGGAGGCATCGGTGTGCGGAGACGGCGCGTTCCGCATCGTGCGCCCCCTGCGTTCTGGCTGGTTGCGTACCTCTTTGTGCAAAGCCGTGTTCGCTCCGTGAAGGTTGGGCGTAGGCTCGGGCATATGCGGATTGCGGTTTCCTTGGCGGGCGGGGCGCGGCGGGTGCCGCGGGCGGCGGGAACGGGAAGTGGAGGGGCGCGATGAACGACAGCACGGTCACTCTTCCCTGGCTGGTCTTCCGGCAGGACGACAACGGCAATCGCTACCGCGTGGGCAGGTACGCGACGCGGGCGGAGGCCCAGCAGATCGCGGACACCCTCGACGGTCGCGGGCACAAGCAGCTCTACTGGGTCGAGAAGCTCGCCGCGCCCGGCGCGGGCGCGGCGGACTGACCCACGGCGGCGGGCCGGGCAGGCCGTAGGCTCCGGCGCATGACGGAACGGATCGTGGTGGGCGCCGCCCTGCTCGACGGCGGGCGCCTGCTCGCCGCGCGCCGCAGCGCACCCGCCGAACTGGCCGGACGGTGGGAGCTGCCCGGCGGCAAGATCGAGGCGGGCGAGACGCCCGAGGCGGCGCTCGTGCGCGAACTGCGCGAGGAACTCGGGGTGGCGGCCGAGGCCGGTGAGCGCGTCCCGGGGCAGTGGCCCCTGCGGGCCCCCTTCGTCCTCCAGGTGTGGACCGCCCGCCTGCGCCCCGGGTCCGCGGCCCCCGCGCCCCTGGAGGACCACGACGAGCTGCGCTGGCTGACCCCCGGCCAGATCTGGGACGTGCCCTGGCTGGACCAGGACGTGCCGGCCGTCGAGCGGGTGCTGGCACACCTGGGACTCCAGGCGGACACCGCGAGGAACGGTACCGGGCCCGGATAAAGGGTATGTGCCCATTAACCCCACGAAACCGGACAGCAGTGGGGTCGTCGGCCGGGGAAGTGATCGGCGTGAGTGACGGCGAGGGCGACTGTGCCGAGTGGGTCTTTCCCGCGGCGCCGGACGCCGTGCGCACCGCCCGCTCCCTGGTCCGCCGCACCCTGGGCGAGTGGCGGCTCGACGGCGTCGCGGACATCGCCGCCCTGTTGGTCAGCGAGCTGGTCACCAACGCGTTGCGGCACGCCACCGGCCCCATCGGCGTCCGCCTGGTGCGCAGCCCCGCCGCAGCCGCCGCAGCCGCCGGGGTCGACGGGGTCCTGCTGGTGGAGGTCTCCGACCCGCTGCCGGACCCGCCCCGCGAGCGCGTCGCCCGCCCCGACGACGAGGACGGCCGGGGTCTGCAGTTGGTGGCCTCCGCCGCGCGGCGCTGGGGCACCCGTCCCGGGGAGGCGGGCAAAACCGTGTGGTTCGAACTGGCCCTGCCGCGCTAGCGCGACGATCTCGTGACGCACCGTCGCCGACCCGTCGGACGACGCCCGAAATGTCCTTGTATCGTCCCTGGTTCGGGTCGCCCACAGGTTCAGGCCAGTGGCAGTTGTGGAACTGCGTGATTCGATGCCGTGTCCGCTGGTTAGAAGACTGGAAGTGTTGTCGCGGTCCGGACCGAAAACCATCGGGACCGTGCTGTGATCGTGAACACCGTGTCGTGCGGCGCCGTAGTGCTGGATACTGCGGGCAGCCGCCTCCGGTGACCGGTGCCGGATGCGGTGAGCTGGAGGGGACGGTTCGCGTGAGCGAGATACCAGCGAGGGCCAAGGAGCCCACGGAGTCCACGGAGTCCGAGGGCCCGTCGGCAGACGCGCCACTCGGTGACGCGGTGTGGCAGAGCAGCCCGCCCGGCTCCATCTACGACTACATCAAGGTCGCCTCCTTCTCCATCGGCCCCGACGGGCTCGTCGACCAGTGGAGCCTGCGTGCGGAGCAACTGCTCGGCATCAGGGCCGAGGACGCCGTGGGCACCGACCCCATCGAGGCCTTCATCGACCCCGACCTGCGGGAGCGCGGCCAGCGCAAGATGACCGAGATCCTCGACGGCCGGGAATGGACCGGAGTGGTCCCCTTCCGGGCACCGGACGAGGCCGACGGGACGGCACGGCAGGCGGGCGGCCGGCACACCGGCGGCCGGCCCGGGCGGCGCGGACTCGCCGAGGTGTACGTCATGCCGACGCGCACGGAGGACGGGGAGAAGGCCGCCGTCTGCATCGTCGTCGACGTCCGCGTCCTGCGCAGCATCGAGACCGATCTCGCCGCGTCGCAGGCCATATTCGGCCAGTCTCCGTTCGGGTTCCTGCTCATCGACCCCGACCTGACGGTGCGTCGCGCCAACCAGCGGTTCGCCTCCATCTTCGGCGGCAGCCCCGACGACCACCGCGGCAAGGGCGTCCACGACTACCTGCCGCGCGCCGAGGCCGACCGGGTCACCGCGACCCTGCGCCGGGTCCTGGAGACCGGCGACTCCATCACGGACATGCACGTCACGGGCTTCGTGCCGGGCTCCGAGGAGCGCCGCCACTGGTCCGTCAACCTCTACCGCGTGCACAGCGGTTCCGGCCGGCCCATCGGTGTCGCCTGGCTCGGCACCGACATCACCGCCCGCCGCCAGGCCGCCCGCGAGGCCGCCAACGCCCGGCGCAACCTCGCCCTCCTCAACGAGGCCGGCGCCCGCATCGGCAACTCCCTCGACCTGGAGACCACCGCCCGCGAACTCCTCGACGTCGTCGTCCCCGGCTTCTGCGACCTGGCCACCGTCGACCTCTACCAGGGTCTGCTGGTCGGCGACGAGACCCCGCCGGGACTCGCCGACGGCAGCGCGGAACTGCGCCGCGTCGCCTTCTCCAGCGCCGTCTCCGACGCCCCGTTCCTCGGCACCGGCGAGCGGGTCAAGCTCGGCGCCGTCCACCACTACCCGTTCAACTCGCCCTGCGCCGACGCCCTGCGCACCGCCCGGCCGCGCAGCGTCCCCGCCGAGGACGGGGGCCTCGTGCAGTCCACGCTCGCCGTGCCGATGGTCGCCCACGACACGGTCGTCGGACTCGTCCAGTTCGCCCGCACCAAGGGCAGCGAGCCGTTCGGCGACCGCGACCGCGACCTCGCCGTGGAACTGGCCGCACGGGCCGCCGTCTGCATCGACAACGCCCGGCTCTACCGGCGCGAGCACGAACGCGCGCTGATACTGCAACGCTCCCTGCTCCCGCCCGGCGACCCGGAGGCCTCCGGGCTCGACATCGCCTGCCGCTACCTGCCGGGCGAGGCGGCCACCGGCCGGGCCAGCGAGGTCGGCGGCGACTGGTTCGACGTGATCGAACTCCCCGGGCACCGCACCGCGCTGGTCGTCGGCGACGTCATGGGCCGCGGTCTGCGCGCCGCCGTCGCGATGGGCGAACTGCGCACCGCCGTACGCACCCTGGCCCAGCTCGACATCGAACCGGCCGAGGTCCTCTCCCAACTGGACGAGATCGCGTGCGGCCTCGGCGCTCCCGGGGGCGTCCAGCAGGCCACCCGGGCCGCCCGCCGCCCCCGCGAGGCCGACCTGTCCGAGGTCTACCTGGCGACCTGCGTGTACGCCGTATACGACTCGGTGACCAGGCGCTGCACCTTCGCCAACGCGGGCCACCTGCCGCCCGTCCTGGTCGAGCCCGGCGAGTCCGCGCTGATGCTGGACGTGCCGCCCGGTCTGCCGCTCGGCGTCGGCGGGGAGCCCTTCGAGGAGGTGGAGGTCGAACTGCCCGAGGGCGCCCTGCTCGCCCTCTACACCGACGGACTGGTCGAGAGCCGCGACCACCCTCTCGACGAGGGCCTCCAGGCCTTCGTGGGCGCCCTCACGGACCCCACCCAGCCCCTGGAGGACGTCTGCGACCAGGTCCTCAACACCCTCGACAGCCACCACGGCGAGGACGACATCGCGCTGCTGATGGCCCGCGTCCAGGGCCTGCCCAGCGACAGCGTCGGCGACTGGACCCTGCCGCGCGAGCCGCGCAGCGTCGGCCGGGCCCGCGAGTACGCCCGCGCCCAGCTGCTGGCCTGGGACATGGAGCCGCTGGTCGACACCACGGAACTGCTCGTCAGCGAACTGGTCACCAACGCGCTCAGGTACGGCGAGGGCGAGATCAGGCTCCGCCTCCTCCTCGACCGCACCCTGGTCTGCGAGGTCTGGGACTCCGGCCTGGTCCAGCCGCGCCGGCGCCGGGCCCGGGACACCGACGAGGGCGGCCGCGGCCTGCAACTGGTCGGCCTGCTCAGCGCGGCCTGGGGCTCACGCCGTACGCCGCGCGGCAAGACGGTCTGGTTCGAACTGCCCCTGCCGGGCGCCGACACCCAGCTCACGGACCCCGCGGAGGCCTTGCTGAGCCTGTTCTGACCCGGCCCGGCGTCGTACGGGTCCGGGTCCGCCGGGTGCGGCGCACATGCCCGTACCCGGCCAGCAGCAGGGCTGCCCCGGCCGTGACCAGGGGCGGCACCAGATCGACGGAGATCACCGCCACGCACCCCTGACCGCAACCGGAACACCGGTTCGAGTCGTCCCCGCTGGCAACACGCGAGGAGCGTACGCACGGAATCCGGCCACCGCGACCGGAAACGGGCCACAGGGAGGGGACACCGTGGAGGACACGGAGCCGAGAAACACCGAACCGAAAGCCGCTCCGACGGCCGAATCGACGGCCGGACCGGCAGCCGCCGACGGCGATCAGCCCCCGCAGGGGCCACCCGCACCCGACGACGAAAGCAGCACGGGTGGTACGGGTGGGCACACAAAAAAGAAGAAGCGGCTCCGCCGCATCCGCCGGACGGCCCTCGCCGTGCTCCTCGTCCTGCTCCTCCCCCTCCTCACCGCCGAGACGGCCCTCCGCATCAACTACACGGGCGACCCCGCCGACGGCACCTACACCAGGAACCGCGACGCGATGTGGCTCGGCCACGCCTGGGTCGACGGCCGGAAGAAGGACGCGGACCTCACCGCCCTGGCCCGCAGCCTCAAGACCACCGGAATCCGCGACCTGTACGTCCACACCGGCCCGATGGAACACGACGGCACGCTGCCCGAGTCGCTCTACCCCAAGGCCCGCTGGCTGATCGACGCCGTGCACCGGGAACTCCCCGGCGTCCGCGTCCAGGCCTTCCTCGGCGACGTCCTCGCCACGGAGGGCCCCGACGGCATGCGGCTGGACAAGGCCGCCACCCGCGCCGCCGTCGTCGACTCCGCCCGCCAGGTCCTGGACGTGGGCTACGACGGAGTCCACCTGGACCTGGAACCGCTGCACTCGGACGACCGGAACTACCTCTCGCTCCTGGACGACGTACGCGCCGTCACCCGCGCCCGGGACGCGCAGCTCTCCGTCGCCGCCCACCAGATCGACCCGCTGCCCGCCCTGCACTCCGTCTTCGGTCTCTTCACCAAGCACCCCAAGTGGTGGTCGCAGGAGTTCTTCGGCCAGGTCGCACGCCGCGTCGACCAGATCGCCGTGATGTCCTACGACACCGCGCAGCCGCTGGAGAGCACCTACGGCGGCTACGTGGCCCAGCAGACCTCCCTCGCCCTCGAGGTCACCCCGCCCACGACCCACCTGCTGATGGGCCTGCCCTTCTACTACGAGAGCAACTTCGACCACTGGGGCCACGCCGAGACCGTCGCAGCCGCCGTGCGCGGCGTCCGCCTCGGCCTGTCCCGGACGGACGCCGACCGCGAGCTCTTCGGCGTCGCCCCGTACATCGACTTCGCGGCGACGGACACGAACTGGAAGGAATACCGGGACGGCTGGGTGCGCTAGGACCCGTCCCGGGACCGGCGGCCGATCTTCGAACCCAGCCAGACCAGCGGGTCGTACTTGCGGTCCACGGCCCGTTCCTTCAGCGGGATCAGCGCGTTGTCCGTGATCCTGATGCCCTCCGGGCAGACCTCCGTGCAGCACTTGGTGATGTTGCAGTAGCCGAGGCCGTGCTCGTCCTGGGCGGCGCGTGACCGGTCCAGGCCGGTGTCACCGGCGGCGTCCAGCGGGTGCATGTCCAGCTCGGCGACGCGCATGAGGAAGCGCGGGCCCGCGAAGGCGGGCTTGTTCTCCTCGTGGTCGCGGACCACGTGGCAGGTGTCCTGGCACAGGAAGCACTCGATGCACTTGCGGAACTCCTGCGAGCGGTCCACGTCCTCCTGCATCATCCGGTACTCGCCGGGACCGAGGTCGGCGGGCGGTACGAAGGCCGGGACCTCGCGGGCCTTGGTGTAGTTGAAGCCGACGTCCGTCACCAGGTCCCGGATCACCGGGAAGGCGCGCAACGGCGTGACGGTGATCGTCTCCTCGCGGGTGAACACGGACATGCGCGTCATGCACAGCAGCCGCGGCCGCCCGTTGATCTCCGCCGAGCACGAACCGCACTTGCCCGCCTTGCAGTTCCAGCGCACCGCGAGATCGGGGGCCTGGGTGGCCTGGAGGCGGTGGATGATGTCGAGGACCACCTCGCCCTCGTTCACCTCGACGGTGAAGTCCGCCAGGCCGCCGCCCTCCACGTCACCGCGCCACACCTTGAAGCGGGCCTCGTAGCCGCTCATTCGGACCGGCCCTCCAGTTCCTCGTCGGCGAGGTACTTCACCAGCTCCTCCTTGTCGAAGAGGGCGAGCAGGTCGGGCCGGATGGGCTCGGTGGTCTGCCGCTCCAGGGCGATCCGGCCGCGCTCCGGGTCCGTCGCCGCGAGGTCGCCCGCCGGGTCGGCCAGCGAGCAGAGCAGGTTGGCCGGGCGCCAGCGCCGGTCCATCGACGGGTGGTCCTCGCGGGTGTGCCCGCCGCGCGACTCGGTGCGCTCCAGCGCGGCCCGTGCCACGCACTCGCTGACCAGCAGCATGTTGCGCAGGTCCAGGGCGAGGTGCCAGCCCGGGTTGAACTGCCGGTGCCCCTCCACCCCGGCCCGGCGGGCGCGCACCCGCAGCTCCGCCAGCTTCTCCAGGGCCTGCTTCATCTCCGCCTCCCGGCGGATGATCCCCACCAGGTCGTTCATGGTCTGCTGGAGTTCCTGGTGGAGGGTGTACGGGTTCTCCGGCGGGCCCGCGTCGGGCTCCTGCGCCTCGGCGGAGAAGGGCCGCAGGGCCTCCGCGGCGGCCGCGTCGACCTGGGCGTCGTCGACCCGGGCGCGGGCGCCGTCGTCCGTCCGCCCCGCCGCGTACTCGGCCGCGTACCGGCCCGCCCGGCGCCCGAACACCAGCAGGTCGGACAGCGAGTTGCCGCCCAGCCGGTTGGAGCCGTGCATGCCGCCGGCCACCTCACCGGCCGCGAACAGCCCCGGCACCCCGCGGGCGGCGGCGGTGTCGGAGTCGACGGCGATGCCGCCCATCACGTAGTGGCAGGTGGGCCCGACCTCCATCGCCTCCGCCGTGATGTCCACGTCCGCCAGCTCCTTGAACTGGTGGTACATCGAGGGCAGCCGGCGCCTGATCACCTCGGCGGACATCCGGGTCGACACGTCGAGGAAGACGCCGCCGTGCGGTGAGCCCCGGCCCTCCTTCACCTCGGCGTTGATCGCGCGGGCGACCTCGTCGCGGGGGAGCAGCTCGGGCGGACGCCGGTTGTGGTCCGGGTCGTCGTACCAGCGGTCGCCCTCCGCCTCCGACTCGGCGTACTTCTCCTTGAAGACGTCCGGGACGTAGTCGAACATGAACCGCTTGCCCTCGGAGTTCCTCAGCACCCCGCCGTCGCCGCGCACCGACTCGGTGACCAGGATGCCCTTCACCGACGGCGGCCAGACCATGCCCGTCGGGTGGAACTGCACGAACTCCATGTTCAGCAGCGGCGCCCCGGCCAGCAGCGCCAGGGCGTGGCCGTCGCCGGTGTACTCCCACGAGTTCGAGGTCACCTTGAACGACTTGCCGATGCCGCCGGTGGCGATCACCACCGAGGGCGCCTGGAGGACGAAGAAGCGGCCGCTCTCGCGCTCGTAGCCGAAGACGCCCGAGACCTTCCGGCCCTCCTGGAGCACGCGGGTGACCGTGCACTCCTGGAAGACCTTCAGCCGGGACTCGTGGTCCCCGGTCTCGCGGAAGTCCTCCTGCTGGAGCGAGACGATCTTCTGCTGGAGGGTGCGGATCAGCTCCAGACCCGTGCGGTCGCCGACGTGGGCGAGGCGCGGGTACTCGTGGCCGCCGAAGTTGCGCTGCGAGATCCGGCCGTCCTTCGTCCGGTCGAACAGCGCGCCCCAGGTCTCCAGCTCCCACACCCGCTGCGGGGCCTCCTGGGCGTGCAGCTCGGCCATCCGCCACTGGTTGAGGAACTTGCCGCCGCGCATGGTGTCGCGGAAGTGGACCTGCCAGTTGTCGCCCGAGTTGACGTTGCCCATGGAGGCGGCGATCCCGCCCTCCGCCATCACGGTGTGCGCCTTGCCGAACAGCGACTTGCAGATCACGGCCGTACGGGCGCCGCGCTCTCGGGCCTCGACGGCGGCGCGCAGCCCGGCACCGCCCGCGCCCACCACGACGACGTCCCATTCCTGCCGGTCGACCACGGACATCAGAAAGCCTCACTCATCAGAAGAAGCGCGGATCGTCGAAGACACCGGACGCGACCAGGTACACGTAGAAGTCGGCGAGCGCCACGCTCACCAGCGACGCCCAGGCCAGCTGCATGTGGCGGGCGTTGAGCTTCCCGACCCACTGCCACATCCGGTAGCGCACGGGATGCCGGGAGAAGTGCCTGAGCTTGCCGCCGACGATGTGCCGGCAGGAGTGGCAGGAGAGGGTGTACGCCCAGATCAGCGCGATGTTGGCGAGGAACACCAGGGTGCCGAGACCCATGTGGCCCCACGCGTAGTGCTCGTCGCGGAAGGCGAGCACGGTGTCGTAGGTGAGGATCAGCGCGACCAGGAGGGCCGCGTAGAAGAAGTACCGGTGGACGTTCTGGAGGATCAGCGGGAAGCGGGTCTCGCCGGTGTACTTCCGGTGCGGCTCGGCCACCGCGCAGGCCGGTGGGGAGGCCCAGAAGCCCCGGTAGTAGGCCTTGCGGTAGTAGTAGCAGGTCAGGCGGAAGCCGAGCGGGAAGATCAGGATGACGATCGCGGGGGAGATGCCCCACCAGGTGCCGAAGAGTTCCCAGTTGGGTCCCGAGCGCATCGGCTCGCAGTTCTCCGCCAGACAGGGGGAGTAGAAGGGCGAGACGTAGGGGGCCGCGTAGTAGTCGGCGTTCGCGAAGGCCCGCCAGGTCGAGTAGACGACGAAGGCCAGCAGGCCCGCGGCGGTGGCGGCCGGTGCCAGCCACCAGCGGTCGGTGCGCAGGTGCGGGGCGCGGATGGCGGCGCGCGTCGGGGTGTGGACGCCACCGCCCGGGGGACGGTCTTCGGTGGCTGGCGGTTCGGTACCAGTGGCCACTGGGCGGCTCCGGTCGGTCGGGTCGGGTTGCGGGCCGTTCTCGAGTCCCCGGAACAGGCCCTAGGGGGCGCGGCGGTCGCGGGCGCCGAGACCCTCGTCGTCCGAGTCCGTCCACAGGGAGCCGTCGTACGGCGTGTCGGGGATCGGGACGAGGTCCGGACGCCTGGGCGCGTCCGGCGCGGCGGCCGCCGCCCGCAGCAGCGCGACGCTCTCGCGCAGGTGGTCGGCGTCGGTACGGACCCGGCGGACTTCCAGGTCACCGCTGCCCAGCTGCTGTTCCAGCCGGGTCACCGTCCGGGACAGCTCGTCCAGGCTGCGCTGCACCGATGACAGATCGTCGTGCACGGACAAGACGTGACCTCGCTTCCGTCGGACACGGCAGGGGGCCGCCGGCCTTGGGGGGTTACGTTCATGCGCCTGAGAGTGTCGCGCGTCACACCAGTCGCTGGGAAGGGATGTGCAGCGATTGGCCGGGGCGCGTCGGTGCACCGCGGGCGGCATTGCGCCGCACGGGTGACCTTACGCACCGTCGTCGCCGTGTCTCCGAGCGTGGCGGAACCGTTTCCCCTTCAGTGGCCGCATCCCCGTCCGGATTACAAATGATCAACTTGAATACCGCACATACGGCAAATGCGGCACAACGCAGCGAACGCGGCCTTCCGGAGGTAGCAGAGATGTCCCACGTCGGCGTCGGACCGCGCGCGGTCATGCGTTCGGTCGCCTTCCTCACCGCGGGTGTCCTCGCGGTCCCCGCGCTGGCCGGCTGCACCTCCGAGGACCCGGCGGGCAAGCCGCTCGCCGCACAGGACGTCGCCGCCGCGGCCCGCGCCAGGATCTCCGACGGCGGCACCCTGCGGTGGGCCGTGGACTCCGTGCCGGACACGCTGAACGCCTTCCAGTCGGACGCCGACGCCACGACGACCCGCGTCGCGCAGGCCGTGCTGCCCTCCCTGTACCGGATGGACGAGACCGGCAGCCCGGTGCGCAACCCCGACTACCTGGAGTCGGCCGAGGTCGTCGACACCGAGCCCAAGCAGGTCGTCGTCTACAAGCTGAACCAGCAGGCCGTCTGGAGCGACGGCCGGGAGATCGGCGCCGCGGACTTCGCCGCCCAGTGGCGCGCCCTGTCCGGCAAGGACAGCGCCTACTGGACCGCCCGCAACGCGGGGTACGACCGCATCGAGAAGGTCGAGCGCGGTGCGAACGACCTGGAGGTCAGGGTCACCTTCAGCCGGCCCTACGCCGACTGGAAGGCCCTGTTCACGCCCCTGTACCCGAAGGACGTCACGGGCACCCCGGACGCCTTCAACGACGGCGCGCGGCGGGCCCTCAAGGTCAGCGCCGGGCCCTTCGCCGTCAAGAAGGTCGACACCAAGGGCGACCAGGTGGTCCTCACCGGCAATCCGCGCTGGTGGGGCGAGCCGGCGAAGCTGGACGAGATCGTGCTGCGCGCCGTCCCCCGCGACGAGCGGGTCTCCGAACTGGTCGCCGGCAAGCTCGACCTCGCCGAGATCGACCCGGAGACCGCCGACGAGGTCACCCTGGCCGCCGGTCCCCGGGACCCCGCCACCGGCACCCCGCTCATGGGCCCCGGGGGCACCCCGGCGGCAGGCCCGCAGGGCAGGTCCGCCGCCGAGGCGCTGCGCTCCTGGGCCATCGCCAACGGCTCCGACGAGGAGGCCGCCGAGGAGGAGGTCCTCGCCCGCGAGGAGCGCGGCGAGGCCGAGGCGAAGGCCCGGCGCAGGCAGCAGGCCCTGAGCGGCTTCGAGCTGCGCAAGTCCCTGGAGCCCGCCTACACCCAGCTCGCCCTCAACGGCGCCGGCGGCCCCCTCGCCGACGAGCGCGTCCGCAGGGCCGTGGCCCGCGCCCTGGACCGTGAGGAACTGGCCGAGGCGGTGCTCAAGCCGCTCGGCCTGCCCGCCGAGCCCGTGGGCAGTCACCTCGCGCTCTCCGGCCAGCCCGCCTACGCCGACGGCAGCGGCGCCCTCGGCGAGCAGAACGCCAAGGAGGCACGGGCCCTGCTCGCGGACGCCGGATGGGTCCCCGGGGGCCCGGTGAAGAAGAAGGACGGCGAGGAGGCGGCCGGCGCCGAGAAGGACAAGGACAAGAACGAGGACAAGAAGGACGAGAAGAAGTCCGAGGGCGACGACGACGGCACGTACATCGTCGGCGAGGACAACAAGAACGACGACGGCGACGACGCAAAGGACGGCGCCGACCGGGAGAGCGGCGAGAAGCACAGCAGCGGCAAGAACACCGCGCAGGGCGGTGCACCCGGCGCCTACGCCCCCAAGGGCACCGCGGCCCCGGCCGGCGCGGCGGCGGCACCGCTCGCCAAGGACGGCAAGGCGCTCACCCTCCGCTTCGTGCTCCCCTCGGGTCCCGGCTCCGGGACCCTGCGCACCGTGGCCGACCGGATCACGGACATGCTGAAGGAGATCGGCATCGGCACCAAGATCACCAAGGTGCCGGACGAGAGCTACTTCAAGGACCACATCGCCGCCGGCGAGTACGACCTGGCGCTCTACTCCTGGCCCGCCTCCGCGTTCCCCGCCACCGACGCCCGCCCCATCTACGCCAAGCCCGTCCCCGCCGCCGACGGTTCCCTGAACGTCGCCCAGAACTACACGCGGGTCGGCACCGACCAGGTCGACCAGCTCTTCGACCGGGCCCTGGCCACCCTGGACCAGAAGGAGGCCCGGGACCTGCTGCGCAAGGCCGACTCGCGGATCTGGGCGGCGGCCGGCTCCGTCCCCCTCTACCAGCGCCCCCAGCTGCTGGCGGCCCGCAAGAACCTCGCCAACGCGGGCGCCTTCGGTTTCGGGACGCCGGTCTACGAGGACATGGGCTTCCTCAAGAAGGGCGCCCAGGGCTCCCGGCCCACCGCCCCGGCCACCTCCGCCCCCTCCTCCTCTCCCTCGTCCTGAACCCTCCCGGCAAGCCGCAGTCTCCGGAGCCCCGTACCATTGGGTGAGGCCGTGGCATGTACCGCCCGGCAGGCCCGCGTGACACGGACGTCCGCGAGGGCCGTCCTCACACGCTCCGGGAGTACGCCTCACATGACCGCGTCTACAACGCGTCACGACATCCGCAACGTCGCCATCGTTGCCCATGTCGACCACGGCAAGACCACGATCGTCGACGGAATGCTCAAGCAGGCCGGTGCCTTCGCCGCGCACCAGCTCGAAGGCGTCGACGACCGCATGATGGACTCGAACGACCTGGAGCGTGAGAAGGGCATCACGATCCTCGCCAAGAACACGGCGGTGAAGTACCACCCCAAGGATGGCGGCGACGTCATCACCATCAACATCATCGACACCCCCGGCCACGCCGACTTCGGCGGCGAGGTCGAGCGCGGTCTGTCGATGGTCGACGGTGTGGTGCTGCTCGTGGACGCCTCCGAGGGCCCGCTGCCGCAGACCCGGTTCGTGCTGCGCAAGGCGCTCAGCCAGCGGCTGCCGATCATCCTGTGCATCAACAAGACGGACCGTCCGGACGCCCGCATCGACGAGGTGGTCAACGAGACCTACGACCTCTTCCTCGACCTGGACGCCGACGAGGAGCAGATCGAGTTCCCGATCGTCTACGCCTGCGGCCGGGACGGCGTCGCCTCCCTCACCAAGCCCGAGGACGGCACGGTCCCCTCCGACTCCACCAGCCTGGAGCCGTTCTTCTCGACGATCCTGGACTACATCCCGGCGCCGACCTACGACGAGGACGCCCCGCTCCAGGCCCACGTCACCAACCTGGACGCCGACAACTTCCTCGGCCGCATCGCGCTGCTGCGCGTCCACCAGGGCGAGCTGAAGAAGGGCCAGACGGTCGCCTGGATGAAGCGCGACGGGTCCGTGCAGAGCGTGCGGATCTCCGAGCTGATGATGACCGAGGCGCTCACCCGCAAGCCCGCCGAGAAGGCCGGCCCCGGTGACATCTGCGCGGTCGCCGGCATCCCGGACATCATGATCGGCGAGACCCTGGCCGACGTGGAGAACCCGGTACCGCTGCCGCTGATCACGGTGGACGAGCCCGCGATCTCCATGACCATCGGCACCAACACCTCCCCGCTGGTCGGCCGCGGCGCCACCGGCAAGGGCGCCGACAACAAGGCGGTCGTCAAGGACCGCAAGGTCACCGCCCGCCAGGTCAAGGACCGCCTGGACCGCGAGCTGATCGGCAACGTCTCGCTCCGCGTCCTGGACACCGAGCGCCCGGACGCCTGGGAGGTGCAGGGCCGCGGTGAGCTGGCGCTGGCCATCCTGGTCGAGCAGATGCGCCGGGAGGGCTTCGAGCTGACCATCGGCAAGCCGCAGGTCGTCACCAAGGACGTCGAGGGCAAGACGTACGAGCCCGTCGAGCGCATGACGATCGACGTGCCCGAGGAGCACATGGGCGCGGTCACGCAGCTGATGGGCGTGCGCAAGGGCCGGATGGACAACATGTCCAACCACGGCTCGGGCTGGGTCCGCATGGAGTTCGTGGTCCCCTCCCGCGGCCTGATCGGATTCCGGACGGAGTTCCTCACCCAGACCCGCGGCACCGGCATCGCGCACTCCATCCACGAGGGCCACGAGCCCTGGTTCGGCACCCTGACGACCCGTAACAACGGCTCGCTGGTCGCCGACCGCTCGGGTGCCGTCACCGCGTTCGCGATGACCAACCTCCAGGAGCGCGGCGTGCTCTTCACCGACCCCGGCACCGAGGTGTACGAGGGCATGATCGTCGGCGAGAACTCCCGCGCCGACGACATGGACGTGAACATCACCAAGGAGAAGAAGCTCACCAACATGCGGTCGTCCTCGGCCGACTCGTTCGAGGCGATCGTGCCGCCGCGCAAGCTCTCCCTGGAGCAGTCCCTGGAGTTCTGCCGCGACGACGAGTGCGTCGAGGTGACCCCGGAGGCCGTCCGGATCCGCAAGGTGAACCTGGACGCCCGTGAGCGCGCCCGCGCCGCCAGCCGGGCCAAGCACGGCTGACCCCACCGCACGACCGACGGCACCGGACACCACGGCTCACGTGGGGTCCGGTGCCGTTTGGCGTGATGCCGACGCGGGGGCAACGCGGGTGTAGGGAAAACCCTCGATTTCACGGTGGGGCGGCGCAGGGCGGGCAGAGCCGCACTAACCTGCGCGGAAGCACTCCGCCCGGAGTGCCGGCGGGCAGCCCCGTCCGGCGGTCGGGCGGCCGGCGCCGACGGACGGGCCGGGCGCGGGACATACCTGCGGGTCAGCTTGCACCCCGTGCACGTTACGCGCAATCAATTTCTGTCGCGCGGACGTCCGTTATACGGACGGTCACCACCGTTAGATGTGTAACAAGTCCGTTTCGCAGCGATCTCGTACCAAACCCTTTGTCCGGATTTTGAAAGATCTGGCCCCTATCTGTGATCGAACCGAGACCTCGAACCTGTGGTTCGTTCCCCGGAGGATGGCAGATAGTTAGGCGCGTAGAGCTCGGATAAACGGGTCACGCGCTGACGGGGCGCAGGCTCGCGAGCGTGAGGGTGCACGGCGATCTCATCACCGGTCGATGGCCGGAATGTGTCGTGTGCTCCTCTTTGCGGTGAACCAGCGGATTCATGAGGAGGAACCCATGCGAGGTGCCACAAGCGCCATATGGGTCGCGTCGTCCCCGATGGCAGGTGTAGGCCCCGCGGGTGCGTTCAGTGCCGTCACGGTTGATGCGGCAGCGGCCCGGCGTCGCGAACTTCCTTGACGTCGTGTGCCGTCGGTCGGTAGCCGCCGACCGCGAGCCAGGGTTCTCCCTGGGGCGGTGTCGCCCCTCCGTCGTTGTTCCCCTCGCGCGCTGCGGAAGACGTACGCCGTGCGAAGGCCGTCGGCCCCGTGCACTCCCGACGACCTCCTACCTGTGAAATGGACGAATCATGACGAGTCCAATCGAGATTGAGGGTGCTGAAGCCTCTTCCGTCTTGGACAAAGAGAGCGCGCCGCAGGGCGACGCCCCGAAGCCCAAGGAGCCGGAAGGGCGCAAGCCCGGCCAGTTGATGTGGGCGCGCTTCAAGCGCGACCGGGCCGGTGTGATCTCTGCCTGCGTCGTCCTGTTCTTCTTCGTGGTCGCGGCCGCGGCGCCGCTGATCTCGAAGGTCTACGGCAAGGACCCGTACACGCTGTACGGGCAGGACAACCCGGACCTCCTGGACATGTTCACGATGCCCGCCGCGCCGTTCGGCGGCATCGACGGCGACTTCTGGTTCGGCATCGAACCGGGTCTGGGCCGCGACGTGTTCACCCAGCTGCTGTACGGCATGCGCAACTCGATGGCCACCGCGCTGGCGGCGACCATCATCATGACCGTGCTGGGCGTCCTGATCGGCCTCGCCGGCGGCTACTTCGGCGGCAAGATCGACTACTGGCTCGGCCGGATCACCGACTTCTTCATGGCCCTGCCCAGCCAGCTGTTCTTCGTCGCCGCGATGCCCGTCATCACCACGGTGTTCGTCGCCCCCGACAAGGAGACGCCCACCTACGTGCGCGCCTGCGCGATCATCATCGTGCTGGCCTTCCTGGGCTGGATGAGCATGTCCCGCATCGTCCGGGGCGCCACGATGTCCCTGCGCGACCGGGAGTTCATCGAGGCGGCGCGCATCTCCGGGGCCTCGCCCTGGCGCATCATCCGCAAGGAACTGCTGCCCAACATCGTCACCCCGACGCTGGTACAGGCGACGCTCACGCTGCCGAGCACCATCCTCAACATCGCGTTCCTGTCCTTCGTGGGCGTGGGGTACGTCGAGCCCACCCCGGACTGGGGACGGATGTTCTCCATCGGCGCCAACATCGTCGAGCAGGATCCGTACTACATGCTCTTCCCCGGAGTGGCCATGGTGATCTTCATTGTGGCCTTCAACCTCCTCGGTGACTCGGTGCGGGACGCCTTCGATCCCAAGGGAAACCGCTGAGGCCAAGGGGGACCCCCCACATCCTCGCCCGGCCGGTTCGGTGCCGCTCAGCCCGGCCCCGGCCACGTACCAGCAGTGCTCACTACTCACAGGCAGGTGGATTCGTCCTCATGAGCATTCTCCGTAACCGCACCGCCACGGCCGCCATAGTCGCGGTCGCAGCCGGCGCCCTGACCCTCACCGCCTGCGGTGGTGGCGACAGCGACAGCTCCGCCAAGGACAACAGCAAGAAGAAGGAAGACGCCAAGTCGCAGTCGAAGCCGGTGCAGATCGGCGACGCGCAGGCGTCCACCGGCCCGGCCCCCGAGGTCCCGGGCGCCAAGCCCGGCGGCACCGCGATCGTCTACCAGGAGGACGACTTCTCCCACCTGGACCCGGGCCAGATCTACGTCTCCGACGGCAAGCTGCTCAGCCGCCTCATCTTCCGCGGTCTGACCCAGTACGACGAGGACGAGAACGGCAACCTGACCGTCGTGGGCGACCTCGCCACCGACGCGGGCAAGCAGTCCGACGGCGGCAAGACCTGGACGTACACCCTGAAGGACAACCTGAAGGACGCGAACGGGAACCCGATCAACTCGGCGGACATCCGCAACACGGTCGAGCGCCTGTACTCGAACTACATCACCGACGGTCCCACGTACCTGCAGCAGTGGCTGTCCGGCGAGGGCACCACCTACCGCGACGCCTACGCGGGTCCGGACAAGGGCAAGCACCTGCCCGACAACGTCCTGGAGACGCCGGACGACAAGACGATCGTCTTCCACTTCAAGACCGCGCGGCCCGACCTCCCGCAGATGCTGACCATGCCCGGTTACAGCGTCGTCCCGGAGGAGACGGACACCAAGGAGAAGTACGACTCCGCCCCCGTCGCCGTCGGTCCGTACAAGATCGCCGACTTCAAGCCGGGCAAGTCCATGAAGCTGGTCAAGAACACCCAGTGGGACCCCAAGTCCGACTCGGTGCGCCACCAGTACGTCGACGGGTTCAACATCTCCATGAACCACGACGACGAGGACCAGACCAAGACCCTCCTCGCCGACCAGGGCGAGGCCAAGAACGCGATGATGTTCACGGGTCAGGTCGCCACGACGCAGCTCCAGAAGGTCGTCGGCGACAAGGACGCGATGAAGAACCGCACGATCCAGGGCTACGCGCCCTACGTGTGGCAGCTCAACTTCAACCTGGACCGCGTCAAGGACAAGAAGCTCCGTGACGCGATCACCCTGGCCCTGCCCTCCGACTCGGTCTTCAAGGCCGACGGCGGTGCCTACGGCGGTGAGGTCGCCAACTCGCTGATGTCGCCCACGACCCCGGGCTACGACGAGAGCTTCGACCCGTACAACCGCCTGAAGAAGCCGAACGGTGACATCGAGGCCGCGAAGAAGCTCATCAAGGAGGGCGGCTTCGAGGGCAAGAGCCTCGTCTACGCCTACGGCAACACGCCGACCCGCCAGAAGCAGGCCGTCCTGATCGCCACCGCGCTGGAGAAGATCGGTCTCGACATCCAGAAGAAGGAGATCGACGCCGCCACCTGGTACGAGCAGGTCGGCAAGGTCAAGAACGGCTACGACCTGTACATGACCGGCTGGGGCCAGGACTGGCCGTCCGCCTCCACGGTCATCCCGCCGGTGTACGACGGCAAGCAGATCCAGGACGGCGCGTCGAACTACTCGCACATCAACGACGACCACGTCAACTCGGAGATCCAGCGCATCCAGCAGATCACCGACACGGCCGAGGCCACCAAGGCCTGGGCCGAGCTGAACGAGTACATCTCCAAGGAGGTCAACCCGGCCGCCCCGATCTACTACACCAAGGTCTTCCAGATCTTCGGTTCGAACATCGGCGGCATCCGCTACAGCTCGGACTCGAGCTACGTGGACGTGACCCGGGTCTTCCTCAAGAAGTAACCCGCACGGTCGGGAATCCGGTGGTGGGCGCGCGGCGGAGCGCCCCCACCGGGCCCGGATCCGGTCCACACCTCCCATCCGACTGCCGCAGTCCTGAGAGCAGCTGTCTGCCATGCTTCAATTCCTCATTCGCCGGTCCTTCGGCGCGGTGCTGATCCTGGTGTTGATCAGCGCATTCACCTTCTTCATGTTCTTCGCGATCCCGCAGGACCCGGCCTTGCTGGCCTGTGGCAAGAACTGCACTCCGGACGCGCTGGAGATCATCCACAAGAACCTGGGCCTCGACCAACCCGTCACCGTCCAGTACTGGCACTTCCTGGCCGGCATCTTCACCGGGCGCGACTTCGCGGTCGGCCACTGCGACGCCCCCTGCTTCGGCGTCTCCTTCGCCAACAACCAGAACGTCTGGGACACCATCCTCGACCGTTTCCCGGTGACCGTCTCGCTGACCGTCGGAAGCCTGATCGTCTTCCTCGTCGTCGGCCTCGGCGCCGGCCTGCTGGCCGCCAAGTACCGCGGCTCCTGGATCGACAAGGTCTTCACCTCGGGTTCGCTGGTCATCAGCTCCCTGCAGATCTACTTCCTCGGCCCGCTGGTGCTGCTCCTGCTCGTGTACAACACGGGCTGGCTCGAGAAGCCGAAGTACGTGCCGTTCTCCGACGACCTGGGCGGCTGGTTCATGGGTCTGCTGATCCCATGGCTGGTCATGGCGACCATCTTCACCGCCCAATACACCCGTATGGGCCGCTCGTCGATGATCGAGCAACTCCAGGAAGAACACGTGAAGGCGGCCCGCGCCAAGGGCATGTCGGGCAACTACACCTTCTTCCGCTACGCCTGGCGCGGCTCCCTCGTCCCCATCGTCACCATCCTCGGCATCGACCTGTCCTCGCTCATGGGCGGCGGCATGGTGACCGAGCTGACGTTCGGCCTGGCCGGGATCGGCCGGCTCGCGCTGGACTCCGTGACCAACAAGGACCTGCCGATGCTGATGGGCGTCATGCTGGTCAGCGCCGCGCTCATCATCTTCTTCAACCTGATCGTGGACGCCATGTACGCAGTCATCGACCCGCGCGTGCGCCTGTCCTAGGAGAACCACCGTGACCACTCAGACCAAGCCCGAAGCGGCCCCGGCCGCCGCCGCGGGGGACGCGTTTCTCTCGGTGCGCGACCTCAAGGTCCACTTCTCCACCGAGGGCGGCGTCGTCAAGGCGGTGGACGGTCTCTCCTTCGACCTGGAGCGGGGCAAGACCCTCGGCATCGTCGGCGAGTCCGGCTCCGGCAAGTCGGTGACCAACCTGGCCGTCCTCGGCCTGCACGACCGCCGCAAGACCGCGGTCGACGGCTCGATCACCCTGGACGGCCAGGAACTGACCGACGCCAGTGAGAAGCAGCTGGAGAAGCTGCGCGGCAAGAAGATGGCGATGATCTTCCAGGACGCGCTGACCGCGCTGTCGCCGTACTACACGGTCGGCCGGCAGATCGCGGAGCCGTTCATGAAGCACAACGGCGCGTCCAAGAAGGACGCCCGGGTGCGCGCCATCGACCTGTTGCAGAAGGTCGGCATCCCGCACCCGCACAAGCGGGTCGACGACTACCCGCACCAGTTCTCCGGCGG
The DNA here is from genome assembly GCF_042893535.1 of Streptomyces sp. NPDC001599. Lineage (NCBI taxonomy): Bacteria > Bacillati > Actinomycetota > Actinomycetes > Kitasatosporales > Streptomycetaceae > Streptomyces > Streptomyces sp. NPDC001599. Next base: position 816,608 of record NZ_JBIAVA010000002.1, read on the forward strand.
TATGCGCCAGCGCGCCATGATCGCCATGGCCCTGTCCTGCAACCCGGACCTGCTCATCGCGGACGAGCCCACCACGGCGCTCGACGTGACCGTCCAGGCGCAGATCCTCGACCTGCTCAAGGACCTCCAGCAGGAGTTCGGCTCCGCGATCATCATGATCACCCACGACCTGGGCGTGGTCGGCAACATGGCCGACGACATCATGGTCATGTACGCGGGCCGGGCCGTCGAGCGCGGCAGTGTGCGCGAGGTGCTCAAGTCCCCGCAGCACCCCTACACCTGGGGTCTGCTGAGCTCGATGCCGAACCTCACCTCCGACGTCGACGAGCCGCTGATGCCGATCCCGGGGTCGCCGCCCTCGCTGATGAACCCGCCCTCCGGGTGCGCGTTCCACCCGCGGTGCGGCTTCACCGACCTGGTCTCCGGCGAGCGCTGCTCGGGTGAGCGTCCGACGCTCCCGAACGGCCGAGCCGCCGCCTGCCACCTGACGGGCGACCAGCGGCAGCAGGTGTTCATCGAGAAGATTCAGCCCCGGCTGGGCTGAGCGGAAACCGGCGACTGGGGCATCACCATGAGCGACAACAGCAAGACGACCACAGCGGTGGCCGACGACTTCCCGCAGCAGCGGGACGGCGACACCGCGCCGCTCCTCAAGGTCAGCGGCCTCTCGAAGTACTTCCCGATCAAGGGCGGCTTCCCGATCAAGCGCACCGTCGGCCACGTCAAGGCCGTCGACGGCGTCGACTTCGAGGTCCACCCGGGCGAGAGCCTCGGCCTCGTCGGCGAGTCCGGCTGCGGCAAGTCGACCACCGGCCGGCTGCTGACCCGGCTGTACGAGCCGACGCAGGGCACGATCGAGTACCGGGGCAAGGACATCACCCGGGCCAACCGGCGGGAACTGGCGCCGATCCGGTCCGAGATCCAGATGATCTTCCAGGACCCGTACGCGTCCCTGAACCCGCGGCAGACCGTCGGCACGATCATCTCGGGCCCGATGGAGATCAACGGGATCAACCCGCCCGGCGGCCGGGAGAAGCGCGTCCGCGAGCTCCTGGAGATCGTCGGTCTCAACCCGGAGCACTACAACCGCTTCCCGCACGAGTTCTCCGGCGGCCAGCGGCAGCGCATCGGTGTGGCGCGTGCCGTCGCGCTCCAGCCGAAGCTCATCGTCGCCGACGAGCCGGTCTCGGCCCTCGACGTGTCGATCCAGGCCCAGGTGGTGAACCTGCTGCAGGAAGTGCAGCGGGAGATGGGCATCGCGTTCGTCTTCATCGCCCACGACCTGGCGATCGTGCGGCACTTCTCGCAGCGCGTCGCGGTGATGTACCTGGGCAAGATCGTGGAGATCGCGGACCGCGACTCGCTCTACAACCGCCCCCGTCACCCGTACACGCACGCCCTGCTGTCGGCCGTGCCCGAGGCGGACCTCGACGCCGACAAGCGGGAGCGGATCCGGCTCGAGGGCGACGTGCCCTCGCCGATCTCGCCGCCCTCCGGCTGCCGGTTCCGCACCCGGTGCTGGAAGGCGCAGGACAAGTGCGCCACCGAGGAGCCGCCGCTGGTGCAGCTCTCCGGGAACCGGGAGGGCCACCTGACGGCCTGCCACTTCCCGGAGGAGGGCACGACGGAGGCCAGGGCCGAGGACATCGTCATGGACCCGGGCCTGAAGGCGATGGAGGACGGCGCCGACGGCGGCGCGACCGTCTCCAAGGGCTGACCGGCACACGAGGGCAGCCGGGAAAGGGCGGCGGCGGGAGCAGGACTCCCGCCGCCGCCCTTCCGCATGCCGCCCGACCTCCTGCACCCGTCCGGAGGACACCGGCAACCCGTACGGACCGGACGGGTGTGCGCCCCCGAGTACGCCCCTCGAAGCTGGACCGGAACGGACCAGCGGACGAGTCAGGGCACGAGGAGGCACTCCATGCGCGGAGCCACGCACGCCAAATGGGCCGCTTGCGCGGCGGCGGTAGTCCTCGCGGCGACGGCCTGCGGTGGCGGGGGCGGGGACGGGGGCAGCGGCGGGGGCAGTGGCGGCGTGCTCAGCTCCTCCTGGGGCGACCCCCAGAACCCGCTGGAGCCGGCCAACACCAACGAGGTGCAGGGCGGCAAGGTCCTCGACATGATCTTCCGGGGGCTGAAGAAGTACGACCCCGAGACCGGCGAGGCGCAGAACATGCTCGCCGAGAAGATCGACACCTCCGACTCGCAGAACTTCACCGTCACCGTCAAGGACGGCTGGACCTTCAGCAACGGCGAGAAGGTCACCGCCCAGTCCTTCGTGGACGCCTGGAACTACGGCGCGAGCCTCAAGAACAACCAGCGCAACGCGTACTTCTTCGCCTACATCGACGGTTACGACAAGGTGCACCCCGAAAGCGGCTCACAGAGCGCCGACACACTCTCGGGGCTGAAGGTGACCGGCCCCCGCACCTTCACGATCAGGCTCAGCCAGAAGTTCTCCACGTTCCCCGACACCCTCGGCTACCCGGCCTTCGCGCCGCTGCCCAAGGCGTTCTTCGACGACCACGACGCCTGGCTGAAGAAGCCCGTCGGCAACGGTCCCTACCAGGTCGACAACTACACCCGCGGCTCCCAGATGTCCCTGCGCAAGTGGGACGACTACCCCGGCCCGGACAAGGCGCAGAACGGCGGCGTGGACCTCAAGGTCTACACCGACAACAACACCGCCTACACCGACCTGATCGCGGGCAACCTCGACCTCGTGGACGACGTCCCGGCCTCCCAGCTCAAGAACGTCAAGAACGACCTCGGCGACCGGTACATCAACACCCCGGCGGGTATCATCCAGACCCTCGCCTTCCCGTTCTACGACAACGACTGGAACAAGCCCGGCTCGGAGAAGGTCCGCAAGGGCCTGTCCATGGCGATCGACCGCAAGCAGATCACCGACACGATCTTCCAGAACACCCGCACCCCGGCCACCGACTGGACCTCACCGGTCCTCGGCAAGGACGGCGGCTACAAGCCGGGCCTGTGCGGCGACGCCTGCGAGTACAACGCCGACGAGGCCAAGAAGCTGGTCAAGGAGGGCGGCGGACTGCCCGGCGGCCAGGTCAAGATCACGTACAACGCCGACACCGGCTCCCACAAGCAGTGGGTCGACGCGGTCTGCAACTCCATCAACAACGCCCTGGACAACGACCGCGCCTGCGCCGGCAACCCGGTCGGCACCTTCGCCGACTTCCGCAACCAGATCACCGACCAGAAGATGAGCGGCCCCTTCCGCGCCGGCTGGCAGATGGACTACCCGCTCATCCAGAACTTCCTCCAGCCGCTCTACTACACCAACGCCTCATCCAACGACGGCAAGTGGTCCAACCCGAAGTTCGACGACCTCGTCGACCAGGCCAACGCCGAGACGGACACCGCCAAGGCCGTCGGCCTCTTCCAGCAGGCCGAGGAGGTCCTCAGGGACGACATGGGGGCCATCCCGCTCTGGTACCAGAACGGCAGCGCCGGCTACACCGACCGGCTCTCCAACGTGAAGCTCAACCCGTTCAGCGTCCCGGTCTACAACGAGATCAAGGTCGGCTGAGGGGGCGCCATGGGACGCTATGTCGTCCGGCGGCTGCTCCAGATGATCCCGGTCTTCATCGGGGCCACGCTGCTGATCTTCCTGATGGTCAACGTGATGGGCGACCCCATCGCGGGCCTGTGCGGGGACCGCGAGTGCGATCCGGCGACGGCCGCGCAGCTGCGGCACGAGTTCGGCCTCGACCAGCCCGTGTGGCAGCAGTACGCCACCTACATGGGCAACGTCTTCACCGGCGACTTCGGCACCGCCTTCAACGGCCAGCCGGTCACCGAGCTGATGGGCACGGCGTTCCCGGTCACCATCCGGCTCACCATCGTCGCGATCCTCTTCGAGATCATCGTGGGGATCATCCTCGGCGTCGTCACCGGTCTGCGCCGCGGCCGCCCCGTCGACACCGGGGTGCTGCTCCTGACCCTCGTCGTCATCTCCGTCCCCACCTTCGTCACCGGCCTGCTGCTCCAGCTGCTGCTCGGCGTCAAGTGGGGCTGGATCGACCCGGCCGTCTCCTCCGAGGCGGCCTTCGGCGAGCTGATCGTCCCCGGCCTGGTCCTCGCCTCGGTGTCGCTGGCCTACGTCACCCGGCTGACCCGCACCTCCATCGCGGAGAACCGGCGCTCCGACTACGTCCGCACCGCCATCGCCAAGGGCCTGCCCCGCCACCGGGTCATCACCCGGCACCTGCTGCGCAACTCCCTCATCCCGGTCGTCACCTTCATCGGCACCGACATCGGCGCGCTGATGGGCGGCGCCATCGTCACCGAGCGGATCTTCAACATCCACGGCGTCGGCTACCAGCTCTACCAGGGCATCCTGCGCCAGAACACGCAGACCGTCGTCGGCTTCGTCACCGTCCTGGTCCTCGTCTTCCTCGTCGCCAACCTCGTCGTCGACCTCCTGTACGCCGTACTCGACCCGAGGATCCGCTATGCCTGAACAGGAGCCCTACGAGCCCGAACGCGCCATCGCCGGCACCGGCATGGGCGGCACGATGGACCTCGGCGCGAGCGAGGCGGTCACGCTGGAGCAGCCGCCGGGCCCGGACGGGGCCGACCCCCGGGAAAAGCCGCGCAGCCTGTGGTCCGACGCCTGGCACGACCTGCGCCGCAACCCCGTCTTCATCATCTCCGCCCTGGTGATCCTCTTCCTGATCGTCATCTCCCTGTGGCCGTCCCTGATCGCCTCCGGCAGCCCCCTCAAGTGCGACCTGTCCAAGGCCCAGGAGGGCTCCCAGTCCGGCCATCCCTTCGGCTTCAACGGCCAGGGCTGCGACGTCTACACCCGGACCGTCTACGGCGCCCGCACCTCGGTCGCGGTCGGCATCCTGGCCACGCTCGGCGTCGCGCTCCTCGGCAGCGTCCTCGGCGGCCTCGCCGGGTTCTTCGGCGGCGGCGGGGACGCGGTCCTGTCCCGGATCACCGACATCTTCTTCGCCATCCCGGTCGTCCTGGGCGGCCTCGTCCTGCTCTCCGTCATCACCAGCAACACCATCTGGCCGGTCATCGGCTTCATCGTGCTGCTCGGCTGGCCGCAGATCTCCCGCATCGCCCGCGGCTCCGTCATCACCGCCAAGCAGAACGACTACGTGCAGGCGGCGCGGGCGCTGGGCGCCTCCAACTCCCGCCTCCTGCTCCGCCACATCGCACCCAACGCGATCGCGCCCGTCATCGTCGTGGCGACCATCGCGCTCGGCACCTACATCTCCCTGGAGGCGACCCTGTCCTTCCTCGGCGTCGGCCTGAAGCCGCCCAGCGTCTCCTGGGGCATCGACATCTCCTCCGCCGCCCCCTACGTGCGCAACGCCCCGCACGCGCTGCTGTGGCCCTCCGGAGCCCTCGCCATCACCGTCCTGGCGTTCATCATGCTCGGCGACGCGGTGCGCGACGCCCTCGACCCGAAGCTGAGGTGAGCGACCGCATGCTGCTCGAAGTGCGCGACCTGCACGTGGAGTTCCACACCCGGGACGGGGTCGCCAAGGCCGTCAACGGCGTCAACTACGGGGTGGAAGCGGGCGAGACCCTCGCGGTGCTCGGCGAGTCCGGCTCCGGGAAGTCCGTCACCGCCCAGACGATCATGGGCATCCTCGACATCCCGCCGGGCAGGGTCACCGCGGGGGAGATCGTCTTCGAGGGCCGGGACCTGCTGAAGCTGAAGGAGGAGGAACGCCGCAAGGTCCGCGGCGCCGAGATGGCGATGATCTTCCAGGACGCGCTGTCCTCGCTGAACCCGGTCCTGACCGTCGGCGCCCAGCTCGCCGAGATGTTCACCGTGCACCGCGGCATGTCCCGCAAGGACGCCCACGCCAAGGCGATCGAGCTGATGGACCGGGTCCGCATCCCGGCCGCCAGGGAGCGGGTCCGGCAGTACCCGCACCAGTTCTCCGGCGGTATGCGCCAGCGCATCATGATCGCGATGGCGATGGCCCTGGAGCCCAAGCTGATCATCGCCGACGAGCCGACCACCGCCCTCGACGTCACGGTCCAGGCCCAGGTCATGGACCTGCTCGCGGAACTCCAGCGCGAACTGCACATGGGCCTGATCCTCATCACCCACGACCTCGGCGTGGTCGCCGACGTCGCCGACAAGATCGCCGTCATGTACGCCGGCCGGATCGTGGAGACGGCCCCCGTCCACGACATCTACAAGGCCCCGGCCCACCCGTACACCCGCGGCCTGCTGGAGTCGATCCCGCGCCTGGACCAGAAGGGCCGGGAGCTCTACGCCATCAAGGGCCTGCCGCCCAACCTGACCCGGATCCCGCCCGGCTGCGCCTTCCACCCCCGCTGCCCGATGGCCCAGGACGTCTGCCGCACCGACGTACCTCCCCTCTACGACGTCACCGAGTCCGACGCCGAGCGGGGCAGCGCCTGCCACTTCTGGAGGGAGTGCCTGCATGGCTGAGACCACGGAGCCGATCCTCGAAGTCCGCGGCCTGGTCAAGCACTACCCGCTGACCTCCGGCATCCTCTTCAAGAAGCAGGTCGGCGCGGTCAAGGCCGTCGACGGCGTGGACTTCCGGCTGGCCCGCGGCGAGACGCTCGGCATCGTCGGCGAGTCCGGCTGCGGCAAGTCCACGGTCGCCAAGATGCTGGTCAACCTGGAGCGGCCGACGGCGGGGGAGATCCGCTACAAGGGCGAGGACATCACCCGCCTGTCGGGCCGGGCCCTGAAGTCCGTACGCCGGAACATCCAGATGGTCTTCCAGGACCCCTACACCTCCCTCAACCCCCGCATGACCGTCGGCGACATCATCGGGGAGGCCTACGACATCCACCCCGAGGTGGCCCCGAAGGGCGACCGGCGGCGACGGGTCCAGGACCTGCTGGACGTGGTCGGCCTGAACCCGGAGTACATCAACCGCTACCCCCACCAGTTCTCCGGCGGCCAGCGCCAGCGCATCGGCATCGCGCGGGGCCTGGCGCTGCGCCCGGAGATCATCGTCGCCGACGAGCCGGTCTCGGCCCTCGACGTGTCGGTCCAGGCCCAGGTGATCAACCTGATGGCCCGGCTCCAGGACGAGTTCGACCTCTCGTACATCTTCATCGCCCACGACCTGTCGATCGTCCGGCACATCTCGGACCGGGTCGGCGTGATGTACCTGGGCCGCATCGTCGAGACCGGCCGGGACGAGGAGATCTACGACCACCCCACGCACCCCTACACCCAGGCGCTGCTGTCCGCCGTACCGGTGCCCGACCCGGAGGCCCGCGAACACCGCGAGCGGATCATCCTGTCCGGCGACGTCCCGTCCCCGACCAACATCCCCTCGGGGTGCCGCTTCCGCACCCGCTGCTGGAAGGCGCGGGAGCGCTGCGCGCTGGAGGTACCGGCCCTCGCCGTCCCCGCCGAGTTCCGCTCGGTCTCCGGGCCCGCTGCACACGACTCGGCGTGCCACTTCGCGGAGGAGAAGCAGGTGGTGCCGCCGGACGAGCCGGGGGCGCCCGGGTCGGCGGGACCGTCCGGGCCGCACGGAGCCGGCGGATCGCGTGGAGCGGACGGACCGCACGGTTCGCACGGCTCGCACCGGGAGGACAGCGAAGGCGGATGACGCGGCGGGGCGCGCCGCGGACATTCAGTCTTCGTCGCTCTCGTCCACCACACCGGTTGCGGGATATCCGTCTTCAGCGACGACCACCTTCCCAGTGGCCGTCTCGATCGCCTCGACCAGGGCCCGCTGCCGGGCTTCGAAAAAGCCCGCAAAGTCGTCCTTGGCGAGCAGCTCGGGATCAATTAGATGGGTACGAATGTGGTTGGCCATGGTGTCCCCGTCCACCTCGGCGTTCTTCGCGAGCCTGGGGAGGTAGACAGAGGGTGCTGTCCCGCCGATGATGCGGTTGGTGCGCCCGGTCAGCGGGGTCTTGTTGACAATTGAGTTGTAACTGCCCCGCGCGATGTTCTCCCGTTCGCACCACGCCTGCGGGAAGATGTGGTGAATGTCCACGGCCTCCGCGAAATACTCGGTGGTCTCGGTTTTCTCACCGGTCCGCCAGTCGACGGCGCCCTCCTTCATCAGAAGGGCGTAGATCCCCTTGTAGGCGGCGCTGTTGCGGGTACGCAATGTCAGGAGGCGGCTCTCACTGAACCGGGCGTCGCGGATGGTGCGAGGTTCCGCCCCCACTCCTCGTACCCAGCTCACGGTTTCGGGGAGGTCGTGGCTGAACCTGGTCTCCGTCGAGCCGCCATACAACTCGCCGAACACACCGCACCAGTACCAACGGGCCAGCTTCTGCTGTGCACCGGCCGGTTCGGCATGTTCGCCCAGCATGCTGAGGATCGCGGCGAGAGGGATCAGCTGGGTGCCGTACGGGAGGAACTTGGTGTCGAAGAGGTACTGCTGACGCAGGAACTTGGCGGCATCCTTGAAGCCCCGGACGAGCAGCGGAGCGTAACGGCGGTACTCGTCTAGCCCCAGTTCCAACATGTCCTTGCGCTTGCAGCCGATTCGCGGCCGACGCTCTTCGTCAATTCCGACGGTAGCGGCATCGGCGCGCCGGGCAGCCGTTGCCATCAGGGTGACGGCTTGCAGGAAGTCGGTGTTGGCAACCTCTTTGAGGACACGGTACTCCGGCGCAGTCCACGCGGCCCGGACCACGTTGTCCCAGTGGTCGCGCAGGTCGAACTCTTCGGCGGCATATGTGGCGGTGAGCAGCTCGAAGACCGTAAGGGTGACGCCGCCGGTGTTGACCTTCTCGAAGACCTGGCAGACAGCCTGCCTCTCGGTCTGCTTCCCCAGTTCGATCACCGGCACCTGGTAGAGCTCGAAGGGGCGGACGAACGCCTCTTCGAAGTCCCGCCACCACTTGCGGCCGTCCTCGCCCTTCGCCTTCCAGTAGTCCTCGTAGCCGTAACTCCATTCGCGGTTGTCGAAGAGCTGGGAGAGCGGGAAGAGCCGGGCCGCGTATTCCTTCTCCGGGGTCGAACAGTCTTCGATGGATTCGCCCCGGAAGCTGCGGACCACCCGGTCCGCTGGCAGAAGGCGGATGGCGTCCTCACGGTCTACCTGAGGGTCGAGGGCCTTGACCATGTCGACGTAGAACCAGCCGGATACCCGCTGCTTACGCTGGTTCTGTGTCTCGACCGGCTTGCCGAGCATGAGTGACTGGAAGAGCGAGGTCATCCGCTGCTGGCCGTCGAGAATCAGAGTGTCAGGTTCGGTTCCCGGGGGAGGGGTCGCGCCCTCGACCGGGCGACACTTGAAACGCACGTCTCCGCCGGTCTGCAACAGCATGAGGGTGCCGACCGGGTATCCGCGAGAGATCGAGGCGAGCAGGCCGATGATGTTGTGGTCCGGCCACACCCAGCCGCGCTGAAACTCCGGTAGCTGTGCTTCGCCCTCAGCCACCCGCCGCAGCAGTTTGACCAGTTGGATCTTGTCGATCCCGAATGCTTGCTCGGTCACGGTCCGCCCCCTCCTCGATACTGAGCGCTGCCGAGAGGTTATCGGGTGGCCGAGTGAGCATGGGCCACACCCTCCTTGTGCGCATACTGCAGTATGCTTGAGGTATGTCCTCAACGACTCGCATCACCGTCACACTCCCCAGCGATCAGGTGGCGGAGATCCGCAAGCTCACGGACAACGTTTCCGGCTACGTGGCGGAAGCCGTGGCTCGCCAGATCCGGCACCAGCTCATTGGCGACGACCTTCGTCGTTACGAAGAAGAGCACGGAGGCTTCAGCGGCGAGGAGCTCGCCGAGGCCCAATCGAAGATTTTTGGCGCCGTCGGTTCCACCAAGGGCGCGGACGGCGCGTGAGCGAGCGCATCGAGACCGTTGTCCTGGACTCGGAAGGGCTTTCCGCCTGGATCGCCCAGGACCGCAAGTTTCTCGCGATGTTGCAGGTCTTCCACGACACGGGAGCCGACCTCGTGATCGGAGCGAACACCATCGTGGAAGTCAGCCACTCCCGTACCAACATCCCACGCCTGAACTGGGTCCTGTCCCGCCTCAAGGTGGAGCCGGTCACCGAGCAGGCGGCGAAAGCGGCAGCAGAGCTCCTCAAAGGCGCCGGGCTGCACGGACACAAGTACGCCATCGACGCCACGGTCGCCGAGTTGGCGCTCCGCCAGCCGAAACCCGTTGTCCTGCTGACATCCGACAGCGACGACTTGGCCAAGCTCTGCGGCAACCAGGTCCGCATCGTCTCTCTCTGACCCGCCGGCCCTGCGTGCCGGTCGAAGCGGCAGTCAACGGTCGGCGGCGGCGCCCGGGGGAGGTCCGGAGGATTCCGGACCGGCCGAGCTTTCACACCCTTGCGGGTGACGGGCCCGGGCGCCGTCGTCGCGTCACGCCGGGGCGGGCAGCGACCGCTTGAGGAAGTCCACCTGGAGCAGCAGCAGGTTCTCGGCGACCGACTCCTGCGGGGTCATGTGTGTGACGCCGGACAGGGGCAGCACCTCGTGGGGGCGGCCGGCCGCGAGCAGGGCCGAGGAAAGGCGCAGCGAGTGGGCGACCACCACGTTGTCGTCCGCCAGGCCGTGGATGACCATCATGGGCCGGTGCGGCTCGGCGGCGTCGACCAGTCCGGCGTCGTCGATCACCGAGTTGCGGCGGTAGACGTCCGGCTGCTCCCCGGGGTCGCCGAGGTACCGCTCCTGGTAGTGGGTGTCGTAGAGCCTGAGGTCGGTGACCGGGGCGCCCACGACGGCGGCGTGGAAGACGTCCGGCCGGCGCAGCGCCGCGAGGGCGGCGAGATAGCCGCCGAAGGACCACCCCCGGACGGCGACGCGGTTCAGGTCCAGCGGGAAGTCGGCGGCGAGGGCGTGCAGCGCGTCCACCTGGTCCTGGAGCACCACGGCGGCCACGTCGTCCTTGACGGCCTTCTCCCAGGCGGGGGAGCGCCCCGGAGTACCCCGCCCGTCGGCGACGACCACCGCGAACCCCTGGTCCGCGAACCACTGCGAGGTGAGGTGGGCGTTGTGCGCGGCGACGACGCGCTGACCGTGCGGACCACCGTAGGGGTCCAGGAGGACGGGGAGGGGGGTGTCACCGTGGTAGTCCGTTGGCATAAGCACGGCGCACGGGACGCGTCGTGCGCCCCCTTGGGTGAGGGTCACGCGCGGGGACAAACCGGGGTCTTCCGCGTACGAGGCGATGGTCGCCGCGGGCTTCCCGTCCCGCAGTACCTGTACTCGGGCTCCCGGCCGGTCGAGGGTCGCGGAGACGAGTACCGTCACGCCGCCCGCGCGTACCGCCGAGTGCACACCGGGCTCCTGGGACAGGCGTTCGACGCCCAGTTCGTTCACCCGGTAGACGTGCACCTCGCCGATCTCCGCCTCGGCCGCCTCCTCGCCCGCCGAGGCGGAGACCAGGACGTCGTCGGGCCCGACGTCCAGCACCGCCCTCAGGTGCAACTGGGCGCCGGTGAGCAGCCGTTCACCCACCGCGAGCACCCGCGCGCCACCCTCGTCGGCGATCCGTACGAGCTGACCGGAAGGGCTCCAGCAGGGCACCCCGGGGAAGAGTTCCAGCCAAATTGGATCTTCGTCGGCGTGCACCATCCGGGTCGTCCCCGACTCGGTGTCCACCGCCAGGAACAACTGGCTGCGCTGGTCGCGCGCCTGTACGAGAAGCAGCGGCGCACCCGCGGCTGACCAGTGCACTCGCGCCAGATACGGATACCGCGCCCGGTCCCAGAGGACCTCCGTGCGCCCCCCTTCGAGACCGACCACGAACAGCCGTACGTCCGCGTTGGGAGTGCCCGCCGCCGGGTACGGCACGTGTTGTGGATCACGCTCGGGACGGGCCGGGTCGGAGATCCACCAGCGCTGGACCGGCGTGTCGTCCACCCGGGCCACCAGCAGGCGGTCCGACTCCGGGCTCCACCAGAAGCCACGGCTGCGCGACATCTCCTCGGCCGCCACGAACTCGGCGAGCCCGTAGGTGGCGCCCTCGCCGTCCGCCTCGGCCAGGGCCCTGTCCCCGTCCCCCTCGGCGCCCACGACGCGCAGGGCGCCCTGGGCGACGTAGGCGACGTGCCGGCCGTCGGGGGAGGGGCGCGGGTCGATCACCGGGCCGGGGGTGGGCAGTTCGCGCGCGGTGCCGACCCGCAGTTCGGCCACGAAGAGCCGCCCTGACAAGGCGAAAGAGGCCAGCTCGACCGCCGAGTCGGTGGCGTAGCCGACGATCCCGGCGCCGCCCTCGCGGCTGCGCTCGCGCCGGGCCCGTTCCTCGGGCGACAGACGCTCCTGGGCGCCGCCGAGAAGGGCGCGGGGGTCGGCGGCGACGCGCTCCCCGCCCTTCTCGGTATCGAGCACCCAGAGCGAATTGGCCCGGTCCGTACCGGTACCGGAGCGCAGGAAGGCGACCCGTGAACCATCGGGTGCCACGGTGAACGAACGCGGCGCGCCGAGCGTGAACCGCTGGGTGCGGGCGTGCCGTTTGGGGAAGGAGTCGGACTCGGTCGTCATGCCTTGACCATATTGGCCATGCGCCCCCTTGTGCGGCCGTGCGCCGAGAGATGCGCGCGCACGGATAGTTATGATCACTAGCGCATAGTGGGTATCAACCAGGTGCCCGCTGCGTGGATTTATCTGCCCCGAGCTCCGACTGCGACCGACCCCCCCATGTCCCTGGGCCCATTGGAGGTGAGCCGCCGTGGCACTCTCGATTTCGGCGGTTGTGCTGCTGGCGATCATCGTCTTCCTGCTGGTCAGGAAGTCAGGATTGAAGGCGGGGCATGCGGTGGTGTGCATGCTCCTCGGTTTCTATCTGGCCTCGTCGACCATGGCTCCCACGATCAGTGAGCTGACGACGAACATCGCGGGGATGATCGGAAGCATCAACTTCTGACGCCGCAACCGACCGGCACGCCGACGGCGTCCCTGTACCCGGAGCCCGAAGAACCCCGGGGAGACGGAGGCGCCGAGGCATGTCGAACGTGATGGGTGCCCTGTTGTGCGGCCTGGTCGGCACACTCCTCCTGTGGGCCGGTCTGCACGACGCCGCACGGGTGCGCCGACTGCGCCACCACGGGGTCCGCACCACCGGCATGGTGGTCGACAACGTCCGGGTGCACGACAACAACAGCGGCCCCGTGTGGGCGCCGATCATCGCCTTCGCCGACCAGCACGGCTACCGCGTGGAGTTCACACCACGCATGCGCGGATCCGGCATGGGGCTCGCGACCGGCCGCGAGGTCACCGTGGTCTACCTCCCCCACGACCCGCAGACGGCCCGTGTGTTCACCCGGCGCCACATGACCGGCCCGGTGCTGTTCGTGCTCGCCGTGGCCCTGGTCTTCCTGGGCATCGGCGCGGCGATCACCGTGACGGGCTGAGCCCTCAGAGCCGGGTACCGGACACGAAGGAGGCCCAGGCCTCCGGGGTGAGCGCGAGCCGGGGGCCGGTGACGGCGTGCTTGGAGTCACGGACGTGGACGGTGCCGGGTTCAGTGGCGATCTCCAGGCAGGAGTCCGTTTCCCCGCCGCTGCTGTAGCTGCTCTTGAACCACGCCAGGTCTGTGGACGAGGACGGGTGGATCATGTCTCCCCCAGCAGTTGCTCGATGAAGGCCGTCGACTCACGCGGCGTGAGGGCCTGCGCCCGGATGATGCCATATCGCAGTTCAAGGATACGGAGACACCTCGCATCCGTAACCGGACGACCGCTCGCGACACCTGGGGAGCGGCCCACCGCCGAACCGTCTCCAAACTTCAGGACCTCGATCCCACCGTCGACCCCGGCGTGCTCCTCACGATCCAGCGGCATCACCTGGATCTCGACGTGCCGCAACTGCGCCACTTCCAGCAGGTGCTCGAGTTGCCGACGCACCACGGCAACTCCTCCGAGACGGCGCCGAAGCGTCCATTCGTCCTGTACGAAGCTGAGTTCTGGCGCGATGTCCCGTTCGAAGACGGCCTTACGTGCCATGCGCGCGGCCACCCCCCGTTCGATCTCCTCCTCGGAGTACCCGGGCCGCCGCATCCGGAACAGGGCCTGAGTGTGCTCCGGCGTTTGCAAGAGGCCGTGGATGTTCACGGGGTCGTACAACTGCATCTCCACCGCCCGCGCCTCCATCTGAGCAAGATCCCGCACCTTCTTCGGGTACCGGACCTTCCTCACGTCCTCCTTCATCGCCGAGACGAGCCCGCCCGCGTCCAGCACCGCGTCCGCCCTGTCCAGGTACTCGGGCCTCGGGATCCGCTTGCCGCTCTCGATCTTGTAGACGAGATCCTCCCCGTATCCGATCGCCACCGCGAAGTCGGGAGCTCGCATCCCCGCCGCCTCGCGACGCAGCCGGAGCTGTCGTCCGACCGTGGCGATCACGGCGAGGGCCCAGTGGTCGTCCGGGTCCACCTCCCACCCCGGCTCGTCCACCTGGTCGGTCTCCGTCTCGGCTCGCACGGCCTGATCGCTCACCGACATGAGTGCCCCTTCGACAGCTTGGACAGAGCCCGACAAACCTTGGATCGTAGCTCTACGTAACGGATCAATGACCCGATTCAGTATGTCCCGTCGGCCACGTTCGGTGACGTGAATCAGCGAACTCAGGGAACTGCCGAGCACAGGTCACGACCCGAACCACCAGGTCCCGTCCGGAGCTTCAGCGTGCTGCTGTCGTCCACCCCGCGCGGTGCCCGTCTCGCCCGCCTGCTCGCCGTGGACACGCTCCGGAGTTGGGGGCTGCCCCACGAGCGGGCGAGTCATGTCGTCGCGGAACTGGCCGCCAACGCGGCGATTCACGGCCGGCTTCCGGGCCGCAGCTTCCGGCTCACGCTCTACGTGATCGGTGCGACGGTCCACGTCGAGGTCACGGACACACGCGGTGAGCGCATGCGCACCGCAGGATCCGGACGAGGACGCGGAGTCGGGCAGGGGCCTGCTGCTCGTCGAGGCCCTGGCGGACCGCTGGGGCGTGGCCGAGGAACGGTTCCCGCGCAAAACCGTCTGGGCCGAGCTGGGCTTTTCGCCACCAGAACCCGAATCCTCGCGCTCCGGTGGCGACGGTGACTGACGACCAAGGAATTCCGGGGAAGCGCTCCAACCGAACTCGGCCCTCCCGCCCGCCGCGGGGGTCTGTCCAGCAACGGATGGCGTGCGCTTCACCGCTTGCCGCCCGTTGACGTCACCGCCAGAAGCACTCGTCGATGATGATCTGCGGGTCCGTGGCGCGCGGTGTGAAGTGGTAGCGCAGCCAGCCGCGGCCGTGGCCGAAGTAGAGGACGTGTTCACCGCCGGGACGGGTCGACTGGACGGGCTCTACGCTCATGCCCGGTGGCAGGTCCCGGTCCGTGTCGATGCCCCGGAAGTACGGGTCGTGCGCGGTGACGAGTTCGGCGCGGGCGGCGTCCACCAGATCACGGCCCTCGTCGGGCAGGGCGTTGCGGTTGGTTTCGGCTTCCTGGGTCCAGTCGGCCTGCCAGGGCGGGCCCATGAAGTCGTTGGTCACTGGCCGGGCTCCGCCTTGGCGGCGGCGCGGCGGATACGGCCGGCTTCCTCGATCATCGCCTTCGCGCGGGTGTAGTCGGGTTCCTGTGCCGCATCGTCCTCCAGGCGGTGGACATGCGCCTCCAGCGCGGAATCGCGGCAGAGGGCGTACTCGCCCCACCAGCGGGCCATGAAGGCGGGAACCGGGGCCAGGTCGTAGGCGTCGGCGATGTCGCGGCGCCAGTGCCGGTCGAAGTCGACGAGGAGCTGCGGCGCGTGCTGCGCGATGGCGGCCCGTAGGGCCTTCGGGGTTCTCTCGGGCATCGGGGGGACGGACGATCCGCTGTTCAGGGATGCAGTGGTCATGAGGAGCGATCTCTTCCTTCGGCTCGCCGGTCAGGCGGCGGTGCGGAGCACGGACCGCTCGGCTGCTTCCGGCGTGGTCGGCTGTGACGGTCGTCCGGCCCGGGTCCGGCGAGCGGCGGTCGCGGCGCGGATCTTGGCCACACGGTCACGCTTGACGCCGAGGAGCCGCGCGACGTGCTCGATGCGGCCGTACGGAATCGGATGGTCGGGGGTGCTGGAGGTGGCCGCGCATACGAGTTCGGCGAGCCTTTCCCGCTGCCGGCGCACGTCCCGCTCGAGCTGTCGGACCACCTCCTGCTGTTGGGCGACGGCCGTCAGCGCCGACGTCTGGAGATCGCGTGTGTATCGCAGGTCCTCGGCACTCATGCGTCCGAGGATTGCACAGGAGTAGCACGCCCCAAAGTCAATCCCGGGAGGATGCACTCTCACACGCCTGTCGCTGTGCCCTCGCATGCCACGGAGCAGGAAACGACGGCCAGGACGTGGCAGGCACGGAGGCCGTCGACTCCGAGGTGGTGGTACACCCCGATGCGGAACTGCGACGGCTGCGACCGCGGAATCCGCGCGCCCGTCTCGGCCGCTGCCGCGACTGCCGAACCGATCACCTGGAGGACGCTTGGCTTGAACTCGACGATCCTTGCCCGAGCCCGTGGGCATCGACGACGAGGAGCGAGCGCCATGAGCACCGCATCGGACGACACGCAGCAGGGCGCCTCCCACCTCTACCGGGCCATGCGCAACCTTGTTCAGTCCTCAGCACTTCTTCCAGGGAGCGCTCGAGCGCATCGCCCTGGCCATCGCTCACCTGCGCGACGACAAAGGATGACGTCGGCACACGTGCGGCGGTCGTCCGGTCGTCCCGGTGACCGGCTGACCGCTGGAGGTCAGCCGGACGACGCCGACGGCTGCGGGCGGGGACCTGGCCGTCCGACTCCCGTTCAGTCCTGGGCCGGGAAGTCCAGGGCGGTCCCGTACATCCGGGAGACCCGGATCAGGATCACCACACGCCGGTCCGGCGGCGACTGCTCGCCGGGGGCCGCCCCGTCGGCCGGGTCCACTATCTCCGCCTCGCCCTCCGCCACGGCGAACGACCAGACGTCCGGGCCGCTGACGTGCAGTGATGTGTGCGGGTCGCGGCGCAGTTGGCGGACCTTGAGGCGGTCTGCGGTGGAGGAGACGCGCAGGACGCGTTCCTCGGCGTTCCAGTCGTAGACGACGGTCGACAGGTGGGGGTGACCGGTGCTCCTGACGCTCGCGAGTACGCCGAACTGCTGGCGCTGCAACAGCTGGGAGAGCTCCTGGTCCGTGAGCACCCGGGGGGCGGGGCCGTCGTTCTCGGTGGTGCCGGTGGGCGTCTCGGTGACGGTCTTCTCGCTCATGGGTCAGCCTTTCGGCGGTCGGCTCGGGTCGGGTCGGGTCGGGTCGCGGGTCGGGTCGGGCTGGGGGGCTCGGGACGCGTCGGGGCCGGTCGGGGCGGGAGACGGGTCAGACGGCCGTGGTCCGGGCGGGAACCGGCGTGTCGTCGGCCGGCGCCTGGGCGGCTCGCCGCTCGGGGCGGCGCAGCATCGCCGAGGCGACGACGAAGGCGGTGACCAGAAGCCCCGCGCCCGTCGCGAAGGCGAGCCGGTAGCCGCCGGTCAGCGCCTCGGCCGCCGTCCGGCCGTCCGCCGCGAGACTCTCGGTGCGGGAGGCGGCCAGGGTGGACAGGACGGCGACGCCCAGGGCCATGCCGATCTGCTGGGTGGTGTTGAACAGGCCGGAGGCGAGGCCGGCGTCCTCCTCGCTCGCGCCGGACATGCCGAGCGTGGTCAGCGCGGGCAGCGCGAGGCCGAAGCCCGCGGCGAGCAGCATGACCGGCAGCAGGTCGGCGGCGTAACCGGCCCGGACGGGGACGCGGGCGAGGAGGGCGAGGACGCCGATGAGGAGCACGATGCCCGCCAGCAGGACGTTGCGCTCACCGAAGCGGGCGTTGAGGCGGGCCGAGACTCCCAGGGAGGCCGCACCGATGACGGCGGCTGCCGGGAGCATCGCGAGGCCGGTCTCGGCGGCACCGTACCCGAGCACCTTCTGGAGGTAGAGGGCGACGAGCACCTGGAAGGAGAAGAGCGCGGCGACCATCAGGACCTGGACCAGGTTGGCGCCGGAGACGCTGCGCGAGCGGAAGATCCTCAGCGGCATCAGAGGGTTCCTCGCGGTGGCCTGACGGACGAGGAACGCGGCGAGCAGTACGGCGGCGAGAGCGCCGAGGCCGAGGGTGCGCACCGAAGTCCAACCGGACTCCTCGACCTTGACGACGGTGTAGATGCCGAGCATCAGACCGGAGGTGACCAGCACCGCGCCCAGGACGTCCGCACCCGCCCCGACGCCGAGTCCGCGGTCACCGGGCAGGACGCGTAGGGCGACCGCGAGGACGGCGACGCCGATCGGCAGGTTGATGAAGAAGATCCAGTGCCAGTTGAGCGCGTCGGTGAGTACCCCGCCGAGGACCTGGCCGATCGACGCACCCGCCGCGCCGGTGAAGCTGAAGACGGCGATGGCCTTGGCGCGCTCCCGGGGTTCGGTGAACAGCGTCACGAGGATGCCCAGGCTGACGGCGGAGGCCATCGCGCTGCCGATGCCCTGGAGGAAGCGGGCGGCGATCAGCAGGGCGGGCGAGGTGGCCGCGCCGGCCAGCAGCGAGGCGGCGGTGAAGACGACGGTGCCGGCCAGGAACATGCGCCTGCGGCCGAGCAGGTCACCGAGCCGGCCGGCCAGCAGGAGCAGGCTGCCGAACGCGACGAGGTAGGCGTTGACGACCCAGCTGAGGCCGGCGGGGGTGAAGCCCAG
Organism: Streptomyces sp. NPDC001599; assembly: GCF_042893535.1. Classification (NCBI taxonomy): domain Bacteria; kingdom Bacillati; phylum Actinomycetota; class Actinomycetes; order Kitasatosporales; family Streptomycetaceae; genus Streptomyces; species Streptomyces sp. NPDC001599. The sequence goes on from NZ_JBIAVA010000002.1 coordinate 835,216, forward strand.
GTCGTTCTGGATGGCCGGCATCGCCACGGTCACGATGGAGCCGTCGAGGATGATCATCAGCGTCCCGGTGGCGACGACTCCGAGAGCGAGCCGGCGTGAGCGCGCAGTGGTGGGAGGAGCGGGCGGCGGCGCGGAGTCGGATGCGGCAAGCATGCGGTCTCTCCTGTCAGTTGGGACGACAGGAGAGACCGTAACAGATGATTTCGTTGCAGACTATTTCTTTCGGTCTTGCTTTCGGTCCTGCTTTCCGTGGCCTGCTCCCTGTGGCCCGCCCTGCTGCGGCCCTGCTTCCGGGGCTACTTGGGCTGACGCGCCCGGCGGGCGGAGCGCGGAGCCTCCACCGGAGTCGCCAGGCCGTCGCCGACCAGGTGGTTGAGTGTGCGCAGGAGGGCCTGCCTGTCCGTCTCCGGAAGTGCGGCCAGGGCCTCGCGATGCACGCGGTCGACGATCTTCTGGCTCCGCCCGGCGACGCGGGCGCCCTCGTCGGTGACGGCGACGACCCGGGCCCGGCGGTCCGTACTGGAGGGGCGGCGCTCGGCCAGGCCTGCCTTCTCCAGGGCGTCCACCGTCACCACCATCGTGGTCTTGTCCATGTCGCCGATCTCGGCGAGCTGGATCTGGGTGCGCTCCTCCTCCAAGGCGTGCACGAGAACACAGTGCATGCGGGCGGTCAGGCCGATCTCGGCGAGAGCGGCGGACATCTTGCTCCGCAGGACGTGACTGGTGTGGTCGAGGAGGAACGACAGGTCCGGTTCGGTGCGCGCGGGCGTCATGGCGGTCATGTCCGTCAGCGTAGAGCAGCTCGATCCGAGGCGGATTATCCAGAAGAGACCTAGCTCGGCGGGGCCGAAGTCACGGGAGGACTCGGGCCGGGACGAGGGACGGAGCGGCGGCGTGGGCGGGCGAGCCCGTGGCCGCGTTGCGCGCTGACGGGCGTGGCCGCCTGGCTGACCTCGTCGGCCGAGGCGATCCGGACAGGGTGGCCGGCCGCCGCGCGGCCGGGTCCGACGGCGGCCCGGAGCGGGAGGCGTGGTCGCTTCGTCCGGAAGTGTTCACGTCTCCGCAACCGGCCCCTTGCGGAGGGGAGGCGGTCCGTGCCGTCCCCGGTACTCATAGGGTGGACCCCATGAAGGAACTCCCCGCCCGGCGTCTGCTGCTGGTGCACGCGCACCCGGACGACGAGTCGATCAACAACGGCGTCACCATGGCCCGCTACGCGGCCGAGGGCGCCCACGTGACGCTGGTGACCTGCACCCTCGGCGAGCGGGGCGAGGTCATCCCGCCCGGCCTCGCCCATCTGTCCGGAGCCGCTCTCGGCGGGCACCGCAGGGGCGAGCTGGCGGACGCGATGCGCGCACTCGGCGTCGAGGACTTCCGGCTGCTCGGTGGCCCGGGGCGGTTCGCCGACTCCGGGATGATGGGGCTGGCCGACAACGACGACCCGGGCTGCCTGTGGCAGGCCGACGTCGACCGGGCCGCCGGGATGCTCGTCGACGTGATCCGCGAGGTGCGCCCCCAGGTGCTCGTCACCTACGACCCGAACGGCGGCTACGGCCACCCCGACCACATCCAGGCCCACCGCATCGCCATGCGGGCGGTGGAGCTGGCGGCCGAGGCCGGGTGCCCCGTCGCCAAGGTCTACTGGAACCGCGTGCCGCGCTCCCGGGTGGAGGACGCCTTCGCCCGGCTCCGGGACGAGCTGCCCGGTCTGCCGTTCGAGAAGGCGGCCGGCGTCGAGGACGTGCCGGGTGTCGTCGACGACGAGCGGATCACCACCGAGATCCGCGGCGAGGGCACCGCGTACGCCGCCGCCAAGGCCGCCGCGATGCGTGCCCACGCCACGCAGATCACGGTCGCCGAACCGTATTTCGTCCTCTCCAACGACCTGGCCCAGCCGATCCTCACCACCGAGTACTACGAGCTGGTGCGCGGCGAGCGGGGCGGCGACGACGGACGCGAGAGCGACCTGTTCGCGGGCATCGCCCCGACCTCCGGCACCGGGGAGGCGACCTCGTGAACAGCCGCAACGAACCGCCGAGCAGCGCACTCGCCCAGCCGCTGCGCCCGCCCTCGCTCGGACGGGCCGCCCTGTACGCCGGACTCTTCGTGCTCGGCGCCGTCCTCGGGGTGGCGGGCGCGCTGCTCCAGCCGGCCTGGTTCCCGGGCGGGCTGCTGCTCGCGCTGGCCGCCGAGGCGGGGCTGTGCCTCGGGGCGGGCCGTGCCGTCGGGCGCCGGGGAGGGGCGGTCGCGCCCGCCCTCGGCTGGGCGCTCGCCGTGGTGCTGCTCACCACCAGCCGTCCGGAGGGCGACTTCCTCTTCGCCGCCGGTGCCGGCTCCTATGTCTTTCTGCTCGGCGGGATCGCCGTTGCTGTGATCTGCGCCACCCTCGCGCCGGTGCGGCAACCGGACGGCGGCCCCGCCCGACTTCGCAAGTGACGTACCGCTTCGCCGTGCCGTGGGCGTGCGAGTCCCGTGTGGGTTTCCACGGCGGTCACGGGATACGCGCGAGAAGTGGCCAGTATGGTGGTGCGCGCCGCCGAGCCGCCCGCTGATGGCGTGACGGGCGGCGGAGCCAACCGGGAGAACCTGCCTTGAGTCGTGAAAATGACAGTTCGTCCTCCGGGCCCCACGGGCGCGGCGGAGCCGCATACCCGTCGGGCACCCCGCCCTACGGGACACCCACGGCTTCCGACGCCGGTGCGGACGCGGGCCGTTCGGCCACGCGACCGGAGGAGCGCAAGACCGAGACGACGCTGACGACCCGGATCCGGATCAACATCCCCGGGTCGCGGCCCATTCCGCCGGTCGTCGTGCGCAAGCCCGTCGCGGACGGCGAGGACGCCGCCGACGGCACGGAGACGACGGGCGAGCGGCCCGCGCCGGCGCCGAGCGCCGCCGCGCCCGGGGCCGCCGCTCCCGAGGCTCCCGCCGAGCCCGCCCGGCCCGCCCAGCCCGCCGAGGAGAAGCCGACGAGCGACTGGTTCGCGCCACGCAAGTCGGGCCCGGGCAAAGGCACTCAGGGCGGCGGCTCCACCAACGGTGCCGGTCTGCCCGCAGGTTCCGCGCCCGACGCCGGAACCCCGGGTGCGGCGGGGGCGCGTGGCGCGGGTCCCGCGGGCCCGGCGGGTGCTTCGGGTGCCGGTGCGCGTCCGGGCGGCGGGAGTGGCCGTCCCGGTGGCGTCGTCGGCTCCATGAACGCACCCGGCGGCACCCGGTCCGGCTCCGCGGGCGGCGCCGCCCGCTCCGGTGCGACCGGCGGGCCCGTGGCGCCCGGCCACGGTGGCGGCACCGGCTCCTTCGACGTGACCGAGGCGCTGGCGGCCGGTCCGCTGGGCGGCAACGGCAACGGCCCCCGGCCGGGCGCCGACGCCGGTGGCGAGCCGCGCCGTGACGACCTGCCGTACTTCGCGGGCGAGGGCCGGACCGACCGGGCCCCCGGCGGGCAGCAGAACGGCCTGAACGGGCAGTCCCCGTACGGCAACGGGCCCCAGGGCCCCGCGGGACCGACGAGCGGCCCGGCCACCGGCGACAGCCGGCTGACGCCGCCCCCGGCCGGCGACCTCGGCGACCTCGGCATGTCCGGCGGCCCCGCGGCGCCCGGTACGCAGCGCGAACCCGCACCGAACGGCCTGCGCGGCCCGGGGAGCCTCGCCGGCCCGGGCGGCCCCGGTGGCCCCGGCAGGCCGGCCGGCTCCGGTCCCGGCGCGGGTCCGGACGCCGCCCGCCTCGGCCCCGGCGGCGGGCTCAGCGACGACACCGCGATCCTCACCCCGCAGCGGCCGGCCCCGCCGGGCGCGGGCAACCCGGACAACGTCTCCGGCAACACCGTCACCAGCGGCATCCCCGTCGTACCGGGCGAGCGCACCGCGCCGTTCCCGGCCGGGTCCGGCGACGGGCCGCTGCCGCACACGCCGCCCAAGCTGCCCGAGCCGGTCTCCGCCCCGCCGGCGAGCTCCGCCAAGCCCGCCAAGAAGAAGGGGCGCAAGAAGCTCCCGCTGCTCGTCGGCGGCCTGGTCGTCGTCGCCGGTGTCACCTACGGCGCCGGCCTGCTCATGAACCGCTCCGACGTGCCCAAGGGCACCACCGTGCTCGGCGTCGACATCGGCGGCGGCACCCGCGACGACGCCGTCGAGAAGCTGGACAAGGCCCTCGGCGCCCGCGCGGCCAAACCGCTCAAGCTCACGGTGGGCGGCGAGACCGTCTCCCTCAAGCCGGACCAGGCGGGCCTCCAGCTCGACACCCAGGCCACGGCCAGCTCCGCGGCGACCAGCGACTACAACCCGATGTCCGTGATCGGCTCGCTCTTCGGCCAGAAGCGGGTCGTCGAACCGGTCATGCCCGTCGACGAGGAGAAGCTGCACGCCGCCCTGGAGGACGCCGCGGGCGGGGCCGGGTCGGCGACCGAGGGCACGATCAAGTTCGAGTCCGGCAAGGCCGTCCCCGTGTACGGCAAGACCGGCCAGGGCATAGACGTCGCCAAGTCGACCGAGGCCGTGCAGGCCGCGTACCGCGCCCAGGTGGAGTCCGGCACCGCCACCGCGGTGAACGTGCCGACGACCACCAAGCAGCCCACGGTCTCCAAGGCCGAGGTCGACCGGATGCTGAAGGAGTTCGCGGAGCCGGCGATGTCGGACCGCGTGACCGTGCAGACGGACCCGGCCCACTCCATCCCGCTGAGTCCCGAGAAGTCGCTCTGGAAGTTCCTCAGGGTCACGGCCGTCGACGGCAAGCTCGTCGACAAGCCCGACCTGAACGCCCTCAAGGAGCTCTACGGCCAGACGTTCGACGGTGTGCTCATCACCCGCGCCAACGGTGAGAAGACGGCCGTCACCCCCCAGGACGTCTACGGCGCCATGCGCCAGGCCCTGAAGAGCAAGACCGACCGGGTGGCCGTCATCGACACCAATCCCAGCTGACGCAGGCACGGACGAGAGGGGCGCCCGGCACTCGCCGGGCGCCCCTCTCGTCGCACCGGGCGCCGCGCCCCGTATGACATCTGTCATCCGGTACCCGGGACCGCCGACACTGCCGGGCGCCCTCTCTCCGCGGCCACGATGGGGGCATGACGAGGACAACGGCGGTCGCCTTCGACCGGGTGACCAAGGGGTACGGCGACGTCCGGGCCGTCGACGGGCTGACGCTCGCCCTGCACCCCGGCGAGACCGTGGCCCTGCTGGGCCCGAACGGGGCGGGCAAGTCGACCACGCTGGACCTGCTGCTCGGCCTCAGGCGCCCCGACGCCGGCACCGTCCACGTCTTCGGCGGTGAACCGCGCGAGGCCGTCGTCGCCGGGCGGGTGGGTGCCATGCTGCAGAGCGGCGGCCTGATGGACGAGGTCACGGTCGCCGAACTCGTCCGGCTGGCCTGCGCGCTGCACCCCAGGGCCTACCCGGCCGCCGACGTGCTGGCCCGCGCCGGACTCGCGAAGATCGCCGACCGCAGGGTCGACAAGCTCTCCGGCGGCCAGGCCCAGAGGGTTCGCTTCGCACTCGCGACCGCCGGCGACAGTGACCTGATCGTCCTGGACGAGCCCACCACCGGCATGGACGTCACCGCCCGGCAGGCCTTCTGGGCCACCATGCGCGAACAGGCCGACCAGGGCCGCACCGTGCTGTTCGCCACGCACTACCTGGAGGAGGCCGACGCCATCGCCGACCGGGTGCTCGTCCTGCACCGGGGCCGGCTGCTGGCCGACGGCACGGCCGCCGAGATCAAGGCCAGGGCCGGAACCCGCCGGATCTCCTTCGACCTGGACGGCGGCCCGGACGGCGGCCCGGACGGCGGCCCGGACGGCGGCCCGGACGGCGGCCGGAACGGCACGATCGACGAGGCGACCCTGCGCGCGCTGCCCCACCTGACCTCCCTCGACGTGTCCGGCCGGACCGTGCGCATCCAGTCCGCCGACGCCGACGCCACCGTGTCCGCCCTGTACGGCCTCGGCCTGTACCCCCGCAACCTCGAAGTCGCCGGTCTCGGGCTCGAGCAGGCCTTCGTCGCCCTCACCGCCGCCGAGGAGGCCAAGCAGCCGTGAACAGCCTGATCAAGCTCGAACTGACCCGTGCGCTGCGCAACCGCAAATTCCTGTTCTTCTCGGTGATCTACCCCTCGGCCCTGTTCCTGCTGATCGCGGGCAGCGCCGACGCCACCAGCGAGGTCGACGGCACCGGACTGACCCTGCCCACCTTCTTCATGGTCTCCATGGCCTCCTTCGGCGCCCTGACCGCCGTACTCATGGGCAACAGCGAACGCATCGCCAAGGAGCGCGAGAGCGGCTGGGTCCGGCAGCTGCGGCTGACCACCCTCCCGGGCCGCGGCTACGTCCTCGCCAAGACCGCGAGCGCCGCCGTCGTCAGCCTGCCCTCCATCGTCGTCGTCTTCGTCGTCGCCGCGGCCGTGAAGGACGTACGCCTGGATGCCTGGCAGTGGCTCGCGCTCACCGGCGTGATCTGGGCCGGCAGCCTGGTCTTCGCCGCGCTCGGCGTCGCCATCGGGTACCTGGCCACCGGGGACGCGGTCCGCCCGATCACCATGATCGTGTACTTCGGGCTCTCCATGCTCGGCGGCCTGTGGATGCCCACCACCACGTTCCCGCAGTGGCTGCGGGACATCGCCGAGTGGCTTCCCACGCACGCGTACGCTGCCCTCGGGCAGGCGATCGAACAGAGTCACGCCCCGCACGCACAGGACCTCGCCGTCCTCGCCGTCTACTTCGTGCTCTTCACGGGCGGCGCGGCCTGGCTGTACCGGAAGGACACGCTGAAGGCGTGAGCGGCGTCGGCATCGGGCAACGCCCGGAGAACCGCAGGCAGAAGACCGTCAAGGTCATGTGGACGGCCATCTGGCTGGCCTACCTGGGCGCCCCCGTCAGCGACCTGCTGCACGGCGGTCACGCCGTCGGCGTCCAGGTCCTCGGCTGGATCGGCCTCGTCGCCTTCGTGGTCTGGTACATGCTGCTGCTCTTCCGCACCGGCCGCGGCGAGCGGACCCGGCTGGTCCTCGGCTCCCTCGCCGTCCTCGCGGCCCAGTCCACGCTCCTCGCCCTCACCCTGGGCCGCGAGTGGCTGGTCCTCTTCGTCTACGTCGCGATCGCCTCCGGTGCCGCCCTGCCGCTGCGCCTGGCCCGCTGGACCGTCCCGGGCGCCTCGGCGCTGCTGACGGTGATCGCCCTCGCGGTGCCCGGCGGGACCTCCTTCATCGCCGGGCTGCTGCTCCCGGCACTGCTGGGCGGCTTCGCCATGACCGGCGTGCGCGAACTGGTCCGGACCACCATCGCGCTGCGCGAGGCCCGCGCCACCGTCGCCCAGCTCGCCGCCAACGAGGAACGACTGCGCCTCGCCCGAGACCTGCACGACCTGCTCGGCCACTCGCTCTCCCTGATCACCCTGAAGAGCGAGCTGGCGGGCCGCATGCTCCCCGCCCACCCCGACAAGGCCGCCCAGCAGGTCGCCGACATCGAACAGGTCAGCCGCCAGGCCCTCGTCGACGTCCGCGAGGCCGTCACCGGCTACCGCCGGGCCCGCCTGGCCGCCGAACTCGCGGGCGCGAAGGTCGCGTTGACGGCGGCCGGGGTGGACGCCGAACTCCCCGTCGAACCCGGCGCCACCGGTCTGTCCGAGGAGTCCGAGGCGGCCCTCGCCTGGGCGCTGCGCGAGGCCGTCACCAACGTCGTACGGCACAGCGGCGCCCGGCGCTGCGTGGTGGAGCTGCTGGAACGCCAGACACTGGACGGAGCGGTGCTGGAACTGTCGGTGGAGGACAACGGCTCGGGCGGCCCGGCTCCCGCGAACGCCCCGGGCAACGGCCTCACCGGCCTCGCCGAACGTCTGGAGAAGGCGGGCGGCACACTGGAGGCGAGCGGGTCCCGCCGGGGATTCCGGCTGGTCGCCCGCGTCCCGGCGGGCGCGGCCACCGACGTAGGATCCGGGGCATGAGCCGCACGATCAAGGTCCTGCTGGCCGAGGACCAGGCGATGGTCCGCGAGGCACTGGCCGCCCTGCTCGGCCTGGAGGAGGACATCGAGGTCGTCGCCCAGGTGGCCCGCGGCGACGAGGTGCTGGACGCCGTCCGCACCCACGGCGTGGACGTGGCCCTCCTGGACATCGAGATGCCCGGCGCGACCGGCATCGAGGCGGCGGCCCTGGTCCACCGGGAACTGCCGGCCGTGAAGCTGGTCGTCCTCACCACCTTCGGCCGCCCCGGCTACCTGCGCAGCGCCATGGAGTCCGGTGCCGACGCCTTCCTGGTCAAGGATGCCCCGGCCGCCCAACTCGCCGAAGCGGTCCGCAAGGTGCTGGCAGGGGAGCGGGTCATCGACCCGACCCTGGCGGCTGCGGCCCTCGCCGAGGGCGCCAACCCCCTCACCGACCGCGAACGCGAGATCCTCCGCGCCGCCGCCGACGGCTCCACCAACGCCGAACTCGCCACCACCCTCCACCTCTCCCAGGGCACGGTCCGCAACTACCTCTCCACGGCCATCCAGAAACTGGCCGTGAGAAACCGCGCGGAGGCGGTCCAGGTGGCCAGGAACAAGGGCTGGCTGTAGCGGAAGCCACCCCCGCCGCCGCACCCCCCCGCAACTGCGGGCAGTCGTGCCGCTGGGGCGGCACGGGTGGGCGCAGGCGGCACCCCGTCAGCGCGGGCAAGCGACCCCACCCCCGGCCCGCACCCACCGACGCTCAGTTCAACATCGCCCGAGCCGTCCGAGCCTCCCCCCGCACCTCCTCCGCGACCGCCTCGTCCACCGCCCCCACCACCTCCGCATACGCCTCCAACTCCCCGGCCCCCGCCGCGAACTCCCCCCGCTGCACCAGCAACACCGCCCGCTCGTACCGCAACCGCGCCGCATGCGCCGGCAACAGCAGCGCCAGCTCGATCGCCCACAGCCCCACCGCCGACTGCTCCGGCCGCGCCGCCGCCCACGCCCGGATGTTGTTCAGCACCCGTGCCACCACGTCCAACGGCGCCGCAGGCTCCAGCATCGACGCCCGCAGCTCCGCCCCCGTCGCCCCGGCGACCAGCACCTCCGCGTCCGTACCGCTCAGCAGCCGCCCCCCGTCGTACGGATCGACGAGCACCCGCTCCCCCAGCGCCGCGGACCCGGGGCCGGACGCCGCTCCCGACTCCGCCCCGAACCCGACCACGAAGTGCCCCGGCAACGCGACCCCGTACACCGGAGCCCCCGCCCGCCGGGCCACCTCCAGCCACACCACGGACAGCAGGATCGGCAGCCCGCGCCGCCGCCACACCACCTCGTGCAGCAACGACGACTCCAGCCGCTGGTAGTCCGCGGCGACCCCGTGGAACCCGTACCGCTCGCCGAGCAGGTCCCGCAGCGCCACCGCCCAGGCCCGCGGCGTACCCGGCCGGAACGGCAGCTCCCCGGCCAGCCGGTCCAGTTCCACCTGCGCGGCGTCCAGCCCCGCCTCGTCCAGCGCGCCGTCCGCCTCCGCGCCCACCAGCAGGCACAGCGTGGCCAGGTCGGGGCGCTCGGACCGCGCCTCTTGCGCGAACCGCCGCCGCAGTTCGGCCGACCGTTCCGGCGACGGGGGATGGGGAGGACGAGGAGGACGCATGGCAGGCCCGTGCCCTTTCGGAGTGATGGCTCGGCGGCGGTCTACCGGTCGGCCCCGGCGGCCGCGGGCTCCCGGTAGTGGTGGTAGGCGTGGTGCGGCGCGAAACCCATCCCGGCGTACAGCGCCCGGGCCCCGGCGTTGTCGGTCTCCACCTGGAGCCACGCCGCCGACGCCCCCTCGTCCAGCGCCCGCCGGGCCAGCGCGGCCATCACGGCGGTCGCGAGCCCCCGGCGCCGCTGCGCGGGATCGACCTCGACGGCCGCGAAGGAGGCCCAGCGCCCGTCCACGACACACCGTCCGATCGCCGCCACGTCCCCCGCCCCGCCCGCGCCGGGCACCGTGGCGAACCACACCGACGGCCCCGACTCCAGGACCCGCAGCGCCACTTCGCTCACCCCCTTGCGCCGGTACCGGGCCAGCCAGGTCTCGTCCGCCTTCCGGGACAGGACCACACCGGCGCCCTCGGCCAGGTCGGCGACCGGCGCCAATGGCCCGGTCCACACCTCGGCCGTCACCTCCCGGACCCAGCCCCGCCGCTCCAGCTCCGCGCACAGCGACTCCTGCGTGCCGGCGGCGCCGGTGGCGGTCTGGACGTACGCGGGCAGCCCGCGCTCGCCGTACCAGCGGCGTACGGCCGTCAGCGCCTCGTCGAGCGGCAGCCCCGGATCGCCGAGCGGCAGTACGGAGTTGGCCCGCCGGGTGAAGCCCCCGGCCGCCCGCAGTTCCCACTCGCCGAGCCGCTCGCTCTCCACCGGACGCCAGGACCGCGCGGCGACGCGCGCCAGCTCCTCGTAGGAAGCGGCGGGGCCGCGACGGCGGGCGGGGGCGGCCGGCACGACCTTCCCGGCGACCAATGCGGATTCCGCGACACGGACGGACTCGCCACTCTTTCGTGTGATCAGCAGCACACCGTCGGTCCATGATGTGAGAACACCGACCGTGTCGGTGAACTTCTCACCTGCGACACCAGCTTCGCTCAAGCGCCGTACGGAGACTCGTTTGCCCACGTCAGCAGTGGTGATACGGACCTCAAGACGCCCGGCGGCAGAGAATTCCACGGGTCTGTCCACCCCTCCTGTTCGGATCATGCCCAAGAACGGAGATACTAGGGGTGGGCATCGACGACGCCGCGCTCCCGCGCGCCAGGCGGCGGAGCCTACGGAGGCCCGCCAGCGCCCTATCGAGGAGGAACGACAGCGTGACCTACGTCATCGCGCAGCCTTGTGTCGACGTGAAGGACAAGGCGTGCATCGAGGAGTGCCCGGTCGACTGCATCTACGAGGGCCAGCGGTCCTTGTACATCCACCCGGACGAATGCGTCGACTGTGGTGCCTGTGAGCCGGTCTGCCCGGTCGAGGCGATCTTCTACGAAGACGACACTCCCGAGGAGTGGAAGGACTACTACAAGGCGAACGTCGAGTTCTTCGACGAGCTCGGCTCGCCCGGCGGCGCCAGCAAGCTGGGGCTGATCGAGCGCGACCACCCCTTCGTCGCCGCGCTGCCGCCGCAGAACCAGTAAGAGCGGCCCGCACACGCGCCGCCTCGGTCCCGTACGGCCTGATCACCCCGATCGGCGCCGCACGGGACCGAGGCGTTTGCCGTACCGGCGCCGACGAGGAAAGGGAGCCACCCACCGTGTCATCAGTCTCCGACCGCCCACCCGTCGCCCACCACCGCCCTTCCAACGAGTCGCTTCGCGACCGCCTTCCCGACTTCCCCTGGGACAAGCTGGAGCCGTACAAGAAGACGGCCGCGGCCCACCCCGGCGGCATCGTCGACCTCTCGGTCGGCACCCCGGTCGACCCGGTCCCCGAGCTGATCCAGAAGGCGCTGGTCGACGCGGCGGACTCCCCGGGCTACCCGACCGTCTGGGGCACCCCGGCGCTGCGGGACGCCCTCACCGGCTGGGTGGAGCGCCGCCTCGGCGCCCGCGACGTCACCCACCGCCACGTGCTTCCCGTCGTCGGCTCCAAGGAACTCGTCGCCTGGCTCCCGACCCAGCTGGGCCTCGGCTCCGGCGACAAGGTGGCCTTCCCGCGCCTGGCCTACCCGACGTACGAGGTCGGCGCCCGCCTGGCCCGCGCGGAGTACGAGGCGTACGAGGACCCGACCGAGCTGGACCCGGCGGGCCTGAAGCTCCTGTGGCTCAACTCCCCGTCGAACCCGACCGGGAAGGTTCTGTCCAAGGCCGAACTGACCCGGATCGTCGCCTGGGCCCGCGAGCACGGCGTCCTCGTCGTCTCCGACGAGTGCTACCTGGAGCTGGGCTGGGAGGCCGACCCGGTCTCGGTCCTGCACCCGGACGTCAACGGCGGCTCGTACGACGGCCTGGTCGCCGTCCACTCCCTCTCCAAGCGCTCCAACCTCGCGGGCTACCGCGCGGCCTTCCTGGCCGGTGACCCGGCCGTCCTGGGCCCGCTCCTGGAGATCCGCAAGCACGGCGGCATGATGACCTCGGCGCCGACCCAGGCGGCCGTGGTGGCGGCCCTCGGCGACGACGAACACGTCCGCGTCCAGCGCGAGCGCTACGCCGCCCGCCGCACCGTGCTGCGCGAGGCCCTGCTGGGCGCCGGCTTCCGCATCGAGCACAGCGAGGCCAGCCTGTACCTGTGGGCCACCCGCGACGAGTCCTGCTGGGCCACGGTCGCCCACCTGGCCGAACGCGGCATCCTGGTCGCCCCCGGCGACTTCTACGGTCCCGCAGGCGAAAACTTCGTCCGCGTAGCCCTGACAGCAACAGACGAACGCGTCCAGGCAGCGGCCAAGCGCTTGTAGGGGCGGCTGTGGGCAGTCGTTCCGCAGGGCGGAACGGGTGGGCACAGCCCCCAACGCCGGGCACGGCTCAACCCACGCCCACGACACTCACGTAGGCAAGCAAAACGCCGGGCCCTGGGAACCCCAGGACCCGGCGCCGTACAAGCCCGGCGCAGCCGCCGTCAGCCGAGCGGAAGCCCCTGCACCGGCAGCCCGCCCTTACCCAGCGCGTCCGTCGGCAGCCCGCCCTTCGTGGCGGTCGCCGCCGTGTCACCCACGATGTCCCCGGCGGAGCCCGCCGCGTCCCCGGCCGCGTTCTGCGCGGCCGGCGTGGCCTTCTTGACGACCGAACCACCGGTCTTGCCGGCCGTCGGCACGGCCTTCTTGACGGCCTTGCCGCCGGTGTCGCCCGCGGTCTCGGTGACAGTCTCGGCCGCGGAGGCGGCGGTGTTGCCGACGTTCGCCCCGTCCAGGGCGGTCAGTCCCCCGAGGTTCGGGGTGGCCGGCAGTTCGGGAGCCGCGCTGGCGGAGCCGGCCGCACCGACCCCGGCAGCCGCTCCCGCAGCGACGAGCAGCGCGGCACGGGCGATCCGGCGGGTCAGGGGGAGGGACATGATGCTCCTTGGGCGTAAGTCGACAACAACGACGGGAAATCCGACCGGGCCCGGAGGACGACCGGTGAGTGACCGGGAGAGCGATCGACCGGGCTCGGACGCACTGACTACCGCTCGAAGGCGACGAAGGTTGCGGCGACCCAACGTAAAGAGTTGGTAATGCGTCGCATTATCAGGTGCACAGAAAAACGGGCAAAAGGGCGCCGGTCGGAAAGTCTGCTGAATCCTTACGGCCCTTGATTTTCCCGGGTTCTGACGCGTTCGGGGGTGAGGGTGCGAAAACCCGTGCTCCGCGTCGACTTCACGCCGACGCGGGTCACTCGCAGAGATGACGCTTCGTACGGGCGCGCTACCGGGCGGACGTGATCCGCACGGCTCCCGACGCCCGCTCCGCGCCCTTGGCACCCTCGGCGCCCGTCGGGTACCACTTGCTGTCGGTGTTGCCCGCGGTCCACTCCCGGCCCGCGTAGGTGACCCGTTGGATGTGCAGCGAGGAGGCGTTGGCCACCGCCCAGTGCGCCAACTGCCAGCCGCGCCGCCCGTGCTCCCGGGCCGAGCCGGAGCCGGAGCCGCCGGTCACCGGCAGTGTCACGGTCCGCTCGTCGGAACCGGTCGCGGGCCGCGGGGACGCGGCGTCGCCGCCCACCTCCGCGCCGGCCGGTCGCAGCACGTCGTGCCCGAAGTCCCGCACCAGCGCCGCGCGGACCGCGTCCGGCCCCTTCTCCGGTGTCGCACCGGGGCGCCCGTCGCAGGTCAGCGTGGCCGCCGACCGCCCGGTGAGCGCGGCGGCGAGCAACGCGGCATCCGGTTCGTGCTTGGCGTAGGCGTACGGGAAGGCGCTGCGCTGCACCCGCTGGGCGGCGTCGGTCAGCGGAAGGTCGAGGTAGCCGGGCACCTCGACCAGGTGGTCGTAGAACAGGCCGGCCGAGTACGCCGGGTCCATGATCTCCTCGGGCTTGCCCCAGCCCTGCGAGGGCCGCTGCTGGAACAGTCCGAGCGAGTCCTTGTCGCCGTGGTCCAGGTTGCGCAGCGCCGACTCCTGGAGCGCGGTCGCCAGCGCGATCGTCACGGCCCGCTCGGGCAGCTTGCGCGCGGTGCCCACGGCGGTGATCGTGGCCGCGTTCACCGCCTGCTCCGGGGTGAACTCGTAGGTGGTCCGGCCGTCCTTGCCGGAGGCCACCTCGCAGCCCGGAGCGCCCGCGCCTCCGGTGACGTACTGCACGGCCAGATAACCGGCGACCGCGAGCAGGACCATGGAGGCGGCGCCCGAACGGGCGAGGCGGCCACGGCGTTTGCGAGGTGGGGACGGCGGGAGCACGCGTACAAGGTACTGGAGGGTAGGGTCCGGTGTCCGCCGGGTACGCACCTTGCCCGAAAGGGCAGGGCGTTAGGGTCGGGGCCATGGCCGATACCCCGCTTGACCTCACGCTGGACGCCGCGGAGCTTACCGCGCGGCTCGTCGACTTCCCGTCCGAGAGCGGCACCGAGAAGCCGTTGGCGGACGCGATCGAGAGCGCCCTGCGGGCCCTGCCCCACCTGTCGGTCGAGCGGTACGGCAACAACGTCGTCGCCCGTACGGAGCTGGGCCGCGCGGAGCGCGTGATCCTGGCCGGCCACATCGACACGGTGCCGATCGCCGACAACGTCCCCTCCCGCCTCGATGAGGACGGCGTCCTGTGGGGCTGCGGCACCTGCGACATGAAGGCGGGCGTCGCGGTCCAACTGCGCATCGCGGCCACCGTTCCCGCCCCCAACCGCGACCTGACCTTCGTCTTCTACGACAACGAGGAGGTCGCCGCCGAGCTGAACGGCCTGAAGCACGTCGCCGAGGCCCACCCCGAGTGGCTGGAGGGCGACTTCGCGGTGCTCCTCGAACCGTCCGACGGCCAGGTGGAGGGCGGCTGCCAGGGCACCCTGCGGGTACTGCTGAAGACCGCGGGGGAGCGGGCGCACTCGGCGCGTTCCTGGATGGGCTCCAACGCCATCCACGCCGCCGCCCCGATCCTCGCGCGCCTGGCGGCGTACGAGCCCCGCTACCCGGTCATCGACGGCCTGGAGTACCGCGAGGGCCTCAACGCGGTCGGCATCACGGGCGGGGTGGCCGGCAACGTCATCCCCGACGAGTGCGTGGTCACCGTCAACTTCCGCTACGCCCCGGACCGCAGTCCCGAGGAGGCCCTCGCCCACGTGCGCGAGGTCTTCGACGGCTGCGGGGTGACGGACTTCGTGGTCGACGACCACAGCGGCGCGGCCCTGCCCGGCCTGTCCCACCCGGCCGCGGCGGCCTTCATCGAGGCGGTGGGCGGCACCCCGCAGCCGAAGTACGGCTGGACGGACGTGTCCCGTTTCTCGGCGCTCGGCGTCCCGGCGGTCAACTACGGCCCCGGCAACCCGCACTTGGCGCACAAGCGCGACGAGCGGGTCGAGGTGGCGAAGATCCTCGCGGGGGAGGAGCGCCTGCGTTCCTGGCTGACGGCGTGATCCACGGCGGACGCGGCGGGTTTGTACCGCTGCGTGGCGGACATGCTGAGGTCCCTCGTACGTAACCCGCGTAGATCTACGCTGAGGTGGAAGAACCTGCAATTTGGAGGGAGCGCGCATGGCTACCGGCAACCCCGAGGGCAAGAAGCGGCCACCGGAGGAGCAGCGCCTGGGCCCCGTCCTCCGGCGACGGGACCAGGTGCAGGAGAGCACCACGGACCAGCGCCTGCTGGACGAGCGTGCCCCCACGGACTGGGTCCACACCGACCCCTGGCGTGTCCTGCGCATCCAGTCGGAGTTCATCGAGGGCTTCGGCACGCTGGCCGAACTGCCGCCCGCCATCAGCGTCTTCGGCTCCGCCCGCACGCCGACGGACTCACCGGAGTACGACGCGGGCGTGCGGCTGGGCCGCGGCCTGGTGGAGGCGGGCTTCGCCGTCATCACCGGCGGCGGGCCCGGCGCCATGGAGGCGGCCAACAAGGGCGCCCTGGAGGCCAAGGGCACGTCGGTCGGCCTGGGCATCGAGCTGCCCTTCGAACAGGGGCTCAACCCCTACGTGGACATCGGCCTGAACTTCCGCTACTTCTTCGTCCGCAAGATGATGTTCGTGAAGTACGCGCAGGGCTTCGTCGTGCTGCCCGGCGGCCTCGGCACCCTGGACGAGCTCTTCGAGGCCCTCACCCTGGTGCAGACCCAGAAGGTGACCCGCTTCCCCATCGTCCTGTTCGGCTCGGAGTACTGGGGCGGCCTGGTGGACTGGCTCCGCGGCACCCTGGTGGCCCAGGGCAAGGCCGCGGAGAAGGACCTCATGCTCTTCCACGTCACCGACGACGTGGACGAGGCGGTCGCCCTGGTCTCCAAGGAGGCGGGCCGGTAACGCCGCCGGTCACGAGCGGGGGCGAGCCCTGGGCGGACCCCCGCCGGACACCCCTAGGCCAGGCCCCTCCGTGCCACCGTCGGCTCCCGGTGCCCGGCGATCGCCGCCACCATGTCCAGTACCTGCCGCGTCTCCGCCACCTCGTGCACCCGGTAGACCCGGGCCCCCAGCCACGCCGAGACCGCGGTCGTCGCCAGCGTGCCGATCAGCCGTTCCTTCACCGGCCGGTCCAGCGTCTCCCCGACGAAGTCCTTGTTGGACAGGGACACCAGCACCGGCCACCCCGTCTCCGCCATCTCCCCGAGCCGCCGCGTCGCCTCCAGGCTGTGCCGGGTGTTCTTCCCGAAGTCGTGCCCGGGGTCGATCAGCACCGACTCCCGCGGCACCCCGAGCCCCACCGCCCGCTCGGCCAGCCCCAGGGTCACCTGGAGGATGTCCGCCATGACGTCCTCGTACGTCACCCGGTGCGGCCGCGTCCGCGGCTCGGCGCCGCCCGCGTGCGTGCACACGAGCCCCACCCCGTACCGGGCCGCGACCTCCGCGAGTTTCGGGTCGACGCCGCCCCACGCGTCGTTCAGCAGGTCCGCCCCGGCCTCGCACACGGCCTCGCCGACCTCGTGCCGCCAGGTGTCCACGCTGATCACGACGTCCGGGTACCGCCGCCGGACCTCCGCGACGAACCCCACCGTCCGCCGCGCCTCCTCCGCGGCAGACACCTCGTCCCCCGGGCCGGCCTTCACCCCGCCGACGTCGATGATCGCGGCGCCCTCGGCCACCGCCTGCTCCACGCGCGCGAGGGCGGGCTCGTCGCCGAAGGTCGCCCCCCGGTCGTAGAAGGAGTCCGGGGTCCGGTTCACGATCGCCATGATCACCGGCTCGTGCGCCGCGAATTCGCGCCTGCCCAGCCTGAGCATCCCCTGTGACATCTCCTCGTCCACACCGTTCTCTCGTGCCGCTCTCGACCCCGGGCGGGCGGCCCTTCGACCACCGCGGCCCCGGCTGTCAGACTCGCATGGCACGATCGGACCCGACACAACCGACTCCGGCACAACCGACGCCGACCCGACCATGGGGGCCCAGCGATGGTCATGTTCCTGTTCCTCGTCATCGCGCTGGCCGTCGTCGTGGCCGCGGTGACGCTCGCCGTGGTGGGCGGCGGCGAGAGTGGGCCGCTGCCCGACGCCGCACCCGAGCGGGTGAGGGACGCGCTGCCCCCGGACCGTCCGGTGGGCCGCGGGGACGTGGAGCGGCTGCGCTTCCCGCTCGTGGTCCGCGGCTACCGCATGGCCGACGTGGACGACGCCCTCGGCCGCCTCGGCGCCGAGCTGGCCGAGCGCGAGGCCCGGATCGCCGACCTGGAGTCCGCGCTGGCGGGCGCCCGGGCCGCGGCGGCCCACCGCCACGTCGTCATGGACAAGCCGGACCGCGAGGAGCAGCAGTGAGCGCCGGGGAGGCCGTCGCGGGCCCGGACGGCGCGCCGCGCTGTCCCTGGGCGCTGTCCACCGCGGACTACGTCACGTACCACGACGAAGAGTGGGGCCGCCCGGTCCACGGGGACGACGCGCTGTACGAGCGGCTCAGCCTGGAGGCCTTCCAGTCCGGTCTGTCCTGGATCACGATCCTGCGCCGGCGCACCGGCTTCCGCAGCGCCTTCGCCGGCTTCGAGATCGCCAAGGTCGCGGCCTTCACCGACACCGACCGCGAGCGCCTGCTCGCCGACACCGGCATCATCCGCAACCGAGCCAAGATCGACGCGACCCTCGCCAACGCGCGCGTGCTGGCCGAGTGGGCCCCCGGCGACCTGGACGAGCTGATCTGGTCGCACGCCCCGGACCCGGCCGGACGACCGGCCCCGAAGACCCTCACCGACGTCCCGGCGGTGACCCCGGAGTCCACGGCGCTGTCCAAGGCCCTGAAGAAGCGGGGCCTGCGCTTCGTCGGCCCGACGACGGCGTACGCGCTGATGCAGGCGTGCGGACTGGTCGACGACCACCTGGCAGCGTGCGTGGCCCGCAGACGATGAGCCACGGCGGCCTGCCACCGGTGACAGGCCACCGGTGGTCGGTCGCCTGTTGTCCGTCGCCGGGCCGCTTGTCGTCGGCGGCCGGTCACCTGTGGTCGGCGGCCTGCCGTCCGTCGCCCGGCCGCCCGTCGCCCGGCCGCCCGTCGCCCGGCCGCCCGTCGCCGGTGTCTGTCGGCCGTCGCCCGACACCGGCGACTGTCATGCGCCGCCTGCTGCCTGCCGCCTGTTGCCCTGCTGCCTTCCGCCCGTGGCCCGTCACCGGGGGCCTGTCGACGGGGCCCGGCCTGCCGTCCGGCGTCCGCCTACCGGCCCAGGTACTTCGGCTTCTGCTTCTCGACGAACGCCCGCACCGCGATCGCGTGGTCCTCCGAGGCGCCCGCCCGCGACTGCAGCTCGTCCTCCTTGTCCAGCGTCTCGGACAGCGAGTGCGTCAGCCCGTACGCCATCGCCTCCTTCAGCGCCGCGTACGCCACCGTCGGCCCCTCGGCCAGCGCCCGCGCCGTCTTCTCGGCCTCGGCGCGCAGATCGGCGGCGGGGACGACCCGGGTCGCGATGCCCAGCTCGTACGCCTCCTGCGCGCGGATGCTGCGCGGGAAGAGCAGCAGGTCGGCGGCGCGGCCGGGGCCGACGACGCGCGGCAGCGTCCAGGAGATGCCGGAGTCCGCGGTGAGCGCCACGCCCGCGAAGGAAGTGTTGAACGCCGCCGTGTCCGCGACGATCCGGTAGTCCGCGGCGAGCGCGAAACCGAGCCCCGCTCCGGCCGCCACGCCGTTCACGGCGGCGACCACCGGCTTCTCGGCGCCGGCGAGTGCCCGGACGATCGGGTTGTAGTGCTCGCGCACCGTGCTCATCGTCTGCCCCGAGCCCGTCTCCCGGTCGGCGGCCAGCAGCCCGATGTGCTCCTTGAGGTCCTGGCCGACACAGAACGCCCGGTCCCCGGCCGCGGTCAGCAGCACCGCCCGTACGGCGCCGTCCGCCGCCGCGGAGCGCACCGCGTCCCGGAGGGCGACCTTGGTCTCGATGTTCAGCGCGTTCATCGCCTCGGGGCGGTTCAGCGTGATCGTCGCGAGCCCGTCGCTCACTTCGTAGAGCACGGTGTCGGCCATGGAGATCCCCTCCGCGTCGTGGCATGCAGTGGCATGTGTCCGGGAGACAGCATGACGGAGATCACCGGGAACGGATCGCTCATGAGGTGTGACCTGCGTCAAAGAAATCCGGTCCGTATCCATTCGGTGGAAGTGGGTGAGGGCGCGCAGTATCGCAGTCACATCGCCGAATTGAGTGGTTTTGATCGCGCGCGTTGCCCAAGCGATGCCGACCGATGTTGGTCATCGGGTCCTGGGATGCGGGATAATGGCTGGGAAGCAATGTGTTCGATGCCGGTGTCGCGCGTCCATGCCGGACTGCGCGTGCCCTCACGGGCCGTCGGCGGTGACGGTGAGCTGGTATCAGGAAGGGGAACGAGCATGGCGGCCATGAAGCCGCGGACGGGCGATGGCCCGCTCGAGGTGACCAAGGAGGGGCGGGGCATCGTCATGCGCGTTCCGCTCGAAGGCGGCGGGCGGCTCGTCGTCGAGCTGACCCCCGACGAGGCCGACGCGCTCGGCGACGCCCTCAAGAAGGTCGTCGGCTGACGCGCGAGCGACCATACCCGTTCAGTCGCCCCGGTACCGTTCGCGGTGCCGGGGTGATTGTTCTCTTCGAGGCCTTTCCTTCCGGCCGGGGCCGGAGGTCAGCGCTTGACGGCGCACAGCAGTCCGTCGCCCACCGGGAGCAGTGACGGCACCAGTTCCTGGCTCTCCCGCACCGCGCGCAGGAGTTCCCGCACCCGCAGCACCTCGGTGGGCTGCGGTCCCGAGTCGATCGTGCGGCCGGCGCCGAAGACGCCCTCGAAGGCGACCAGACCCCCCGGGCGCAGCAGGCGCAACGATTCGGCGAGGTAGTCCAGGTACTCCAGACGGTCGCCGTCGCAGAAGACCAGGTCGTATCCGGCGTCCGCGAGCCGGGGCAGCACGTCCAGGGCGCGCCCGGGAATGAAGCGGGCCCGGTTGCTGGCGAAGCCCGCGGCCCGGAAGGCCTGGCGGGCGAACTGCTGGTGCTCCGGCTCCGGGTCGACGGTGGTCAGTACCCCGTCCGGCCGCATGCCGTACAGCAGATGGATCCCGGAGACGCCGCAGCCGGTGCCGATCTCCGCGACGGCCTTGGCGTCCACGGCGGCGGCGAGCAACCCCAGGGCGGATCCCGTGCCCGGGGTCACCGAGCGCAGGCCCGCCTCGCGGGCCCGGTCGCGTGCCCAGAGCAGCGCGTCGTCCTCGGCGACATAGGCGTCGGCGAACGCCCAGCTCGTCTGCCGGTTGCCGGTAATGACCCTCTCCTGTCCCCGTCGTTGCCTCGGCGTGACTGTATCCGTTGGCGTCGGGAACCCGCAGATGGGACCAGTCGTTTAAAGGGGGAAGCAAAGAGGCGGTGCCGAAGAGGCGATCGAGCGGGCCGGGGACGAGCCGTACCGGCGCAGATCAAATTCTCGTAAAACCGCTTATCCGGAGCTAACGGGCGAGGTGGCTATGGTAGAGGCTCCACTGGACACCACCAGAGCCGACAGGGGAGGTGCGGCCGCACGCGCGGATCGGGGTGGAGTGCTGAGGCGCTTCCTCGGATCGGCAGGCAGGCCGAAATCCGTGAACGACACCGCTGCTGACCACAGCCACGCCGACGGTCCCACCGCGGGACACGCCCAGACCGCGACCTTCTCCAGCGACGCGGACGGGCAGGCGTGGACTCCGCCCACCTGGGAGGAGATCGTCAGCACCCACAGCGGCCGGGTCTACCGCCTCGCCTACCGCCTCACGGGCAACCAGCACGACGCCGAGGACCTCACCCAAGAGGTCTTCGTCCGTGTCTTCCGCTCCCTGTCGACCTACACGCCGGGCACCTTCGAGGGCTGGCTGCACCGCATCACGACCAATCTCTTCCTGGACATGGTGCGCCGCAAGCAGCGCATCCGGTTCGACGCGCTGGGCGACGACGCGGCCGAGCGGCTGCCCAGCAGGGAGCCCACCCCGCAGCAGCTCTTCCACGACGCCCACTTCGACGCGGACGTGCAGCAGGCGCTGGACACCCTCGCGCCCGAGTTCCGCGCCGCCGTCGTCCTGTGCGACATCGAAGGGCTGTCGTACGAGGAGATCGCCGCGACCCTCGGCGTCAAGCTGGGCACCGTGCGCTCCCGCATCCACCGCGGCCGTTCGCAGCTGCGCAAGGCCCTCGCACACCGGTCCCCGAAGGCGCGGGCCGACCGTCGCTCGTTCGCGGCCGGTGTGCCCGCACTGGGAGGAGGGGGCACGAGCGCGTGAGTGCGTCACGGCCTGAGTCCGAGGGACACCTCGCAGAGCAGCACCTGGGAGACCGACTCTCCGCCCTGGTGGACGGAGAGCTCGGTCATGACGCGCGTGAGCGCGTGCTGGCGCACGTGGCGACCTGCCCGAAGTGCAAGGCGGAGGTCGACGCCCAGCGCCGCTTGAAGAACGTCTTCGCGGAAGCGGCCCCGCCGGCCCCGTCCGAGAGCTTCCTGGCCCGCCTCCAGGGGCTTCCCGGCGGCGGTGACTCCGACGGCGGCGGCTCGTTCAGCGGGCTTCCCGGAGGCTTCGGCGCGTCCGCGGCCTCCGACGTCTTCGGCCCGAGGCGGGGCGAGCGGTTCGAGTTCGACTACGTCCCCGCCGGGTCGCACGCCCCGGTGCTGCCGTCCGCCACGTCGGGGCGCGGCTTCCGCATCCACGAGGTGAGCAGACACGAGTCCGACCGTTCGGCCTCGCGCGGCCTGCGGTTCGCCTTCGCCGCCGCCGGAGCGGTGTCGCTGGCCGCGATCGCGCTGGGCGGCGTCACCCTCGGCACACCGGACACCACCGCCGAGGCGCGCGGCTCGGGCAGCGGCAGCAATGTGACGCCGCTGCGCACCCCGGGCTCCGCCGCGGCCACCGGTTCCGAGAGCCAGCGCCGCCGCACGGGCGGTCCGCTGCTCGGGCAGGGGCAGCGCGCGCTCGGTGATCTCCCCGTCGCGTCCACGACGGCCTCGGCGCCGCTGCTGCCCGGGATGCCGTCCCCCGCGGGGGGTGACGCACGGCAGCAGGCGGTCCGGGCGCTGACCACTCCGGTGACGGCCGGTGCCGCCGCCATGTCCCCGCTGATACGTCCGCTGGAAGCCGTTCCGCCGCTCTCCCTGAGCTCCTGGTCGGCGGCCCCCGAGGTCAGGCCGCCCGGCCTGCTCGCCGCCCCCGGCCCCGCTCCCTCCCCCTACCCGGCGGCTTCCCCGGCCGCCTCCTACCCTCCGGTTCGCTGACGCGATCTGCGCGCCGGTCCGCGAACCTGATTGAATCCGGGGTGGCGCCAGAGCCCCAGGGCCCTGTCGTCACGTTCCCGTCTGCCCGGCGACGCCGTGCACGTACTCTCGCTGCACCGGGAGCACGCACCTGACGCCGCCGGGCCCGCCCTTCGGGCTGACGGACGGGGAGGTGACGACAGGACCTAGGAGCCGACGATCTGCGGCCAGCTGCAGGGGAGAACATGAACGAGGGGAAGCCCACGAAGGCGAAGTGGTGGAGTCGTCCCCGCTCGTCCGAGGACGCACCCGACGGCGACTTCGAACTGGAACGCCCCCGCCCGACCCCCACGACGGGTACGGGTACGGGCACGGTCACCGACGACCGGGCGACCGACGGGGGCGACTTCGAGCTGGCCCGCCCGGCGGCGACCCCCCGCGCGACCGAAGCGGGCGACTACGAGCTGGACCTGCCTCCGGACGCACACCGGCAGCCGGGCGCCGACGCCTCCGAGTCGGCGGCCGCCGGTTCGCCGGGGCAGCAAGGCGCCGATGCCGCCGAGCCGACGGACGTCCCCGAACCGACGGACGTCCCCGAGCCGCCGGATGCCGGTGTGCCCCCGCAGGAGGACCGGCAAGCCGCCCCGGTGGCGGACGCGGGGTCACGCTCCCCCGTGGGGACCGGCTCCGCTCCGGCCGCCGACGGCACGTCCGACGCCGGGCGGCCCAAGCCGCTGCACGAACCCGACCCGTACAGCACCCCGCCGTACGGTGAGCCCGGCCCCTGGGCCCCCGCCCCGCCGGTCCAGCACCCCACGGCCACCCCGGCGCACGGCACGGGGACGGCGCTGGCGCCGCACGCCCAGGCGCCGCACCCGAGCGCGTCGGCGGTGTCCCCGCCTCCGGGCGCGGTCCCCGACCCCGCGTTCGCGGACGCCCCGCCTCCGGTGCCGCGGACGGCACAGGAGCAGCATCCGGCGGCGGCCGCCCCGACGTACGACAGGGCGCCCCACGACGCGGCCCCGCCCCCGGCCGCGCCCGCCCCGCCCTCCGCCCCGTCGCCGACGACGGCGCCCGACCCCTGGGCCGGCCCGGCGGCCCCGCCGCCCGGCGCCGAAGCGGCCGCCGATCCGTGGGGGCGTTACGACCCCTGGGCCGCCTCCGCCCAGCACCACGACGCGGCCGACCGCGCGCCGAAGCGGCGGCGCGGGCCGCGCACGAAGGCGCTCGTCGGCGGGGCGCTGCTCATCGCCCTGGTCTCCGGCGGCATCGGCGGCGGCGTGGGCGCGTACCTGGAACGGAACGGCGGCGTGGGCACCGTCGAGCTGCCCCAGGCCGGACCCGAGCCGGCCGAGCGGGACCCGGACAGCGTCGCGGGCATCGCCGCGCGGGCCCTGCCCAGCGTGGTGACCCTGCACGTGAGCGGCAGCGAGGCGGCCGGCACCGGCACCGGGTTCGTACTCGACGACCGCGGCCACATCCTGACCAACAACCACGTCGTGGAGCCGGCCGGTTCCGGCGGCGAGATCACCGTGACCTTCAACAGCGGCGACACCGCCGAGGCCGAGGTCGTCGGCCGGGACAGCGGGTACGACCTCGCCGTGGTGAAGGTCAAGGGCGTCAGCGGCCTCACCCCCCTGCCCCTCGGCAACTCCGACAACGCCCGGGTCGGCGACCCCGTCGTCGCCATCGGCGCCCCCTTCGACCTGGCCGGCACGGTCACCTCCGGCATCATCAGCGCCAAGGAGCGGCCCATCACCGCGGGCGGCGAGGAGGGCGACGGCAGCGACATCTCGTACGTCGACGCCCTCCAGACCGACGCGCCCATCAACCCCGGCAACTCCGGCGGCCCCCTCCTGGACGCGCGCGGCCGGGTCATCGGCATCAACTCCGCCATCCGCTCCGCCGACAGCGGCAGCGCCGAGTCGGACGACGGGCAGGCCGGATCCATAGGCCTCGGCTTCGCCATCCCCATCAACCAGGGCAAGCGCGTCGCCGAGGAACTGATCAACACCGGCAAGGCCGCCCACCCGGTCATCGGCATCACCCTCGACATGAACTACACGGGTGACGGCGCCCGCGTGAGTGCCAAGGGCAGCGAAGGCGGACCCGCGGTCACCGCCGGCGGCCCCGGCGCCGAGGCGGGCATCAAGCCCGGGGACGTGATCACCGCGGTCGACGGACAGCGCGTGCACTCCGGCGAGGAACTCATCGTCAAGACCCGCGCCCACCGCCCCGGCGACCGCCTGGAGCTGACCCTGGAACGCGACGGCAAGGAGACGAAGGTCTCACTGGTGCTCGGCTCCTCCGGCGGCGACTGACCGCCGGAGGGTCCCGACAAGGCGCCAGGAAGGCAAACAATTCGGAAAGCGCTCACGTACACCCACTCGGGGCTCACGGGACGGTACCGGTCGGACGGGGTCGGCGGGTACCGTGGTGGCGGCCCGGACATCCCAAGGAGCTTCAGGTGTTCAATGACATAGGCGCACTAGAGCTGGTGACGCTCGTCGTCCTCGCCGTGCTCGTCTTCGGTCCGGACAAGCTCCCCAAGGTCATCCAGGACGTGACGCGCACCATCCGGAAGATCCGGGAGTTCTCGGACAGCGCCAAGCAGGACATCCGTCAGGAGCTGGGCCCCGAGTTCAAGGACTTCGAGTTCGAGGACCTCAACCCCAAGACGTTCATCCGCAAGCAGCTGGACAACGACGAGCTGGGGCTCAAGGAGATCCGCAACGGCTTCGACCTGAAGAAGGAGATGGCCGAGGTCACCGACGCGGTCCACGGCCGCGACCCGGAGCCGTCGTCCTCGGGGTCGTCTTCCGGATCGTCGTCCGGCAGCGGCCGCGTCGACATGTCGAAGAAGCCCGAGCAGCCCGGGAAGACCGACAAGCCCGCCGCCGACGACCGCCCGCCCTTCGACATGGACGCCACCTGACCCTGGCCCACCACGCGCCCGGCCGCGGGCCGTGAACGTGACGTGTCTCATACTCCGGACGGGGGCGCACAGGCCCCGAAGGCGACGCCCGCGCGGCTCACGCGCCGGGCGATTTCCCGGCTGCCGCCAGCGGGGTGGCTATGCTGCCCGAGTTGTTGTGCGGACCGGACGAGTGCGCCCGAAGGGGGGCGGGCCGTTCCGGTCCGACGAGAGCGAGGAGGCGTCCGGGCACATGGAGACGACGAGTCGGGCAGTCGCGCAGACGCCGGCCGCGGAGGGCGGACCACAGTCCCCCTCCGGCCGGCGTACGGTCGACGGCTACCTGCGTGCGCCCTTCCCGTGGTACGGCCTCGACGAGGCCTTCACGGGGCGGCGCTGGCTGATGCAGATCGGTACGGCGGCCGACGGGGCCGTGGAGCACGGCTCGATCGGGCACGGCGACGAACCGTCGGTGCGCAACGAGCACGTGGCGGGCGACGAACAGGACGCCAAGGAGAAGTTCGCGGTCGTCGTGACCGTCGCGGCCAACCCCGACCGGCGCAGCGCCGACGGCACCGGCCTGCTGGAGGCCACCTCGGTGTCCTCGGCGGCCTGGCTCGCCGGTGTGGGGCTGCTGTCCTTCACCTGGCCCGGCCAGATGGACCACTCGCTGCGCGACGACTGGCTGGAACAGCAGACGGAGACCGCGTGGGTCCTCGCGGACGACCTCGACGGCGAGGACTGGACGACGCTGTCCCTGCCGGTGGACGGCGTGCCGACGCCCTTCCACTACCGGGAGTCCGAGTTCGGCTGGGTGCTGGCCGGTTCGACCGAGCAGGGCGTGCACCTCGGCGCGTACGGGCGGGGCATGAGCGCGTACGGGCTGGCCTTCGCCGTGGTCAAGGACATCGCCGCCTACGCCTAGCCGGCCGCGCGTACGACGAAGGGGCGCCGTCCCGGTGGACAGCGCCCCTGCTTGCCTTACCCCCGTCCCGTAAAGGACGTCAGAACTTGTTCTTCGGCGTGATCCCCAGCGACAGCCCCGCGAGGCCGCGCTGACGGCCGCCGAGCTTGCCCGCGATCGAGCGCAGCGCCGCGCCCGCCGGGGAGTCCGGGTCGGACAGGACGACGGGCTTGCCCTCGTCGCCGCCCTCCCGCAGCCGGACGTCGATCGGGATGGACCCGAGGACCGGCACCGAAGCACCCGTCGTACGGGTCAGGCCGTCGGCGACCGCCTGCCCGCCGCCGGTGCCGAAGACGTCGACCATCTCGCCGCAGTGCGGGCAGGGCAGCCCCGACATGTTCTCGACGACGCCGACGATCTTCTGGTGGGTCTGCACGGCGATGGCGCCGGCCCGCTCCGCCACCTCGGCGGCGGCCTGCTGAGGGGTCGTCACGACCAGGATCTCGGCGTTCGGCACCAGCTGCGCCACCGAGATCGCGATGTCACCGGTGCCGGGCGGCAGGTCGAGCAGCAGGACGTCCAGGTCGCCCCAGTACACGTCCGCCAGGAACTGCTGGAGCGCACGGTGCAGCATCGGGCCGCGCCAGACCACCGGCGCGTTGCCCGGGGTGAACATGCCGATCGAGATGACCTTCACGCCGTGGGCCGAAGGCGGCATGATCATGTTCTCGACCTGGGTGGGACGCCCGTCGGCGCCCAGCATGCGCGGCACGGAGTGGCCGTAGATGTCGGCGTCCACGACACCGACCTTCAGGCCGTCGGCCGCCATCGAGGCGGCCAGGTTCACCGTCACCGAGGACTTGCCGACGCCGCCCTTGCCGGACGCCACCGCGTACACCCGGGTCAGGCTGCCCGGCTTGGCGAAGGGCACCTCGCGCTCGGTCTGGCCGCCGCGCAGGGCGGTGGCCAGCTCCTTGCGCTGCTCGTCGCTCATCACGTCCAGCTCGACGTCGACGCGCGTGACACCCTCGACCGCCGCCACCGCGTCCGTCACGCGCTGCGTGATGGTGTCCCGCATGGGGCAGCCGGAGACCGTCAGGTACACGGCGACCGCGACCGCTCCGTCCGCGCCGATCTCCACCGACTTGACCATCCCCAGCTCGGTGATGGGCCGGTTGATCTCGGGGTCGTTCACCGTCGCCAGTGCTTCACGCACCGCGTCTTCCGTAGCCATAGACACGATGGTACGGCGCCGCCCACGGGGCGCGGAAAGCCCCGTCAGCGGTCGTGTACGTCACGCCCCGCGGACCGATCCGCCGGGAATACCCCGCGGTCGGGGTGATGACCGTTCTGCCGCTCCTCCAGGTCCTTGACGAGGTCCTGGAGCTCGGAGCGGATCCAGTCCCGCGTGGCGACCTCGCCGAGCCCGATGCGCAGGGCGGCGATCTCCCGGGTCAGGTACTCGGTGTCGGCGATCGACCGCTCGTTCTGCTTGCGGTCCTGCTCCAGATTGACCCGGTCCCGGTCGTCCTGCCGGTTCTGCGCGAGCAGGATCAGCGGGGCCGCGTAGGAGGCCTGGAGCGACAGCATCAGCGTCAGGAAGATGAAGGGGTACTCGTCGAAGCGCAGCCCGCTCGGCGCGGACACGTTCCACACCACCCACAGGATGATGACGACCGTCATCCAGACGATGAACCGCCCGGTGCCCAGGAAGCGCGCGACGCGCTCCGACAGCCTGCCGAAGGACTCCGGGTCCCACTCGGGCAGCAGCCTGCGGCGCGGCGGACGCGGCTGGTCGAGGCGGGCCCGGGCCCGGGAGGACGCGGTGGCCCCCGACGCCGCGCGCTCGCGGGTCGTCGTCTCGCGCTCAGGCACCATCGGCGCCCACCTCCCCCGTCGTCGTCCCCGTCCCGTCCAGGTGGTACTCGGTCTCCCGCCAGTCGTCGGGCAGCATGTGGTCCAGTACGTCGTCCACCGTGACCGCGCCGAGCAGCGCCCCCGAGTCGTCCACGACGGGCGCCGCGACCATGTCGTACGCGGCGAAGAACCCGGCGACCACGGGCAGCGCGGCGTCCGGCTCCAGGGGTTGCAGGTCGTCGTCGAGGATCGAGCCGACCAGCGTGTACGGGGGGTCGCGCAGCAGGCGCTGGAAGTGCACGGTGCCCAGGTACTTGCCGGTCGGGGTCTCCTCGGGCGGGCGGCAGACGTAGATCTGCGCGGCGTGCGCCGGGGACAGGTCGGGGTTGCGGATGCGGGCCAGGGCGTCGGCGACGGTCGCGTCGGGCCGCAGCACGATCGGCTCGGTCGTCATCAGACCGCCGGCCGTGTGCTCCTCGTACGCCATCAGGCGCCGCATGTCGGCCGCGTCGTCGGGCTGCATCAGGCTCAGCAGCCGTTCCTTGTCCGCCTCGGGCAGCTCGCCGAGGAGGTCGGCCGCGTCGTCGGGGTCCATCGCCTCCAGGACGTCCGCCGCGCGCTCCTCCTTGAGCTTGCCGAGGATCTCGATCTGGTCGTCCTCCGGCAGCTCCTCCAGCACGTCGGCCAGGCGCTCGTCGTCGAGGGCGGCGGCGACCTCGGCGCGGCGCTTGGCGGACAGGTGGTGCAGGACGTTGGCGAGGTCGGCGGGGCGCAGCT
This sequence comes from Streptomyces sp. NPDC001599, assembly GCF_042893535.1. Taxonomy (NCBI): domain Bacteria; kingdom Bacillati; phylum Actinomycetota; class Actinomycetes; order Kitasatosporales; family Streptomycetaceae; genus Streptomyces; species Streptomyces sp. NPDC001599. Next base: position 864,301 of record NZ_JBIAVA010000002.1, read on the forward strand.
GCTCGAAGGTGGCCAGCAGGTTCTCGGCACCCTGCCCCTGCTCCTCGACGGAGAAGCCGGAGACGCCGGACCACTCCACGGTCAGCGTCTCGCCCTTGTTGCGGCGGAAGGCGCCGCCCTTCCTGCCCTTGCGGACGAAGACCTTGTCGATCTCCCAGTCCCGGCGGGCGGGCAACTGCTGCACCGACAGGTCGAGGACCGTGACCTCCTCGCCCGTCTCGGTGAGCGTGACCCGCCGGTCGAGCAGCTCGCCGAAGACGAGGCGCTCGGTGGGCCGCTGCTCGAAACGCCGGACGTTGAGGACGCCGGTGGTGATCACCTGGCCGGACTCGATGCCGGTGACCCGGGTCATGGGCAGGAAGATCCGGCGGCGGGTGGTGAGTTCGACGACCAGTCCGAGGACGCGCGGGGGTTTGCGGCCGACGCGGAGCATGACGACCAGATCGCGGACGCGCCCCACCTGGTCACCGGCCGGGTCGAACACGGCGATGCCGGAGAGGTGGGAGACGAAGATCCGGGGGGCGCCCGCTGCCATGGCCGCGGCTCCTTTCCTCACGCTTCGCAGAGCCGGGCGAAGTGTGCGTGAAGGTCGAGTGAGAGTGCGTGAAAGCTGATTCGTACGGTGTCTCTTTTCCGAATTGCCCGCTCGGACGCGCTTCAGGCTAGCCCGTCCCGATCGGCCGTGCCCTGGCGGCCGGTCCGGACGGACTGGCTCCGTTCGCTCCATACGGTCCCGGTACGCTGCGCCCTGGCCCGGTCGGTTCGCCGCCGATGCCCGTCGGCCCCGTGTCAGCCCTGTCAGAAAGGCAGTCCCACCTGTGTCTGTGACTCCCCGGCGCCGAATCCGCAGGGCCGCCTGGCTGGGCGCGGTGTGCGCCCTGGCAGTGACGGGAGCCGGGCTGACGGGATGCAGCAGCGAGGACCCCGACGCGGGCACCAACGGCCTCGGGAAGCTCCCGGCCGACAAGATCCAGGCGAAGGCCGGTACGGCCGCCGCGGCCGCCGACACGGTGCGCCTGCACGGCACGGTGGACGCCGGCGGCAACACGTACTCCCTCGACATGCGGCTGAAGGCGGACGGAGGGACCGGGTCGGTCGCCGCCGAGGGGACGACGTTCGGACTGCTGCGCGTCGGCGAGCAGCTCTTCCTCAAGGCGGACGCCGGGTTCTGGAGCCACGACGGCGGCGACGCCAAGGCGGCCGACAAGCTCGCCGGCAAGTACGTGAAGGTGCCGCAGAGCGACCCCGTGTACAAGAAGTTCAGCGGCTTCACGGACAAGGACGTCCTCCTCGGCGGTCTGCTGACCCTGCACGGCACGGTGAAGACGGACGGCCGTCACGAGCAGGCCGGGGTGCGCACCATCCGGATCACCGGCGACGACGGCGCGGGCGGCTCGCTGGACGTCTCCCTGGAGGGCACCCCGTACCCGCTGCGCCTGGTGCGGGCGGGCAGCGCGGGCACGATCGGCTTCTCGGACTGGAACAAGGACTTCGCGCTGGAGCAGCCGGCGAAGGACGACACCCTGGACTACGGCAAACAGCTGCCGTCCTCCTGAGGCGTCCCTGGGCCGTCAGCGCCGTCAGCGCGCCTCAGCGCCGTTTGCGGCGCTTCAGCAGCAGGCGCGGCAGCCCCGCCGGCGCCGGCTGCCGGGTCGTCGCCGGGCTCGGCAGCGGTGCCTCGGCCAGCGAGGCGTCGGGCAGCGGCGCCGTGGTCCCCGTCGGCTCCAGGCGCAGCACCCGGCACTCACGGGCCCAGCGGTCGGTCATGGCCTCGCCGTCCGGGGCGTTCAGCCGCTTGCCCTTGAGGTCGCCGACCGCCGCCTGCCACGCCTCGGAACCGGACGGCAGCTCCACGACCCGGGCGGCCCAGGAGACCAGCCGGCCGCCCTTGTCCTTGCTGCGCACCGTCACCTCGGCCGCGGCGCCGTCGGCAAGACCCGGCAGCGGCTGCTCGCCCGGCCCGTCGCCGACGACGCAGGCCGCGCCGTCGTGCCACACGTGCCACAGCGCCCGGGCGGGCGCCCCGGGGCCCTTGACCCAGACGAGGCCGGACTTCTTGGTGGCCTCCTCGACGAGGGCCTGGTCGAGCAGCTCGCTTGTCATGCGGTCAGCCTATCCAGGGGCCCGGGGGCGGGTTCAGAGCCAGCCGTTGCGCTTGAGCGTGCGGTGGATGCCCAGACAGAGCGCGACCGTGACGGACAGGACCAGCGGGTAGCCGAACTTCCAGTGCGTCTCCGGCATGTAGTCGAAGTTCATGCCGTACACGCCGCACACCATCGTCGGCACGGCGATGATCGCGGCCCACGAGGTGATCTTGCGCATGTCCTCGTTCTGCGCGACGGACGCCTGGGCCAGGTTGGCCTGGAGGATGGAGTTCAGCAGTTCGTCGAAGCCGATGACCTGCTCCTGCACCCGGGCCACGTGGTCGGCGACGTCCCGGAAGTACTTCTGGATCTCCGGGTCGATCAGCCGCATCGGCCGCTCGCTGAGCAGCTGCATGGGACGCAGCAGCGGCGCCACCGCCCGCTTGAACTCAAGGACCTCGCGCTTGAGCTGGTAGATCCGCCCGGCGTCCGTGCCGCGCGGGGAGCCCTTGCGGCCCGGCGAGAACACCTCCGTCTCGACCTCGTCGATGTCGTCCTGCACCGCGTCGGCGACCGCGATGTAGCCGTCGACGACGTGGTCGGCGATGGCGTGCAGCACCGCCGAGGGGCCCTTGAGCAGCAGCTCCGGGTCCTCCTGGAGGCGGCGGCGCAGCGCACGCAGCGAGCCCTGCCCGCCGTGCCGGACGGTGATGAAGAAGTCCCGCCCGGTGAAGCACATGACCTCGCCGGTCTCGACGACCTCGCTGTTGGCGGTGAGCTGGTCGTGGTCGACGTAGTGGACGGTCTTGAAGACCGTGAACAGGGAGTCGTCGTAGCGCTCCAGCTTGGGCCGCTGGTGGGCCTGGACCGCGTCCTCCACGGCCAGCGGGTGCAGCCCGAACTCCCGGGCGATACCGGCGAACTCGTCCTCGGTGGGCTCGTGCAGGCCGATCCACACGAACCCGCCGTCGCGGCGCACCTGGCGCATCGCCGTGTGCGGGGTCAGCGGCACGTCCGTCTCGACGCGGGTGCCGTCGCGGTAGACGGCGCAGTCGACGACGGCGGAGGCCGTCGCCGGGTCACGGGTGGTGTCGTAGGCACCGCCGTCCTTGCGCAGAGAGACGCGGGACGGGCGGACCGCGGCGCGCAGGTCACGGATCATCGACATGGCAGGCTCCTTCGCGGCGGGCAGCGAACGAGGCCGGAGACGGGTGGAACCGCCCGGAATGAGGACGTCCAGACCACGCGTGCTCGGCGCGTCCACAAAGCGGGGGGCACCGCACCGTCGCGGTGGCCGACTTCGCTGCTGATTCAGCTGCTGATCCGGACCGACGGCCGGGTCAGGCAAAACGAGACGAAGTGCTCTTCCTTGCGAGGGCGCGCGTACGGACAGCGGCGACGGGAAGAAAGCCGGTGCGGCTGCGTCAGCGGCCGGAAGAGCGGGTGGTACTGCACGGTCGACTTCGGTCCATGCCAGCCCCACCTCCTCCGGCCGGTCCCTCGTGAGGGACGATCCATTCCCCTTGTTTGGAGGGGTTCCCCGTAGGGGAGTGTTCACAGGGTCGGGGACGTGATCGCGACGCTCTGCGTGCTGCCCCGAACCGCTGGGCCAGAGTACCAGTCACCCGACGTGTCAAGGCGCCGCTTTGCCTCTTCACGACGAGTTCTATGCTCGCCGCATGGCTGATGTTCTTCCTCTGGTCGAGGCCCGGTTGCACAGCGCGCTGGGCGAGCCGGACGCGCGCGCGGCGGTCACCTTCCTCGGCACCGACCGCATCGAGGTGCTGCGTTTCCCCGCCGCCGGCCAGGAGGGCGACGTCGTCCGCTACGCCACCCTCGGCATGTCGGCCCAGCCCATGGCGGACCCCACGGCCGCGCTCGCCGACCCGGTCAAGGGCCCCCGCGCCGAGTTGGTGCTCTCCGTGCGCTCCGGGGTGGCCGACACCGACAAGGTGCTGCGCCCGCTCGCCGTACTGGCCGCGTCCCCGCAGGTCGAGGGCGTGATCGTGGCGCCCGGCGCCTCGCTGGACGTCGGTGAGCCGCTGTGGCCCGGGGCCCCGTTCACCTCGGTCCTGGTCGCCGAGCCGGGGGGCCTGGTCGAGGACCTGGAGCTGGACGCCCCGCTGGACCCCGTGCGGTTCCTGCCGCTGCTGCCGATGACGCCGAACGAGGCCGCCTGGAAGCGCGTGCACGGCGCGCCCGCCCTCCAGGAGCGCTGGCTGAAGCACGGAACGGACCTGCGCGATCCCGAGCGCAGGTCCGTTCCGCTGGACTGACACAGCGGGCTGACGTACCGGAGTGACGTAACTCACCGGATCCGTCGAGTCAGTTGGCGAAGACCGTGACCGAGTCCTCACTCGCGTGCTGCGGCTCCAGCTCCTCCGCCTCGTGTGTGAGCGCGCGCCGCCGCACCACGACCACGACCGCGCCGAGCAGGGCGGTCACCGCCGCCACCACGAACGGGATGTGGACGTCGGTCCACTCCTCGATCTTCGGCGCGAAGTAGGGGGCGGCCGCCGCGGCGAACCAGCGCACGAAGTTGTAGCCCGCGCTCGCCACCGGACGCGGCGCGTCCGAGACCCCGAGGGCCAGCTCGGTGTAGACGGTGTTGTTCACGCCGATGAACGCGCCGGACAGGATCGTGCAGACGATCGCCGCGGTGTGGTTGCCGTAGCCGAGGACCAGGACGTCGGCCGCGAGCAGGACCAGCGAGCCGCCCAGCACCTTGAGCGAGCCGAAGCGCCGCTGCATGCGCGGTGCCACCAGCACCGAGAAGACGGCGAGCAGCACGCCCCACGCGAAGAAGACGGCGCCGGACTTGTACGGCGTCATGTTCAGCACGAACGGCGTGAAGGCCAGCACGGTGAAGAACGTGTAGTTGTAGAAGAACGCCGAGACCGCGGCGGAGGCGAGGCCGCCGTGGCCCAGCGCCCTGATCGGGTCGAGCAGCGAGGTCTTGCGGGCCGGCTTCGGCTGCTCCTTGAGGAACACCGTGATGCACAGGAAGCCGATCGCCATCAGGAAGGCCGTGCCGAAGAACGGGTAGCGCCAACTGGCGTCGCCGAGCAGCGCGCCCAGCAGCGGGCCGCAGGCCATGCCCAGGCCGAGGGCGGACTCGTACAGCAGGATCGCGGCGGCGCTGCCGCCGGCCGCCGCGCCGACGATCACCGCGAGGGCCGTCGAGACGAACAGCGCGTTGCCCAGGCCCCAGCCGGCCCGGTAGCCGACGAGCTGGCCGACGGTGTCGGAGGTGCCGGCGAGGCCGGCGAAGACCACGACGAAGGCCAGGCCGAGCAGCAGGGTCTTGCGGCCGCCGATGCGGCTGGAGACGAAGCCGGTGACCAGCATGGCCAGCGCGGTGATGAGGAAGTACGAGGTGAACAGGAGCGAGACCTGCCCGGCGCTCGCGTCCAGGCCCTTGGCGATGGACGGGAGGATCGGGTCGACGAGCCCGATGCCCATGAAGGCCACGACGGACGCGCCCGCGGTCGCCCACACGGCCTTGGGCTGCCGCAGGATGCCGCCCGCACCCGCGTCGAAGGGATCCATGCTTGCTCTCCAATGCCGACGAGACGGTGCCAAATGGTTGGCGTATACACATAGTAAGTTAGCTCTGCTAATTAATGCAACATGCACCTAGTTCTGCGGACGGGTGATCGTCCTTGACGTGGGGGAGCGAGGGTAGGACCGTGGGGCTCTATGAGGGGCGAACCCAGTTGCCCGAAGTGTGGTGGCCGGGTCAGGGCTCCCGGCCTCTTCGCCGATTCCTGGCAGTGCGACCTGCACGGCACCGTGCACCCGGTCCAGCCCGTACTCCCGCCCAGCGTCGAGGCGCTCGGCGTCGTGGTGCACCGCACGCAGGTGCCGTTGTGGATGCCCTGGCCGCTGCCGGTCGGCTGGCTGTTCACCGGCGTGGCCTGCGCGGGCGACGACCGCAGCGGGGGCCGGGCGACCGCCGTCGCCTGTTCCGGGCCGGGCCCGCTCGGCGGCGTCGGTGAGCTGATCCTGGTCGCCGAGGAACTCGGCGTCGGCCTCGGCGCGCGGTACGCGGGCCTCGACGGCCCGGACCCCGGGCCGTACCTGGACGTCGAGAAGCCGCCCCAGGCCAAGGTCCTGGCCGCGGGCCGCCCCACCCCCCTCTGGCACGTCTCCGGGGGCCCCGTCGACCGTGCCGTCTTCGCCGGGGAGGCCCTCGGCATGTGGCTGTGGGCCGTGGTGTGGCCCGAGCGGTCCGGGCTGCTGATGTACGAGGAGCTGGTGCTGACCGACCTGCGGGACGCCGGTGCCGAGGTGGACCTGGTGCCGTGCGGGGCGCTGTCGCCGCGGCTGATCGAGCCGACGGCGCCGTAGCGCCGCCGGGGGCGGGCGGGGCGGTGGGCCGTGGCCGTGGTTGCGTGGGGCATGTCGGTGCGCAGGTGCGCAGGGCGAGTGGGTACGCGGGCGCGCAGGGGCGTGTGGGTAAGCAGGGCACCCCTTGGCGTGGGGGTGCGTAGGGGGCGCAGGGGCATTGCGGGTGTGACGGCGGGGGGTCGAGTTCCGGTTATCCTTGAGCGTCCCCTTCCGTCCCGTCACCGCTTGGAGTCAGCGTCGTGCGCATCGATCTGCACACCCACTCCACCGCGTCCGACGGCACGGACACCCCGGCCCAGCTGGTGCGCAAGGCCGCCGCGACCGGACTCGACGTCGTCGCGCTGACCGACCACGACACCACCCGCGGTCACGCCGAGGCCGTCGCCGCACTGCCCGAGGGGCTCACCCTCGTCACCGGCGCCGAGCTCTCCTGCCGCCTCGACGGCGTCAGCATGCACATGCTGGCCTACCTCTTCGACCCCGAGGAGCCCGCCCTGCTCGCCGAGCGCGAGCTGGTCCGGGACGACCGGGTGCCGCGGGCCCGGGCCATGGTCGCCAAGCTCAACGAGCTGGGGGTGCCGGTCACCTGGGAGCAGGTCGCCGGGATCGCCGGTGGCGGCTCGGTCGGCCGGCCGCACGTGGCCACCGCCCTCGTGGAACTGGGCGTCGTCCCGACCGTGAACGACGCCTTCACCCAGGACTGGCTGGCCGACAGCGGCCGGGCCCACGTGGAGAAGCACGAGACCGACCCCTTCGAGGCGCTCCGGCTGATCAAGGGCGCGGGCGGGGTCGCCGTGTTCGCCCACCCCGCCGCCGCCAAGCGCGGCCGCACGGTGTCCGAGACCGCGATCGCCGACCTGGCGGCCGCCGGACTCGACGGCATCGAGGTCGACCACATGGACCACGACGCGCGGACGCGGACACGGCTGCGCGGGACGGCGAAGGAGCTGGGGCTCCTGGTGACCGGCTCCAGCGACTACCACGGCAGCCGGAAGACCTGCGTGCTCGGCGAGTACACGACCGACCCCGAGGTGTACGGGGAGATCACGCGACGTGCGTTCGGGGCGTTCCCCGTGCCGGGGGCCGGCGGGGCCTGAGCCTCACCTCCCGCACGTCCACTTTCCACTCCTCCGCAAGGCCAGTAGCTCACCCATGTTCGACGTCGCCGTCTTCGGCTCCCTCTTCCTGACCCTTTTTGTCATCATGGATCCCCCCGGGATCACCCCGATCTTCCTCGCGCTCACCTCCGGTCGCCCCGGCAAGGTGCAGAAGCGGATGGCCCTCCAGGCCGTCTGCGTCGCCGGTGGTGTGATCACGGTGTTCGGTCTGCTCGGGCACCAGATCCTCGACTACCTGCACGTGTCCGTGCCCGCCCTGATGATCGCGGGCGGGCTGCTGCTCCTGCTGATCGCCCTCGACCTGCTCACCGGCAAGACGGACGAGCCGAAGCAGACCAAGGACGTCAACGTCGCCCTCGTACCGCTGGGCATGCCGCTGCTCGCCGGGCCCGGCGCGATCGTGTCGGTCATCCTGGCCGTGCAGAAGGCGGACAGCGTGACCACGCAGGTCTCGGTGTGGGCGGCGATCCTCGCCATCCACGTGGTGCTGTGGCTGGTGATGCGGTACTCGCTGCTGATCATCCGGGTCATCAAGGACGGCGGCGTGGTCCTGGTGACCCGCCTCGCCGGCATGATGCTGTCCGCGATCGCCGTGCAGCAGATCATCAACGGCGTCACCCAGGTGATCCAGGGCGCGTGAGCGCACAGAACAGGGCCCCCGCACGGTGTTCCGTGCGGGGGCCCTGAGCATGTGCGAACGGTCCGCGTTACAAGGCCGAGGTCTCGGCGGGGCGGATCCACAGGCGCTGCCCGATGGCGGCGGCCTGCTGAACGATGCGGTTCACGGAGGCGGCGTCCACGACAGTCGTGTCCACGGGGGTCCCGTCGACGTCGTCGAGTCGCATGACTTCAAAGCGCATGGCCTCTCCCTTGATCTGGTCATCCTCCTGAGGAGAACTACTGGTGTGGCTCCTGGGTCGTCGGTGCCCGGGCTTCCGTAGTGGTCAACGGGATGCCCTCTGCAAACATTCCCTACGCTAAGGAAATTTTTCGCACGACTAATTACTGACAAGTAAGTCGCTTGTTACCGCGCGACAGGTGTCTTGTACAAGACTGACCGGGACCGGTTGTGTTCGTAGCGTGACCGCCGGGACAATGGAGGCGATGAACGACGACCTCGCGCCCCTGAACGCTCGTATCGATCGCACGAACGAGCTGCTCCAGCGCATGCTCGCCGAGGTGGCGAAGACCCCGTCCACCCACGCGATCTTCGTCGACGCCGGCTACCTGTACGCGGCGGCGGGGCGACTGGTGGCAGGGACCGAGGACCGCCGGGCCTTCGACCTGGACGCCGAGGGGCTCATCGAGGCCCTCATCGACAGGGCCCGCACCATCTTCGCGGACAGCCGCCTGCTGCGCGTGTACTGGTACGACGGCGCCCGCCGCCGCATCCACACCGCCGAACAGCAGTCCATCGCCGAGCTGCCGGACGTCAAGGTGCGCCTGGGCAACCTCAACGCCAACAACCAGCAGAAGGGCGTCGACTCCCTCATCCGCACCGACCTGGAGTCCCTCGCCCGGCACCGCGCCATCAGCGACGCGGCCCTGCTCGGCGGCGACGAGGACCTCGTGTCGGCGGTCGAGGCCGCCCAGGGGTACGGCGCCCGCGTCCACCTGTGGGGCATCGAGGCCCCCGAGGGCCGCAACCAGGCCGAGCCGCTGCTCTGGGAGGTCGACAGCCAGCGCACCCTCGACCTGGACTTCTTCAAGCCGTACGTCTCCCGGCGCACGGGCGCCGCCGTCGAGGCGACGGGCCTCACCCGCCCCGCCCGGGAGGACGTCCGCTTCGTGGGCGCGCAGATCGCGGCGAAATGGCTGGCGGCCCGGGGGCGCGAGTCCCTGGTCGAGCTGCTGCCCGGCCACCCCTACCTCCCCGGTTCCGTGGACCAGGACCTGCTGGTGGAGGCCGAGGGACTGCTGCAGTACTCGCTGCGCGGCCAGGCCGACCTGCGCCGGGCGCTGCGGGACGGCTTCTGGGAGCACCTGCGGGCTCAGTACTAGGGCCTGTCCGGCGGAGCGCCTGTCCGGCGGAGCAAGTCGCAGGAGAGCCGCCGTGGCCTCTCAGCGCACGTACGGCCGGGGCGGCACGGGATGGTCGTCCCAGAAGTCGGCGAGGGCGCGGGCGGTCGGCAGGGGCTGGTCGGTGTTGGGGGAGTGCTCGGCGCCCGCGACGACCGTCCGGCGCGCGTCCAGCCGCCGAGCCATCTCGTCCAGGAGGGGCACGGGCCAGGTGTCGTCGTAGGCGCCCGACAGCACGTGGATCGGCAGCGGCACGGCGGCCAGCTCGGCGACACGGTCCGGCTCGGTGCACAACTGGCGTCCCGTGGCGAGAAGTTGCGCCGGCCTGGTGCCCAGCCAGCGTTCGCGCAGCCGTACCGGGTCCTCCGGGCCGTGGGCGGGGGCCGGGGCGCCCACCTCTTCCGGCGGTCCCATGGCCTGCATCACGTTCCAGACCTCCGCCATCGTCATCGTGTCCAGCGCGTCCCGCAGCAGCTTCACCCGCTGTTGCTGCGACTCGGAGATCCGCGCCGGGCCCGAGGACATCAGCGTCAGGGACAGGAACGGGGCGGGGTCGAGCAGGACGGCGGCCCGTGCGATCTGGCCGCCCAGGGAGTGCCCGACGAGGTGCAGGCGCGTCCCGAGGGCGGCGGCCTGCGCGAGCACGTCCCGGGCCAGTTCGGCCCGCGCGTACCCGGCCTCGTCGTGCTCGGGCCCGTCCGACTCGTACTGGCCCCGCCCGTCCACGGCGACCGTGCGGTAGCCGCGCGCCCCGAGCGGCCGGTGCAGCAGAGTGAAGTCCTCCTTGCTCCCCGTGAAGCCGGGCAGCATCATCACCACACCCCTCGGCGCGACCCCGGCGGCCACCGGCGAGTCGACGACGGCGAACTCACCGCGCTCGGTACGCAGCCGGTACGCGCGGGCGTCCGGGGGCGGGCTGAAGGCGGCGTTCCTGCTCACGGGCAGAGGCTATCGGGCGATGCGCACGGCGGCGACGACGCCCAACGCCGTCGGCCCGGCTCCGCGTGGATCGCGGGACCGGGCCGACGGCGTTGGGACGAGCGGCGCGGATCAGCTCTCGCCGGCCTCCGCGGGCTGCGCGGCGGCGGCCGTCTTGCGGACGCGGCGGGCCTTCGGCTTCGCCTCCGCCGTGTCGGCTTCCGCCGCGGGTGCCTCGACGGCGGCCGCGGCCTTACGGGTCCGGCGCCGCGGCGCGGTCTCCGGCTCCTGCGAAGCCTGAGCCGGAATCTCGGCGGCGGCCTCGACGGCCGCAGCCGTCTTCCGGGTGCGGCGGGTCTTGGGCTTCGCCTCCGCGGCCTCGGCGGTGTCGGCGGCGGCCTCTGCCTTGGCGGTGGCCGTCTTGGTGGCGGCCGTCTTGCGGGTGCGGCGCGGCTTGACCTCGGCCTCGGCGTCCGGAGCCTCGACGACGGGCTCGGCGGCCTTGCGGGTGCGGCGGGTCTTGGGCTTCGCCTCCGCGGCCTCGGCGGTGTCGGCGGCGGCCTCTGCCTTGGCGGTGGCCGTCTTGGCGGCGGCCGCCTTCCGGGTGCGGCGCGGCTTGGCCTCGGCCGCTTCCGGAGCCTGTTCCGGCTGCGCCGGAATGCCGGCCGCGGCCTCGGTGACCTCGGTCGGTTCGGCGGCCTTGCGGGTGCGGCGGGTCTTGGGCTTCGCCTCCGCGGCCTCGGCGGTGTCGGCCGCGGCCTCTGCCTTGGCGGTGGCCGTCTTGGTGGCGGCCGTCTTGCGGGTGCGGCGCGGCTTCGCCTCGGCCTCGGTCTCGGCGTCCGGAGTCTGCACGGCGGGCTCGGCCGCCTTGCGGGTCCGGCGGCGCGGCTTGGCCTCGGCAGGATCGGACGCGGGCTCGGTCGCTCCCTCGGCCGTGTCGACCGTCGCCTCGGCGGCGGTGGCCTTGCGGGTGCGGCGGCGCGGCTTCTCGGCGGCGGCCTCGACAGGCGCCGGGGCCTCGACGACGGCCGGAGCCACGATCGACTCCTCGGGGGCCGTCGGTGTCGCCGTCGGAGCGGTCTCCAGCGGCGCGGCCGGGGCCTCGGCCGACTTGCGGGTGCGGCGGCGGCGCGGCTTCGCCGGGGCCTCCACGACCTCCGCGGCCTGTGCGACCTCCGTGGTCTCCACCGCTTCGACGACCGTCGCCCCGGAAGGCGCGAGCGCGGTGTCCTCGGCGGCCCGCGTCACGGGGGCGTCGGGCGTCGCGGCGGTCTCCGGGCGTCGCGACGGCTCACCGTTGCGCGTACGGCGCCGGCGGCGCAGCGTGCGGGGACCCGTGACGTCGTCGGTGCCCACCTCGGCGGCGCTGTCCGCACCACCGGTCACGGCCTCGGCCGCGGGGGTCACGGAGGCCTCCGCGTCCACCGGCGCACCGCCGCGCATCCGACGGCGGCGGCGCGGCGTCGTACGGGACGAACGGTCGCGCTCGCGGTCGCCGGAACGCGCGTCGTCGCGCCCGCCCCGGCCACCCCGGTCGCCACGCCCGCGGCCACCGCGGCCGCCCGGCTCGCCCAGGTCCTCGAGCTCCTCCGCGTCCAGCCCGGCGCGAGTGCGCTCCGAGCGCGGCAGGACGCCCTTGGTGCCCTCGGCGATGCCGAGGTCGCTGTACAGGTGCGGGGAGGTGGAGTACGTCTCCGGCGGGTCGTTGAAGCCCAGGTCCAGCGCCTTGTTGATCAGCTGCCAGCGCGGGATGTCGTCCCAGTCGACCAGCGTGATCGCCGTACCCTTCGCGCCCGCGCGGCCGGTGCGGCCGATGCGGTGCAGGTACGTCTTCTCCTCTTCCGGCGACTGGTAGTTGATGACGTGCGTCACGCCCTCGACGTCGATGCCGCGCGCGGCGACGTCGGTGCAGACGAGCACGTCCACCTTGCCGTTGCGGAAGGCACGCAGGGCCTGCTCGCGGGCGCCCTGGCCGAGGTCGCCGTGGACCGCGCCGGAGGCGAAGCCGCGCTGCTTGAGCTGGTCGGCCAGATCGGCCGCCGTGCGCTTGGTGCGGCAGAAGACCATGGCCAGTCCACGGCCCTCGGCCTGCAGTATGCGCGCCACCATCTCGGGCTTGTCCATGTTGTGCGCGCGGTAGATGAACTGCTTCGTGTTCGCGACCGTCGCGCCCTCGTCGTCCGGCGAGGTGGCGCGGATGTGCGTGGGCTGCGACATGTAGCGCCGGGCCAGCCCGATGACCGCGCCCGGCATGGTGGCCGAGAACAGCATGGTCTGGCGCCGGGCCGGCAGCATGTTGATGATCTTCTCGACGTCGGGCAGGAAGCCCAGGTCGAGCATCTCGTCGGCCTCGTCGAGGACCAGGCACTTGACGTGCTTCAGGCTCAGCTTCTTCTGGCCCGCCAGGTCCAGCAGGCGGCCCGGGGTGCCGACGATCACGTCGACGCCCTGCTTCAGGGCCTCCACCTGCGGCTCGTAGGCGCGGCCGCCGTAGATCGCGAGGACGCGCACGTTGCGGACCTTGCCGGCGGTCAGGAGGTCGTTGGTGACCTGCTGGCACAGCTCGCGCGTCGGGACGACGACGAGGGCCTGCGGAGCGTCGGTGAGGGACTCGGGCGCCGCGCGCCCCGCCTCGACGTCGGCGGGGACGGTGACGCGCTCGAGGAGCGGAAGGCCGAAGCCCAGCGTTTTGCCGGTGCCGGTCTTGGCCTGGCCGATCACGTCCGTGCCCGAGAGGGCGACGGGGAGCGTCAGCTCCTGGATCGGAAAGGGAGCGGTGATGCCGACGGCTTCGAGGGCTTCGGCGGTCTCGGGGAGGATCCCGAGGGATCGGAACGTCGTAGTCAGGGTGCTGCCTCTTCTGTGTACGTGGTGCGAGGCGAGCGCGCGGGTCGTGCCGGACCGTGTCGGGGACGTCGGCTGCCTTACGGGTGAGCCGTAGGACACGGGACCTCTGTCGACGCTCCAGCGCTCGTACCACTGAGGGTCCCCCTCCGGATTCCGTACGCAGTGTGGCGTACGGCAGGGAGGGCTGTCGGGTCGGAGCCGATCGGGCCACCGACCGGGCATCCTCATGCGTGCGGCCCGACGACGATGTCACGTACCCGTACGTCACATACTCGGCAGGCGCATTACCACCATACCCCGGATTCGCGCACACGCGATGGCCGATTTGCTCACGTAGTCGTCGTCACACTGACTGACCAGGGCCTTACCACCGCCGAAGAGCGGGCTATTGTGCGCTGCATGACGAGCTCTGACAAGCCTGGCACCGCCGCAGACGCCCCCGCCGAGACCGCCGGTACCGCCGGTACCGCCGGAGCCACCCCGGTCGCCGCCCGCGACTGGGCGACGGCCGCGGCCGACCCGCAGTACCGCGCCGCGGTCGTGGACCTGCTCGGCGCGCTCGCGTACGGCGAGCTGGCGGCGTTCGAGCGGCTCGCGGAGGACGCCAAGCTGGCGCCCACGCTGGCGGACAAGGCGGAGCTGGCGAAGATGGCGTCGGCAGAGTTCCACCACTTCGAGCGGCTGCGCGACCGGCTGGCCGAGATCGGCGAGGAGCCGACGGGCGCCATGGAGCCGTTCGTGGCCGCCTACGACGGCTTCCACAAGCAGACGGACCCCTCGGACTGGCTGGAAGGTCTCGTCAAGGCCTACGTCGGCGACTCCATCGCCAGCGACTTCTACCGCGAGGTCGCCGCCCGCCTCGACACGGACACCCGCGAACTGGTCCTCGCCGTGCTCGACGACACCGGGCACGCCGGTTTCGCCGTGGAGAAGGTGCGCGCGGCGATCGACGCCGACCCGCGCGTGGGCGGGCGGCTCGCGCTGTGGGCGCGGCGGCTGATGGGGGAGGCGCTCTCGCAGTCCCAGCGGGTGGTGGCCGACCGGGACGCGCTGTCGACCATGCTCGTGGGCGGGGTGGCGGACGGCTTCGACCTCGCCGAGGTCGGCAAGATGTTCTCCCGGATCACCGAGGCGCACACCAAGCGGATGGCGGCGCTGGGTCTGGCGGCCTGACGCCGTCACCTGGGCCGGGCGCCGTTGCCCGGGCCTGACGCCGTCACCCGGGGCCGACGCGGTACGGCGGCCTGCCGGTCAGGCGGTCGCCGAACTGCGACGGAGCCTCCCCGCGGGGCGCAGCAGCAGCGACAGCGAGGCCGCGGAGACCGTCGCCGAACCCAGCAGCACCAGCACGAGCCCCCCGGCACCCAGCGCGGTGTGCGTGACGAACGCTCCGAAGAGGGCCCCGGCGATGCCGGTCGGCAGGACCAGGAGCGGGGCGGGCAGGCGGTGGGACAGACGGTGCGCGGCGGCCCATGCCAGAGCGAGGCCTAGGAGTGCGGCGCTGAGCGCTTCCAAGATCATGTCTGGGTCCCTCCCACATGGCCGGCCTGCCCCAAACGGTCACAGCCGACTTACCCCTGACCTGCGGAATGCAATCCTCCCCCTGTGGGTGCACTGTGCTCCGCCCGTGAACGGGAGTGGGGGCGGGTCCGAGAACGGGAAGACGGGTGGGGCCCGGCGGTGTGTCACCGCCGGGCCCCACCCGTTCTCAAGTCCGTCGTCCCGCGTCCGGTGGCTACAGCGTGCCGAAGCCCACCTTGCGCGGGGCCGACTCGCCGATCTCGACGTAGGCGAGCCGGTCGGCCGGCACCAGGACCTTGCGGCCGTGTTCGTCCACGAGGCTCAGCAGCTGCGACTTGCCGGCCAGTGCCTCGCCCACCACGCGCTCGACCTCCTCGGCGCTCTGACCGCTCTCCAGAACGATCTCGCGGGGCGCGTGCTGCACGCCGATCTTGACCTCCACGGCTATGTCCCTCCGACGGTCAGTAAGTGCGCGATCTTCCGCGCCGTACCAGCACACATTAGCCCGGTGAGGGGACGTACACGCAGCGTCGGAGAACGCCAGGAGCGAACAGCCGACGGGAACAGAACCGGCGCCGCGGCCCTCAGTGCTGCTCGGTGCCGTGCAGCGGGAAGCCGGCGATGCCCCGCCAGGCCAGCGAGGTCAGCAGCTGCACCGCCTGGTCGCGGGGCACGCTGCGGTCGCTGTGCAGCCAGGACCGCGCCACCACCTGCGCGAGACCGCCCAGTCCCGAGGCCAGCAGCATCGACTCCGCGCGCGAGAGGCCGGTGTCCTCGGCGATGACGTCGCAGATCGCCTCGGCGCACTCGTTCGTCACCTTGTCCACGCGCTCGCGCACGGCGGGCTCGTTGGTCAGGTCCGACTCGAAGACCAGGCGGAAGGCGCCGCCGTCGTCCTCGACGTAGGCGAAGTACGCGTCCATCGTCGCCCGGACGCGCTGCTTGTTGTCGGAGGTCGACGCGAGCGCGCTGCGCACGGACTGGATGAGTGCCTCGCAGTGCTGGTCCAGCAGGGCGAGGTAGAGGTCGAGCTTGCCGGGGAAGTGCTGGTAGAGCACCGGCTTGCTGACGCCGGCGCGCTCGGCGATGTCGTCCATCGCGGCCGCGTGGTAGCCCTGGGCCACGAACACTTCCTGTGCGGCGCCCAGCAGCTGGTTGCGTCGGGCTCGGCGGGGAAGGCGTGTGCCCCGCGGGCGTACCGCCTCTGTCTGCTCGATGGCTGTCACGCCGCCTCCCATAGTCGTCCTCGTGCGGTGTGCGCCGCGTCGACATCGTACTTTTCGGTAACCGTGGTGTGTGTGCTGCGAGCGCAGAATTTCACGGACCGGACGGTGGCGAAAGCCGCACAACAGGTTTCAAAAAGGGCCAGACCGGGCAAAGATCGGCCTCCCTTCAGGGGTGTTCAGCGGTAGTCGTCCTCGTCGTGCGAGACGACCCGGGCCTGCTCGGCCAGGTCGGCCTCGTTGGCGCGGTCCGGCTCGACGCCGGTCAGCGGCTCGTCGCGCTCCTGCCCGATGTCCGCCCGCTGCTCGGCGGCGTCGGCGTCGGGCGCCTCGACGTCGCGGTCCTCCGGATCCGGTGCCTGCGCCTCGTCGTCGAAGGTGTCGGGGTCGGTCGGGTCGACGGTCATGCTGGGCTCCCTTCCTACGGACGTCCCCGGGGTGCAGGGGTCACACGCGGGTGCCCACTTCACGAGCCTAGGAGACACCCGATCCGGACGCCATGCGTCGCCGGTCCCGGTCTTGCGCGCCCGGGTCCCGCGCCCGGCCTCGGGTCCGGTCCCGGGGCCGACGGCATCCGTACCCCGCCGGCGCGCCGCCGCAGCACTGCTTGTGACGGCGAACACATGAACCACTGCGTGATCGTCTCGTAACATTGCCGCATGCCTTCGACCGAGCCGCCGTCCGTGCCGCCCGCCAACGTGCTGCCGAAGGTCGCGGCCGTCAAGGTCGCGGACGGGGAGCGGCTCAGGTCGGTCCAGCTCCCCGGCATCACCCTGACGGTGCGGTCGAGACGGCCCGCCCGCGAGGGACTGCCGCCCGCCCTCTACGTCCACGGTCTCGGCGGCTCCTCGCAGAACTGGTCGGCGCTCATGCCGCTGCTGGACGGCGTCGTCCACAGCGAGGCCCTCGACCTGCCCGGCTTCGGGGACTCCCCGCCGCCGGACGACGGCGACTACTCGATCACGAGCCACGCGCGCGCGGTCGTCCGCCACCTCGACGCGGCCGGGCGCGGTCCCGTGCACCTGTTCGGCAACTCGCTCGGCGGCGCCGTCGTCACCCGCGTCGCCGCAGTCCGTCCCGACCTGGTGCGGACGCTGACCCTCGTGTCGCCCGCGCTGCCGGAGATGCGCGTGCAGCGCAGCGCCGTACCGACGGGGCTGCTGGCGCTGCCGGGGGTGGTTCCGCTGTTCAACCGGCTCACCCGGGAGTGGACCGCGGAGCAGCGGGTCCGTGGCGTGACGGCGCTCTGCTACGGAGACCCGGGGCGGGTGACGCCGGAAGGCTTCCGCAACGCGGTGGAGGAGATGGAGCGGCGGCTGCGGCTGCCGTACTTCTGGGACGCGATGGCGCGTTCCACCCGGGGACTCGTCAACGCGTACACGGTGGGCGGCCAGCACGGACTGTGGCGACAGGCCGAGCGGGTTCTCGCCCCCACGCTCCTGGTCTACGGTGGACGGGACCAACTCGTCGGCTACCGCATGGCCCAGCGGGCCACCCGCGCCTTCCGTGACTCCCGGCTGCTGACCCTGCCGGACGCGGGACACGTGGCGATGATGGAGTATCCGGAGGCCGTGGCCACGGCGTTCCGCGAGCTCCTCGCGGACACGGTGGGCACCGGGAAGCCGGCGGGTGGCGAGAGGATCGACGGGGCCGTCGACGGCGAGCCCGCCAACCAGACCACAGGAGGCTGAGGCGCGACGTGGGACGCCACAGCCGCCGCGGGCCCGCCCCCAAGGCAGACGCCGCGGACACCGCCGCAACACGTGAGAACCGGGCCGGTCGGCCCGATCCGCGTCGGACGAACGGGCCGTCGCAGGAGCCACAAGGGCCGTACGGGCCACAGGGGCCACAGGGGCCACAGGGGCCGCATGGGTCACATGGGTCACCAGGACCCCAAGGGTCCCATCAGCCTCAGCCACAGTGGCCCCATCAGCCGCAGGGGACCGACGGTGCGGCGCCACGCGGGGCGGTACCGGGCGACGTCCCGGGTGCCCGCCAGGGGTACGCGGGTCCCGGTCCCGGCCCGGGGCGAGGCCCTGCCGCGCGATTCCCGGACGAGACGCCGGCCCACGGTTTTCCGCGGACGGCGGACGGTACGCCCGCGGAGGGCGTCCCGAGGTTCCCCGACGGCACCCCGGCCCACGGTGTCCCCGGATACCCCGACGGCACCCCGGCCCACGGTGTGCCGCGGGTCCGGGGCGGTCACCCCGAGCAGCGGGAACCCGGCGGAGGCTGGGGCGAGCCGGCCGCGCGCCCCGGTGCCGGGTACGGACCGGCGGCGGGACCGCGCACCGGGGCCCCCGCGTCCTTCGCGCCGCCCTCGCCGTCCGCACCGGCCTCGCCCTTCCCGAGGCAGCGACAAGGGTCGGCGGAAGGGCCGCGGCAGGACTACCTGGACGCCTTCGGCGCGGACGACGACGTCTTCGCGGTCCGCCCCCGAGGCCGTACCCCCGGGGCGGCGCGGCCCGCCGACCCGTACGCCTCCGTCACCGACTGGAGCGCCGCGGACGGGGGAGCCTCCGGAGGCGGCGGCATCCCCGCCGGTGCCGAGGCGGACGCCGACGACGAGCCGCCCACGGGGGAACCCGCACCGGTCAAGGGGGCCAAGGGCCGGACCTTCACCGGTATCGCCGCGGCCGCCGTCACCACCGTGCTGGCCGTCGTCGTGGCCGGTCAGGTCGCCGACGGTTCGGACGGGGGCGACATGCGCGCGCAGTCCGCCACCGACCAGGCCCGCGGTGCCCACGACCCGGCGTCACGGGACGACGAACGGCCGACGCCCTCCGCGTCCGCGTCCGCGAAACCGCTGACGTACGAGCAGAAGATGGGCAAGACGTACCCGCTCGGCGCCACCCTCAAGGCCTCGGGGAAGTTCGACGCGATCCCGGGCATCGCCAAGGGGACCGGGAAGGGGCAGAAGTACACCTACCGCATCGACGTGGAGCAGGGGCTCGGCCTCGACGGCGAACTCTTCGCCGAGGCCGTGCAGAAGACCCTCAACGACAACCGGAGCTGGGCCCACAACGGCGCCCGCACCTTCGAGCGCATCGAATCCGGCCGACCGGACTTCGTCATCACGCTGGCCAGCCCCGGCACCACCGCCGAGTGGTGCGCCAAGTCGGGCCTGGACACCACCGAGGACAACGTCTCCTGCGACTCGGCCGCCACCCAGCGCGTGATGATCAACGCGTACCGCTGGGCCCAGGGCGCCGCGCCGTACGGCGACGCGATCCACGCGTACCGGCAGATGCTGATCAACCACGAGGTCGGTCACCGCATCGGCTACAACCACGTCACCTGCGACAAGGACGGCGAACTCGCCCCGGTCATGCAACAGCAGACGAAATTCGTCGACCACGACGGAATCGACTGCCGCCCCAACGCCTGGGCCTACCCGAACGGCTGACGGCCGGTTCGGGCCCGCGCATCACGTGTGGTGACCGCTTGATCTCTTAGCGCGACCGAACGCGCCTCGCACGGGAAAGTTACGACCGTTCACCCCTTTTGGTGGGGGGGGGGGGGGCCCCGCCCCCCCCCCCCCCCACATGGCCCCAACCGGCTGGCCGCGCGGGCCCCCCCGGCCCCCCCCGCGGCCCCCAAACGGTCGCAGGGGGGGGGGCCGGCGGCCACGGCC
>NZ_JBIAVA010000003.1:0-883055 GCF_042893535.1 Streptomyces sp. NPDC001599
AACTCTTCCGGATAAGGCTTGGGCACAGCGACATCCTTCCCACCCGCCCCACAGGGCAAGCCAGTTCAGATGTCACCCGATCGTGCGGCAGACCCCACCTTCACGCACGACATCCGGCTGGTCGGCCGCAACCCCGTGAAGATCCACGACACCGATCAGGTCCTCCAGGCCGAACCTGACGGACTCCGAGGCCACCGCCCGGGCCGTCGAGGGCAGCGAGATCGCCTACCTCACTGTGGGCCTGCCCATGGACTCGCAGCTGTGGGAGCGGCAGTTCCCCGCCATGATGCGCAACGTCATCGACGCCTGCGTGAAGTACGGAACCAAGCTCGTGTTCTTCGACAACACGTACATGTACCCGGGCACGACCACCCCGCAGACCGAGTCGACCACGTTCGAGCCGAACGGCCGCAAGGGCCGCGTACGCGCGCAGATCGCGGCGATGCTGCTGGACACGATGAGCGCGGGTTCGATCGACGCCGTCATCTGCCGGGCGCCGGAGTTCTACGGTCCGGGAAAGACCAAGAGCCTGACCAACTCCCTCGTCTTCGACCGGATCAAGGCGGGCAAGCGGCCACTCGTCCCCGTCAGCGCGAAGACCGTCCGGTCCCTCATCTGGACGCCCGACGCCAGCCGGGCCATGGCCCTGATCGGCAACACCGCGGACGCCTACGGCCAGACCTGGCACCTGCCCGTCGACCCGCACCGCCTCACCTACGCCGAGCTGATCGACGTGGCCGGACAGGTCACCGGTCGCCGGATCGGCCACACCGTGCTGCCCCTGGCCGCCTTCCGGATCGGCGGTCGCTTCGTCGGGCCGCTCGGAGAGGTCCAGGAACTGCTGCCGCGCTACCGCGGTGACAACATCTTCGACTCCTCGAAGTTCGCGACGCGGTTCCCCGACTTCACCGTCACCTCGTACCGCGAAGGCATCACGGAGATCCTCGGCTGACTCCTCTCAGCAGCCCGCGCAGCGACGAGGCACGTCGGGTGTTCCGCAGCCGCGCATCGGCGAGGGCGCCTGCACAGCTGAGGGGAGACACTGAATCTTGATGATCCAGCAAGCCTCCTCGCGCGATCGCGCCGGCCGGTAGTCCGTAAGGGGGCGATGCGAATGGCGACATCCACGCTCTCATCCGCGGGCACGGGGCCAGGGGCGGAGCCTCTGCCAGCAAAGGAAACCGGTACCCCTCCGGAGCGCACGCGTGTCTGAGCGCTTTTGTGAGCACTGACCGAGCGACCTGCCGTGATGCGGGGTCCACGGGCTCCATAGCGCGGTCTTCGGCTCAGCCGACAAGGGGCTCAGGGCTGTTCCACCGCTGCGTCCGCCCGTTTCAAGTGAAACGGTATCGGGCGACCCGGCGGCGGTACGATGCTGTCATGGCCGCTTACGCTTCCTCCCGAGACGCTGCGTCGCGCGCGAGCGACCGCCCCGGAGACGCTTCGCCGTTCGCCCTGGGGCTGCTGCTGCGCCGGGCGCACTGGCGCGCGGCGGGGGTTATGGCGGAGGCGCTGCGGCCTCTCGGGATCGAGTTGCGGCACTTCGCGGTGTTGATCGTGCTCGTTGACCGCGGTCCCACGGTGCAGCGCGACCTGGCGGCGGAGACCGGGACGGACAAGGCGGGGATCATGCGGGTCGTAGACGATCTGGAGCGCAGAAACCTCGCCGTGCGCAAGCCCGTCCCCGGGGATCGCCGGGCACGGGCCGTGGAGATTACCCCGGAGGGGCTGGAGCTCTTCGACGCGGCCCATGTCGCGGCGGAGCCGCTGGCCGAGGGGCTGGTCGCCGACCTGGGACCTGGCGGCTCCGAGCAGCTGATGCGTCTGCTGACCCGCCTCGCGCATCCGGGCAGCCGTGAGGTCTAGGCAGTTTCGTTCGGATCAGCGGTCGTTGGTCCGGGTGTGCCGTTGACTGCCGCGCAGCGGGCGCGCATCGAGCCGTTGCTCCCGGACCGGAGGCCGAAACGGGGCGGCCGGTGGAGGGATCACCGCAAGGTGATCGACGCCATCGCCTTCAAGTCCCAGACCGGAACGCAGTGGGTTCACCTGCCGGAGAAGTACGGCAATGACTGCCGGACAGGCCGGCGACGCACCCGCCTTCCTTGACGTCATGGCCCGCTTGCGCGTTCCCCGACGCCGAGGACGCCCCCGACCAGACGGGACCCTTTCCTGGCTGACACGGCATACTTCTCCCGCGCGATCAGCGAGCACCTGCGCAGGCGCGGCATCCGAGCGGTGATCCCTGTCCCGGCCGACCAGCAAGGTCACCGACCCCGTCGTGGAACCCGACTCGGCAGGCCACCGGCCTTCCATCGTGACGCAGCAGTGGCGGGGCATCGCCACTCGATACGAGTACACCGCCACCATCTGCCTGACCGGACTCCACATCGCGGGCATCTTCATCTGGTCCGCCCCCTGATCCAATGGGGACTACGATCTGGCGATTTCTTGCCGGAGTTGCCGGGTGAAGCGGCGCAGGAGGTCCAACGTCTCTCGGAACTCGGCCCGGCGGTCGTCACTGCCGTCGGTGGGCCGGGTGCTCCAGACCCTACGCGCGAGAGCATCGGCGAGATCGACGGTGTCGCCGGCACAGAGCAGGTAGAGGGCCGAGCGTGCTTCCTGCATCTGGTTCGCCAGCTCGTTGGCTCCGGGACCGTCGTCACTCAGCTGTGTTTGCTTCAGGTAGTCCAGCAGCTGAACTACGGCCGTGTTGAAGCCGATCCCGGCTTTGAGCTTCTGCTCGCGGAGCCACATGCGGTCCTGTCGGTGCGCGGTGAACCACGAACCGAACACCGCGCCTATGAGGCCAATAGCGGCCCCGACGGCCACGGACAGGATGTTCTCCACGGTCAGCTCCCCCCAACGTACAGCGCCGCCAGGCTACAGAGGCCGCCGGAGGCACCGCACACTCGACCAGCGCCCTCACACACGCACGGGTGCGGTGATCCGAACGAAACGGCCTAGGTGTATTGACCCGCAGGGTTGTTGACACGGCTGATGGGCGGCTGCCCGGCGAGTGCGGTGTGGCACCGGTGATAGTTGTAGGTGTGCAGGAAGTCCACCAGGGCCTCGGTCCGTTCGGCGTTGCTGGCATAGGGGCGTACGTATGCCCATTCTTCGAGCAGGGTGCGATTCAGCCGCTCCACCTTGCCGTTCGTCTGCGGGCGGTACGGGCGGGTGCGTTTATGGATGATGTCGGCAGCGCTCAGTGTCTGACCGAACAGCTTGGATCTGTAGCAGGAGCCGTTGTCGGTGAGGACTCGCTCGACAGTGATGCCGTGAGCCGCGAAGAAGGCGTTCGCGCGCCGCCAGAACGCGGAGGCGGTCTCCTTGCGTTCGTTGGCCAGGACCTCGCTGTAGGCGAGCCGGGAGTAATCGTCGATGGCGGAGTGGACGAAGCTGTAGCCGATCACGGGACTGCCGCCCTTGCGGGCGACGGTTGTGGCCTGCCGATTTCCGGTGGCCTGCTGGCGGGGCATGATCCGGTGGCCGCCTCCGTCGGGGATGTTGCCGAGCCTTTTGATGTCGACGTGAACGAGTTCGCCGGGGCGTGAGCGTTCGTAGCGGCGGATGATCTGACCGGTGGGTCGGTCCATCCAGCTGAGTCGATTCAGGCCATGGCGGGTCAGGACGCGGTGGACCGTCGAGGTGGGTATTCCCAGGATCGGGCCGATCCTGGCGGGGCCGAGCTTTCGCTCTCGCCGCAGCGTGCAAACCTGTTCCTCGACGTCAGCGGGGGCACGGTGCGGGGTGGTCCGTGGCCGGCTGGGGCGGTCGTACAGACCGGCGTCGCCTTCGGCTCTCCACCTGCGCACCCACTTGTGGGCCGTGGTGCGAGAGATGCCCATCTCGTCAGCCACGTGGGCGACGGGTCTGCCGGCTCGAACCCGGTCGACAAGGAGCCGTCTGCCGTGGACGGTCAGCCGGGCGTTGGGGTGGGACAAGAAGACCTCTGGGTGATGTGTGGGCTGGGTGCTGGCACCGCTCTTTGCGCCGACGGCGTCCGTGGGCTTGGCAGCTGGTCAAGGCAAACGGAGCTGAGTCGATTTCCGTCTGGCCCACCACGACGACCGCGAGTTCGCAACCGGTGTCGGCCTTCTCCTCGCCGGCATCGCCACCACTTCAAACCAGCGCAGAAGGCCGACCGCCTCGAAGACCGCGCCGGTCAGGGGAAAGGAAGGTCATGCCCCCAAGGCGCCTGCGCAGTGCCATGCGCTTCGTTGAGCTGAGCAACGGCAAGGTCAAGGTCGTCGCCAACGCCAAGATCACCGACCCGGGGGAGGCGGGAGTCAGGTGCGGCGGGCGGCCCATACGGTGCGCTCGGTGCGCATGGCGAGGTCCTCGCGGCGCAGCAGGCTGTTCGGGCTGTTGGTGTCCAGGAGCTCGTCGAGTGCGGCGAGGTCCTCGGGGCTGAGGGCGGGGGCGGCGACGCTGCGGACGCGCTGCAGAATGCCGTAGGCGTAGCGGCCGATCGCTTCGCTGCGCGCACCTTCGATGTTGACAGCGAAGGTGCGTTCGTCCTCGACGGTGAAGTCGGCGGCTGTCAGCATCGGGCCCCAGTCGGCGCCGCGGTGCGGAACGTGCTCGACGTGGAAGTTGTTGGTCGCGGCATGGGCGCGTTCTTCGAGGCCGGGCCGGCTCTCCGGGGCGCCGGCGGGCAGGAAACGGGGGACGCCGGCGAGTTCGACGACGGCGAACAGGCCGCCGGGGGCGAGCAGCTCGCGGACGTTGCGCAAGGCGCGTTCGGGGTTCGCCATGTGGTGCATCGAGGCCGAGGCCCACACCAGATCCGGCCGGCCGAGCTCGGGCCAGTCGTCGTGGTCGAGGTCGGCCCGCACGGTCCGTACGCGCTCCTGGACGCCACGGGCGCATGCCCTCTCGCGCAGGAGCTGCAGATGGCCGGCCGAGGTGTCGACGGCTGTGACGTGCGCGTCGGGGAAGCGTTCGAGGAGCGTGAAGGTGCCCGCGCCGGTGCCGCAGCCCAGGTCCACGATGTGGCGCGGCTCGCTCGTCAGCGGCAGCGAGGCAGTGATGGATGCTGTGTGCT
Source organism: Streptomyces sp. NPDC001599 (assembly GCF_042893535.1). Classification (NCBI taxonomy): domain Bacteria; kingdom Bacillati; phylum Actinomycetota; class Actinomycetes; order Kitasatosporales; family Streptomycetaceae; genus Streptomyces; species Streptomyces sp. NPDC001599. Next base: position 5,048 of record NZ_JBIAVA010000003.1, read on the forward strand.
CGGCGAGCACCTCGGCGTCCAGATCGAGGATCTCCGCCTGGCCGCCATCGCTGTGCGCATGGTGGCCGCCATTGCCCTGGCCGGGGTGGTGACCGCTGTTGCCGTGGTGAGGGGTGTGCTGATGACTGTGGGGCATGACTCGACCGTAAGCTGACCATGCGCCTGTCGCACGTCTCGTTGCGCATAAAGCAAAGAGACGGCTTGGTGTACTGCCCTGCACGCAAGATCGCGCTTTGCCGGGGCCTCCCGGCCGGTCATGGCCCGCTACGCGCAGGGGCCCTGGGTGCCTGTGCAGTCGGCTTCGGAGTCGTCGGTGCCGGCGTCTTTCTGATGGCCGCGGCGGGCGTCGCGGTCGAAGATGCCCAGGATCTCGCAGGGGCCACCCTCGGCGCCGATGGCGTGCGGCATCATGGTGGGGAACTCGGCGGCCTGGTTGGTCTCGATGCGAAAGCGCCGGTGGCCGAGCATGAGGATCGCGGTGCCGGACAGCACGACGAGCCATTCGCGGCCCGGGTGGGCGCGCATGCGGGCCGGGTTGTCGGGCGGCGGGTCGGTCATCCGCTGGCGCATCACGCTCATGCCGGGGTCGCCCTTTATGGGCCAGCGCATCATGCCGTGGGCGCCGTCGATCGTCGGGCTGATGACGACGTCGTCCGCGGCGTTCTCCACGAGCTGGTCCAAGGTGGTGTCCAGGGCGCGGGCGAGGGTGACGAGCTGGTCCAGGGCGAGGCGGCGCTGCCCGTTCTCGATGCGGCTCAGTGAGGACTGGCTGAGGTTGGCCCGGGTGGCCAGTTCCTCCAGGGACCATCCCTGTGCGACGCGCAGTGCGCGGATCCTTTTGCGTACGAGGCTGTCCAGCTGCCCATCTTCTTGCGTCATAGGCAGCATCGTATGCCCTTGATGCAATGTGGGCCTAACGTCGGACACGAGTGGTCCGGCACCGAGGGGCCAGGTACGACGAAAGGGCGCGACATGTCTGCGCACACTTCCCACTACGACAGCGACGCACTGTCCACCGACACCGTGGACGTGGTGGTGATCGGCGGCGGCGCCGCGGGCCTGAACGGCGCGCTGATGCTGGCCCGCTCACGCCGCTCGGTCATCGTGATCGACAGCGGCACCCCGCGCAACGCCCCCGCCGCAGCCATGCACGGCTTCATCGTCCTGGACGGCACCCCGCCGCCCGATCTCCTCCAGCGCGGACGCGAGCAGGTACGCCAGTACGGCGGCCGCATCGTCTTCGGGGAGGTGACCGAGGCCGAAGCCGCCGCCCCCTCGGCCGACGGTGACTTGCGGTTCACCGTCACCCTGGCCGACGGCCGCACCCTGACGGCGCGCCGCGTGCTGGTGGCCACCGGCCTGCGCGATGTGCTGCCCGAGGTGCCCGGCCTGGCCGAACACTGGGGCCGCAGCGTGGTGCACTGTCCCTACTGCCACGGCTGGGAGGTACGCGACGAGCCCATCGGCATCCTCGCCACCGGCCCTCTGTCCGTTCACCACGCCTGGCTTTTCCGCCAGCTCACGGACGATCTGATCTACTTCGCCCGCGGCACCGACCTGGACTCCGAGACCCGCGCTCGCTTCGCCGCCCGGGGCATCCGCGTCGTCGAGACCGACGTGAGGGAAGTCGTGAACGACACCGACGGCACCCTTGTGGGCGTCCGCCTGGCCGACGGCACCCTCGTCGAGCGGCGGGTCCTGGCCGTCACCACAAGGATGGAGGCGCGCACCGAGGGCCTGGACGGGCTGAAGCTGCCCATGGAGGATCTTCCCGACAGCATGGGCCGCCGCTTCGCTTCCGCCATGGCCGGCACCACCGAGATCCCGGGTGTGTGGGTGGCGGGCAACGCCACCGACCTGGCCGCCCAGGTCGGCGCCGCCGCCGCGGCCGGGGCGCTGGCCGGCTCGCACATCAACGCGATGCTGGCCGCGGCGGACACCGACGCCGCCCTCGCCTCCGCGCAGAAGGCCACCGGCTGACCCGTACGTCCGCTGCTGAACCATCGCGCGCCCGCCGTCCGGTGATCCGCGCGGTGAGCAAGTCCCCCATCTGATCGATGCGGCGCCCGGCCCTGCCCCGGCGCTGATTCAGCATGCCCTTTTGGAAGGAAACCATGAGTACCCATCAGCCTCCACAGACGCCGGAATCGCCGGTCGGCACAGTGCCGGATGCGCGTCAACTGCGCGCGATCCTGATCACCGTCTCGATCGCTTTGATGGCTGTCATCGCCTCGGTGTCGGGGCTGAGCGTCGCCCAGACCCACCTGGCCGTCGAGTTCGACGCCTCGCAGAGCGCCGTCCTGTGGATGATCAACAGCTACACCCTCGCCCTGGCCGCGCTGCTGCTGCCGCTCGGCGCCATCGGTGATCGTCTGGGACGCAAGCCCATGTTGATTGCGGGATTGGTCATCTTCGGCGCCGCCAGTGTCCTCGCGGGACTCGCCCCGACGGCCGGGATAATGATCGCCGCCCGGGTGGCCGCCGGCGTCAGCGCCGCTATGATCATGCCGATCACCCTGGCCGTCATCACCTCCACCTTCCCCGAGGAGGAACGCGGCAAGGCGATCGGCGTGTGGACCGGTGTCGCCGGAGGCGGCGGCATCCTCGGCATGTTCCTCTCCGCCCTGCTGGTCGACGTCGCCGACTGGCGCTGGCTGTTCGTGCTGCCCGTGGTCCTGGGGGCCGTGGCACTGGTGATGACACTGAAGTCGGTGCCCAACTCCCGCGAGCACTCCCCCCATTCCTTCGACACCATCGGCGCGCTGCTCTCCGTCATCGCCGTGACCGGTCTCATCTTCGTCCTGCAGGAAGGCCCCGAGCGCGGCTGGACCGCCCCCATCACGCTGATCAGCCTGGCCGTCGGCGTCGCCGCCGCCGTCGCCTTCGTGGCCTGGGAGCTGCACCGCCGCGACGCTTCGCTGTTGGACGTACGCCTGTTCCGTGAGCGTGGCCTGGCCGGCGGCTCGATCACCCTGCTGGTCGTCTTTGGTGTTCAGGCCGGTATCGCGGTGGTCCTCTTCCCGTTCTTCCAGGCTGTGCTCGGCATGTCGGGGCTGCTGTCGACCGTGGCGCTGATGCCGATGGCCGTCATGATGATGATGGGCTCGGGCCTGGCCCCCAAGGTGGCCGCCAGGATCGGCGCCCGCTCCACCATGACGGTAGGCGTCGCCCTGTCCGCGCTCGGCCTGGCGCTGATGGCGATGTTCGTGTCCGTGGACGGCGGCTACCTGTCCATCCTGGCCGGCATGATCGTCATGGGTATCGGTATGGGTCTGTCGATGACGCCCTCCACCGAGGCCATCACCGGCTCCCTGCCCCGAGCCAAGCAGGGCGTGGCCTCTGCGCTCAACGACGTCACCCGCGAGTTCGGCACCGCTCTCGGTATCGCAATGCTCGGCGCCCTGTTGGCCAGCGGCTACCGCAGCGCTATCGACGGCAAGCTCGACGGCATCCCCGACGGGGCCGCGGACACCGCACGCGAAGGCATCGCCAACGCCATCGAGGTCGCGCCCACCACCGGGGGCCACGCCCAGGATCTGATCCACGCCGCGCAGCAGTCCTTCGTCGATGGCTGGCAGCAGTCCATGTGGGTCGGCGCCGCCGTCATGGCCGCCCTGCTCGTCTACGTCGCTCTGCGCGGCCCGAAGAACACCGCAACCCGCCAACCCGACGCCGAGGCAGCCCCCGAGACCGCGGTCACGGACAACGTCGCCGCTCGCTGACCTCGCACAAACCCCGTGCGGGCGGAGCACGACGACGCCCGCACGACAGCCCGCCGTCGGGTGCGCCGCGACCTCGCGGTTCACCCGACGGCCGTACAGCGCCTGCGCGTAACACGATCCCCCCGATCACGGGCAGGAGCGGTGCCCATGAGATCGTGCGCGAACAGATCACCATCTTCCGCCGGCCCGGCGCCCTGCCCGAGGCAGAACTCGACGACCCCATTCACCACTCGCAGCCTCGACATGGACGCATTGCGCGCTGCCGGTCCCTACGGGCCCAAACACATGCAGCGCATACCACGGCGACTCGCACCTTCTGTCAACAACGCTTGTGGTCAATACACCTAGGGCGCGCCCGGAGAGCCTTTCCGGTCGGCGGGTGGGTCAGCCGGGCGTCACTTGCCGACGTCCGCGGTGAGGCGCTCGGTGAGTTCCTTCGCCTTGGTGACCGCGTCAGCGTGGGCGCGCTCCCGCGACGCCTCGAAGAGCGGGGTCAGTTCGGACATGGCCGGATTGCGCGGGGCCATGGTGAGTTCCGGGACGATGAACTCCAGATCCAGCTCGAGGGTGCTTCGGAGGACGGCCTCCAGGTAGTTCTGCACGAACTCGAAGTTCTCGCGCGGAGTACCCGGCGCGTAGGAGCCGCCGCGGCTGGCGACCACCACTGTGGGGGTGCCCTGCACGGAGGGCGACTCGCCGGCCGTGCGTCCGAGCAGGAGCACGCTGTCGAGCCACGCCTTGAGAGTGGACGGGACGGTGTAGTTGTACATCGGGGCCCCGATCAGGATGGCGTCCGCCCGCTCCAACTCCTCGATGAGCTCCAGGCGTGCGGCGAACGCGGCGGACTGGCGCGCGGTGCGCTGGGACGGGTCGGCGTAACCGGCGGACCAGGCGTCCGCGGTGATGTGCGGGACCGGGGCGGCGGCGAGGTCGCGGTAGATCACCGTGCCCTCCGGGTGCTGTTCCTCCCAGGTTCGACGGAACACGGCCGTGACGGACCGGGACGCGGACGCCTCGGCCGGGAACACGGACGAGTCGATGTGCAGAAGCGTGGCCATGGGGGATCTCCAGACAGCGGTATGGCGCCCAGCGGCCGGGCGCTGGGCGGACTTGGCATCTAGTTATACACGAGATGGTCGCGAATGATACTGTCGCAGTTGCAACCATGATCATGAACGACTAGGGAGATGTGACTTCATGGATGTCTACGAGGCGGTCAAGAGTCGGCGATCGGTCCGCCGCTTCTCCGACCGGCCCGTCCCCCGAGAAGTGCTCAAGCGCGTGCTGGCCGCCGCCGCCTGGGCGCCCTCCGGATCGAACCTCCAGCCCTGGCGCGCCTTCGTGCTCAGCGGCGGTCCACTGGAGACGCTGAAGAAGCGCACCGGGGCTCGCCTGGCCGCCGGCGACCCCTTTGACGAGCCGGAGTACGAGCAGTACCCGCAGCAGCTGAAGTCGCCGTACGGCGAGCGGCGGTCCGCCTTCGGTGAGCAGCGCTACGGTGCCCTCGGTATCGCGCGCAAGGATACGGAAGCGCGCCAGCGGGCCGCGTCGGGCAACTGGGAGTGCTTCGGGGCGCCCACCGCGCTGTTCTGCTACATCGACCGCGACCTGGGGCGTCCCCAATGGTCCGACATTGGCATGTTCCTGCAAAATGTGATGCTGCTACTGCGCGAGGAAGGCCTGCACAGCTGCACACAGATGGCGTGGGCGAAGTTCCACCGCACGGTCGCGGAGACCGTGGCGCCGCCGCAGGAGCTGGTGCTCTTCTGCGGCATGTCGATCGGCTACGAGGACCCTGCGGCGAATCCCGCCCGCACGGGCCGGGCCGCCTTGGAGGAGACGGTCACCTTCATCGACGGCCCGTGAGACTCCTTCCTTCCGCGGGCCTGGCCCTGACCTGGATCGCCGACGACCAGGGCATCCGGCTTCCGGCCACGCCGATCCGGCCGGTCTCCGCGAAGGACGTCGCCACTGCAGTGGCGGAGGTCGCCGTGGGCGCCCGGACGGCGCATTCGGCCCGGGCGGTTTGACGTATCCGAGTATCCGCCCGGGACGACCGCGCCCCTCGAGCAGTCGGGCCACCTCCGGGTTGATGTGGGACGCGGCCCTGAGCCGGAGCGAGTCGGAGCGCCCAGGAGGTCGTCTGGCAACCAGGACCGCCGTGCCTCGACGGCGTGCAGGAGCGCCCACTCCCGCAACCGTCGTGCCGGGAAAGGGTCCTGTCATACCGCCTGCGCCATCGCGGCGGCCCGGGTGGCGCAGGCGGGGTCGGGAGGCAGGCCGCCCAGCGCAAGAGGTGCCGTAGTACGGCGGACCGGCCCATCGACGGGGCCTGGATCGTCGAAGACCCGCTCCGCCAGAGCCGGTTCCGCGGAGCCGACAACCCGCGCGAGCCCGCCTCCGCGCACCCACCCGGCGCCCGCCGCCTGTAGGCCGCCCGACACGCCAATGGTGTGTTCCACGCCGTTGGCGTGGCCTCGTTCTGCGGCCGTGTCCGGGCGCCGCCTCACGGCCCGTGCCATGCCGGTGAGCCCTCGGTGAGTACCGCACCGAGGGCTTGGACCGTCAGGGCCGCGGCCCTCCAGCATGGTTCCGGCAGTGGTCGCGGATGAGCGCCACCACCGTGTCGGCGGTGCGGGCCAGATGGGTGCGGCCGTCGGGCAGCAGAGCGCTCCGGCTGATGTAACTGAGCGGTCCCACGTGGGTGGCCGGGTCGAACCGGTGCACCGTGACCTTCCCCTCGCGGGTGGCCCGGTTCCAACCGCTGCCGCGGAACAGCGGCCAGCGCTGCGGAAACATCCAGGTACCCACCCGCTCGATCCGGTCACCGGAACCGGTGAGCCGATGCACGTGGTCGGCGCGCGTGAGGTCGTTGGCACCGTTGTGGAAGCCGCCGAACATGATGAGCAGCAGGGGGCAGCCGAGCCGCTTGCTCAGTTCGTCGACGGCGCCGGTGGCCACCTGCGCACCGCCGCTGTAGCTCAGCAGGACGACAGGGACGCCGCTGCCGGGCCGGTAGCCGGCCAGTCGCAGCTGGGTGGCGATCTGCGAACCGACGGCCCGGTTGTACAGCGGCCGGTAGCGGCGGTCGGCGGCCACGAAGATCTGCATCACGTTGTGCAGGAAGAGCACCAGCCCCACGCGGCGGCGCAACCACGACCACACCGGCCGGTCGGCGAGCGGGTCGGCCAGCGGGGAGTAGGGCTGCACCTGGCCCAACACCCGCAGTTCCGGCGCACTGGCCAGCACGGCCCTGACCAACTGGCCGCCGTCCCGGCTGTCCCGGACGCGACGCTTGCCGATCCCGTCCAGATAGACGAGATAGGCGTCCGGAGGCCGGTCCGGGTCGGCGCCCCGCGCGTACGGCACCCCGTCCGGCAGCTCGGTGACCGGCGCACGCCATCCGGCGCCGTAGGCCAGCACCTCGTAGCGTGCCAGCAGGCCCTCGGCCAGCAGAGCCGGTCCGAGGGCGACGGCCCAGAGCAGGAAGTCGTTCATGGGGCCTCCGCCGTGTCGGTGGCGCTCATCCGCACGACCAGCCGCCGAACACCCTCGACCGCGACGCCGAGCACCACACCGGCCACGGACACGCAGCCGGCCGCGGTCCACCAGCCGAGACCGGTCGCCGCGGACAGCGGACCGGTCAGGCCGGCTCCCACCCCCACGAAGAGCAGGAGGTGGAGCAAGGAACCGAGCAACGGGAACGCCAGTACGGCCGAGAGCACGAGGGGCGTGACGAGGCCGGGCGTCCACTCCAACCCGTCACCGGGGGGCGGCGACCCCAGCAGGAGCTCGGCCAAGGTCCAGGCCGTCAGCGGCCAGAGCGCGAACACGGCGCCCTCGACGACCGCGCCGGCCAGGACCAGCCGGACCATCCGGCTGCGGGGCACCCCTGGCCGGCGTACCGCGACAGGCGTGACCCGTCCGAGCGCCTCGGACAGCCCGGCCAGCATCAGCAGGGCGACGACGGAGGGTGTCATCGTCAGCCTCCCTGCGGATCGCCAGGAGCCGGTTGCGCGGCAGTGGCCGGGCGCAGGTACCCCTCGAGCTCGTCGGCGGCGCGCCGGTAGCCGCCCGCCTCACGCTGGGTGGCCCGCAGCCCGGACGTGGCGGCCCGGTAACGGGAGTCCTCGAGGAGGCGCCGCGCGACGGCGCGCACGGAGTCCTCGGTGACGTTCTCCGTACGGATCGACAAGCCGGCCCCCAGGTCCACGACGCGCCGGGCGACCATGGGCTGGTCGGCGCCCTGCGGTACGACCAGGAGCGGGACGCCCGCGAACAAGGCCTCGTTGACGCTGTTCATGCCGCCGTGGGTGATGAACAGCGCCGCGCGGTCCAACACCTGAAGCTGCGGCACGGAACGCCGCACGAGCACGTTGCCCGGCAGCTCGCCCAGGGCGGCGGGGTCGGTCTTCCCGGTGGAGACCACCACGGTCCCCGCCAACGGGGAGAGCGCCGCGGCGAACGTACGCAGCAGTAGCGGCTCGGCGTTGAAGACTGTGCCCAGCGAGGCGTAGAGCACCGGGTCCCGGAGCCGGTCCGAGGGGAACGACGGGTCGTCCGGCCGGGCACCGATGCTCGGGCCCACGAACCGGTAGGACCGGTCGAACTCCTCCACGGCGGGCTGGAACGCGCGGGAGGTGTACACCAGGTTCAGCGGCTGCCGGATGTCCGCCAGGTCGAGCAGCGGAACGCCCGTCGCGGCGAAGTGGCGGCGCAGCGCCAGCCGGGCCCCCACGTAGCCCGCCAGGTTCCGCGGGCGGGCCGCGGCCCCGGCCAGCAGCTCCCGCGAGGCGCGGGTGGGGCTGGGCACATGACGGTTGTAGGCGAACGTGGTGAACGACGAGACCGCCGGGACGCCGAGCGCACGGGCGGCGACCGCGCCCCACAGGCAGGCGCTGTCGTGGACGATCAGGTCGGGGCGGTCGTCGCGCAGGTCGGCGAGGACGGCGGGCAACAGATCCAGAGCGGTGCGGGCGAGCGCCTCCATCAGCGTGACGGGCGCCGGGGGGTCGGGAAGGGGCTGGTCCCCTCCCGGATAAAGGCGCACGGTCGCGCCGGTGGCCGCGATCTCCTCCCGAAAGGCGGGGGAGGTGTGGTAGGTGACGGTGTGGCCGCGACGGACCAGCTCGGCCGCGACCGGCAGCGTCGGGTTGATGTGTCCGTGCATGCCGATGTTGAGGAACGCGATGGTACTCACAGGCCGGCCCTCGCAGGGGTGAGGCGCGGTGCCCGCCGCGTCGTCGCCGACGCGGCGGCGTCGTGTCCGGCCGCCGCCGCAGCGGCCGGATCGTCCTCGGCCCGGTACAGGACCGGTCCGCTGACGCGAAGGTCGTCGAGGAAGCGGCCGGCCGTCGCGGAGGCCGCTTCGACGAGCCGCCTGCTGTGGCGGAAGTCCCAGGGCGCGGGCCGGACGTCTGTCCCGGTGGGCAGGACGACGGTCGGCAGCCGGCGGGTCACCTCCGCCAGGTCCCGTTCGAACTGACGGTGCACGAGCGGCAGACCGGCCCGTGACGCGACGGCACCGGCCCGTCGGGGCGGCGCGGTCGCCGGCGGCGGTGAGCTCTCCGGGCCGGTCGGCACCGCCACCACGCCGGCCGCTCCGGCCCGCAGGGCGGCCCGCACCGGGACGTAGGCGAGCACCCCGCCGTCCACGAGGGTGCGGCCCTCGCGGCCGACCGGGTGCAGGAGGCCCGGGATGGCCGCGCTCGCGAGGAGTGCGGTCGTGCGGTCACCGCGGTCGAGCAGCGCCGGAGCGCCGGCGACCAGGTCCATGGCCACAGCGGTGAACGGCACCGCCGGCTCCTCGATCCGCGCCGGGAGCCCGGCCCGGGCGATCAGTCGGCGCAGGCCCCGGTCCGTGAAGATACCGGCACGCGAGGCCGGAAAGCCCGGCTGGTACACGTCACGGCGGCGCAGCCGGGTCCACACGTGCTCCAGCCACGGCGCTGCCCGGTCGGGGTGCGCCGCCGCGATGGCTCCGTTCCACGCGCCCACCGAGGTGCCGATGATCATGTCCGGCCGGAACCCGCGCTGCTCCAGGGCGTGCCCCACTCCCACGTGAGTCGCTCCGAGTACGCCACCCGCGCCCACCACCACGGCCACGGGCCGGGGGAGGGCCGCCAGGCCTGCCGGCCCTGAGCCTCTCGGATCTCTCTCGGCGGAGCCGGTGCACGGCGACGGAGCCGACGGGTCCCGGCGGCGGGTCGGCATCATGGTCCACCTCTCTCACCCGCAGTGGGGCGTGGTAGCGCTTCGCTGAGAAAAGGACCGGCCGGCACGGCGATCTGTGACAGTGGATTTCTCACGGGCCCCGAGTGGTCCGGGACGAAGGGCGACGCGGTTCCGGCCGATCCCGATCGGCGCCTTCGGCGGCCCCCGTAATCGCCCCCGCTCCGCGCGGCGACACCAACGGGCCGGGCGTGACATGGCCCGTAGCCGGGTCCAAGGGGGCGCCATGCACGCAGGCCACAACCTCGGCTCGGTCGAGGAGGCGACGCGACAGTTCGTCGAGGCCCGTCCGAAGCTCTTCGGCATCGCCTACCGCGTGCTCGGCAGCACCGTCGAGGCCGAGGACGTGCTGCAGGAGGCGTGGCTGAGGTGGCAGAAGGCAGACCGCACAGACATCCTCGAGCCGGCCGCCTTCCTGGCCACCGTGACCACCCGACTCGCCATCAACACGGCCCAGTCGGCCCGGGTGCGGCGTGAGGCCTACGTCGGCGCCCCGGCGGCGCGCACGCCGTGTCCGCACACGGCGGCCCCCTCGCCCGTCACGGTGTCGCACACGGCCCGATCGGCCGGTCGTACTGGGAGACGACCCAAGTGATCGGAACGAACATGGCAATCACCGAACACCGTCTGTCCACCGCGGTTCTCGTGATCGGCACGGGCGGAGCGAGCCCGAGGGCGGCGATCGAGCTCGCCATGAAACTCCGAGCGACAGCCATGATGATCTCGATGCCGTGTTGTCCCACTCGGTAGGCATCCGCGGCGCGGGCAACCGGCAGCACCGGGTCGGAGTCCCACATCGAGACCTCCACCGACTCCCCCGTGATGCGCAGGGTCACCACTATCGGGCCCGCAACCAGCTCGCTGACCACCAACTGCGCGAGATCCGTGACCCGTTGCGACACCTGAAGACCGTGATCGGCCCTGCCCTCATGTTGCCCCCCCGTTTACCTTGCCGGACCGACCAGACCGCACGGCGCGCGAACCTCCAGGCGCGGCAGTCAGCCTGCACATGAACCTGCGTGCCATGGTCACCTACGGGTTCACGCCGTACGAAGCTCTGACGACCGCGACCAGTCTGGCGGGCGAGACGCTGAACGAAGACCTCGGCCGGATCGCACCCGGCAGGTACGCCGACCTCGCCGTCGTCGACGGTGATCCGCTGACCGACGTCAAGGACGCCGCCAACGTCGGACAGGTCTTCGTGTCGGGCGTCGCACACACCGTCGACTCCCTGATGCGGCCGTTCGCCGGCGCCCCGGCCGCCGCCGGTTTCCGGAAGCCGGAGGGGAGCAGCAGCAGCGGGTCGTGACCTGTCACCCACCCGGCCCCCGTGCCGGTCGTCGTGCCGGTCGTCGTGGTCCGGCGCGACCTCGGTGCGGGCGACCGCGTCACGAAGCCGGGCAGGAGGCGGACCGGTGCCCCGGTGTGCCCTCCCACACCTGCTGCCAGCGCCGCGCGTCGGCCGCCAGCCACGCCTGTTCCAGTTCCGCGGCCAACTCCTCGTAGGAGAGGCCGAACGCGTACAGGGCTTCGAGATCCTGACGCGCGGTGATGTGGCGGCCCGACAGGGCGTCGCCGACGAGGGCGGCGCCGGTGCCGATCGAGGCGAGTTCGGCGCGGCCGAACGCGTGCACCACGCCCCAGCCGACGAGACCGTCCGCGTAGTGGGCGGGGTGGCCGGCCGGGGCGATCTCCGTCCAGACCAGATGCGGGAACTGCGCCCCGTGGGAGGCGAGCCGCTGCCAGCGAGGGGCGCTCGTGACCTGTTCGTGGAGGTGGTACACGAGACGCGCGTGCGCCCGTGCCGACTCGCCGATGGGATAGCGCCTGGCGGCCAGCCCCCGCTCCCGCAGCCGCCGGTCCACCAGCCGGTCGATCGGGGCGACCGGCACCGTCACCGCCGTACTGATGGCCGACAGCGGACGGTTCGCCTCCCACGCCCGCTCGAGTCCCGTGGACAGCGCCGCGAGGACCCGCTCGTGGTGCGCGGCGCTGAAGACCGGGGTGACGTCGACGCCGACTCCGGCGGCGACCAGGGCGGCGACCGCGTCCAGACGGTCGGGCGTGCCGGGCACCTTCACCAGCAGGTTCGGACGGTCCACCGCCCACCACGTGGCCAGCCCCTCCTGCTCCGGGGCGTCGGTGGGAGGAAGGTCCGCCGACACCAGGCCCACCCGGCCGCGGCTCGCCTCGTAGCGCGGCAGCAGCGCGTCGCAGGCCGCCCGGGCGGGCAGCGCGGACAGCCCGCGGCGGGCCCGAGCGCGATCGTGGCCCCGCTCGCGCAGTGCCGCGAACCGTGTCCCGCCGCCCGCCGCCAGAACGTCCTCGACGGTCCAGGTCACCCCGCTCAGGTCCCAGTCCGCAGCGAGCCGTGCCAACGCCCCGTCCTCGCCGGGCTCCGGGCAGCCGCGCAGCCAGACGGAGACCCCCTCGGCACGCAGCCGCTTGAGGTGCCGGCCAGTGGTGTCGCGGGCGTTCATCGCGTGGCCTCTCCCTCGTCGTCAGAAGGACAACCCTAGGCAGCCGGCGGCCGCCGGACGCCCGCGCGAGCACCACTTCGTCAGGTCAGGCACCATGCGCGTGGCTCCGGCGACCGGGACCTGACGAGGTAGGGACGGACCGGTGGTCCCGTGTCCCGTCGCGCGCACATGCTGCCCGTGGACCCTAAGGAAAGGAACCGATCGACGATGTGCGGTCTCGCGGGATGGGTGAGTCTCAGGCGCGATCTGACGTGGCACACCGACATTGCGTCGGAGATGACGCGCACCTTGGAGTGCCGGGGCCCCGACGCGCACGGGGTGTGGGCGTCCGAACACGCGCTCCTCGGCCACCAACGGCTCAGCATCATCGACCTGGAGGGCGGTGCACAGCCGATGAGCGCGGTCCCGGACGTACCCGACGCTCCGGTCGTCGCCTACACCGGCGAGATCTACAACTTCCGCGAGCTGCGCGCCGAGTTGGAGCGGCTCGGTCACCGGTTCCGTACGGTGAGCGACACCGAGGTGCTGTTGCACGCCTACCTGGAGTGGGGTGAGGACTTCGCCGCCCGGCTCAACGGCATGTACGCGTTCGCGCTGTGGGACCCGCGCACCGAGCAACTGCTCCTGGTCCGCGACCGGATGGGCGTCAAACCGCTCTACTACTACGAGACGGACGACGGCATCCTGTTCGGGTCCGAGCCCAAGGCGATCCTGTGCCACCCGGAGGCCGAGGCGGTCGTGGACGCCGACGGGCTGCGGGAGATCTTCAGCATCGTCAAGACGCCGGGGCACGCCGTCTTCCGGGGCATGCGCGAAGTGCGTCCGGCGACGGTCGTGCGGTTCGACGCCGGCGGCCTCACCGAGCGCGAGTACTGGCGGCTGACCGCGCGCCCGCACACCGACGACCTGCCCACGACGATCCGGCACGTGCGCGAACTCCTGGAGGACATCGTCGAGCGGCAGCTCGTCGCCGACGTCACCGTGGGCACCCTGCTCTCCGGCGGCCTCGACTCCAGCGCCGTGACCGCACTCGCCGCCCGGGCGCTCGCCGCGCAGGGCGATCCCACGCCCCTGCGCGCCTTCTCCGTCGACTTCACGGGACACGACGAGCGCTTCGAGTCGAACGTGCAGTGGGAGGACCCCGACACACCGTTCGCGATCGAGGTGGCCCGGCACGTCGGCGCCGAGCACGTCGTCGTGGAACTCGACAGCGAGGACGTGCTCGACCCGCGGGTACGGGCCGACGTGCTGCGGGCCCAGGACCTGCCGGTGTCCACCGGCGACATGGAGTACTCGCTGTACCTGCTGTGCCGTGCGCTGAGGGAGCGGATGACCGTCGCCCTGTCCGGGGAGGCCGCCGACGAACTCTTCGGCGGCTACACGTGGTTCCACGACCCGGAGGCCGTCGAGGGCGACACCTTCCCCTGGCACCATCCCTTCGAGAAGGCCGGCGGCATCGGCGCGCTGCGCGACGTGGGCCTGTGGGACCGGCTCGGCCTCGACGCGTACGTCAAACACCGGTACGTGGAGGCCCTCGCCGAAGTGCCGCGGCTGGCGGGGGAGACCGGGCTCGAGGCCAGGATGCGGGAGGTGGGCTACCTCAACATCACCCGCTGGGAGAACTTCCTGCTCGACCGCAAGGACCGGATGAGCATGGCCGTCAGCCTGGAGGTGCGCGTCCCGTTCACCGACCACCGGCTCGTCGAGTACGTCTTCAACACCCCCTGGGCGATGAAGAACCACGACGGCCGGGAGAAGAGCCTGCTGCGCTCGGCGATGCGCGGGATCCTCCCCGACTCCGTCCTGGACCGCAAGAAGAACCCCTACCCCTCCACACAGGACGAGACCTACGAGATCGCGGTGCGCGGCATGGTCGAGGACCTGCTCACCCGGGACTCCCCGGTGCTGCGCCTGGTGACGCCCGACGCCGTGCGGCGGCTGCTCGACCGGCCCGTCGGCGCCTACGCGATGGGCGGGCCGTGGAGCGCCCGCGCGGTCCTGGAGCGGCTCATCGAGTTCGATGCCTGGGTCACCCGGTACGGCGTGCGCGTCGAATTGTGACGAACACGGCCGACACACCCGTGACCGAGCCCGCACCGGCCCCGCACACGAACTGTGCCACTGCGCACCCACGCCCCGGCACAGGGTCGAACCCGGGGCCCGCCGCACGCCGCCCTGCGCCACGCCTTCTGCGCCGACAGCCGGTGCAGCAGCGCCGCAGCCGGTCCGCCCACCACCCTGGCGTGCGGATGAGCTGGACCGGAGACCCGAACGCGGGCGGCCCGCCCCGCCCCGACGCCCACGATCTCGCCTGGGCGCAGGAAGTCCTCGACCTGGCGCAGGGAGGTCCGACGACCGCCGTGCCCTGAGGTCCTGCCGGCGGTCACCCATGTGCACCCCGGCGCCCGGCCCGCACACCCCGGCCGTGCGCACGGAGCGGCGGCAGGGTGCCCCTGGCCGGCTCGTGCCGCCCGCCCGACTCCGTGCCGCGTGCCCCGGTCGCTCGCCCACCGGGCAGACGCCTGGAGACGTTCACGGGGTCGAGCCTCGCGCCGTACGCACGCCACCGCGTCCGGGCACCGGCTCCCCGCGCCACCAGGCTCCACGCGGACCTCCCACCCGTCCGGAGCCCAGTGCCGGTGGCGTACGGGGCTCCCCCGTCAACGGAGGCCCGTATGCCGCCGAGCCCATCGACACCCCCGACACCCCCGACACCCCGGTCGTCCCCGACGCCCGTGTCCACGCCCCACAGCCTTACCGCCTGGCGGCCCCGGCCCCCGGCCGCACTGCTGGTCGCCGTCCTGGCGCTGCTGTCCTTCGTGATGCCGCTGGCCACCGACATGTACCTGCCCGCGTTCCCGCGGATGGCGCGTGACCTGGGCACGGACGCCTCCGGCGTACAGCTGACCCTCACTGCCTTCATGGCCGGACTCGCCCTGGGCCAGCTCGTCTTCGGGCCGCTGTCCGACCGGTACGGACGACGTCTCCCGATCCTCGTCGGCACCGGGATCTGCACCCTCACCACGGCGCTGTGCGCAGTCACCCCCTCCCTGGAGTGGCTGATCGTGTGGCGGCTGCTGAGCGGTGCGGCCGGGGCCGCCGGGCTGGTCGTCGGGCGCGCCGTGGTCGCCGACATCGCGCAAGGCGTACGCGCGGCACGGCTGTTCGGCATCCTCATGGCCCTGGGCGGCGTGGCACCCGTCGTCGCCCCGCTGGCGGGCGGAGCCGTGGCCGCGGCGGCCGGGTGGCGGTCGGTGTTCTGGGTGCTCACGGCGGCGTCCCTGGCCTCCTTCGCGGCCGCGTACCTGGTCGTACCCGAGACCCTGCCGCTCGGGCTGCGCACCCCGGTCGGCCTCGGCGCCGTCGTCCGGTCGGTCCGCTCGGTGCTGGGCAACCGCCGCTATCTGGGCTCCACGGGCGCCTTCGCGTTCGGCAGCGCCGCGCTGTTCTGCTACATCGCGGGGTCGCCGTTCCTGTTCCAGAACGTCCTCGGCCTGAGCGTCGGTCAGGCCTCGGCGGCCTTCGCCGCGGGCGCCCTGACCGCGACCCTGTCCAGTGCGCTCGGTGCCCGACTGGCGGGTCGGTTCACGCCCTGGGGGCTGCTGGTGGCCGGACTCGTCGCGCTGACCGCCGCCGCGGCCGTCGCGCTCGCCCTCACCGCCACCGGCCGCCTCGGGCGGACCGCCGCGTTCGCCCTGCTCGGCCTCGCCTTCCTCGGACTCGGCCTCGTCTTCGCCAACGGCACGACGCTGGCCGTCGGCGCGGTGCCCGGGGCGACCGGCACCGGATCCGCCGTGCTCGGCACCGCGCAGAGCCTGCTCGGTGCCCTCGCCGCCCCGCTCATGGGCCTCGGCGGGGAACACACCGCACTGCCCCTGTTCCTGGGGATGACGATCAGTGCGCTGATCGCGCTGCTCTGCCTCGCGGCCGCACGGGCCCGTCCGGCACCCCGCCTCGGAAAAAGGGATTTCCTCGGGAATTCTTGATGCGCTTCTGGAGCCCTCCTATAGGAGAGCCACAGACCCCGTTCCGGTCCGACGGGTGGATTTCCGCAGGACATTCCACCGCCCATGACATGCGGGGATGCTCCAACCCGACGCCTCCTGGGAGGACTTGACGGAGTCAGTGGATATTTCTTTCCGTGGTCATTTGGGGCGCCGGAGAATTCACGGACCCGTCCAGGAGGAGGTTTCAGTGGACCACTATCTCGATCTTCTGAGTCGACTGCCCGCGGCCCAGCAGCCCGACTGGAAGGACGACGAAACGCTGCCCGGCGTACGGGACGAACTCGCTGCCCGCCCCGCCCTGGTGCGAGCCCCGGACGTCCACCGGCTGCGGGTCCTGCTGGCGCGGGCCGCCTCGGGAGCCGTGCAGGTGGTGCAGGCCGGGGACTGCGCGGAGGACCCCGAGGAGTCCGGCCGCGGCGACGTCGCCCGCAAGGCGGCCCTCCTCGACGTGCTGGCCGGCACCCTCAAGTCGCTGTCCCACCGGCCCGTCCTGCGCGTCGGCCGCATGGCCGGCCAGTTCGCCAAGCCCCGCTCCCGGCCGACCGAGACGGTCGTGGGACGTACCCTGCCCGTCTACCGGGGCCACCTCGTCAACAGCCCCGAACCCGACCCCGACCTCCGCCGCCCCGACCCCGGCCGACTGCTGACCTGCTACGACGCAGCGGACAGCGTGCTGCGTCACCTCGGCTGGCACCGGCCCACCCCCGGAGACGGCGTGGACGCCACGGTGTGGACCAGCCACGAGGCTCTCGTCCTCGACTACGAACTCCCGCAACTGCGCCCGGACGACAGCGGCGCGCCCTACCTCGCCTCCACCCACTGGCCCTGGATCGGCGAGCGCACCCGCCAGCCGGACGGCGCACACGTCGCGCTGCACGCCGCGATCGTCAACCCCGTGGCCTGCAAGGTCGGTCCCGGCATCACTCCGGAGGAACTCCTCGACCTGTGCGACCGGCTCGACCCGCACCACGACCCCGGCCGGCTCACCCTCATCGCCCGCATGGGCGCCGCGGCGGTCAGCACCAGACTGCCCCGCCTCGTCCGCGCCGTGCGCCGGGCCGGGCACCCCGTCCTGTGGCTGTGCGACCCCATGCACGGCAACACCGTCGCCGGCCCCGACGGACTGAAGACCCGGTTCGTGGAGACGGTCGTGCACGAGGTCGAGTCCTTCTACGAGGTGGTCGGCGAGGCCGGCGGCACACCCGCGGGACTGCACCTGGAGACCACCCCCGACGACGTCGCCGAGTGCCTCTCCCGCGAGGCGCCCGAGCAGCGGGACGCCGGCAAGTACACCAGCTTCTGCGACCCGCGGCTCAACCCGGCACAGGCCATGACGGTGGCCGCGGCCTGGCGCGGCTGACCCCCCCCGACCCCGACATGGGAGGCGAGTTGAACCCCAACACGGATCTGCCCCGGGCCACGGCCCTGGTCACCGGAGCGGCCGGCGGCATCGGCAGCGCGATCGTCCGCGTGCTCGGCGAGAGCGGTGTGACGGTCGCCGCCGTCGACCGGCCCGGCGCCAGAGCCGACGTGCTCGCGGCCAAGGCACGCGCCGACGGCCTCGACGTGCACGCCTTCACCGCCGACGTCACCCGGGAAGCGGACGTGGAGGCACTGCTCGACAGCGTCGAGAACAGCGTCGGCGCGGTGGCGAGCCTGGTGAACGCGGCCGGAGTGCTCACACCCGGCCGTGCCCACACGCTGACCCAGGAGGACTGGGCGGCGACCTTCGCGGTCAACACGACCGGCGTCTTCCTCGTCTCCCGGGCCGTCGTGCGCCGCATGCTCGACGCCCGCAGGACCGGGGCGATCGTCACGGTCGCGTCCAACGCGGCCGGCACCGCGCGCACCGGCATGGCGGCCTACGCCGCCTCCAAGGCCGCCGCGACCATGTTCACCAAGTGTCTCGGCCTCGAAGTGGCCCGGCACGGCATCCGGTGCAACGTCGTGGCGCCCGGCTCCACCGAGACCCCGATGCTCGCCTCCCTGTGGCACGACGCCTCGGGACGCGCGGGCACCCTCGACGGCACCCCGGCCGAGTACCGGGTGGGCATCCCGCTCGGCCGGATAGCCCACCCCACCGACGTCGCCGACGCCGTGGTCTACCTGCTGTCCGACCGCGCCCGGCACATCACCCTGCAGTCACTCACCGTCGACGGCGGCGCCACCCTGGGGGTGTCCGCGTGAACGCGCCCACCGCCCCCGGCATACCCGCCATCGAGTCCTACCGGCTGCCCGGCCCCGCGGACCTGCCCGCCAACACCGCGACCTGGACACCGGATCCGCGCCGAGCGGTACTCCTCGTCCACGACATGCAGCGCTACTTCCTGCGCCCCTTTCCCGGCTCGGTCGGCACTCCGCTCGTCGCCCACGCCGCCCTCCTGCGGCGCACGGCGGCACAGGCCGGGATGCCCGTCGCGTACACCGCCCAGCCCGGCGGCATGACCCCGGAACAGCGGGGCCTGCTCGCGGACTTCTGGGGCCCGGGCATGACCCCGTCCGAGACCGACCGGCAGGTGGTCGACGCCCTGGCGCCCGCGCCGGGCGACCGCACCTTCACCAAGTGGCGCTACAGCGCCTTCGTCAACTCCGGCCTGCTGGATTGGATGAGGCTGAACCGCCGCGACCAACTGGTGATCTGCGGTGTCTACGCACACGTGGGCGTGCTGATGACGGCCTGCGAGGCGTTCTCCCACGACGTCCAGCCCTTCCTCGCCGCGGACGCCGTCGCCGACTTCGGTGCGGCGGAGCACCACATGGCCCTGCGGTACGCGGCCCGGCGCTGTGCCGTCGTGCGCACCGCCGGACAGCTCGCCGCCGAACTGCGCTCCGCGGAACGGGAGCCCGAACGGGCGGAGGCACCCCGATGACCGACGACCTGCTGGCGCGGATCCTGGCCGGGCGCGAACACGCGTACGCCCTGCTGCACCGCCCCGAAGCCACCGGACCCGGCGTGGTGGAGGTGCTGGCCGGCCACGTGGTGCGCCTGACCGAGCTGGCCGACCTGACGGAACTCACGCCGCGGGCCGCACCGGGCACCGGCGCCGCCCACCACGACGTCCTCGCCCTCGTCCCGTACCGCCAGCTCGCCGAACGCGGCTACGCGGCACCCGACGACGGCACCCCGCTCACCGCCCTGGTCGTGCGCGAGCAGGCCCGCGTCGCGCTCGCCGACGTCCTCGGCCGGGTCCCGCACACCGCCGCGACCCTCGTCGACGGCCGCTTCGAACCCGACGACGCCACCTACGCGGACACGGTCCGGCGGATCGTCGACGAGGAGATCGGCACCGGGCAGGGCGCGAACTTCGTCGTCAAACGGTCCTTCGTCGCCCGGGTCGACCACCCCGACGCACACACCGCCCTCCGCTTCTTCCGCCGCCTGCTGGGCAAGGAGACCGGCGCCTACTGGACCTTCCTCGTGCACACCGGGGAGCACACCCTGGTCGGCGCCTCGCCGGAGCGGCACATCAGCGTCGACGCGGGCCACGCCGTGATGAACCCCATCAGCGGCACCTACCGCTACCCGCCGACCGGACCGGATCTCGACGAGGTCATGGAGTTCCTGCGGGACACCAAGGAGACCGACGAGCTGTACATGGTCGTCGACGAGGAACTCAAGATGATGAGCCGGATCTGCGAGGCGGGCGGCCGGGTCACCGGACCGCACCTGAAGGAGATGGCGCGCCTGGCCCACACCGAGTACTTCATCGAGGGCAGGTGCACCCGCCCCGCCCCCGAGATCCTGCGCGAGACACTCTTCGCTCCGACCGTCACCGGCAGCCCGCTGGAGAACGCGGCCCGCGTCATCGCCCGCCACGAGCCCGACGGCCGCGGCTACTACGCGGGGGTGGCGGCACTCATCGGCCGGGACGCCACGGGCGGCACCGCGCTCGACTCCGCGATCCTCATCCGTGCCGCGCGCCTCGGCGCCGACGGCCGTATCGAGATCGGCGTCGGCGCCACCCTCGTACGGCACTCCGATCCGGCCGCCGAGGTCGCCGAGACCCGGGCGAAGGCGGCGGGACTGCTCGACGCGCTGACCGCGCCGGGCGGCACCCTCGCCGACCATCCCGACGTACGCGCCGAACTCGCCCGCAGGAACACGGCCGTGTCCGACTTCTGGCTGGCATCCGGCGACGACGGCGCCCCCGGGGACCTCGCCGGGCGCACCGCCCTGGTGGTCGACGCGGAGGACACCTTCACCGCGATGCTGGCCCTCCAGCTGAAGGCCCTCGGCATGGCCGTGATCGTGCGCCGCTACGACGAGCCGTACACGCTCGGCGGGCACGACCTCGTCGTCATGGGGCCCGGCCCGGGTGACCCCACGGACACCGCGCACCCCAAGATCGCGCACCTGCGCGCGGCCGTCCACGAACTCCTCGACCGCAGGCTGCCGTTCCTCGGTGTCTGCCTCAGCCACCAGGTGCTGTGCACCCTCCTGGGCCTCGACGTGCGCCGCAAGGCGCGCCCGAGCCAGGGTGAACAGCGCCGCGTCGACCTGTTCGGCGAGAGTGCCCTGGTCGGCTTCTACAACACCTTCGCCGCCTACAGCGACGACGACAAGACCCAGGTCGACGGCGTCGGAGCCGTCGAGGTCTGCCGGGACCCGGCCGACGGCGCCGTGCACGCGCTGCGCGGCCCCGGCTTCGCCTCGTTGCAGTTCCACCCCGAGTCACTGCTCACGCGCGACGGCCCACGCATCGTGGGCGCGCTGATCAAGGAGGTGTTCCGCTCGTGAAGGTCGTCGTCGCCTGGTGGGACCTCGCGTCCTCGCATCACGACGCGGCGTCCCTGCGCCCGTTCCTGCGGGACGAGGCCGTCGCCCGCTTCTCGGAGGTGGAGGGGCTGCGTTTGAAGGTGTGGCTGTCGGACGCGCCGACGGCGCGCTGGGGCGCGCTGTTCCTGTGGGAGTCCGCGCGGGCCGCTGAGCAGGAACTGCCCGCGCGCGCCGCCGAGATCATCGGCTGCCCGCCGGCCGAGGTGCACGTCTTCGACGTGGAGGCGGTCACCGAGGGACGTCACACCAACGCGTCCCTCACCGAGGTCGGGCTCGCCCACGAGGAGAGGGGCCGGGTCGCGTGAAGGACCTCATCGTGGTCGGCGGCGGCATCGGAGGACTCGCCGCCGCCCTCGCCGCCGTCCGCCCGGGACGCAAGGTCACCGTGCTCGAACGCCGCGACGTGTACGGCGAGCTGGGCGCCGGCATCCAACTCGGGCCCAACGCCTTCCACGCCCTGGACCGGCTCGGCGTCGGTACGGCCGTGCGGGCCCGCGCGGTGCGCGTCGACGCCCTGCGCTTCATGAACGGCACCTCGGACACCGCGGTCGCCTCGATGCCGCTGACCGGCGCCTACATCCGGCGGTTCCGGAACCCGTACGCCGTCGTGCACCGCGTCGACCTGCACCGTCCGCTGCTCGACGCCTGCCGCGAGGCCGGTGTCGACCTGCGCGTGAACAGCGGTCTGGTCCGCTACGAGCAGGAGGCCGGGAGCGTCACAGCCGTCCTGGACGACGGGGAACGCGTCACCGGCCGCGCCCTGATCGGAGCGGACGGCATCCGCTCCGCCGTGCGCGCCCAGCTGCTCGACGACGGCGAACCGCGGGTGTCGGGGCACACCATCTACCGCTCCGTCGTGCCCATGGAAGCGGTGCCGCCGCAGCTGCGCCGCAACGTCGTGGCCCTGTGGGCGGGGCCGAAGTGGCACTTCGTCCATTACCCCATCGCCGCGGGCGAGTTCCTCAACATGGCGATCACTCGCGACGACGGGGCACGGGAGGCGGTGGCCGGCGTGCCGGTGCCCGAGGAGCGGGTCCTGGGCGAATTCCCCGCCCTCGGCCCGTGCGCGCGCGGCCTGCTGGAACTCGGCCGGGACTGGCGCACCTGGGTACTGTGCGACCGGGATCCGGTCACCACCTGGACGGACGCCCGCGTCGCCCTGCTCGGCGACGCCGCCCATCCGATGCTCCAGTACGCCGCCCAGGGCGCCTGCCAGGCGCTGGAGGACGCCGTGGTGCTCGGCGAACTCCTCGGCGGGGCAGCCTGCGAGGACGTGCCTCAGCTCCTGGAGAAGTACGCCGCCGCACGCCGGGAACGCACGGCGCGGGCCCAGCTGGTGGCCCGCGAGATGGGGGAGCGCCTCTACCACCCCGAGGGGCGGGCCGCGCGGGAACGCGACGCGATGCTGGGGTCGCTGTCGGCCGACGAGATGTACGACGCCGTGCAGTGGCTGCACGGCGAGCGGAACTTCGCCGCTCCCGGCTGCGGATGACACGTCCGCGAGGCGTCACGGACGAGCGGGCCGCTCCGGATTCCCGGGGCGGCCCGCTCGTCGTCGGTGTACGCGCTCAGCCCTTCAGCGGACGCCACCACTCGGAGTGGGCCCGGTACCAGGCGACGGTCTCCCGCAGCCCGGCCGCGAAGGACGTCAGCGGCCGGTATCCGAGCTCCGTGCGGATCTTCGTGTCGTCCGTGGCGTAGCGCAGGTCGTGGCCCTTGCGGTCCGCCACCGGACGGATCCGGGAGGCGTCGGCACCGCACAACGACAGCAGCAGCCCGGTGATCTCACGGTTCGTCAGCTCGTCGCCGCCGCCCACGTTGTAGATCTCGCCGGCCCGGCCGGTGGCGAGCACCAGGTGCACGGCCCGGCAGTGGTCGTCGACGTGCAGCCACTCCCGGCTCTGCCGGCCCGTGCCGTACAGGGGCACGTCCAGTCCGCTGAGCAGGTTCGTGGTGAAGAGCGGGATCAGCTTCTCCGGGTGCTGGCGCGGACCGTAGTTGTTGGAACAGCGGGTGATGCGCACGTCCAGGCCGTGCGTGCGCCAGTAGGAGCGGGCCAGC
Organism: Streptomyces sp. NPDC001599; assembly: GCF_042893535.1. NCBI lineage: Bacteria > Bacillati > Actinomycetota > Actinomycetes > Kitasatosporales > Streptomycetaceae > Streptomyces > Streptomyces sp. NPDC001599. The sequence goes on from NZ_JBIAVA010000003.1 coordinate 28,326, forward strand.
AGGTCGGCGGAGGCCTTGGAGGCGGCGTAGGGCGAGTTGGGCAGCAGCGGCTCCGCCTCGTCCCAGCTGCCCGTCTCGATCGACCCGTAGACCTCGTCGGTCGAGATGTGCACGAACGTCTCCACGCCGGCCCGCAGCGCGGCGTCGAGCAGCGTCTGGGTGCCGAGCACGTTGGTCCGCACGAAGGCGCGCGGGCCGAGCAGCGAGCGGTCGACGTGCGACTCCGCGGCGAAGTGCACGACGTCCCGGTGGCCGGGCAGCAGCCCCGCCACCAGCTCCTCGTCGCAGATGTCCCCTTTCACCAGGGTCAGCCGCGGATGGTCGAGCGGCAGATTCGCGGGGTTGCCCGCGTAGGTGAGGAGGTCGAGGACGGTGATCTCGGCGTCCTCGAAGCCCGCGTACCGTCCGTCCAGCATGCTGCGGACGAAGTGCGAGCCGATGAATCCGGCACCGCCGGTGACCAGGACACGGTGGGTCACGCCACCACCGCCCGGCAGTCGTCGCCGACGACGAACTGGTGGGCGCGGGTGCCGGGCGGCGAGGTGACCTGTGAGTCGCGGCCGAGCAGCGAGCCACGCACCGGCCCGACCCCGTCGAGGACCGCGCCCCGCAGCAGGATGGAGTCCTCGACGTCGGAGCCGTTCACCGTGCAGTTGGCGCCGAGCGAGGTGTGCGGGCCGATCCGGCTGTCCTGCACGACCGCGCCGGAGCCGACCACCAGCGGCCCGGTGAGGCGCGAGCGCACCACCGTGGCGCCGTGCTCCACCACGACGGGCCCGTCCAGGACGCTGTCCTGGTCCACCTGGCCGCGCACCGCGGTCTCCACGCGGTCGAGCAGCACACGGTTGCACTCCAGGAGACCGTCCGCCCTGCCGGTGTCCTGCCAGTACCCGGAGTGCTCGACGGCGGTGACGGTGCGGCCCTGGTCGACGAGATGCTGGATGGCATCCGTGATCTCCAACTCGCCCCGGGCGCTGGGAGGAACGGCACGCACCGCGTCATGGATGCGCGCGGTGAAGAAGTACACGCCGATGACGGCGAGATCGCTGCGCGGACGGCGGGGCTTCTCCACCAGCGCCCGCACCACCTGGTCCTCGCCGACCTCGGCGACGCCGTACTGGCGCGGGTCGAGGACCTTGGTGACGACGACCTGCGCGGCCGGGCGGCGGGTGGCGAAGGCGTCGGCCGCCTCGGTGATGCCCTCGGCGAGCACGTTGTCCCCGAGGTACATGACGAAGTCCTCGTCGCCGAGGAACTCCCGGGCGATCACCACACAGTGGCCGAGCCCGAGGGGAGCCTCCTGACGGAGGTAGGTGATCCGCAGACCGAGGTCCGAGCCGTCCCCGATCTCGCCGGCTATCTCCTCGGCGTGATCCCCGACGACGACGCCGACCTCGGTCACTCCGATGTCGCGGATGTTCTCCAGGCAGTGGACGAGAACGGGCTTGTTGGCCACCGGGACCAACTGCTTGGCCATCGAGTGGGTAAGGGGACGGAGCCGGGTTCCCATTCCGCCCGACAGAACGAGTGCTTTCATTGCGACCTCTCACTCAATAGGTGGGGCAGCGGTGAAGTCAACAATGCCGCAAGGGCCTTGCGGGCACCTGGAGAAGACTTAGCGCCCCGCCAGAAGAAGCCGTCGCCGGCTCTCCAGAGGTTCCCTGGGTATTCCCTAGGTTGCATTCCTACGGTGACGCCATGCGCATTCTCTTTCTGGCCGGGGGAAGCCCGGCAACCATTTTCGGCCTGGCACCGCTCGCCACGGCCGCACGGAACGCGGGGCACCAGGCCTTCATGGCGTCGACCGAGGAGATGATGCCGGTCGTCGCCGGGGCGGGACTGCCCGGGGTCCCGGTCACCGGCCGTTCCATCCGCGACTTCATGACGACGGACCGGCAGGGCAGGGCCCTCGAATGGCCCGAGGACCCGCTGGAGCACATCGCGTTCATCGGCCGCGGATTCGGCCGCATGGCCGCCGACAGCCTCCCCGCCCTCGTCGAGCTCGGCCGCGCCTGGCGGGCCGACCTCGTGGTCGGCGGCATGCTCTGCTTCGCCGCGCCACTGGCCGCCCGGCAGCTCGGCGTCCCCTGGGTGCGCCAGGCCTGGGACACCGGGGAGCCGGCCGAGGTGGACGGCGCCGCCGAGAGCGTGCTCGGCCCCGAACTCGCCGGCCTCGGCCTGGACCGGCTCCCCGCCCACGACCTGTACATCGACATCTGCCCGCCGAGCCTGCGTCCCGGCGACGCCCCCGCGGCGCAGCCCATGCGCTACGTCCCGGGCAACGGGCAGCGCACTCTCGAGCCGTGGATGTACACGCCGGGCTCACGGCGCAGGGTCCTGGTGACCGCGGGCAGCCGCGTCAGCCGCACCCAGTACTTCGACTACGTACGCGAACTGGCCCGCAAGGTCGGCGCGCTGGGCACGGAGCTGCTCGTCGCCGTGCCCGACGAGGTGGCGGGTGAGCTGGCCGAGGGGCTGCCCCACGTACGGGCGGGCTGGATGCCGCTCGACGTGGTCGCGCCGACCTGCGACCTGGTGGTGCACCACGCGGGCGGCGGCACCGCCCTGTCCGCCATGAACGCCGGGGTGCCGCAGCTGCTGATCCCCAACATGCCCAAGCTCGTGCCGCCTTCGCGGCGCCTGGTCGACTTCGGCGCCGCGCTGATGGTCCCCGACGGGGAGGACTCGCAGGACGCCGTGGTGGCCGCCTGCGAGAAGATCCTCGGTGACTCGGCGTACCGGGAGCGGTCGCAGGCGCTGGCCCGGGAGATCGCCGCGATGCCCGCTCCGGCGCAGGTGGTCGAAGCGCTGGCCGGGGCGGCCCGCTGAGCGGGGCGCGACGGGCACGACGGTGGGGCGGTACCGGCCGGGCCGGTACCGCCCCACCGTGCGACCGGCCGCTCACCGGGACTGGCGGGCCGGGCGCAGGGCGGTGACGCGCTCACGGCCCGGTTGCAGACCGTCGACCAGGTCGGTGTCCAGGCGCGGGTCGCCGGTCAGGATCCCCTCGTGCAACAGGCGTACACGCAGGCACGGTTCGATGCCGAGCTCCTCGTCCAGGACCCGGCGCAACCGGTGGAAGGCCTCCAGTGCCTCCACCTGCCGGCTGGAGCGGTACAGGGCCAGCATGTACTGGGCGGTGAGGTTCTCGTTGAGCGGATGCCGGGCGGACAGCGCGCCCAGCTCGCTCAGGAGCTGATGATGCAGGCCGAGCCGGAGTTCGGCCTCGAAGCACTGCTCCATCATGCCGAGCCGGGTCTCGGTCAGGCTGTCCACCCGCTCGCGCAGATGAGGCCCCGGCGTGACGTCGGCCAGGGCCTCACCCCGCCACAGGGACAGCGCGCCGCGGAAGATCCGGGACACCGCCCGGTCGTCGCCGTTGCGCTGGGCCACCCGGCCCTCCTGCAACAGGCGGGTGAAGCGGGCGAGATCGAGGGCGTCCGGCTCGGTGACGACGCGGTAGCTGCGCGACCCCGTGGCCAGCCGCTGCCGGGCACGCTTCAAGGAGCCGACCGACGGCGCCTGCGCGAGGGACCGTCGTATCTGCAGGATGTACGTCTGAAGTGTGGGCAGCGCACTGGGCGGGGGACTGTTCTCCCATAATTCCTGACTGCACAACTCGGTGGAGACCGGGAGATTCGCATGGAGCAGAAGAAGGGCCAGAAGATGCCGTTGCTTCGGTGCCGTCGGAAGGTATTCGACCCCATCGTCCACGGCGGATATCGGCCCCAAGACACGGAATTCCATTGCTTCCCCTGAACGATTCAGGCAGTCCGGATCCTGCCTTGCGAGTTCCCCACCCTCTGGCAGGATCGTTCGGGGCGCAATGAAGCCCGGAATATTGTGTCAGGTGCCCGGCCGGGCTCCGCCCGTTTGATCCCGCGCGGCGGCGAGCAGCTCCACCTGTTGCTCCCAGACGCCGCCGACCGGGCAGACCACCACGTGCTCGGCCCCGGCCTGCCCGTACGCGTCGATGCGCTCGGCGATCCGCAGCGGCGGTCCCGACACCGCGACCGCGTCGGCCAGTTCGCGGGGAAACCCGAACTGCCCGTGCAGGACATCGACGAGGTCCTGCTGCCCGAGCCCGCCGAGATGACCGTCGAGCGATGCGAACACGGTGACCGCGACGCGGGGCACCGGCCGCCCCGCCGCCGCGCGCAACTCCCGCAGGACGTCCAGGCCCTCGGCGACCGTCTTCGGGGTGACGGCGGCCGGCAGCCAGCCGTCACCGAGTGCCGCGGCGCGGCGCAGCGCGGCGGGCGAACCGCCGCCGATCCACACCGGCGGGGTGGGCACTGCCGGGGCCAGCGTCACCTTCGCCCCGGGCAGGTCCGGCAGATCGGTCGGGCGCCCCGCGAGCAGCGAGGGCAGGGCCCGAAGCGCCTCGTCGGTGCGCCGGGCCCGCTCCGCCACCGGCACACCCGCGGCCTGCCACTCCTGCGCCGGGACGCCGCCGAGCCCGACACCGAGGTGCAGCCGCCCGGGTGCGAGCGCGTGCAGGGTGCCGAGCTGCTTGGCCGTCCACGACAGCCTGCGCAGCGCCAACTGCAGTACGCCGAAGCCGACTTCAAGTCGATCGGTCGCCCCCGCCGCTGCCGCTAGGGCCACGGTGCTCTCCAGGAACGGCGCGCCCGTGGCGAGATGGTCGCTGGCCCACAGCGAGTCGAGCCCGGCCTGTTCGGCGCGCCGGGCCACGTCCTGCGGCGCGGGGAGCGAGCCGTCCCGCGCGGCCAGGGACGAGTACGAGATGCCTGTCTTGACCATGAGGTTCTGGGTCTCCAAGAGGTGTCGGGAGGTCCGGGAGGTCCGGGAGGTCCGGGAGGGCCTGCGGTGTGCCCGCTGAGGGGGTGTGCGCCGAGCGTCACCGCGCGGTGGACGACGCCTCGCCGATGCTGATCACCGCGCAGCGGTGGTGGTCGATGTCGACCATGCCCTTGGTGGCGCCGAAGATCTCCTGGAAGACGGGCTGCGCCGCGCACCGCTCGAACGACTCGCGGTCGGTCCAGGAGGCGAGGCTGAAGTAGACGTCGGGCGAGCGCAGCGAACGCACCAACTCATGGCGGATCAGACCGGGCTGGCGCTCCATGAACTCGCCGCCGCGGCGGTAGATGTCCTCGTAGTCCTCCGTCGATCCGGTGACGGTGATCCGGTTGGCTATCACGTACATGCGTGGCCTCCGAGCTGGCTGGTGACGGGGCAAGGGGAGACGGGCGGGCCCGGTGTCGGGGGATTGCACCGGGCCCGCCCGCCGGTCTCAGACGTGCTGGTTCTCGGCCTCGGGGCTCTGCTCGGGCTGCGGGGCGGAGCCCTTTGCCCGCGGCGCGGAGGAACCCGCGAGCATGGCGAACACCAGGACCGCGCCCAGGGCGCAGACCCCGGCCACCCACCACAGGGCGGTGTGCCAGGCGCTGGTGAAGTGGTCGGCCAGAACGGCGTGCTCGGGCCCGTCCGGAAGGTTTCCGGACGAGATCTCCTTGGCCAGGCGGGCCGAGCCGACCCGGCTCTGGATCAGGCTGACCAGGAGCGAGCCGAAGACGGCGAGGACCAGCGCCTCGGCACCACCGCGGATGGTGTTGAGGAATCCCGCGGCCATGCCGGCCCGCTCGGGTTCGACCTGACTCATGGCCTGGCCGTCGGTGATCCCGAAGGAGATGCCCATGCCGATGCCGATCACGACCAGCGGCCCGAACAGGGTGCCCGCGCCGATCCCGGGCTTCAGGACGGTCAGCCACGCGCTGCCCGCCGCGATCAGCAGCAGCGCGAGCGTCATCAGGACGCGCGGCGGGAAGCCCCGGGTGAGGAGCCAGCCGCCGACCTGCGGGGCGATCAGCACGGGCACGGTCATCAGCAGCATGGTCACGCCGGCGCTGGTCGCCGAGGCGTCGCTCGCGCCCTGGAAGTAGGTCGGCAGGAACGTCAGCGTGCCGACGAAGCCGATCGAGGTGATCAGGGTGCTCACGCACCAGGCCGTGTACCGGCGGTTCCTGACCAGCGTCAGATCGAGGACCGGGTGGTCGCTGCGCCGCTCCACCAGGGCGAAGGCGACGAGCAGGGCGACGCCGAGCAGCAGGGCCACCACGATCAGCGGGTTGCCCCAGCCGCTCTCCGGCCCCTGCACCAGCCCGATCATCACGAGGGCGAGCCCCAGGACGAACGTGACGACACCGGGGACGTCGACCCGCGGCCGCTCACCGGCCCGCGACTCCGCGATCCGGACCGAGCCGAGCAGCACGAAGACCAGGACCACCACGTAGAAGAGGAAGCCGGCGCGCCAGCCGAGGCTGCCCACCAGCCAGCCCGAGAGCGTCGGGCCGAACGCGATGCCGATGCCGACGACCGTGCCCATCGCGGCGAACGCCCGGGTGCGGGCCGCCCCGTCGAACGTGGTGGCGAGGATGGCGCCCGAGCTGGCCAGTACGCCGGCCGCGCCGACACCCGCGACCGCGCGGGACAGGTCGAGCAGCAGGATGTGCGGCGCCAGCGCGCTGACCAGGGACCCCAGGGCGAACAGGCCGCCACCGATGACGAAGACCCGGCGGCGCCCGAACAGGTCGGACAGGGAGCCCGCGACCAGCGTGACCGCCGCGAACAGCAGGTTGTAGACGTTCACCACCCACATGAGGGGGGCACCGGAGGTGTCCAGGTCCTTGCCGATGTCGGGGAGCGCCACCGCGGCCCCGGAGATGGACATGGGGACGACGAGTACACCCAGCAGCACGACGACGAGCGTCATGACGGGACTCGACCCCGGGGGAGATGACTTCGTGTCGGCTGTGCTCATCGGCTTTCCTTCCCCTACGTGACGTGGACAGCGATGAACGTAAAAGGTCAAGTTGGGTTGAGGTCCAGCGCTGCTCCGGCACTTCGTCAGGTCCGCGCGAGCGGCTCAGATCCTCCCCAGCAGGTCTCTAGGACGGTGGGCGAGCCTGGCGGGGACGGTCGCGGCGGCCTCACCGCGACCGGTTCACGACCGGCATCCAAGGAGTGTGCTGCGGTGTTCACGGACCTGGCGGAATTCCACCGGTGGCTCGCGGAACGGCACGAGAAGGGCGAGTACCGGGTGACCCCCGCCCCGCTGGACCGGCTCGACGGGTGGTCCCTCGACCCGGTCACCGGCGATCTGCGTCACGACAGCGGCGGCTTCTTCACCGTGCACGGGCTGGAGGTCACCGGCTCCCAGCGCGAGGTGAGCCACTGGCAGCAACCGGTCATCGACCAGCCGGAACACGGGGTCCTCGGCATCCTCGTCAAGGAGTTCCACGGCGTTCCGCACTGCCTGCTCCAGGCCAAGATGGAACCGGGCAACATCAACACCCTCCAGTTGTCCCCCACCGTGCAGGCCACCCGCAGCAACTACACCCGCGTGCACCGGGGACGGGCCGTGCCCTACCTGGAGCTGTTCATCACCCGCGGCCGCGGCCGGCCGCTCGCCGACGCGCTGCAGAGCGAACAGGGCTCCTGGTTCCTCGCCAAACGCAACCGGAACATCATCGTGCAGATCGACGAGGACATCCCGGTGCTCGAGGACTTCTGCTGGCTCAGCATCGACCAGATCGGCCGGCTCCTCACCGTCCACGACCTGGTCAACATGGACACCCGCACCGTCCTGTCGCATCTGCCGCCCGCGCTGCTGCCCGGCGCCGGACGCTTCCGCGGACCGGCTCCGCGCCCCCTGCCGGAGCTGCTCAACTGGCTGACCCACCACAAGACCGCGGACCGCACCGAACGCCGGTCCCTGCCCCTCGCCAAGACCGAGGGCTGGCGGCTGACCGACGGCGAACTGCGCCACGACCACGACCGGTACTTCCGGATCGTCGGCGTCGACGTGCGGGCCGGCAACCGGGAGGTGACCGGCTGGTCCCAGCCGATGCTGGCACCGCGCGGCGAGGGTGTCATCGCCTTCCTCGTCCGTCACGTCGACGGTGTCGCCCACGTCCTCGTCCAAGCCAGGGCCGAGGCCGGCACACCGGACTGCCTGGAGATCGCGCCCACCGTGCAGTGCAACCCCGCGAACCACGCGCACCAGCCGGGCGTACGCCGCCCCCGCTACCTCGACACCGTCCTCGACGCGCCCCGCGACCGGGTGCTGTTCGACGTGGTCCACTCCGAGGAGGGCGGCCGTTTCCACCACGCCCGCAACCGCTACCTCGCGGTCGACGTCACCGACGACCCGACCGTCACGGAGGTCGACGGCTTCCACTGGACGGCCTGCGGCCGGCTCGCCGAGGTCAACCAGTACGGCGGTCTGCTCAATGTGGAAGCCCGCAACCTGCTCACCTGCCTGGGCTTCGTCGCATGACGGGGCCGAGCGGGCGGGCGCCGGTCCGCCTGGGCGTACTGGGCTGCGCCGAGTTCGCCCTCCGCCGGATGCTGCCGGCCCTGGCGCAGCACCCGGACATCGAGGTGGCGGCCGTCGCCAGCCGCCGCCCGGAGACGGCGCGCGCGACGGCCGCACGCTTCGGCGGCGTCCCGGTGGACGGGTACGAGCGACTGCTCGCCACCGTGGAACTGGACGCCGTGTACGTCCCGCTGCCGAACGCGCTGCACGCCCCCTGGGTGGGGCGCGCCCTGGACACCGGACGGCACGTGCTCGCCGAGAAGCCCCTGACCACCAGCGGCGAGCTCACCCGCGCCGCGGTGCGCCGGGCCGAGGAGAAAGGGCTGGCGCTGGTGGAGAACTTCCTGTTCGTCCACCATCCCCAGCACGCCCGGGTACGGGAACTGGTCAGGGACGACATCGGTCCGCTGCGCCGGATGTCCGCCGAGTTCGCCATCCCCCCACGCCCCGCGCAGGACATCCGCCACCGCCCGGACCTGGGCGGCGGCGCCCTCCTCGACGTGGGCGTCTACCCCCTCCGGACGGCCCAGTACTTTCTGGGGACCGGTCTGGAGGTGGCCGCGGCCACCCTGCGGCACGGCCCGGCCGGCGTGGACGTCGAAGGCTCGGTGGTCCTGCACCGCCCGGCCGACGGCGTGCGCGCCCACCTCTCCTTCGGCATGGACCACGCCTACGCGTCGCGCTACACACTGCGCGGGGCACACGGCACGGTCCGGGTGGACCGGGCGTTCACCCCGCCCGCCGACCACCGTCCGGAGGTGACGCTGGAGCGGGACGCGACCGCGCGCCGCGTCGACCTGCCCGCCGCCGACCAGTGCGCGGCCGCCGTCACCGCGTTCGTGACGGCCGTACGCACCCCGGCGTCCGCGCGAGCAGCCACGGAGTACTCCGTGGACCTGGCCCGCCTCACCGACGAGGTGCGCGCGGCAGCGGGCTGAGGCCCGTCACGGCAGCCGCCGGGCCCCCGGGCCCTGCCGGCTGAGCACGTCGTGCGGGTTGGACAGCGCGCAGTGTTCGAGAGAGAGGCAGCCGCACCCGATGCACTCCGTCAACCTCTGCCGCAGCGCCTGAAGTTGACGGATCCGGGAGTCGAGTTCGGGCTGCCACGACGCGGCGAGCCGAGCCCAGTCCGCGCGGGTGGGCGTGCGCCGCTCGGGCAGCGCCGCGAACGCCTCCCCGATCGCGGTCAGCGAGAGCCCGACGGCCTGCGCGGTCCGGATGACGGCGACCCGGCGCAGGGTGTCCCTGCGGTACCGGCGCTGGTTGCCGCTCGTACGACGGCTGTGGATCAGCCCCTCGGACTCGTAGAAGCGCAGCGCCGACGGCGGCACGCCACTGCGGGCCGACAACTCGCCCATGGTGAGCTCCTTGGACGGCGGCCGGGGTGGAACGGGATCCATCCCCTCACCGTAAGAGCCCATCGGCAGGACGCCGCGGGGATCGTGCGGACTGTGTCAGGTCGCGCGGCACGGAGCACGTCGTCGCAGGTCACCGCCGCCCGCGGTGGCCGGGACCACGTGCCGGGACCCGAAGTAGGTGGTCGGCGTCCCTCCCGCTCGGCGGCCCTTGCGCCGACGGTGGAGGAGGGCGGCCCTCCGGCCGCGCCCCGATCTCACCGTGAGTAGGAGCGTCGTGATCGAATCCGTCGGCCCCGGACCGTCCACCAGGCTCTTCGCTTCCCTGCGCCGCCGTGACCAGCGCACCAAGGCGGAGCTGTACCTGCGCGGACTGCTCGCCACCGAAGGACGCAAGTCGGTGCGGAACATGTCCGCCTCCTTGCAGGGCGCCGGGGACGGCGCCACCGAACAGAGCCTGCACCACTTCATCACCAGCTCCACGTGGGGCTGGCGCCCGGTGCGCGAGGCCCTCGCCGACACGCTCACCGACCGCGTCCCGCACCATGTGTGGGCCGTGCGGGCCCTGCCGATCCCCAAGGCCGGCACCCACTCCGTGGGCGTGGACCGCCTCTACGTCCCCGGCCTCGGCCACTCCATCCACGGCCAGCTCGCCCTCGGCCTCTGGTACGCCGCCGAGGGCCGCACCGCTCCCGTCGACTGGCGCCTCCACCTGCCGGCGAGCTGGCTGGACGACGCGCGGCGCCGGGCCCGCGCGGACATCCCGCCCGCGGCCGTCTTCGAGGACCTCGACGAGTGCGCGGTCGCCCTGGCCGTCGGCCTGCCCGCGCGGACGGGCACCCGGCGGCCGGTGGTCCTCGACCACGTCGCCGCGCGGCCCGAAGCCGTCACCGCGACGCTCGTCCGCGCCGACGTGCCCTTCCTGGCCCGGATCACCGACCGGACCCCGCTGACCGCCGCCGACCCCGCGCTGCCGGGCGCCGGGGCGGGACCGTTGCCCGCGGGCAGGCTCCTGCAGGCGGTGCGCGGCCTGGGCCGCCCGGCGCACTGGCCCGACCCGGCCGGCCGGCCGGGTCGGCGTACCTCCCTGGTGGCCGCGATCCCGGTACGGGCGGGGCGGTCGGCCTGCGGCCACCGGCCGCTCGTGCTGCTCGGCGAGTGGGACGACATCCGCCGCCCGCCGGGCGCACTGTGGCTGGCCAGGGTGCCCGGAGCGAGCGCGGGCGCCCTGCTCGGGATGACGAAACTCGCCGCGCGGGTCGCGCACGACGGGGAGAGCCTCGGCGACCGCGTCGGCCTGCGCGACTTCGAGGGCCGCTCCTTCCCGGGCTGGCACCGGCACATGACGCTGGCCTCCGTCGCGCACGCCTGGTCGACGCCGGAGCCCGCACCCGCCACCGACCTCGGCTACGAGCTTTCGCTGTCCGCCTGAGACCGGGCCGCGCTCACAGGCCCTGACGCCCGGACGGTCGCGACGCCCGGCCCAGCAGAGTGCCCCGGGTCCGGTGCAGGCGGAGCGCCAGCTGGATCTCCAGCGTGCGTTCCGGCGACTGCCAGCCGTCGCCGAGCAGTTCGGTGATCCGGTCGAGCCGGCGCGCGACGGTGTTCGGGTGTATGTGCAGGACGCGGGCGGCCCGCCTGGGGCTCGACCCGGAGGCGAAGTAGACCTCCAGGGTGCGGGCGAACTCCGTGAAGCGCTGCTCGTCGTGGGCCAGCACCGGGCCGAGGATCCCTTCCACATAGGAGGGGACGCTGAGTACGTCCGCCAACAGCACGCCCAGGAAGCCGAGTTCCTGCGGGGTGGCCACGCTCCCGACGCCGCCCAGCTCGGTCAGCGCCGTCAGGCAGCGCTGGGCGTCGGCGAAGAGCCTTGCCACGTCCGGCAGTCCGGTCTGCGGCCCCGCGGCGCCCAGAGTCACCGGCACGCCCAGCAGCGGTGACAGCTCCTTGTGCGCGGCCCGCGCGGCGGCCGCCGCGTCGTCGCCGGGCAGGAGCAGTGCGAGACTCTTCTCCCGCACGCTCTTCAGGCCGCGCTTGCGGTGCGCGTACGACGTCGCCCAGACGGCCGCCCGTTGCAGTGAGCCGCCCTCGGGGCGGGCGATGACCACGACGTAAGGGGTCTCGGGGGTGATGCCGAGCCGGGTCGCCTGCTCCTCCAGTTGCCACCACGGCAGCGCCGAGGACTCCGGCGCGAGCAGCGCCTCGAACAGGTCGTCGCGTGTGCGGCCCTCGGCAAGCGCGGTGCTGCGCTCCCGCAGCAGCGACAGCGCGATCGCCCGCACCGCCACCCGTAACGGGCGGGGCCCGCGCTGCCCGGTGTGGGGGGTGTCCGGCAGGAACAGCACCGTCCCCAGGGGGTCGCCGCCGCCGGTGACCGGCGCGATCCACGCGCCGTCGTCCAGCGGCACCGGCTCGCCCGCCGCCAGCGCGTCGAAGCCCCGCTGGGTGAGCGTCTCCTCCGTGTACGGGGGCAGCTCGCCGTGGGCGGCGAGCTGCTCGCCGCCCAGGTCGCGCACCGCGAGCGCACCTTCGAGCGCGGTGGCGGCCACCTCGACGATGGCGTCCAGTGGGCTGCCGTCGTGCACCAGGGTCAGCAGATGGTCGTAGGCCGCTTCCATCCGCCGGTGCGTGCCGACGATGCCCCAGGCCTGGGCGCAGTCCCTTTCGAGTTCGTCCCGCCGCGCGCCGAGCGACTCGACACGCCGCGCCGTACCGATCGTCGCCGCCGCGAGCGAGGCCAGCGTGGACAGCGAATCGATCTCCAGCGGAGTGAAGCGGCGCACCTGCCGATGGGCGCCGTACAGGGCGCCCGACACTCCGCCCGGCCCCCGGAACGGGACGGCGACCACGGCACGGATCCCCTCCGCGCGCACCACCTGGTCGATCTCGTCGGTGTGCTCGATGGACCGGTCCGCCAGATAGTCGGACGTCGAGAACGGTGCCCCCTTGTCGAGCGCCGCCCGGCCGAGCCCGGACGAGCTGGTGATGCGCAGGCCGATGTTGAGCGCCGTCGCGTCCCCCTCGGAGGCCACCACGGTCAGCGGCCCCTCGACCGCTTCGTGCAGCGCGAGATAGGCCAGATCGGCCCGGAGCAGGCGGCGGGCCCGCTGCGTCGCGGTGCGCAGCGTGCCCTGCACGCTGTCCGCCATCGCCTCGGCCAGGTCCCGTGAGGCGTCGACGAGCGAGACCAGCGTCGCCTCGCGGTCCTGCGACTCGGTGCCCCGGTCGATCAGCGCCGCCGCCAGCGCCGTGGCCTGCTCCAGCTCGTGCAACTGCCGCGGGGAAGCGCCCCGCTCCCGCGCGTCGGTGAGCAGGCCGTCCAGACGGTGTGCCGTTCCTTGTTCCGCCAATGTCGTCAGGACGTCGAGCACGGTGGGAAGTCGCTGGGGCGAGGCCTGTGACATCTGCCTTCTTCTCTGTGGGGGAGGGAGCGGACACAGCGGGTGGTGACGTGAGCACTGTAAGGGCCCGGGGACAGTGTCACGAGACCACCTTTTGCTAAGTCATTACCCTCAGCAGGATGGCAGGCGACATGACGCGGCGGGGGCCGGACGGCGCGGGCCCCACGAACCAGGGGAGGTGCCCATTGGAGGGCGTCTGCAGTTACGAGCGTTCACTGGCGCGCAGCAGGACCGCGCGGCGACGCACCGACCGGCCGGACGTGTTCACCCTGCACGGCCGTGAATGGGATCTGCTGGACGACGTGTTCGCCCCTCCGTTCTCCCCGTCGACCGGCGTCGCCATGGAACTCCTCGGTCTCGCCCCCGGTGGACGGCCGGTGACGCAGGGAGCGTTCCTCGAAGTCGGCTGCGGCACCGGCGTCATCGGCGTCGCCGCGGCACTGACCGGCTGCGACCGCGTCGTCGCCACCGACATCAACCGCAACGCGGTCCGCAACACCGCTCTGAACGCCGTACGGCACGGTGTCTCCGGCCGGGTGCGGGCCGTCCACAGCGACCTGTTCACCGCGCTGCCCGCCGCCGAGCGCTTCGACACCGTGTACTGGCACTCCAACTTCGTCATGGCGCCGCCCGCGTACCGCTACCGGGACGTCCACGAACAGGCCTACGTGGACCCCGGGTACGCGGCGCACCTTCGCTACCTGCGCGAAGCGCCCCACCGGCTGACCGAAGGCGGCCGGGTGCTCCTGCACTTCTCCAGCCGCGGCAACCTGGCGTACCTGCGCCGGTGTCTCGCCGAGGACGGCCGGGAGCTGGCGGTCGTCGACGCGTCGACCGTTCAGGAGGGCCCGGACAGGGTCGAGTACACGCTCCTGGAACTCATCTGACACCGAGCCCTTGTACGGCCGCCCCCGACCACCGTGCCGAACCCTGTGGAGCAGCAGACGTGCGCACGCTCATCGTCGACAACTACGACTCGTTCACTTTCAACCTCGCCCACTACGTCGCCCAGGTCACGGGCACCGAACCCACGGTGATCCGCAACGACGACCCGACCTGGCACCCGAGCCTGCTCGACGCCTACGACAGCGTGATCCTCTCGCCCGGTCCCGGCACCCCCGCGCGCGGCAGCGACGTCGGCATCTGCCGGGACGCCGTCGAGCGGGGCGGCTTGCCGGTGCTCGGTGTCTGCCTCGGCCACCAGGCCATCGCGCTCTGGCACGGCGCCCGTGTCGGCCGGGCCCCCGCCCCGCACCACGGCCGGCTCTCGCCCGTCCTGCACGACGGCACCGACCTGTTCGCCGGACTCACCGCCCCCTTCGCCGCGGTGCGCTACCACTCGCTGGCGGTGACCGACCTTCCCGACGAGCTGGAGGCCACGGCACAGACCCCCGACGGCATCCTGATGGGCCTGCGCCACCGGCACCGCCCGCTGTGGGGTGTGCAGTTCCACCCGGAGTCCATATGCACCGACCACGGCCACGACCTCCTCGCCAACTTCGCCCGCCTGGCCCGCGAGCACCGCGCCCGCCGCAGCCTTCCCTTACGCCCGACCACCGGCCCGGCCCCTGCCGCGGCGCCCCGGAACCCGGACCGAACGGCCACCGCCAAGCGGCAACTGAGGTTGCTGAGCAAACAGTTGAAGACCAAATGGGATGCCGAGGCCGTCTACGACCGCCTCTTCCGGACCAGCCCGTACGCCTTCTGGCTCGACAGCAGCCGCCGGGACGGCGCCACCGGCCGGTTCACGATGATGGGTGACGCCTCGGGCCCCCTGGCACGCGTCGCCACCGCCGATGTCTGGAACGGCACCGTCACCGTCACCTCCGCCACGGGGAGCCACACCGAGAGGGCCGCCTTCCTCGACTGGCTCGACGCCGACCTGCGGAGCCTGAACACGCAACTCCCGCAGCTCCCCGGCGACTTCGCCCTCGGCTGGGTCGGCGCCCTCGGCTACGAACTCAAAGCGGAGTGCGGCGGCCGCAGGGCCCACCGCTCCGAGGAGCCCGACGCCGCCATGATCTTCGCCGACCGGGCGATCGTCATCGACCACCTCATGGGCACCACACACCTGCTGGCCCTCGCGGAGGACGACGACGAGTCGGCGGCCGCCCGATGGCTCGACACCACGGCCGCCCACCTCCAACGACTCGCCGCCGAACCTCCGTTGCTGCCGCCCGCCCCGGACCACGCCCCACCCCTCACCGATGTCACCCTGCGCCACGACCGGGAGGCGTACCTCGCCCTGATCGACCGCTGCCACGAGGAGATCGCGGCCGGCGAGACGTACGAGGTCTGCCTCACCAACATGATCACGGCATCCGGACCGCTCGACCCCTGGCAGGCCTACCGGCGACTGCGCCGCACCAGTCCCGCCCCCTTCGCCGCGCTCCTCTCCTTCGGCCCCGACCTGTCCGTGCTCAGCACGTCTCCCGAGCGCTTCCTGAGGATCTCGGCGGACGGTGTGGCCGAATCCCGGCCGATCAAGGGCACCCGGCCGCGCGGCACCAGCGAGGCCGAGGACCGATCGCTCGTCGCCGACCTGCGCGGCAGCGAGAAGGACCGTGCGGAGAACCTCATGATCGTGGACCTCGTCCGCAACGATCTCGCCCGCACCGCCCGCACCGGCACGGTCACCGCCGACGAGATCTTCCAGATCGAGAGCTACAGCACCGTCCACCAACTGGTCAGCACCGTCAGGGCCCGGCTGCGCGAGGACGCGAGCGCGGTCGACTGCGTGCGCGCCGCCTTCCCCGGCGGCTCCATGACCGGCGCCCCGAAACTGCGCACCATGGAGCTCATCGACGACCTCGAACAGGGCCCGCGCGGCCTCTACTCCGGCGCCCTCGGCTACTTCTCCCTCTCCGGCGCGGCCGACCTGAGCATCGTCATCCGCACTCTCGTGGCCTCCCCCGACCGGGTCCGCTACGGAGTCGGCGGCGCCGTCATCGCCCTGTCCGACGCGGCCGACGAGTTCGAGGAGACCGCGGTGAAGGCCCGCCCGTTGCTCTCTCTGACCCGAGAGGAATTTCCCGGCCGCACCTTGGAGCCGACGCCCTGAGCGGCGCCCGCACCCCGGAGAAGCGGCCCGCGGCTTCTCCGGGCGGCGGGCCGCCGGACCCGGAACGTGAGACTCGACCGCGTCGCGGCCTGCCTGCGATGTACCCCTCCGCGTGAGTCCCGAAGAGCCTGGAGACAGCCGGCCGGACATGCGAGTCGTTGTAGGGTGTCCGGATAGCCCTTGACCTGTGAGAACGCAGGCAGGGAGCCTACCTCTGGGAGTGCCCCGATGTTCCGTACCATGTTCAAGTCCAAGATCTAGTATCTGGACATTCACGCTGGTCAGAGGCGTTATGCGGTCGCTCAGGTCAGCAAGTGGTCAGTATCGGGTGCGGGAGTGTCCTGCCGTGCTGACCCGGGGGCCGCCGCAGCGGGGCTCTGGGCCCGGACGCCTGGCCGCCGTCTGGAAGGTGCGTGACGTGGTTCGTCAGCTCGCTCGCTGTAGGGGTCGTTCTGCAAGGACCGCGGCCGTGCCGGGCCGACGCGGTGCCCGCACCCGTTCACGATCCGTTCCCGCAATGGTCGGGGGAGCAGGTCGAGGAGGGCGGCTTTACCACGCAGGACGATGCGATCGAGCGCTTGACGCAGATCTATGCGGAGAAGACGGCGGTCCGGCTTCCAGCCACACGGATGTACGTGCGCTGGACACCGTCCTGACCATGGTCGACCGGGAAGGCCTCCGCCGTCTATCAGGGCCTGGCCGACTCCCTGCGCTCTTGGACACCTTGGTGCCCAGCACGGATCGCCTCCGAGCGGCCCACCAAGTTCGTCGCCGGGTCTATTCGCGGGAGGTGGCGCACGTCCTCGCCCGCAAGCGCGGCTGGTACATCGCCGAGGACACCACGGGATGGCGCCGCGTCGTCCCGTCCCCAGCGTCGGAGGCCGTCGTGGAGACGGACACCGTCCACGCCATGCCGAGCGGCGAAGGCTGGTCGTCTGCGCCGGCGGCGGAGGCGTCCCCGTCAGGGCCGATCACGACACCGGGGCGCTGACCGGAGTCGAAGCCGTCGTCGACAAGGACTTCACCGCCGTTTCCCTGCTCATCCTCACCGACGTCCCGAACGTGTACGCCGACTTCGGCACGCCTCGCCAGCAGCCCGTGCTCTACGTGGCCCCCCAACTTCGGGACAGGGCCTTCCCCGAGGATTCGATGAAGCCCAACGACCGAGGCCGCTGCCCGGTCCGTGGAACGGACCGGTGGCCTGGCCGCTGTCGGATCCCTCGATGCCGCCTACGCCATCGTCCACGGAACATCGGGGACGTTCGTACGACCCGAACTCCCCATCGGATGACAAGCAGCAGACGGTGCACCGGAGAGTCGGGTTCCGGGACGGTTGGCTCCTGGCCGGGGGCCAGTGGCCTCTGCTGTCGCCGCCTGACGGGACCCAGACTCGAAGCAGACTGAAGGAGGATTTCCATGACCCGCACCATCACCGTCGGACTGGACGGTTCGCCGGCGAGTCTGGCTGCCGCGGACTGGGCCGCGCACGAGGCACAGCTCAGGGACCTGCCTCTGAGGCTCGTGACCGCGTGGGAGTGGCAAGCCCCCGCCTTCGCACCGGCGACCGGACTCGGCGTACCGGTGCCGCCCAGCGACCTCCAGCGGGCATCGGCACAGCACCTGCTGGCCCAGGCGCGCTCCCGCGTCGGCGAGACCCGCCCCGGGCTGCGGATCGACACGGACGAGATCGCCGGTCTGCCCGTCCCGGCTCTGCTGAAGGCCGCCGAGGAGGCCGAACTGCTGGTACTGGGCTCCCGCGGACTGAGCAAGGCGGCGGGATACCTGCTCGGTTCCGTCTCCCATGCCGTCCTGGCCTCGTGCGAGCGGCCCGTCGTCCTCGTCCGGGCTGCCGAGCACAGCGAGGAGGAGGCGACGGCGGAGACCTCGGCACGCGAGGTCTCCGCCGTCTCCGGCCACCGTGACGTCGTCCTGGGCCTGGATCTGCACAAGCCCAATGACGCGGTGATCGCCTACGCGTTCGACGCGGCTTCACGGCGCGCCGCACGCATACGGATCATTCACGGCTGGACGCTGCCGCCCTACTACTACGGCGGTGCGCTCATGCCCGATCTGAACGACGGCATGGTCAAGCAGGTACGGAGCGAACTGTCCGACGTCCTGCGACCGTGGCAGGACAGGTACCCCGCCGTGGAGGTTCACGCGCAGGCCACGATCGGTGGTGCCGGGCGCCACCTGGTCGACGCCTCCTACGACGCCGCACTCGTGGTGGTGGGCAGGCGGAACCGTCGGGCGGCCGTAGGCGCTCATATCGGTCCGGTGACCCAGGCGCTGCTGCATCACGCCGTCGCTCCGGTGGCGGTGATCTCACACGACTGACCGAGAAGGACTGTCCAGGACTGCGAAGGCAACGAGGGAAGCTTTCCCTGTCCGTTCCTCAGCCCGCCTGTACGCGGTGCGTGTGACACGCCGCGTGCGGGCGGACTGGCTGCTCATGCTGGGTCTGCTGCGGATCGGGCCGGCGTTGACGGCGGGGGTGGCGCTGCGTCTGGCGGCCTTCGCGGGGTCGGTGATGACGGCGTTGATGTGGGTGGCGGAGTGGGGCTCTCGCCGCCGGGCAGCTCCCGCAGGTGGTCCTGCACCTCGGACACGCGCCACACGTCCGGGCTCTCCAGGGACTGCGGCTCCATCAGAGGGCGTTCGCGTGAGCCTTCCCCTCTACTCGATCGAACACCGGGCGGCCGCAAGCGGTGTGTACGGAAAGGTCCGGTCGGCCCTGTCGGGTACCCGGTGAACGGGGCAGGGTGAGACGAAAGACCTCGCAGGGCTCTCCGTCGAGCCGACCATCGATCGCAAGGGAACCCAAGATGTACGCCCATTCGCAACAGGTGTCCAGTCCGCTCTCGGACGAGGAATTAAGGAGGCTGGACGCCCATTGGCGTGCAGCGAACTATCTGTCCGTCGGCCAGATCTACCTGATGTCCAATCCTCTGCTCACCGAACCGCTGCGCGCTGAGCACGTCAAGCCGCGGCTGCTCGGTCACTGGGGCACTTCACCCGGCCTCAACC
This sequence comes from Streptomyces sp. NPDC001599, assembly GCF_042893535.1. Taxonomy (NCBI): domain Bacteria; kingdom Bacillati; phylum Actinomycetota; class Actinomycetes; order Kitasatosporales; family Streptomycetaceae; genus Streptomyces; species Streptomyces sp. NPDC001599. Next base: position 47,508 of record NZ_JBIAVA010000003.1, read on the forward strand.
TCGTGTACACACACCTCAACCGACTCATCCGCTCCCGGGGGCTGGAAGCCCTCTGCATCTGGGGGCCCGGTCACGGCGGCCCCGCCGTGGTGGCCAATTCCTGGCTGGAAGGGTCGTACACGGAGACCTACCCGGACATCACCCGGGACGCAGCCGGGATGGCCCGGCTGTTCCGGCAGTTCTCGTTCCCCGGAGGCGTCCCCAGCCACGTGGCCCCGGAGACGCCCGGCTCCATCCACGAGGGCGGGGAACTCGGCTACGCCCTCTCTCACGCCTACGGCGCCGCCTTCGACAACCCCGGCCTGCTGGTCACCTGTGTCATCGGTGACGGTGAGGCGGAGACGGGGCCGCTGGCCGCCTCCTGGCACTCCAACAAGTTCCTGGACCCCGTGCAGGACGGCGCCGTCCTGCCGATCCTGCACCTCAACGGCTACAAGATCGCCAATCCCACCGTGCTGTCCCGGCTTCCGGAGTCCGAACTCGACGAACTCCTCAAGGGATACGGACACGAGCCCATCCACGTCACCGGAGACGAGCCGGCCGCGGTCCACCGCGCGATGGCCCAGGCCATGGACACCGCCGCGGACCGTATCGCCGCTGTTCAGCGCGCCGCCCGCGAGGAAGGGGAGACGGAGCGGCCCCGCTGGCCGATGATCGTTCTGCGTACCCCCAAGGGCTGGACCGGCCCCGCCGAGGTCGACGGCCTTCCCGTGGAAGGGACCTGGCGAGCTCACCAGGTCCCCCTGTCAGCCGTCCGGGACAATCCCGACCACCTGCGGCAGCTCGAGGAATGGCTGCTCTCCTACCGGCTGCAAGAGCTGTTCGACGAGCACGGGGCACCTCGCCCGGATGTCCTGACGTGCGTCCCCGACGGCGCACGCAGGCTGGGATCGAGCCCGCACGCCAACGGCGGCCTGCTGGTGCGCGAACTCCCGCTGCCACCTCTGGGGAGGTTCGCCGTCCCGGTGGACAAGCCGGGCGCGACCCTGCACGAACCCACTCGCGTCCTCGGCGACCTGCTGGAGTACGTCATGCGCGAGACTGCCGACCGACGTGACTTCCGTGTCGTCGGTCCCGACGAGACCGCTTCCAACCGCCTCCAGGCCGTCTACGGTGCCAGCGGCAAGGCATGGCAGGCCTGTACCCTTGAGGTGGACGAGCACCTGGACCGCCACGGCCGGGTGATGGAGATTCTCTCCGAGCACACCTGCCAGGGCTGGCTGGAGGGATACCTTCTCACCGGCCGGCATGGGCTGTTCTCCTGCTACGAAGCGTTCGTCCACATCGTCGACTCGATGGTCAACCAGCACATCAAGTGGCTGCGCGTGACCCGCCGCCTGCCCTGGCGCGCGCCCATCGCCTCCCTCAACTACCTGCTCACCTCCCATGTGTGGCGCCAGGACCACAACGGCTTCTCCCACCAGGACCCCGGCTTCGTCGACCACATCCTCAACAAGAGCCCCGAAGCCGTACGGGTCTATCTGCCGCCGGACGCCAACACCCTGCTCTCCGTCGCCGACCACGTCCTGCGCAGCCGTGACTACGTCAACGTGATCGTCGCCGGCAAACAGCCCTGCTTCGACTGGCTGACCATGGAGGAGGCCCGGGTGCACTGTGCGCGCGGCGCCGGCGTCTGGGACTGGGCCGGCACCGAGGACGGCAGCCGGGAACCCGACGTGGTGCTCGCCTGCGCGGGCGACGTACCCACGCAGGAGGTACTGGCCGCCGCACAGCTGCTGAGGCACCACTTGCCGGAGCTGGCCGTCCGGGTCGTGAACGTCGTCGACATCGCCCGACTGCTGCCGAGCGAGGAACATCCCCACGGAATGAGCGACTTCGAGTACAACGGCCTGTTCACCCCCGACAAGCCGGTCGTCTTCGCCTACCACGGCTACCCCTGGCTGATCCACCGACTGGCCTACCGCCGCACAGGCCACCAGCACCTGCACGTGCGCGGCTACAAGGAAATGGGCACGACCACCACACCGTTCGACATGGTGGTCCGCAACGACCTGGACCGCTACCGGCTGGTCATGGACGTCATCGACCGTGTCCCCGGCCTCGCGGTGCGCGCGGCGGCCGTGCGTCAGGGGATGGAGGACGCCCGGCTGCGCCACCACGCGTACATCCGCGAGCACGGTGTCGATCTGCCCGAGGTGGCCGACTGGACGTGGGACGGCTGACGGGAACCCGAGGGGCCCGGACCGCGGACGTCGGATCCGCTGTCCGGGCCCTGCTGCGTCCGCTCCCTGGGCGAGCGGGGCGCCCGCGGAGAACTGCCCGCCCGTCAGCGAGACCGGCTGAAGCGCCCACTTGGGCGGTCGGCGAAGGCTGGCACGGCGGGTCGGTCGCGGGGCTGGAAACTCAGGGCGTCCGTCAGCGATCTGTAGACATCGAAGGCGCCCGCCAGTCCGGTGCGGCGCACGATGTCGCGTAAGCGGTCGCTGCCGGAGACGAGACGCAGCCTGCCGTGCCGCTCACGGATCCGCGCGCGTGCCCTGCACAGCACTCCCAGCGCGGCGCAGTCCAGGAAGGGCACAGGACGGAGGTCCACGACCAGATCGGGGTGTGGGCATGCGGTGAGGGCGTCCAGCCGGGCCGTGACGATCGGTGTCACGGCGATGTCGAGGTCTCCACGCAGTTCCAGGACGGTCGTGTGGCCGACGGTGTACTCGGAGCGGATCGGGCCGGTGCGGGCGTGCTCGTGCGTCATAGGGACAGCCAAGACCAGGTGCTCGCCGGGCAGTAGGGTCCGATGGCCCATGCGCAGGGGCCCGTGCGACCCCTCGGGACGTCAGTCCCGCCGGGCATGGCGAAGCCGCCGCGCGGAAGCTGTCAGGCTCCCGCGCGGCGGCCTCCGGCACGGTCTGTTCAGCCGTGGTACGCCGTGCGCATCAGCTCCTGCATGTCGTCGAGCATCGGCATGCGCGGGTTGGCCGGCGCGCACTGGTCCTCGTAGGCGTTGAGGGCCTGCTGGGGCAGGGCGTCGAGGAAGGCGCGCTCGTCGACGCCGAGGGCCTGGAACGTCGGCTCTATGCCGACGGCGTCACGGAGCCGCTCGACGGCCGCGGCGAGTGACTCCACGCCCTCGGTAGGAGTGGCCGCGGCCAGTCCGAGGGCGCGGGCGATGTCCTGGAAGCGTTCGGGGGCACGGTAGTTCTCGTACTTGGGCCAGCCGGTCAGCTTCGTCGGGACGGTGCCGTTGTAGCGGATGACACGCGGCAGCAGGACCGCGTTGGTGCGCCCGTGCGCGATGTGGAACGTGGCGCCGAGGGTGTGCGACATGGCATGGACGATGCCCAGGAAGGCGTTGCCGAAGGCCATGCCCGCGATGGTGCCGGCGTTGTGCATCTTCTCCCGGGCCTCCGCGGCGTTGGCACGGTTGTTCACGGCCGCCTCGATGTTTCCGAAGACCAGGCGGATGGCGTGCAGGGCGAGGCCGTCGGTGAAGTCGTTGGCGTAGACGGACACGTACGCCTCGATGGCGTGGGTGAGGGCGTCGAAGCCGCTGTCGGCGGCGAGCGCCGGGGGCAACGCGGTCGTGAGGAGGGGGCCGATGATCGCGACGCTGGGGGTGAGGGCGTAGTCGGCGAGCGGGTACTTCTTGCCGGTCGCGGGGTCGGAGATGACGGCGAACGGGGTGACCTCGGCGCCGGTGCCGGAGGTGGTGGGCACGCAGACCAGGGGGCGGGCCTGCTTGCCGAGGGTGGGGAAGCGGAAGGCGCGCTTGCGGATGTCGGAGAACTTCTGCCGCATGTCCGCGAAGTCGATGCCGGGCTGCTCGTACAGCAGCCACATGACCTTGGCGGCGTCCATGGGGGAGCCACCGCCGAGCGCGATGATCGTGTCGGGGCGGAAGTCCCGCATGAGGTCGGCGCCGTGCTGGACGGAGTCGATGCTGGGTTCGGGCTGGACGTTGCCGATGATCTGGAGGGTGACCGGCTCCCGACGCCGTTGCAGGACGCGGCTGATCCGGTCGACGAATCCGAGGCGGGTCATGGTGGCGTCGGTGACGATGGTGACGCGGTGGACGTCCGGCATGGAGGTCAGGTAGCGGATGGCCTGCGGTTCGAAGTAGATCTTCGGTGGGACTTTGAACCACTGGAGGTTGTTGCGGCGGGTGGAGACCCGCTTGACGTTGAGCAGCTGGGCGGCGGAGACGTTGTTGGACACCGACGTGCTGCCCCAGGAACCGCACCCCAGCGTGAGCGAGGGCAGCAGACCGTTGTAGATGCCGCCGATCGCGCCCTGCGAGGACGGCGAGTTGACGATGATCCGTACCGTCTTCATCCGCATGCCGTACGCCTCCGCCACGGCAGGCTCCTCGGTGTGGATGACGGCGCTGTGGCCCTGGCCGTGGAAGGCGACCATGTCGGCGGCGAGGTCGAACCCGCGGCGCTCGTCCTCGGCGCGCAGTACGGCGAGGACCGGGCAGAGCTTCTCCCGGGTCAGCGGCTCGTCCGGGCCGACCCGTTCGGCCTCGACCAGGATGACCGAGGTGTCTGCCGGCACCGAGAATCCGGCCCGCTCGGCGATCCACGCCGGGCTCTGCCCGACGGCGGCCGCGTTGACCTTGGGTTCGCAGCCGGCGCCCGAACCGCCGGTGGCGGGAAAGAGGAACGACTCCAGCTTCGCCTTCTCCTGAGGGGTGGCCAGATGGGCGTGCAGGGAGCGGAACTCGGTGATCGCGGCGTCGTAGATCTCCGTGTCCAGGATGACGGCCTGCTCGGAGGCGCAGATCATGCCGTTGTCGAACGACTTGGACAGCACGAGGTCGTTGACTGCCCGGCGCAGCTTGGCGCTGCGGTGGACGTAGGCCGGGACGTTGCCGGCACCGACCCCGAGGGCCGGCTTGCCGGCCGAGTAGGCGGCCTTGACCATGGCGTTGCCGCCGGTGGCGAGGATCAGCGAGACGCCCGGGTGATGCATGAGCGTGCGGGTGGCCTCGACGGACGGGGCCTCGATCCACTGCATGCAGTGCTCCGGCGCTCCGGCGGCAATGGCCGCGTCCCGCACGACGCGGGCCGCTTCGGAGCTGCACCGCTGGGCGGACGGGTGGAACGCGAAGATCACCGGGTTGCGGGTCTTCAGCGCCATCAGCGCCTTGAAGACCGTGGTCGAGGTCGGGTTGGTGACGGGGGTGACCGCGGCCACCACGCCCACCGGTTCGGCGATCTCCACCATGTCCTCGATGTCGTCCCGGCCGATGACCCCGACGGTCTTCGTGTGACCCATGCTGTGTGTGACGTGCTCGCACGCGAACATGTTCTTGGCGGCCTTGTCCTCGAAGACCCCGCGCCCCGTCTCCTCGACCGCCAGGCGGGCCAGGGCGGTGTGCTGGTCCAGGGCGGCGACCGACGCCTTCTTGACGATGTGGTCGACCTGTTCCTGGGAGAGGGCCTCGTAGTCGGCGAGAGCCTTGAGGCCGGCCGTGACCAGACGGTCTACGGCGACCGCGGTGTCGGACGGGGCGTCGATCCCGACGCGGTCCTTGGTCCGCACGTCCTGTCGGGTCATGGTGGTGTGCCTCCGTTGTCAGGGACCGCCGTGTTCATGCGGCGGCTCGGGACGGGAGGGACACCGCGGGGGACCGGCGCCCCTCCCTGGCTCCACTCTCCGACGGGTCCCGGTGCCGTGGCAGGCGCCGAAGGGCCCCTCTCGCGTCCGTCCGGCCCGGCGGGGCAGGGACCGTCGGCCCCGGCACGGCCGGCCCGCCCGGCCCGCCGCACGTCGGCGCCGGCCGCTGAGGTCACGGACTCCCGGTCCGGTGGGACGGGGTGGGCGACTCGCGGTCGTCGATGCGGAAGCCCAGGCCGTTCACCACGCCGACCACGCCGTCGAGCCGCCAGACGGCGTGCACGAGTTCCGGCACCTGGCTACGCGCTTCCACCCGGCCGTCGAGGGTGACGACGCCGTCGCGGACAGCGACGCGGACCGCGTCGGACGGCAGCCCCATCGCGGTCACGACGATCTCCTCGGTCACCTGGCGGCGGATGTCGTCGTCCGCGCGCAGGAAGACCCGTAGCAGGTCACGGCGGGTGGCGATGCCGATGAGGCGGTCGGCCTCGTCGACCACGGGCAGTCGCTCGACGCCGCGGCGCTCCATGAGCCGGGCGGCGTCCGGCACGGTCTGCTCGGGGTGCACGGTGATGGCGGGGCTCGACATCACATCGCCCGCCGTCACGGACGGCGGCGGAGCGGGGCCGTCCCGGTGCGCCTGGTTGCGTACGAGGTCGCTGCCGGACAGGACGCCGAGGACCTTGTCGTCGGCGTCGACCACCGGCAGTCCGCTGATCCGGTGGTGGTCGAGCAACCGGACGACCTCTTTGAACGGTGTCGTCCGGCGGGCGTGGACGACGTCCGTGGTCATTACCTCGCCGACGATGTGAGCGGTCACGGCGGATCTCCTTCACGAGCGCGGGCGGGGAGAGCCGGAGCCCGGTTCGGCTCCGGCTCCCCGCCAGGTCGGGCGGGCGCCGTGTGGCGCCTACTTCTGCGGGCCGCCGCGCCACGGGGGCGGGGCGGCCGTCCGGCGGGTGGTGTCGCTTCGGTGGGTGACGCGTTCGGCGGCGGAGCGCAGCCGGTCGTGGAGCCGGTCGGCGAGTTCGCGGGCGCTCGCCTCGCGCGCGTGGACGACGACGAAGTCGCTGCCGACCCGGATGTCGGTGCGGGCGGACCAGGGCAGTTCGACGTGGTGGGCCGATGCCCGCCGTACGCGCACCTCACCGTTCACGGGCGGCAGGCCGGGCCGGTCCAGAGCGGCGGCGACCTTCTCGTGGAGGTAGGCGAGAGACTCCTCGTCCACCTCGCCGTCGGCGCGGACCAGCACGGCGGCGGTCTCACGGGCATCGATGTCCTTGGCGGTCATGTGTTCCACTCCCTGTGATCGTTCTGCGTCGCCTCAAGCCTGCTGCGCCGGTCGCTCCCGTCCCAGGGGCGACCGGCCCTGGAGGGCGGAGCGGCCGGTCCCTGGCACGAGGGCCGAGCGGCCCCGCCCGCGGTTCACCTGCTGTCGCTCCCCTCGGTCTCCTCCAGCGCCGCCCGCCCCGCCTCCAGCCGCGCCACCGGCACCCGGAACGGCGAGCAGGAGACGTAGTCCAGTCCGGCGGTGTGGAAGAAGTGCACCGAGTCGGGGTCGCCGCCGTGCTCACCGCACACCCCGATCTTGAGGTCCGGGCGGGTGGCGCGGCCCTCGGCGACCGCGATGTTCACCAGTCGGCCGACCCCCTCGCGGTCGAGCGCCTCGAAGGGGGAGGTGGAGAAGACGCCCTTGTCCAGGTAGGCGGAGAAGAATTCCGCCTCGACGTCGTCGCGGGAGAAGCCCCAGGTCGTCTGGGTCAGGTCATTGGTGCCGAAGGAGAAGAACTCGGCTTCCTCGGCGATCCGGCCCGCCGTCAGGGCGGCCCTGGGCAACTCGATCATGGTGCCGACCGGGCAGTCGAGGACGACTCCGGCCGCCCGTGAGATCTCGGCCAGCACCCGCTGGACCTCCGCGCACACGAGGCGTAGTTCACGGACGTCACCGACGAGCGGGACCATGATCTCCGCCTGGGGTGCGCCACCGGCCGACAGGCGCTCGGTCACGGCCTCACCGATCGCCCGGACCTGCATGGCGACCAGGCCGGGCACGACCAGGCCCAGGCGTACGCCGCGCAGCCCGAGCATCGGGTTCTCCTCGTGCATGCGGTTCACCGCGCCGAGCAGTGCGACGTCGTGCGCATCCGGCTCCTCGCCACGGGCCTGAGCGGTGGCGATCCGCACCGCCAGTTCGGTGTGGTCGGGCAGAAATTCGTGCAGGGGCGGGTCCAGCAGCCGGATGGTGACCGGCAGACCGTCCATGGCCTCCAGGATGCCGACGAAGTCCCGCCGCTGCAGCGGCAGGAGGTCCGCCAGGGCCCGGTCGCGCTCGGCGTCCGTGCCGGCCAGGATCATCTGCTCGACCAGCTTGCGGCGGTCACCGAGGAACATGTGCTCGGTGCGGCACAGGCCGATGCCCTGCGCTCCGAACCGGCGGGCCCGGACGGCGTCCTCCGGGGTGTCGGCGTTGGCCCGCACCTCCAGCCGCCGCACGGTGTCGGCGCGGGCCAGCGCCCGGGCCACCGCGTCGACCACGTCCACGCCCTGCGAGCCACCGCCGCCCCGGCCGTCCTCCAGATACCGGATCACCGCCGAGTCCACCAACGGCACCGAACCGGCGTACACCGCTCCGGCGGAGCCGTCCACCGAGACGACGGTGCCCTCCTCGACCACGGTGCCGTCCGCGGCGGTGAAGCGCCGGGCCTCGGTGTCCACGGTGAGCTCCTCGGCGCCGCACACGCAGACCTTGCCCATGCCGCGGGCGACCACGGCCGCGTGGCTGGTCTTGCCACCCCGGCTGGTGAGGACCGCCTGAGCGGCGATCATGCCGGGCAGGTCGTCCGGGGTGGTCTCCTGACGGACCAGGACCACCTTCTCGCCATCCGCGGCGCGGCGCACCGCCTGGGCGGAGTCGAAGACCACGGTCCCGGCCGCCGCGCCGGGAGAGGCAGGGACGCCGTGGGCGAGTGCGGTACCGGTCGCGGAGGCGTCGAAGCGTGGGAACATCAGCCGGGCCAGGCCCTCGCCGCTCACCCGGGCCAGCGCCTCGTCCGGGGTGATGAGTCCTTCGTCGGCCAGCTCGGCGGCGAGAACGAAGGCGGCCTCGGCGGTGCGCTTGCCGACCCGGGTCTGGAGCATCCACAGGGTGCCGCGTTCGATGGTGAACTCGATGTCGCACAGATCTCGGTAGTGGCGTTCCAGGGTGCGCATGTGCGTGCGCAGCCCGTCGTAGGACCTGGCGTCCAGGCGCTTCAGCTCGGCCAGCGGCACGGTGTTGCGGATGCCGGCGACGACGTCCTCGCCCTGCGCGTCGGGCAGGTAGTCGCCGTACAGGCCGGAGCGACCGGTGGCCGGGTCGCGGGTGAAGGCGACGCCACTGCCGGAGTCGGCCCCGAGGTTGCCGAAGACCATGCGCTGGACGTTGACGGCGGTACCCAGGTCGTCGGCGATGTGCTCGCGGCGCCGGTACAGCCGGGCGCGTTCGCCGTTCCAGGACTCGAATACGGCCAGGATTGCCCGGCGCAGCTGCTCGGCGGGGGACTGGGGGAAGTGGTCACCTGTCTCCAGGTGGATCAGGTTCTTGTACGTCTCGACCAGCTCGGCCAGGTCGGATGCCGTCAGGTGCACATCGTCCTGGACGCCGCGCAGGTCCTTGAGAAGGGCGAGGGACCGCTCGAAGCGGGAGGAGTCGACGCCCATGACCGTGCTGCCGAACATCTGGACGAGGCGGCGGTAGGAGTCCCAGGCGAAGCGTTCGTTGCCGGAGACCTTGGCAAGCCCGAGGACGGAGTCGTCGTTGAGGCCGATGTCGAGGATCGTCTCCATCATGCCGGGCATGGAGAACTTCGCGCCGGAGCGGACGGACAGCAGCAGCGGGTCGTCCGGCTGCCCCAGCGAACGGCCGGCGGAGGCTTCGAGGCCCGCCAGGTGCGCGGAGACCTCCTCCCACAGGCCCGCGGGTTCGCTGCCCGTCTCCAGGAAGGCGCGGCACGCCTCGGTGGTGACGGTGAATCCCGGCGGTACGGGGAGCCCGAGCCGGGTCATCTCCGCCAGGTTCGATCCCTTGCCGCCGAGGAGATCGGCCATGTCACGGCCGCACTCGGTGAAGTCGTACACGTAACGGACCATGACGCTGCGCTCCTCAAGCGTTGGGGCGTAATGATTCCAGCGTCGGACGGGGGCGGGCACGACGCGAGGTGCCGGCCGTCCCGCGTGAGGGACCGGTCGGCCCCCGATGAGCCCTTGCCATTCCGGAGGGACCATCGGCGCCCTGCCGGGGCTGTACGGCCCGTGGACCACCGGCACGGCCGGGCCGAGGCTCGAAGCCATCGGATTTCGACGACCAGGGAGGGGACACGTCATGCCGCGCGACATCGTGGTGGGGATCGACGGATCGACCGAGGGACTAGCCGCCGCACACTGGGCTGCCCAGGAGGCTCAGCGGCGAGGAACCGGACTCGGCGTGATCCACGTCTGGCACCGCCACGCCCGACCCGCGCCGTATGTCCCCATGGACAGCACCGAGCGCGAGTGGGCCGAGCAGCTCCTGGGCGAGGCCGTACGCAGTGTCCGGGCCGCCCACCCATGGCTACGGATCACCGACCGACTCGTGTGCGACTCCACGGTGGCCGGCCTGCTCGAGGCCGCGGCCGACACCGACCTGCTGGTCCTCGGTTCCCGCGGCCTCGGGCCTGTGGGCGGCTTTCTCACGGGCTCCGTGTCCCAGCGAGTCGTCGGCCGGTCCGCCCGCCCGGTCGTCCTGGTCCGCGCGGGACGGTCCGCCGCCGACGAGCACCTGCCGTCCACCGACGGCGTCGCCCCCGAGGAGATACCACAGACGCCCTACCGTCACGTGGTCCTGGGGCTGCAGACGGACCGTCCTTGCGACGAACTGATCGAGTTCGCCTTCGACGCCGCCCGCCGGCGTGGCACCGGCCTGTCCGTGGTCCACGCTTTCCGGACCGCCTTCCGGCCCGCCCCCGTTCCGTCCGTGCCACTGGTGTCCGCGACCCCGGAGGGCCCGGCTCCCGTTTCGTGGCCGCATGCTCAGGCGCTGGCGGATGAGGAGCGCACCGTGGCGGCGGTGCTGCGTCCCTGGCGGGAGAAGTACCCGACCGTTCCCGTGACCGAGACAGTCACCGAGGGGCGCGCCGCGGTGGTTCTGGTGCGGGCCGCTCAGGACGGGGGCCTCCTGGTGGTGGGCCGCCGCGGGCTCGATCACCGGGTCGGTGTCTTCACGGGGCCGGTCACGCACGCTGTCCTGCACCACGTCGGATGTCCCGTCGCCGTGGTTCCGCACGGCTGACACCACGGTGGCCGGTCGGGGCCGAAGGTCCCGGCCGGTCGGGCCCGCACGGGACCACCCGGTGCCCTGTCCGGCACTCCTCGCCGCGCACCCGCACGACGAGCATCGACAGTGACAAGACCGTACGACGAGAGGACCTGTGATGACCACGACGGTGACAGCCGGCCCCCGGACCGCCGACGCCTGGCGGCAGTTCGCCGGGAGCGGGTGGCGTGAGCGCATCGACGTGCGCGACTTCATCCAAGCCAACTACACGCCCTACGAGGGCGACGCCTCCTTCCTGGCCTGCCCCACGGACCGCACTCGTGCGGTCTGGGAGAAGGTCAGCGCGCTGTTCCCGGAGGAGCGGCGCAGGGGCGTGCTCGGCGTGGACGCCGCCACCCCCTCCACCATCACCTCGCACGCACCCGGCTACATCGACCGCGACCGCGAGCTGATCGTCGGCCTGCAGACGGACGCCCCGCTGAAGCGGGCGATCATGCCCAACGGCGGCCTGCGCATGGTGGAGAACGGGCTGAAGGCGTACGGCTACGAGCCCGACCCGTTCGTCACGAAGGTGTTCGACACCTACCGCAAGACCCACAACGCGGGCGTCTTCGACGGCTACACCCCCGCCATGCGCGCCGCCCGCAAGGTCGGCATCATCACCGGACTGCCCGACGCCTACGGCCGCGGCAGGATCATCGGGGACTACCGCCGCGTCGCCCTCTATGGCACCGACCGGCTCACCGAGGCCAAGCGTGCCGAGCGGGCCCTGCTGGACGCCCGGCCGTCCACCGCCGAGGTCGTCCGCGACCGCGAGGAACTCGCCGAGCAGATCCGGGCGCTGGGAGAGCTGGCCGAGATGGCCGCGTCCTACGGCTGTGACGTCACCCGGCCCGCGGCCACCGCGCACGAGGCCGTCCAGTGGCTCTACCTCGGCTTCCTCGCCGCGGTGAAGGAGCAGAACGGCGCGGCCATGTCGCTGGGCCGTACCTCCACCTTCCTGGACGTCTACCTCCAGCGCGACCTCGACCAGGGGCTCCTCGACGAGAGGCGGGCCCAGGAGCTGATCGACGACTTCGTCATCAAGCTGCGCATCGTGCGCTTCCTGCGCACCCCCGAGTACGACGCCCTGTTCTCCGGCGACCCGACCTGGGTGACGGAGTCCATCGGCGGCATCGGCGCGGACGGCCGCCCGCTGGTGACCCGCACCTCCTTCCGCTTCCTGCAGACCCTCTACAACCTCGGCCCCGCACCGGAACCGAACCTGACCGTCCTGTGGTCGCCCCGCCTGCCGGCCGGCTTCAAGGAGTTCTGCGCCCAGGTGTCCATCGACACCAGCGCCGTCCAGTACGAGTCCGACGACCTGATGCGCCCACGCACCGGGGACGACACCGCCATCGCCTGCTGCGTCTCCGCGATGGCGGTGGGCAAGCAGATGCAGTTCTTCGGCGCCCGCGTCAACCTCGCCAAGGCCCTGCTGTACGCCGTCAACGGCGGCCGGGACGAGATGACCGGCGACCAGATCACCCCGGAGATGCCGCCGCTGTCCGGCGAGTACCTGGACTACGACCAACTGTCGGACGCCTACGACCGCGTACTGGACTGGCTGGCCCAGACCTACGTCGACGCACTCAACGTCATCCACTACATGCACGACAAGTACGCCTACGAGCGCATCGAGATGGCCCTGCACGACCACCCGGTGCACCGCTTCATGGCCTGCGGCATCGCCGGCCTGTCCGTCGCCGCCGACAGCCTCTCCGCCGTCAAGCACGCCCGCGTGAAGGTCATCCGTGACGCGACCGGACTGGCCGTGGACTTCCACACCGAGGGCGACTTTCCGGCGTACGGCAACAACGACGACCGCGCCGACGCGATCGCCGTCGAGCTGGTGAAGTCCTTCATGGCGAAGGTACGCAAGCACCCCACCTACCGCGATGCCGAGCACACGCAGTCGGTGCTGACCATCACCTCCAACGTCGTGTACGGCAAGCACACCGGCAACACCCCCGACGGCCGCCGGGCCGGCCAGCCCTTCGCCCCCGGCGCCAACCCGATGAACGGCCGTGACAAGCACGGCGTGGCCGCCTCCGCCCTGTCGGTGGCCAAGCTGCCCTACGAGGCGGCACGCGACGGCATCTCCCTGACCACCACGATCACCCCGGAAGGGCTGGGCCACGTCCCCGAGGAGCGGGCCGGTCACCTGGTCGGCATCCTCGACGCCTACATGTCCGCCGGCGGCTTCCACATGAACGTCAACGTGCTGGACCGCGCCGTGCTGGAGGACGCGATGGAACACCCGGAGAAGTACCCCGAGCTGACGATCAGGGTCTCCGGCTACGCGGTGAACTTCGTCCGCCTGACCCGCGAGCAGCAGCTCGACGTGATCAGCCGCACCTTCCACGGATCGCTGTGAGCACGATGCCCCCGACCGTGGCAGCGGGATCGGTCACCGGCCGCATCCACTCCTGGGACCTGTCCACCGGCGTGGACGGTCCTGGGACCCGCTTCGTCCTCTTCGCCAGCGGCTGCCCTCTGCGCTGCCTCTACTGCGCCAACCCCGACACCTGGCACATGCGAGACGGCCGGGAGGCCACCGTCGACGAGGTGATGGCGGAGATCGACAAGTACCGGGACTTCCTCGTCACGGCCGGCGGGGGAGTGACCCTCACCGGCGGCGAACCCCTGCTCCAGCCGGCCTTCACCGCGGCGGTCCTGCGCCGCTGCAAGGAGGCCGGCCTGCACACCGCCCTCGACACCTCCGGCTTCCTCGGCGCCCGCGCCACGGACACGCTCCTGGCCGACACCGACCTGGTACTGCTGGACATCAAGTCGTTCGACGTCCCGACGTACCGGAAGCTGACCGGCGGCGCCCTCGCCCCCACCCTGAACTTCGCCACCCGTCTCGACGGGCTGGGCAAGCGCATGTGGATCAGGTACGTCCTGGTGCCCGGCTGGACCGACGACGAGGAGGCCGTAGACGGACTCGCCGGATTCCTTTCCGGCCTCGCCTGCGTGGAGCGGGTCGACATCCTGCCGTTCCACAAGCTCGGCGCCGCCAAGTACGACGCCCTGGGCATCCCCTTCCCCCTGCGTGACGCACCGGTCCCCGATCGGGTGCTGGTGGACCGGGTACGGGGCCAGTTCCGTGAGCGCGGCCTCATGGCCCACTGATGCAGGCGAAATGGGGCCGACCGGCCCTGGTCCTCGGCCATCCTGGGAAGGAAGGATTCTGGCACAGGCCGAGGCATTGCGAGGAGCATTCGATGGCGCACAGTGAGCAGGGCGAGAGCACGGGAAGCCCGATCAGGGTCTTCCTCCTGGACGACCACGAAGTGGTACGACGCGGGGTGCACGACCTGCTGGACGACGAACCGGACATCACCGTGGTCGGAGAAGCCGCGACGGTGGAACAGGCGCTGGTCCGGGTCCCCGCCCTGCGCCCCGACGTGGCCGTCCTCGACGTGCGCCTGCCCGATGGAGACGGCGTGACCGTCTGCCGCGAGCTGCGGTCGCAGATGCCGGACCTGGCCTGCCTGATGCTGACCTCCTTCGACGACGAGGAGGCGCTGCTGGACTCGATCATGGCGGGGGCGGCCGGATACGTCCTCAAGCAGATCCAGGGCTCGGACCTGGTCTCGGCCGTGCGCACGGTGGCCCGCGGCCAGTCGCTGCTGGACGCCAGCGCCACGACCAAGCTGATGGCACGGCTGCGGGGCGGCGGACAGCAGCCGGCCGAGGAGCCGGAAATGCTGCCGGGTCTCACCGACCGGGAACGCGAGATCCTCGAACTGATCGGCGAAGGGCTCACCAACCGGCAGATCGGCCAGCGGCTCTACCTGGCCGAGAAGACGGTCAAGAACCACATCTCCCGCCTGCTCGCCAAGCTCGGCGTGGAACGCCGTATCCAGGCCGCCGTCATCGCCACCCAGGCACGCGACCGGATGCGCCCCGAAGGCCAGTAACGGGCCGAGTCCCTCGGTCGGCCCCGCACCCGGTCCCGTGGGGCCGAAGGTCCCCACGGCCCGCCCCCGCCCGGCCCATACCCGCACGGACTCCCGGGCGGCAGGCTGAGAGCGGTCCCGGAACACCGCCGGGCATCGCCGCACCAAGGGGAGGACGGAAGACATGACCGTGCGAGTGGGTATCAACGGCTTCGGCCGGATCGGCCGGAACTACCTGCGTTGCGTCTTGGAACGCACCGGCGCCGCGGCAGCGCCGCTGGAGGTGGTGGCGGTCAACGACGTCACCTCCCCGGCGGCGCTCGCGCACCTGCTGACGTACGACTCGACGTACGGCCGGCTGAACCGCCCCGTCGAGCACGACGAGACCTCGCTGACCGTGGACGGACACCGCATCGCGGTGACCGCCGAGCGTGACCCGGCCGCGCTGGACTGGGGCGGCCTCGGCGTGGAAGTGGTGATCGAGTCCACCGGCCGCTTCCGCACCCGCGACCAGGCCGGCCTGCACCTGGCGGCCGGCGCGCGCAAGGTACTCCTGTCCGTGCCCGGCAAGGACGTCGACGCCACGATCGTCATGGGCGTCAACGAGGGCACGTACGACCCGGAGAACCACCACGTGATCTCCAACGCCTCGTGCACCACCAACTGCGTGGCCCCCATGGTCAAGGTCCTCGACGAGCACTTCGGCGTCGTCAAGGGACTGATGACCACGATCCACGGCTACACCAACGACCAGGTGGTCCTGGACGGCCCCCACAAGGACCTGCGCCGGGGCCGTTCGGCGGCGGTCAACATCATCCCCACCACCACCGGCGCCGCCCGCGCCGTCGGCCTGGTCCTGCCCGAGCTGGCGGGCACGCTGGACGGCAGCGCCGTGCGCGTTCCGGTGGAGGACGGCTCGCTGACCGACCTGACCGTGGTCCTCGAGCGGGCGGTGAGCGCGGAGGAGATCAACGCCGCCTACCGCGAGGCCGCCGAGGGACCGCTGAAGGACGTCCTGCGGGTGTCCGACGCCCCGATCGTCTCCCGCGACGTGGTCGGCGACCCCGCCTCCTGCGTCCTGGACGCCCCCCTCACCCAGGCCCACGGAGACCTGGTCAAGGTCTTCGGCTGGTACGACAACGAGTGGGGCTACACGAACCGCCTGCTCGACCTCACCTCGTACGTCGTGGCCCGGCTGCCCCGAGGCTGACGGTTCGGGCCAGTCGGCCCCGCGGCCGCGCTGATCTCTTATCGTCACCCCGTTCGAGCCGCTACCGTGGCAGATGCACGGTGAGGCTGCCGACATGCGGTGAGGCGTTGGAGGAGCAGCGGTGGAGAACGCCGAGGAGGCCCACGAGGCACGGGTACGGCTGCCCCAGCTGCGGCTGGACGAGCTGCTGGGGGAGTTGCAGGCCCGGCTGGACGCGGCGCGCGGCACCCGGGACCGGGTGCACAGCCTCCTGGAGGCCGTGCTGTCGGTCGGCCGCGAGCTCGACCTGGAGCAGGCGCTGCGCAGCATCGTCGAGGCCGCGGCGGCCCTGGTCGACGCGGAGTACGCGGCGCTCGGGGTGATCGGTCCGGACGGCAAGCGGCTGTCCGCCTTCCACACGGTGGGTGTCGACGCGG
The DNA here is from genome assembly GCF_042893535.1 of Streptomyces sp. NPDC001599. Taxonomy (NCBI): domain Bacteria; kingdom Bacillati; phylum Actinomycetota; class Actinomycetes; order Kitasatosporales; family Streptomycetaceae; genus Streptomyces; species Streptomyces sp. NPDC001599. The sequence continues at coordinate 63,945 of NZ_JBIAVA010000003.1, forward strand.
ACCAGATCGCGCGCATCGGCCCTTACCCGGAGGGGCACGGCATCCTGGGCGAGCTGATCCGCCACCCCGAGCCGCTGCGCCTGGCCAAGCTCTCCGACCACCCTGCCTCCTACGGGTTCCCGGCCCACCACCCGCCGATGAACACCTTCCTGGGCGTGCCGATCCGGGTGCGCGACCACGTCTTCGGCAACCTGTACCTGACGGAGAAGCGCGGCGGGCAGCAGTTCGACGAGGACGACGAGTCGGTGCTGGCGACGCTGGCAGTGGCGGCCGGCGTCGCGATCGACAACGCCCGTCTCTACGAGGAGTCCCGGCTGCGCGAACGCTGGCTCCAGGTGAACGCCGAGATCACCCACACCCTGATGTCCGGCGCGGACCAGGGCGGGGTGCTGCCGTTGATCGCCGAACGCGCCAGGGAGATCACCGCTTCCGCCCTGAGCGTGGTGGCCATGCCGGTGAGCGGGACCGACAACCTCGCCGTCGAACTCGCCGTCGGCCAGGAGGCCGACGTATGGCGCGGGATCGTACTGCCCACGGAGGGCACGCTCATCGGGCAGGCGTTCGTCCAGCGGGCACCGGTCAGCAGCCCGGACGTCTCGTACGACTCCCGGGTCTCAGCCGGTCCGCCACGATTCGAAGGGCTCGGACCGGCCGTCGCCGTGCCGATCGGCACGGGCGACGAGGCCCGCGGTGTGGTGCTGCTGGTCCGGCAGTCCGGCGGCCGGGAGTTCTCCGAGAAGGAGACCGAGCCGCTCCAGGTCTTCGCCGCCCAGGCCGCCGTCGCGATGGAACTGGCGGAACGACGCGCGGACGTCGAACAGATCACCCTGCTGGAGGACCGCGACCGGATCGCCCGCGACCTGCACGACCTGGCCATCCAACGGCTTTTCGCCACCGGCATGACCCTGCAGAGCGCCGGTCGCCGCGTCCAGGACTCCATGGCCTCGGAGCGGATCCTGCGGGCGGTGGACGACCTCGACGAGACCATCAAGATCATCAGGTCGACGATCTTCGGCCTCCGCTCCCGCGACGATGACGCGGCGCCCGGCCTGCGCTCCCGTGCGGTGCGCGCGATCGGCGAGGCCGCTCCGCTCCTCGGCTTTGCTCCCAGCGTCCGCATGGAGGGCCTGCTCGACACGCACGTGCCCAGCGAGACAGCCGACCACGTCATGGCCGTCCTCACCGAATCCCTGACCAACGTCGCCCGGCACGCCGGCGCCGACCGCACCGACGTCGTGCTGGAGACGGACGGCAAGCAGGTCCGCCTGACGGTCACGGACAACGGCGTCGGCATCCCGGACGGAGGCCGCCGCAGCGGTCTGACCAACATGGCCGAGCGAGCGCGGAAGCTCGGCGGCGACCTGGAGCTGGAAAGCCCCGGCGGCAAGGGAACCCGGCTGGTGTGGCACGCGCCGCTGGCGCAGTCCCCGGACACGGCGGAGCCCGGCCGGCCCGCCCGGTGACGCACGGTGCCTGCGGGCGAGCGCCGCGTTGAGGCCCCTGCCGAACGGGGACTGGCGCACCAGGACCATCGGCACCCGGCGCGCGGGTCCCCCGGCCCATGACGGCGGACCGCGACTGCGGTCCCATTGAGGTGCCGAGGCGGACGACCGGGGCCGGCCCGGCCCGCCGCCCGGCTCGGGTGGGCGGAGCAGCCGCGTCGAGCACGCTTCAGGCTCGAGGGCAAGGCACCCGGCCGGGAGACGTCATGAAGATGACCAGCCGTTGCGGACGCACCATCAACGTCACACGACTCGCGCCCCAGGATCTCCCGGCTCCCATGGGACGCGTCGTCCTGGACACTGCCCCTGCCCCGTACGACAGCCGGGCCCCGTGGCTGTCGCTGACGGCCGAGGAGGCGCGGCGCCTGGCCGGTCTGCTGCTCTTCCAGGCCGCCGCCGTGGACCCCGCCCCCGACGGGCCGGCCGGACGCGTCGACGTGACCCCTGTCGCCGGCGATGCCTTCGAACTGCGAGTACGGGGACACGTCCTGACCGTCGACCAGCCACGAACCGACGGTGGCAGGGACACGGCACCCACGCCCGTGGAACTCTTCATCGCGTCCGTGGCCTCCTGCACCGCGCACTACGCGGGTCGGTACCTGGACCGGCATGGCCTCACCCGGGACGGCCTGACCGTCCGGGCGGACTTCCGCATGGCCGACGACCGCCCCGCACGGGTCGCCTCCCTGTCGATGACCGTCCACGCCCCGTCGCTGCCCGCCGAGCGGCTGGCCGCCCTGGGTGCGGTCGTCTCGCACTGCACGGTGAGCAACACACTGGCCGACGCTCCCGACATGCGGGTGCACGTCGGTTGCGAGCCGGAAAGTGCGGAGACCCCACCGGTCATGGAACACGGGCACGTCGACGCGGGGTGACAGCGCGGCAGAAGGGCACGGTGTGTTCACGCTGACCGACTTCGGCAGAGCAACGCCCGGTCGCGTCGTGGACGGGACCGGGCGGCACGCGTGCTCACTCGTCGGCTTCCACTACCTCCTCGACCGGGCGGCGCGGTGACGCGGGACCCTCGGGCCCGTACCCGAGCCGGATCACCATCTGCGTGTACACGCGAGGACCGTCGGCCGGCAGACCGTCAAGGACCCGGCGAAGATCGGGCCACTCCATGGCCTGGTGAAGAAGCGACGCGCGCACCCCGCGCCGAGTAGCCAGTAGAAGCACCTGTTCCAGGGCCTCGTCGGCCCGCAGCCAGTCCGTCCGCCGGTCGTGCGCCGTGGACAGCAGCGCGAGCGTCGGACGCGTCTCGAAGGCACGGGAGGGCAGCACCTCCGGGTGCCGGTGGGCCCCGAAGTCCCGCATCGGCATGCGGTCCAGCGCGTCCTGCGGGCCCACGGCCGCTGACGGAAGTCCCAGCGACTGTGAGTGCGGGCTACCGACGAGTCGGCGGCTCTCGGCCGCGCGGTCGGCGTCCGCCCGGTTGCGCCACTCCGCTTCACGCGTGGCGCGCAACACCCGTTCGGTGTCCTTGCGCCCCGGGAAACGCAGGGTCGCACCCTCCAGATGGGCGGCCTCGGCCAGCTCGGCGACCAGGTGCGACGGCAGCGGTCGCCCGGGGAAGGGGAAACGACTGCTGTGCCGGCGCCACACCGCCTCGTACAAGCCGGTCGACGGCGCACCACGCACCGCTTCGGCGAGCCGGACCGTGGCGAGCAGAGCGGGACGGTCAGGGCACGGGAGCAGCCGGGGCACCGGCTCCCAGCCGAAGTGGGCGGCCGCGACGCGCAGATTGAGGACCGCGCAGCCCACCGACAGGTGCACCGCCCGCCCCACCGGATCGGTGTGGCGCAGCGCCCGGTCAGCGGCGGCGTCGATCCGTACCGTGCGGGTGTCGGTATCGAGCCGGAAGCGCCAGGGCTGGGTGTTGTGCAGGGACGGCGCGGCCACGGCAGCCGCGACCAGCCGCTCCACGGCCGGGGCGGCGAGGGTCGGCGTGCTCATCGGGACTCCTTCCCGCCCATGTCCGAAGGCGGCTGGGCTGCTGAGTGAACCCTTCTCAGCCTTGGTCCCCGTCGGTGCGCCCGTAAGGGGTCGTACGGTCACCGCCCGGCACCGTTGGGCCTCGTCGTTCCGTGGTGGCCGAAGGTCCCTGTGGATTGGGGCTGTTGAGTCCGTGGGGTGTGGACCTTCGGCGTCGGGTGCGGGGTGGTGGGGTTCGGGAGAGTGAGTGGTGTCAGGAACCAGCCGGATCTTCTCTGAAGGAGTCGCTGTCATGGCCGTGCACCAGTCCACGCACCGTAGTTCGGGTTTCCGTCTGCCGTCGTTCCGCCGTAACGGCGCGGTTTCCGCGCCCGGGTCGGTGGAGGCCGGCGCGCTTACCGCTCGGGCCTGTGTCTTCGCGTCGGCCCGGGTGCTGATGGGGTTCGTGTTCCTGTGGGCGTTCCTGGACAAGACGTTCGGTTTCGGTTACGCCACCGCGTCCGGCAAGGGCTGGGTCGACGGGGGTTCGCCGACGGAGGGTTTCCTGGGGCATGTGGCGGTCGGTCCGATGGAGTCGACGTTCCACTCGTGGGCCGGGGCGGCGTGGGCGGACTGGCTGTTCATGCTGGGTCTGCTGGGGATCGGGCTGGCCCTGACCGCGGGGGTGGCGCTGCGTCTGGCGGCCTTCGCGGGGACGGTGATGATGGCGTTGATGTGGGTGGCGGAGTGGCCGCCGGCCAAGCACCTGTCCGATGGGTCGGCGAGCATGTCGACGAACCCGTTCGCCGACTACCACCTGGTGTACGCGGTGGTGCTTATCGCCCTGGCCGTGGTGTCGGCGGGTGACGCGCTGGGTCTGGGCCGGTGGTGGGCCAGGCTCCCCATCGTTCGCGACCACGCGTGGCTGCGCTGAACACGACTGGTGGGGCGGGACCACCCACGGACCCGCCCCACCAGCCTGCCGGCAGGGACCGTCGGCCCCACCCCGGGACCACAGGCCCTGCCGCCCGGGACCGCCCGAAGAGACGCTGAGAACGGAACCAATGACACAGGAGGTGGCCGGCATGGCCCGCACGATCACCGTAGGACTCGACGGCTCGCCCGAGAGCCGGGCAGCCGCAGAGTGGGCGGCCCGCGAAGCCGCGTTGCGCCAGGTGCCGGTACGGCTGCTTCACGTGTGGCAGCCGGTACCGGAACCCATGGCCCAGGCTCCGCTCCTCGGCGCCGAGACCCACCAGCACTGGACCGAGCGGATCCCCCGGGACACGGCCGAGGGCTTGAGGCTGCGGCACCCCGGGGTCGAGGTGTCCACGGAGCAGGCGACCGGCACCCCGGCAGACGTCCTGCTCGCCGCCGCCCGTGACGCGGAACTGCTGGTGCTGGGATCGCGTGCCCTGAGCGGGCTCACGGGTTTCCTCGTCGGATCCGTCGGTCAGTCCGTGATCGCCCGTGCCGAGGCGCCGGTGATCCTCGTCCGAGCCGGCGAACAGGCCGCCGACGAGCACCTCAAGGACCCCACCGGCATACCGTCGGCCGCCACGGGCTTCCGGCCGGTGGTCGTGGGACTGGACACCGGCAGCCCCGACGAGACGGTCCTCTCCTTCGCCTTCGAGGAGTCGCGGCGCCGTCGGGCCCCGCTCATCGCCGTGAGGGCCTGGAACCTGCCGTCTTCCTACACCTACAGCATCGCCGCCGGATTCGACCCGCGCGAGGAACTGGCCCGCGCCCAGGCCGAAGCACTCACCGAAGCACTGCTGCCCTGGCGGGAGAAGTACCCGGACGTCGAGGTGACCGAGACCTGCCGCCTCGGCAGTCCCGCGGAGCACCTCATCGACGCAGCCCGCGACGCCTCCCTCGTCGTCGTCGGCCGCCGCATCCGCCGCAATCCGTTCGGCGTGCACATCGGCGCCGTCGCCCACGCGGTCATGCACCACGCCACCACCCCCGTCGCCGTCGTCGCGCACGACTGACGCGGCCCACCGAAGACGAGCACAGAAGGAGCAGCACCATGAAGGCAGCGGTCGTCCGGGAGTTCGGCAAGCCCCTGGTCATCGAGGACAGGCCCGATCCGGAGCCCGGTCCGGGGCAGGTGCTCGTAGCCGTCGAGGCATCCGGCCTGTGCCACACCGACATCCACGCCGCGCACGGCGACTGGCCGGTCAAGCCCACCCCGCCGTTCGTCCCCGGGCACGAGGGCGTCGGCCTGGTCGAGAAGCTGGGCGCCGGCGTTACCCACCTCGCCGTCGGACAACGCGTCGCCGTGCCCTGGCTCGGCAAGGCGTGCGGACGGTGCGAGCACTGCCGGTCCGGCTGGGAGACCCTGTGCGAGGACCAGGTCAACACCGGGTACGGCTGCGACGGCGGGTACGCCGAGAAGATGCTGGCCTGGGCCGACTTCGCCCAGCCGGTGCCCGAGGGCGTCAGCGCCCTCGACGCCGCCCCGCTCACCTGCGCGGGCGTCACCACCTACAAGGCGCTGAAGGTCGCGGACGTCCGGCCCGCCCAGCTCGTCGCCGTCTCGGGCGTGGGCGGACTCGGGCACCTAGCGGTGCAGTACGCGAAGATCGCCGGGGCCCGGGTCGCCGCGATCGACGTCACCGACGACAAGCTGCAACTGGCCCGGGAGCTCGGTGCGGACATCGTCATCGACGCCCGCACCCAGGACGTCGGCGCCGCGCTGAAACGACACGGCGCTGCGCACGCCGCCCTCGCCCTCGCGGTGAACCCGGCCGCTTTCCAGGCCGTCAACTCCGGTCTGAGGCGCGGCGGGAAACTCGTCATGGTGGCCCTGCCGGCGCACGGCACCCTCCAGGTCCCGATCTTCGACACGGTCCTCAACGGCACCTCGGTCATCGGCTCCATCGTCGGCACCCGGCAGGATCTCGCCGAGGTCTTCCAGCTCCACGCCGAGGGCCGCACGAAGGTCATCCGGGAGACCCGTCCGCTCGCCGCCGTGAACGACTGCATCGACGAGGTCCTCGGCGGCCAGGTCAAGGCCCGGATCGTGTTCGATCTCAACGCGGGAGGCTGAGAACGATGGTCCTGCCCATGGTCGTCGGGGTCGACGGCTCCGAGTCGAGCCTGCGGGCCGTCGACTGGGTGGCCGACGAGGCCGCCCTGCACGGAGTACCCCTGCGGATTGTCCACGCCTACCGCTGGGACCGCTACGAGGGCGCCTCCCTCGCCCGCGAACTCGGCAAGCCGTCCGGTCACGTCACCACCGACGACATCCTCGTCGTCGCCACCCGCCGAGCCCGTCGTCACCACCCGGACCTCGCCGTCACCACCGCGGCGGTGGCCGAAGAACCGGAGTACGTCCTCCTGCGCGAAGCGCGCAACGCCTCCGCCCTGATCGTGGGCACCCGCGGGCGCGGCGAACTCGCCGACCTCCTGCTCGGCTCCGTCAGCCTGGCCGTGGCCACCACGGCGGACTGTCCGGTCATCGTGATCCGCGGAAACCACGACAACCGGGCCGCCGGCGGCCGGCGCGGCCGCATAGTCGTCGGCGTGGCCGACGCCCCCACCGCGGCGGTGCGCCTCGCCTACGAGGAGGCCCGGCGGCGCGGAGCCGCCCTGGACGCGGTACGGGCGTGGCGATGCCCCACCCACGACACGGTCGACCACCCGCTGCTCGCGGGCACGCCCGAGCGGGTGCACGAGGAACGGGCGGCCAAGGAACTGGAGGCCGCGCTCGCCGACGCCCCGGCTGACGTACGCCTGCGCCGCCACACGGCCGAGGGACCCGCCCGCCGAGTGCTGCTGACCGCCTCGCACGAGGCGGACCTGCTGGTCGTCGGCCGACGACGTCCCGGGCAGTTCGGGCACCGCCTCGGCCGCGTCGCCCACACGCTCCTGCACCACGCCGCCTGTCCGGTCGCGGTCGTACCCGACACGGAGTGACCGCCCGGAGGCGCCGCCCGGGACGACCGGCGGGAGACCGGGGACCGACCGGCCCTGCGGGCACCCCCGGTCGGTCCCTGGGCGCGACCGACGTCGTGACAGACGCTCGACAGGCCAAAGGACCCGAGCGGCTCGAAGGAGAACCGCCATGAAGGACGACACGCCACACCGCCCCGCAGTTCACGCGCTGCTCACGGACGGCACCACCGTCCGCCTCCGCCCTGTCGAGCCCAGGGACCACGACCAACTGGAGGGGCTCTACACGGAGATGTCACCGGACAACCGCCGCCTGCGCTTCTTCTCGGCCGGCTCCCGCTCCGCCGGCCCGGCCGCGGACACCGTGTGCGCGCCGGCCCGGCCCGGGCACCGGGCCCTGCTCGCCGAACGCGCCGGACAGGTCATCGGCCTCGCCGAGTACCACGCCGCCGACGACGCGCCGCACACCGCCGAACTCGCCGTCGCGGTCGCCGACGGCCTGCACCACCGGGGGGTGGGGACCCTGCTCGTGGAGCACCTCGTCTCGGCCGCCCGGACCGACGGCATCACCGCCTTCACCGCCGACGCCCTCAGCGACAACCACGAGGTACTGCGGCTCTTCGCCGACCTCGGCCTCACCGTGATCCGGCACTTCGACGGTCCAGAGGCGCACTGCACCATCGATCTGCACGTCGACGAGACCTACCTGACGGCCTCGGAGGCCCGGGGGCGGACCGCCGACGTGGCCAGCCTGGAGCCGCTGCTGAAGCCGCGGTCCATCGCCGTCGTCGGGGCCGGCCGCCGTCCCGCCTCGGTGGGACGCGCCCTGCTGCACCACCTTCACGAGGACGGCTTCACCGGCCGCCTGTTCGCGGTCAACCCCGCCACCACCGCCCTTCTCGGCGTACCGTCCTATCCCTCCGTCGGCGCCCTTCCCGCCGCCCCCGACCTGGTCGTCGTGGCGAGCCCGGCCGCGACCGTGCCGGACGTCGCCGAGGAGTGCGGCAAGGCGGGCGTACGCGCCCTCGTCGTGGTCTCCGCCGGAGTGGACACGGAGCAGGCCGAGGCCCTGCTCACCGCATGCCGGACCCATGGGATGCGCCTGGTCGGCCCCAACTGCCTCGGCGTGGCCAACACCGCCCCCGGGTACCGTTTCGACGCCACCTTCGCCGCCGCACACCCCCGCGCGGGGACCGCGGGTGTCGCCGTACAGTCCGGCGGTATCGGCATCGCCCTGCTGGAGGGACTGTCCCGGTTGGGCATCGGCGTCTCCACGTTCGCCTCGCTCGGCGACAAGTACGACGTCAGCGGCAACGACCTCCTCCAGTGGTGGGAGAGCGACGGCTACACCGACCTCGCCCTGCTCCACCTGGAGTCCTTCGGCAACCCGCGGGCCTTCTCCCGCACCGCCCGACGCGTCACCCGGCGCATGCCGGTACTGACCGTCGACGCCGGCCGCACCGACGCCGGCCGCCGCGCCGCCGCCTCGCACACCGCCGCCGCGGCCACCGGCACGATGACCCGCCAGGCCCTGTTCACTCAGGCCGGCGTCACCGCGACCCGCTCCGTGGGCGAGCTGCTGGAAGCGGCGGCCCTGCTGCACGCACAGCCCCTGCCGGCCGGCCCCCGCGTCGCCGTGCTCACCAACGCCGGCGGCGCGGGAGTCCTGGCCGCCGACGCCTGTGCCGAAGCCGGCCTGGCCCTCAACCCGCCCAGCCCCGAACTGGCCGACCACCTGCTCGCCGCGCTGCCCGCCGGAGCGAGCGTCGGCAATCCCGTGGACGCCACCGCCGCCGTGACCGAGGACGCGTTGCACACCTGCGTCGAGCGGCTCGTGGGTCACCCGTCCGTCGACGCGGTCCTGGTGGCCCTCGTCCCCACCGCGGTCGCCGCCGCGACGGGCGACGACCTGGTCCGGGCCGTCACCCGGGGTCCCGGCCGCCGGGCCAAGCCCGTCATCGTCGTACGCCTGGAACAGGACCTGCCGGTCACCCTGCTGCCCGTCACCGACGGCGAGGCGATCCCCTCGTACGCCGAACCGCAGGCGGCGGCACGGTCGCTGGCCCACGCCGCCCGACGGGCCGCCTGGCTCGCCCGGCCCGTCGGCACGGTGCCGGATCCGGACGGCATCGACACCTCCCGCGCGCACGCCCTGGCCAACGAGTTCCTCGGCCGGCGACCGGAAGGAGGCTGGCTCGACCCGCGGGCCTGCGCCGAACTCCTCTCCTGCTACGGCATCCCCCAGCAGCCCTGGGCCTGGGCCGAGACCGAGGACGACGCCGTACGCGCCGCCGACCGCCTGCGCGGCACCGACGGCCGAGTGGTCCTCAAGGCACACTGGCCCGGACTCGTGCACAAGAGCCTCCAGCACGCCGTACACCTCGACCTGCGTGACGAGGCCCAAGTACGCACGGCCTTCCAGGACCTGCGAACCCGCTTCGAAGGACTCATGACCGGAGTCGTCGTCCAGCCCCTCGCACCCCGCGGCACCGAGCTGTTCGCCGGCGTCGTCCAGGACGGCGTCTTCGGCCCCGTCGTCGTCTTCGGCCTGGGGGGCACGGCGACCGAGGTGCTCGCCGACCACGCCGCCCGCCTCGCCCCACTCACCGGTCAGGACGTGCACGACCTGATCACCGGCCCGCGCTGCGCCCCCCTGCTCTTCGGCACGCAGGGCGGCGGCCCCGTCGACCTGGAGGGGCTGGAACAGGTACTCCACCGGCTGTCCCGGATGGCCGTGGACCTGCCGCAGCTCGCCGAGGCCGACTGCAACCCGGTCCTCGCCACGCCCGGCGGGATCACCGTTCTCGACGCGCGGATACGCCTGCTGCCCCGTCGGCCGCAGGATCCCTACCTGCGCCGACTGCGCTGAGGAGGAACAGACATGAGGAACCAGAAGGTCGGCTCCGTGATGACCACCCAGGTGATCCACGCCGAGTACGGCACCCCCTTCAAGGCCGTCGCCCGGCTGCTCTCGGAACACCGCGTCAGCGGACTGCCCGTGGTGGACGACGACCAGCACGTCATTGGCGTCGTCTCCGAGACGGACCTGATGCTCCATCAGGCCGCGATGCCGCTCGCCTACGAGCCGCCCCCGCGGTTCAGCCTCGCACGGCTGACACCCCGCGCCCGTCGGCAGGCAGCCAAGGCCCGGGCGCGCACGGTCGGCCGCCTGATGACCGCGCCCGCCGTCAGCGTGCACGCCGAGGACACCATTGTGGAGGCCGCCCGCACCATGGTCGAGCACCGGGTGAACCGGCTCCCGGTACTCGACGAGGACGACCGCCTGGTCGGCATCGTCACCCGGCACGACCTGCTGCGGACCTTCCTGCGACCCGACGCGGAGATCCGCGAGGAAGTGATCCACGAGGTGCTGCAACGCGGACTGTGGCTGGTCAACGGCAGCGTCGACGTCACCGTCACGGAGGGAGTCGTCACGCTGGAAGGGCAGCTGGAACGGAAGAGCGAAACCGAGATAGCGGTGGCCATGACCCGCAGGACCGACGGAGTCGTCGACGTCGTGGACAGGCTCACCCACCGCTTCGACGACTCCGAGTTCCGGGACGACGCGCGCCTGCCGGGAGGCGTCGCGGACGACTGGCTGCGGCGCTTGTGAGAGGAGGCGGACCACCATGGAGCAGAAGGTGCTGGTCGCCCACGGGACGGCCAACGGATCGACGCAGGAGATCGCCGAGACCGTGGCGGAGGTGCTGCGGACGACGGGGATCACGGCCGAGGTGCTGCCCGCCCGGTCGGTGACGGAGCTGGACCGCTATGAGGCTGTGGTGGTCGGCGGAGCCCTGTACGCCGGGCGCTGGCACAAGGACGCCAGGCGCTTCGTACGGCGGCACCGCGGAGCTCTGGCGCACCGGCCGGTGTGGTTCTTCAGCTCCGGACCGCTCGACTCGACGGCCTCGCGGCGGGACATTCCGCCCGTGCCGGGGGTGAAGAGGGCCATGGCCAGGCTCGACGCCCGAGGGCATGTCACCTTCGGCGGTTGCCTCACCGAAGGCGCGCATGGCCGCATCGCCCGCATGATCCTTCGCGACGGCAAGGGCGGTGACTTCCGCGACTTCGCCGCAATCGAGCACTGGGCGGCTGGTGTGGCGAAGGAGCTTGGTGCCATGACACACCGTGCACAGCGTTCGTGAGTAGATACGGCCCACACGGTTCGGCGCGTGCCGCGGGCGAAACCGCCCCTCAGACCCCTCATTGGGACGAAGGTCGTCCTGCGACAGATCAGGGACTGTCGGCCCTCGCCACCGCCGCTCACCTCGTTGAGGATGGGAGTCCGCGCACCGGACGACACACGGAAAGACGACCGACTGATGTACCGCAACGACGGATTCCGCGAGTTGAGCCGGCAGGAAAGCCTGCAGCGGCTGGCCGACGCGTCCGTGGGCCGGATCGTGCACACCCGCGACGCCCTGCCCGCCGTCCTGCCGGTCAACTTCCTCCTGGAGGAGAGCGGTGCCGTGCTGTTGCGCACGTCGGCCGCCTCGGAGCTGGTCCGCGCCATCGACGGCGTCATAGTCGCTTTCGAGGCCGACGAAGTCGACACCGCGACGCACTCCGGCTGGAGCGTCGTCGTCACCGGCCTCGCCTCGGTGGTCACCGATCCCGAGGAACACGAGCAACTGATCCGCACCGGCCCCCGTTCCTGGGTGCCCTGGCCCGTGGAGGTCTTCGTGCGCGTCGAGCCGGAACTGGTCACCGGCCGGGAGCTGGTCGGCGGACGCACCCTGTACGGACTGAAACTGCCGTCCTGAACCCACCGCCGGCAACGGGCCGCCACGCGCGGGCGGATGCGGAGAAAGGTGCCATCACCGGGCGGCGGCCGTGCTTGGTCATCCTTGCCGCACGGGGGCGAGCGACGACGTCCTTGGACAAGGCAGCCGGGTCCCACGGTCGCGACCGTGGGATTCATGACGTCGCTCACCACATGCGTCCCGCCTCAGCGTCGGACTCCCGATCAGCCCCCGAACGGGCCCTGGCCCGCCACCGCCGGAGCAGGAGGGTGGCAGCCAGAGCCAGTCCCAGGAGGCCCTGGCCCACGCGGTCCGTCCACCGGTGCCGGCACCTGCGAGTCTTCTCGTGGGCAGACCCGTGAGCGGGATGTTCCCGAACAGGGGTCCGCCCGTCGGTCTTCTTGGGTACCTCGAGCGCGATGCGCTGCCACACGCGCTCGGGCGGAGCCACTGGCAGGTCCGATGCTTCCGCGCCGCGCGCAGCGGTCACCACGCGGGTCAACCGCAGCAGTTCCTCGCCGCAGCGCGGGCATGAAGCGGCATGCCGCAAGGCGCCGACGTCCGCGTCGCCACTCGTGTGACCGAGTGCGAGCTCCACCAGGTGCGACGGGTGCACGTGACCCACTGCGCTCTCCTGTGTCTCGGGCTTCGTCGTCCATCCCGTACACGCCGCTCTCGCGTGGGCGGGGCATGGTCACTCGCGCGCCGGCTCCGCGGTGACGACGAAGAAGTCGGGGTAGCGCCCGCGCGCGGACTCGAATGGCGGCGCACACATGATCCGTGTGAGGACGGGGGCCGCCGCGGTCGGGCGATGCGGCCGCGACTGCGGTGTCGGGCGGCGACCCTCCGGGCGGAGGCGGCGAAGACGGCTGTCCGTGCGGCAGCCGCCGTCGCCGGCCCGGTCAGTCGTTCGCACGGTGTCCGCCCCGCTGGCCGTTGGCTCGGTGGCCCACCAGGACGCCGGTCAGCGCGATCGCCCCGGCATCGCGGCCCATGCCTGCCAGTGGTCGGACGAGTTCGGGGTTGCTGCCGCACCGTTGCCGCCCTGGTGAGCCGCGTTGGGCGCCGATTCCATGCCGCTGAGGGTCTGGGCGGCCAGCGCCAGACTCTTGTCCTCGGCGCTGCCCCAGGCGTAGACGACGTTGGTCGTGCCCTCCTTGAGATCCAGTTCGGCCGGCCCGATGGCCACGGTGTCCGTGCCGGCGAGCACGACGTCGGCGTTCACGGTGCCCGCGTCGACGGACGCGGTGTCCTCGTCGGGGTTCGCCAGGTCGGTGAAGAGGGGCTGCCCGCCTGCCCGTACGTCCACGGCGGGCGCGGCCGCGACGTGGCGCACCGTGAGGCGCGCCTTGCCGGCGTCCGTCTTCGAGACGTCATTGGTGAACGTCGTCAGCCGGGGCTCGCCGTCGGTCGAAAGATGGGCGGCGACGGTCGCGTTGCCGCCTTCGGTCACCTTCACTTCCTTCTCGAGGGCCGGTGCGCCGTCGGGATCCTGACCGGCCTCGAAGACCTCGATGTCGTAGGTCCCCGCGTCGAGGGACCGCGGATCGGTCACCGTGCCGGTTTTGAAGTCGCTGAGCAGTTCGTCGCCGTTGGCGTAGACGTCGACCGTCATGCCGGGGATGCCGTGGAAGACGGACACCAGGCCCGTGTCCTGCGCCTGTTCGGGAGCAGCCATGGCGGCGGGTGCGGTCAGGCCGAGGGCCAGGGCACAGGTCCCGGCCGTGGCGGCGACGGCGATGGTGGTCCGGGAAGTCATGTGGATCATTCCTTCGTGGGAGTTTCCGCCCGCTGGGCAGTCTCAGAGGTGTTTCGCGGGTGACCGGGGTCGTGGATGCGCCCGGTGCATCTCCGCTCCACCTGTTCAGACGCATGGGTCATGCGTGATGCCCGGCTCCACTGCCGTGCGCAGCCGATGCAGGCCGCGGCGGGCGTGGCTCTTGACCGTGCCCAGGGGGACCCCCGTGCGTTCCGCGATCTGGGCCTGTGTCAGGTCCTCGTAGAAAGCCATGCACAGTACCTCTCGCTGGGCCTGCGGCAAGCGGGACAGGGCCTCCACGAGCAGTACGCGGTCGAGTACCTCGTCCGGTGCCGGCTGGACGAGACGGGCGGGCGTGACGTCCTGTCCGGCCGACTCGACCAGGGACAGGCGCCGTGTCCGGGCCGCCAGCGCGTCGACGATCTTGCGGCGCGTGATGCCGACGAGCCAGGCGCCGAGTGTGCCCCGTTCGGGCCGGAAGCCGCGCCGCCCGCGCCACGCGCCGACGAAGACCTGTTGGGTCACGTCCTCGGCCTCATGAGTGTCGCCGAGGGACCGGGTGGCCATGGTGTGCACGAGTGATCCCCAGCGCCGGTAGATGGCCGCGAACGCCTCCTCGTCGGCTTTGACGAGGCCCTGAGCCAGTTCCTCCTCGTACTGCGTCTCCTCCACGGGCGGGAGCAAGGTGGTGGTCGGTCGTGTGCGCGTGTTCATGGCCGTTCCTCCTGCCGGGCGCCGTACGGGGACGGGAAGGGCCGTCCGTCGAGCGGCACGTCGCCGGTCTGCCCTGCGTGGCTGACGGGTGCGTCGCTCCAGTGTTGGACGCACAAACGACGCAGGCAACTCGCGTCGTTTGTGCGTCGTATAGTGGATGTGTGAGCACGCATACGGGAGACAGTGACGCCCCGGTCGACGACGGCGGTCCGCGCCGGGGCGGGTTGACGACCGGCGAGGTGGCCCGGCGTCTGGGCGTGGCGCCCACCACGGTCCGCACGTGGGACCGCCGGTACGGGCTGGGACCGGACGCGCACACGGATGGACGCCACCGGCGCTGGACGGCGAAGGACGTGGCGAGGCTGGAGCGGATGTGCGCCTTGACGGCGACCGGACTGCCACCGGCCGAGTCGGCACGGCTCGCGCGCAGTGAAGAGGCCCCGACGGCGACTGCCCGGCCCCGAGGTGCCGACGCGGCTCGTCGTGCTTCCGCCGGGCGTCGGAGCCGGGCGGGGAGCGGCCTGCAGTTGGGCGACGTGCGACAGGAGTGCCGGGGGATCGCGAGAGCCGCTTTGCGCCTGGATGCCGCCGTCCTGGACGAACTGCTGCTCGCCGCAATCGCCGAACACGGGCTGGTCGCCGCCTGGACCGAGGTGATCGTGCCCACGCTCCAGGCCGTCGGCCGCAAGTGGGACATGTCCGGCGAGAAGTACGTCGAGGTCGAGCACTTCCTGTCCTGGCACGTGTCCGGGGCGCTCCGGCGCGCCACACCCCGCACGGTCGAGGACCGCCCCGGTGGCACCACGGTGCTTGCCTGCGTGCCCGGGGAGAACCACACGCTGCCGTTGGAGGTATTGTCGGCGGCACTCACGGAGCGAGGAATCCCGGTGCGGATGTTCGGCGGTGCGCTGCCCGTCGAGTCGCTCGTCGCGGCGGTGCGCAGGACCGGGCCGGCCGCGGTGGCGCTGTGGTCGCAGTCCCGCACCACCGCCAGCCGGCCGCTGGCTCAGCACGTGGCCGCCATGGAGTGGGGCGTGCGCGGCGCCCGGCGGCGGCCCGTCGTCCTCACCCTGGGCCCCGGATGGTCGGGCCAGGCGGTGGCCGGTCTGGCGCGTCCGTCGGGGCTTGCCGAAGCGGTCGCCGCTCTGGAGTCGTCGGTGTACCCGTGAGGTGTTGTCGTCCGGCTGTCCTTCGTCGTGGCGGCTGGGCATCGGCCGGGTGACGTGGTCCGCTGACCTGGCGGTCGTCGGCCGGCGGGCGTTTCGCCGCGACTCGCACCGGGTTTCGGTCCCCGGCCCGTGCCGAACGGTCCGGGACGTCGGCCGAGGCGGAGGGGCCGAACGGTCGGCCTGCAGCGCCTGGACAGCACGGACATGACGTCGAGTGAGGAGACAGATGAGCGACGGACATCGCCGGGCAGCGGACGCGGTCGTCGTCGGTGCGGGCCTGGCAGGCCTCGCGTGCGCCCTCGACCTGTGCCGCGCCGGATGGCGGGTGACACTGCTGGAGGCGTCCGACGGCGTCGGCGGCCGGATGCGCACGGACCGGCGGGACGGCTTCCTGCTGGACCGTGGGTTCCAGGTGTTCAACACCTCCTACCCGCAGGTGAAGCGGCGTTTGGAGCTGCAGGGCCTGCGATTGAGACGGTTCACCGCGGGCGTCGTCGCGCACACTCCGAGCGGGCCCGTCCGCCTCGCCGATCCGACCAGGGAGCCCCGTGCGGCGGGGACCCTGCTGCCGGGGCGAGCCCTGTCGGCCCGCGACCTGACCGCGCTGGCGGCACTCACCGCACGGGACGCCGTACTGCCCGTGTCCGTCACTCGACGACGCCGGGACCGCTCCACCGCGGCAGCCCTGTCCGGGGCGGGACTGTCGGACGCCGCGATCGCCGGCATCCTGCGGCCGTTCCTGTCCGGCGTCTTCCTGGAGGACCGGCTCGAGACCTCCGCCCGGTTCTTCCACCTCGTCTGGCGGAGCATGGCCCGAGGCTCCCTGTGCCTGCCGGCTGAGGGCATCGGCGCCGTACCGGCCCAGCTCGCCGAGGGCCTGCCCGACGGCGTCCTGCGCCTCGGTACGCCCGTCGCGGAGATCACGGACGCCGGAGTGCTGCTCGGCGACGGTGGTGAGGTGCCGGCCCGGGCGGTCGTGGTGGCGACGGACCCGGCGACCGCCGTCGGCCTGCTCCCGGACCTGACCGTTCCGGCCACGCGCACCGTCACCACCTACTACCACGCCACCGACAGTCCGCCGACGGCCGAACCGATCCTCATGGTGGACAGCACCGGAGCGATCCTGAACACCTGCGTCCTCAGCCAAGTCGCTCCCACGTACGCGCCCCCCGGCACCGCACTGGTCTCCACCTCCGTGCTGGGCACGGACCTCCCCGGCAGGGCCCAGGCGGTGCTCCGGCGGCTGGCCGAGCTGTACGGCACCGACACGAGCGGCTGGGAGCAGATCGCCGCCCGCACCGTCGACGGCGCGCTGCCCGCGATGCTTCCGCCCTGGCCGCTGAGCCGAACCACCCGCCGCGGCCCAGGGAGGTACGTGTGCGGGGACCACCGGGCGACCGGCTCCGTTCAGGGTGCCCTGGCATCGGGTACGCGCGCGGCGCGGGAGGTACGGGCGGACCTGGAACCGCAGGGGCGACGCCAGTGATGAAGTGGTGCCCGGCCGCATCCATGGACGGCCTCGGTCCCGAAGCCATGGCGACCGGACGGAATAGCTGTCCGTACTGAGGGGTGAGACGTGGATCCGAGGGGTGTGCTTGTCGCGCGTGTCCTGGCGGCAGGAGCGGCAGGGGCCCGTCCGGGCACGCCGGCCACCGGCTCCGAGGTGCACGGCGGGCTGCGGCACCCGGGCTCCGACGGAAGCCCGGTCGTCGAACGGCGAACGTGGTGACACCCCGCTGCACCGAGGACTCGGGCGTGCTCGTCCTCGGTGGCGGTGCGGCCGGTCTCAGCCTCGCTCACCGGCTGACGGAGAGCGGCACGGCCACCGCCGTGACCCTGGTGGAGCCGCCGGACGGCCCGCTGCGCCCCGCGGGGCGCACCTGGTGCTACTGGGGGGCGGGCACCGACGGCCTCGAAGAGGCGGTCAGCGCCTCCTGGTCCGTACTGCGTCTGCACGGCGCGGACGGCGGTTCGGTCACCGTCGATCCGGCCCCGTTCACCTACCGCATGGTGCGCTCCGCGGACTTCGAGCGACTGGTCCACGGCCGCCTGGCCCGTACGGAGGGTGCGCGCCTTCTGCGAGGGACGGCGGAAGCGGTGCGCGCCGTACCCGCGGGCGCGGAGGTCCGGTGTGCGCTGCCGGGAGGCCGGTTTCTGACGCTGCACGCCCGCAGGGTCTTCGACTCGCGGCCGCTGCCCGGTCTGCCGCCGGCGCGTACGCGGCTGCTCCAGCACTTCCGCGGCTGGTTCGTGCGCACCGACACCGACCGGTTCGATCCCGCGGTCGTGGATCTGATGGACTTCCGGGTTCCGCAGCCGGCCCACGGGCTCGCCTTCGGCTACGTCCTGCCGCTGGCGCCGGACCGGGCGCTCGTGGAGTATACCGAGTTCTCCCGCGAGGTGCTGACCACCGCGGCGTACGAGTCGGCACTCGGACGCTACTGCCGCGACATCCTCGGACTCGGCCGACTCACCGTGGAACGGACGGAGCAGGGCGTCATCCCCATGACCGACGCCCGCTTTCCACGGCGTGCCGGGCACGCCGTGTTCCGCATCGGGACCGCGGGCGGTGCCACCCGTCCCGCCACCGGCTACACCTTCGCCGCGGTGCAACGCCACAGCAGGGCCATCGCCGCCGCCCTGCGTGACGGACACGACCGCTTCCCGGCACCGCACGGGCTGCGGGCACTGGCCATGGACGCGATCCTGCTGCGCGCCCTGGACACCGGTCGCATCGACGGGCCGCGCTTCTTCACCGACCTGTTCCGCCGGGTCCCTGCCGAGCGTCTGCTGAGGTTCCTCGACGGCACGACCTCGCTCCGGGAGGAGTGGGGCATCGGGCTGCGCACCCCCGTCCGGCCGATGCTGCGCACCGCGGCCGAAGTGCCGTTCCTGCCCCGCCGTTCCCGGCCCGCCGCCCGAACCGGAGGAAGCAACCGATGACACTCCTGCGCGACCACGACCTGGCCCGCGCCTTCGACCACGCCTCCCACACCTACGACCACCTCACGGCCCTCAACCCCGGCTACCGCACCGGCCTGCTGCGCTCGGCCCGACGCCTCGCGCTCCCGGACGACGGGGCCGGACTGCACCTGCTCGACCTCGGATGCGGCACCGGCGCCTCCACCGCGGCCCTGCTCAGGGCCGCCCCACGGGCCCGGATCACGGCCGTGGACGCGTCCGCGGGCATGCTGCGCCGAGCACTTGCCAAACCGTGGCCCGCACGCGTGCGCTTCCTCCACCTGACCGCCGAGGAAATCGGTGCGGCCCGCGAGGGCGAGAGCCCTTTCGACGCGGTCTTCGCCGCCTACCTGTTCCGCAACGTCACCGACCCGGACGCGGTCCTGGCCGGCGTGCGCGGACTCCTGCGGCTGGGCGGACGCTTCGCCACCCACGAGTACAGCCTCAGCGGCTCACCGGTGCACCGGGCCCTGTGGTCGGCGGTGTGCCGCGGGCTCGTCGTCCCCGCCGGCACGCTCACCGGCGACCGCGCCCTCTACCGCCATCTCCGGCACAGCGTCCTCGCCTTCGACACCGCCCCGGAATTCGCCGCCCGCATGACCCGGGCGGGCCTGACCTCGGTGCGCGTCGCCCCCGTCGCCGGATGGCAGACGGGCATCGTGCACACCTTCCTCGCCCGCAACGGCGAGCCCAAGACGACAGAGGAGCGCGTCCGGTGACCGCCCGCCGTACCACCGCCGCCCGACGGGGCCGCGACCGCAAGGCCGAGATCGTCTTCCCCGCACCCGGTGCGGACCGATTCCGACGCGGTGACGAGCCGTCCGTGGCGGTGATCGGCGGCGGGATCGCCGGTCTGGCCGCGGCCACCCTCATGGCCGAACGCGGCGCCCGCGTGACCCTGTACGAGAAAGGGGACTCACTCGGTGGCCGGCTCTCCGGCCGGCGCACCACGCTGGCGGACGGCAGCGCCGTGACCATGACCCGAGGGTTCCACGCCTTCTTCCGCCAGTACTACAACCTCCGCGGACTGCTCCGCCGCACGGACCCCGGCCTGGAGCGCCTCACCCCGCTGCCCGACTACCCGCTGCGGCACAGCGGCGGTCTGACCGACAGCTTCGCCCGTGTCCCGCGGACCCCGCCGTTCAGCGCGCTCGGTTTCGTCGCGCTCAGCCCCACCTTCGGGTGGCGGGACCTCGCCGCGATGGACGCGCGGGCCGCACTGCCGCTCCTCGACGTGCGCGTGCCCGAGGTCTACGAACGCTTCGACACCGTCACCGCCACCGGCTTCCTGGAAGGCGTGCGCTTCCCCGAAGCGGCGCACCACCTGGCCTTCGAGGTGTTCTCCCGCAGCTTCTTCGCCGATCCGCGGCGCCTGTCCGCCGCGGAACTGCTGCTGATGTTCCACATCTACTTCCTCGGATCGGCCGAGGGCCTGCTCTTCGACGTACCGGACGAACCCTTCCCCCAGGCACTGTGGGACCCGCTGGGCGACTACCTCCGGCGCCTCGGAGTGGACGTGCGCACCGGAACCCCTGTGCAAGGGGTCCGTCCGCGCGACGGCGGCGGAGCGGACGTGATCACGGACACCGGTGCCGACCGCCACCAGGCGGTGGTACTGGCCCTCGACACCGCGGGGCTGCGGCAGACCGTCGCAGCGTCACCCGGCTTGGGCACCGACGCCTGGCGGGACGGCATCACGGCCCTGCGCACCGCGCCGCCGTTCCTCGTCTCGCGGCTCTGGCTCGACCGGCCGGTCGACGCCGACCGGCCCGGGTTCCTCGGCACCAGCGGCTTCGACGGACTGGACAACGTCAGTGTCCTGGAGCGGTACGAGGGCGAGGCCGCCCGCTGGGCCGCGCGGAGCGGGGGATCGGTCGTGGAACTGCACGCCTACGCCGTGGACCCGGCGGCCGAACCGAAGCAGGTGCAGGACGAACTCGTCGACCGGCTGCACGAGGTGTACCCGGAAACCCGTGGGGCGCGCGTCGTCGACGCCCGGCACGAGTGGCGCTCGGACTGCCCGCTGTTCGAGGTCGGCTCCCACCGGCTGCGCCCCACCGTGCGCACCCCCCACCCGTGGCTGACCCTGGCCGGCGACGGAATCCGCTGCGACCTGCCCGTCGCCCTCATGGAACGCGCCGCCACCACCGGCTTTCTGGCCGCGAACGCCCTGCTCGCCGACCGTGGAGTGCGCGGCCAGACCCTGTGGACGGTTCCCCGGACCGGGCGGTCGCCCGTGCTGCGAGCGCTCGGGGCCGCCGCAGGGCGCCTCTCGGCGCCCTGACCGGCGGCCGCCCTCAGCCGGGAAACCGACCGGTGCTGCGCAACGTCCAGCGCCGTTCGGCGTAGGCAAGGTCGTCGCGCCACAGCCGTCCGGCCGTACGGCGCATCAGCGGGCGCAGCACGGGGGCCGCGGCCCGGGCCACGGCGAAGCCAGGCCGGTCCGAGGCGGCGACGACCGCCTCGACCACGGCGGTGCGCGGACGCTCGTGGTCCGGCCCGGTCAGCGGCGTCGCGTGCGTCTCCACCACGGACGTGGCGCCCTCCCCGTCGGTGATGCGCATGACGACCGTGCGCGGCTCCGGCGCGGTGAACTCGGCCCGCACCGGCACCACGAGCCGCCCAGCAACCCGGAAGGAGACGTCGACGACGAAGGCGTCGTCCTCGTCCCCCTGCGGCTCACGCACCACCGAAAGGTCGACGAACGAGTACGGATGGAACCACGAGCCGTGCCAGGGATCGAGACGGTTGGCCACCACGTCCTGCGGTTCGCACCGCCCCACCGCCGTGAACACCGCGTCCACCCCACGGCCCGTCACGGGCCGGGCGGGCACGACGGGCCGCTCGCCGGGCTCCTCGCCGCCCACCTCGTCCAGCCGCACCCAGACGAGTACGCCGTCGTCGTGCACCGGGAACGGCCGCCAGCCCGCGGACGCGGAACCGTCCAGGGCGAGCCCGTGCCAGTGGCAGACCAGCGTGCCGCACACCACCCGGCTGTCGCGCAGCGGAGCGCCCAGGTGCGGGCAGATGCCCTCACCGGCATGGGGCTCGCCGTCCTCCGACCGCCACAGCACGACCTCCACACCACCGACCGTCCGGCCGTAGGGCCGGTCGCCCGCGCGCACGTTCCGGGAGGCGCCGACCACGAACCAGTTGCCGGACGGACGGGCGGACGCCCTCTTGAGCGCGTCGGCGATGAGCGCGGGACGTGCCTGTCGCCACGTCGGAGTCTGAGCCGCCCAGTGGGGACCGGAAGCACGTCGGCGCAAGGGTGGCGACCACCGCTTGCCGTTCCCTCGACCACTCACCGCACCTGACCCTTCCGTTCGACTGCCGACGCTCCTGCCCGTGCCACGCGGTCCTCGGTACGAGCACGCAACCGGGCACCGGCTACGCGCAGCACCCCGGCAGCGGCCGTTGCCGCCCGACGCCGACGCGACACCACCGCACGACGGTGCAGCACGCCGTAATCCTGCTCGGCGATCGCGTCGAGAATCCCGCCGTAGAGGGTGAACGCGGCACGGATGCAGGGACGCACCCGCGGATCGAGCATGGTGATGCCCGGCTCCGCCGTCCGGTACACGCGCCGCGTCATGGCCTCCGCCGCCATGAGAGCGGCCCGGATGCGGCGGTCGCGGCGCCCGGTACGCCTGCTCCACTCCAGCAGGGGCCGGTCCACGCCGTGCGCGGCCAGCAGGTCACCGGGCAGGTAGACCCGCCCGCGGTCGAGATCCTCGCCGACGTCGCGCAGGAAGTTGGTGAGCTGGAACGCCACGCCGAGCGCCGCCGCGTGCGGCGCTGCCTCCTCCCGGGCCGTGACCGTGCCGAGGACCGGCAGCATCTGCAGGCCGATGACCGCCGCCGAACCGTGCACGTACCCCTGCAGATCGGCGAAGGTCGGGTAGTGGGTGACGGTCAGGTCGGCCCGCATCGAGGACAGGAAGTCGGCGAAGAGCGCATGATCGATGCCGTACCGGCCGGCGGTGTCCGCGACGGCCCTGACCACGGGTTCGCGGCCCGCCCGGGTGAGCAGCCCGTCGGCCAGGTCGCTCTCCAGGCGCCGCAGCAACCGGTCGCGTTCCTCGGGTGTGCGGTGCCGGTCGAGGTCGTCCACGATGTCGTCCGCCCAGCGGGCGAAGCCGTACAGGGCGTGCACGGCGGAGCGGCGTTCGAGTGGCAGCAGGCGGGTGGCCAGGAAGTAGGTCTTGCCGTGGCGGGCGTTGAGCCGGCGGCACCGGGTGTAGGCGGCGCGCAGCAGGGGATCGGTGATCCCCGCCGCGTCCAGTTCACGACGGCTCATCGGTACCTGCCGGGGCCGGGGCGGGATACGCGGCGGGAACGGCCGGGTACCGACGCGTTCGGGCGGGCCGGGAGCGGGCGCCGCCGGTGATACGCGCGGCGGCGAGTTTGCCGCTGAGCAGTACGGTCGGAACGCCGACTCCCGGGGTGGTCCCGCAGCCCGCGAGCACCACGTTGTCCAGCCCTCGTACGAGGTTGCGCGGGCGGAAGGGGCCGGTCTGGGCGAAGGTGTGGGAGACCGAGAAGGGGCTGCCCGCCGCATGGCCCTGCGCGTCCCAGTCGAGCGGCGTCACCAGGAGCTCCTCCTGGACACTGTCCGCGAACCCCTCCAGCCCCCGCTTTTCCAGTACGCCGACCAGGCTGTCGCGGTAGCGCGGGCCGAGGTCACGCCACGCGGCTGCCTCCGGACCGACGTGGGTGTTGGGACAGGGCGCCAGGACGTAGTGGAGGTGGCGCCCGGGCGGTGCCAGGGCCGGGTCGTGGGTGGTGGGTCGGGTGATCAGCAGGGAGGGGTCGCTCATCAGTTCTCCGGTACGGGTCAGCTCCTCGAAGGTGCGCTCCCACGCGGCGCCGAAGGAGATGGTGTGGTGGGCGAGGTGCGGCCAGGTGCGGTCGGTGCCCGCGTGCAGGATCACGGCGGACGGTGAGTGCCGCAGCCGTACCGGACGCCGGGGTGCCCGTCCCAGCAGCCCGTAGGCGGCGGGCAGTTCGCACGTCAGCACCACGGCGTCGCAGGCGATGCGCTCGCCGGAGGCCAGGCGGACGGACCGTACCCGGCCCGCGGACCGCTCCAGCGTGTCCACTTCGGCCCTCCAGCGCAGATCGGCACCCGCGTCCGCCGCCGCGTCGGCCATGGCTCGGGGCAGTGCGTGCATGCCGCCCTTGGGGAACCAGACGCCGGCCACCGTGTCCATGTAGGCGATCACCGCGTAGGCAGCGAGTGCGCGGGCGGGGGCCACCCCGGCGTACAGCGCCTGGAAGGAGAAGACGCGGCGCAGGCGCTCGTCGGACAGGAAGCGGCCGATGCGGCCGTCCAGGCGTCCGAATCCCCCCAGCGCCGCCAACCGGGCCAGGTCCGGGTGCAGCAACTGGAGGGGAGAGTCGAAGTTGGTGTCGATGAAACGGCGCATCTGCACCCGGTACAGCCGTTCGAGCCACTGCCGCAGGTCGCGGTAACCGGCCGCCTGCGCAGGTCCGGCGAAGCGGCGCACCTCGGCCTCCATCGCCTCGCCGTCGGTGTGCACGTCGAGTGAGGACCCGTCCGCGAAACAGGCCCGGTAGGCCGGATCCAGAGCCGTCAGCTCGACGCGGCGGTGGAGGCTGTCCCCGACGGCGGCGAACGCCTCGTCGGCCAGGTGCGGCATGGTCAGCACCGTGGGACCGGTGTCCATCGCGTAGCCGGCCCGCCGCACCCGGCCGGCCCGGCCGCCGGGGCCGGCGTCCCGTTCGACGACGGTGACCCTGCGGCCCGCACCCAGCAGGTGCAGGGCGCACGCCAGCCCGGACAGCCCGGCCCCGACCACGACGACGTGGTCGGTCGGCCCCGGTACCCGCTTCACGCGACCTCCCCGTCACCACGCGGGACCGCGCCCGTTGCCCGCCCGACCAGCGCGGCGAACTCGTGCCGCACGGCCGGGCGCGCGCCGCAGCGGTCGAAGTGCGCGAGGCTCATGTCCGTCAGCTCCCCGATCTTCGCCTCGACCAGGTCCCGGGCACCGGTGCGCACCAGCGCGGACCGCACCTGCCGGACGGCCCTGTCGGACTTCGGGTCCGCGTCCGGAGCCAGCGCCGCGGCCGACAAGTGGTCATCGGCGGCATCGGCGAGCCGGACGGCGACGGCGAGCAGGTAGGTGAGCTTGCGGGAGCGCAGGTCGTCGTCGGCCGGTTTCCCGGTCAGCGTGGGGTCGCCGAAGGCGCCCAGGAGGTCGTCGCGCAGTTGGAAGGCCAGCCCGGCGCACCGGCCGGCCGCCCGCAGCGCGTCCAGTGCGTCCCCGTCGGCTCCGGCCAGCACGGCTCCCAGCGCGAGGGGCCGCGCGACGGTGTACAGGGCGCTCTTCAAGGTGGCGATGGTCAGCGCCTCGTCGACGCCGGAGGACCGGGCGGCCTGGGCGTGCAGGTCGCGGTACTGCCCGGCGACCATCTCGGTGCGCATCGCCCGCCACTCGCCGTGCAGGCGCGTGCCGTGCGGCGTACCGAGTGCCGTCTCGGCCAGCAGGTCGTCCGCCCAGGCGAGGGCCAGGTCACCGGTCAGGACGGCGGCGGAGGTGCCGAAGGACTCCGACGAGCCGTGCATGCCCGCTGCCCAGTGCCTGCGGGCCAGGTCGACGTGCAGGGCCGGTGTACCTCGTCGCCGCACCGAGCCGTCCATCACGTCGTCGTGGACGAGAGCGCACGCCTGGAGCAGTTCGAGTGCGGCTCCCGTTCGCAGGACGGCCGTGGCGTCTCCCGAGCCGCCCGCGGCGAGCCAGCCGCAGTGGGCGAACGCGGTACGCAGCCGCTTTCCGCCCCGCGCGGTCAGCGCCGCGAGACGGTCGGCCAGCTCCCGGGCGAAGACGGGGTCGACGGCACGGGAGTGCCGCAGTCGTTCGTCCAGTACCTGCTCGAGGACGGTGCCGACCGCGTTCGCCGCGTCAGACGCGGTGAGGGGGTCGTCGACCCGTTCGGCCGGTGGGGCCACCATCGGCGGCAGTCCAGGCATGCGCAGCCCCTTCTCACTCTTGGTTGTCCGCACGCCACTGCTTCCACCGGGTGCCCTGTTGCGGATGCACTGACTTCTGCCCGCTCCGGCGCAGGGTCCGGTCCGACTTCACCCCACCGGCGCAACGGTGAGAGGTTCAAGGCGGTGTGTCACCCCGCGCACGCTCCTGTTCGCGTACCTCCGGAAGGTCGGCGAGCCGGTCCAACTGCCGTACCGGCCGGGCCACGCGCTGATTGCCGGCCAGCAGTTCCCGGTGCCGGTCGAGGAACGCCCAGTAGCCGGCGGTGTACGGACACGCGCGCTCGCCGGTGCGGTCGCCGGGCCGGTAGACGCACGGGCCGCAGAGGTCGCTCATGCGGTTCACGTACGCGCCGCCCGACGTGTAGGGCTTGGTGGTCATCCGGCCGCCGTCGGCGTACTGGGACATGCCGACGACGTTGGGCAGCATGACCCAGTCGTAGCCGTCCACGAAGCAGCGGTGGAACCAGTCCGTGACGGCGGCGGGGTCCCAGCCCCGCTGGAGCGCGTGACTGCCGAGCACCATCAGCCGGGGGATGTGGTGCGTCCAGCCCGTGTCCCGCACCTGGGCCAAGACCGTGCGCAGGCAGTTCGCCCGCACGGCGTCCGCGTCCAGGACGCTCCACCAGTCCGGCAGCGGCGCGGTGTGCCGGAGCGCGTTGGAGCTTCGGTATTCCTCGCCGAAGTACCAGTACACCTGCCAGACGTACTCGCGCCAGCCGGCGATCTGCCGCACGAAGCCCTCCACGCTGTTCAGCGGCGCCAGACCCTCGCGCCAGGCGCGCTCCGCCCGTTCGACGCACTCGGCCGGGTCGAGCAGGCCGAGGTTCAGGGAGGACGAGAGGAGGCTGTGGCTCATGGCGGGGTCGGCGGCGAGCATGGCGTCCTCGTAGGGCCCGAACGTGGCGAGCCGGCGTTCGACGAAACGCCGCAGTGCACGTCGCGCCTCCGCCCGGGTGGCGGGGAACAGGCGGGGCCCGTCCCGTCCGACGAAGGAGACGTCGCCCTCGCGCTCCCAGCGGTCGAGGTCGTGGCGGACCTCTTCGTCGATGTCGTCCTCGCGGGGCCGGTACGGGCGGCCGACCTGGAGTGAGGTGGCCTCGCGGGGCGGGGGTTCCCGGTTGTCGTGATCGAGGTTCCACCGTCCTGCCGCGGGCTGCTCGCCGTCCATGAGCAGATCGTGCCCGCGGCGTACCCAGCGGTAGAAGTCCTCCTGCCGCAGGCGCCTGCCGCCGTGGCCGTCGGCCCAGGCGGCGAAGTCGGCCATCGGCACGAGGAAGCCGCGGGCGGGTCCCACCGTCACTCCGGGCAGGGTACGCACCAGGCGCAGGGCCGCGTGCGAGGTGGGGTGGTGGACGCCGACCGGGCGCCCGCGCGCCGCCCGTTCGAGGCCCTGACGGTAGGTGTCGGCACGCACGTACGTGACGCGGTCGCCCAGTTCGGCCGCGCGGTGGCGCATCGCGGACAGCACCAGGTGGGCCTTGGCCCGGTGGA
Organism: Streptomyces sp. NPDC001599; assembly: GCF_042893535.1. Lineage (NCBI taxonomy): Bacteria > Bacillati > Actinomycetota > Actinomycetes > Kitasatosporales > Streptomycetaceae > Streptomyces > Streptomyces sp. NPDC001599. The sequence continues at coordinate 91,112 of NZ_JBIAVA010000003.1, forward strand.
ACCGGCGCCGCCGGAAGACGGAGCGCGCCTCGATCATGAGCAACGGGGTTTCCGGTCCGGGTCCCCCTTCGCCCGGCGTGAGGAAGTGCGGACCCAGTTGGTCACCGAAGAGCCAGTGCACGACGCGTCCCCTCAGTCCCGGCCGCGGGCGTGCTTGAAGCGCGCGAGTCCGTCGGCGAGGTCGACGAGCGGGTCCGGGTAGTCGAGTTCTCCTCGTTCCGCTGCCGCCAGGCGCCAGGGTTCGTGCACCTTCCTGCCGGTCACGCTCCTGAGTTCGGGGACCCAGCGCCGTACGTAGGTGCCGTCCGGGTCGAACCGCTTGGCCTGGACGAGCGGATTGAGGACGCGGTGGAGGCGGGTGTCGGTGCCGGTGCCGGCGACCCACTGCCAGTTGAGCTGGTTGTTGACGACATCGCCGTCCACGAGGAGGTCCAGGAAGTGCCGGGCGCCGATCCGCCAGTCGACGTACAGCGTCTTGGTCAGGAAACTCGCCACCAGCAACCGTGCCCAGTTGTGCATCCAGCCCTGGTGACGCAACTGGCGCATGGCCGCGTCGACGACCGGGTAACCCGTCCGTCCGCCCCGCCAGGCGGCGATGTCCTCGGCGGCGTCCTCCTCGTCACGCCAGCGGTCGTGCCGGGTGCGGTAGTCCTTCACCGACGCCTCGGGCCGGGCCGCCAGCACCTGGTGGTGGAAGGCCCGCCAGCACACCTGGCGGACGAACGCCTCCGCGCCGGGCCCGCCGTGCGCGCGGGCCCGGTGGACGAGTTCCAGCGGGGAGAGCGCACCGAAGTGGAGGTACGGCGACAGCCGGGATGTGCCATCGTCCGCGAGGTCGTCGTGCCGCTCCTCGTAGCGGGACAGTCCGGAGCGCGACCACCGTGCGAACCGGTCGCGCCCGGCCGTCTCCCCTCCGGCCGGAAGACCGGGCGAGGCACCGGCCACGTCCGCGCGGTCGGGCAGCGGCTCGCCGCGGACTCCGTCCGGTACCCGCACGGTGCGCGGAGCGGCCAGGGGCTTTCTCGACGAGACCTGCGACCAGCGGCGGAAGTAGGGAGTGAACACCGCGAAGTGGTCCGAGCCGGAGGGCGTCACCGCCCCCGGGGCGACGGCGGTGATCACCGTCTCGTGCACGCGCAGTGCGACGCCGTCCTCGCCCAGCTCCTCGCGCAGCCCTTCCTCCCGGCGCTGGGCGTACGCGGTGACACCTGCGGCCACGTGCACCTCGGCGGCCCCGCACTGGGCGGCGACCGCGCGGACCTCCCGGACGACCGGTCCGTTGCGGACCACGAGCCGGCCACCGCGGTGGCGCAGCGAGGAGTCGAGGTCGCTGAGACAGTCGGCGAGGAAGGCCCTGCGGTTGGGGGCGTCGAACCCCGCCGCGTGGATGCCGGCGTCGAGGACGAACAGCGGCACCACCTCGTCCGCCGCTTCGAGCGCGGCGTGCAGAGGCGGATGATCGTGCAGACGCAGGTCCGAGGTGAACAGGACGACCGCGACGGTCATGGCGTCACTCCTGGCGCAGTGGTGCTTGGACGAAGGCTCAGTGCTCCACACTTCGCGGGGCGCGTCGACGCCGGATGCGCCACGATCGGTCATCACTCCTGCGGGTGGTCATACCCTTGACGGCGGCCTGACCGATGTTGCGTGCCATGCCGCCGAAGACAACGGCATGGAAGGGGAACACGGACCACCAGTAGGCGTGGCCGAGCAGCCCGCGCGGATGGAACAGGGCACGCTGCCGATAGCGGGTACGGCCTTCCGCGTCCGTCTCGACGTGCATCTCCAGCCACGCCAGTCCCGGCAGCCGCATCTCCGCACGCAGCCGCAGCAGCCGTCCCGGTTCGATCTCCTCGACCCGCCAGAAGTCCAGCGAGTCGCCGACCCGCAGGTGCTGGGCGTCCCGCCGGCCGCGGCGCAGCCCGACACCGCCGACGAACCGGTCCAGCCAGCCGCGGACGGCCCAGGCCAGCGGGAAGGAGTACCAGCCGTTGTCCCCGCCGATGCCCTCCACCACTTTCCACAGGGCTTCCGGAGACGCGTCGACCCGCAGTTCCCGCTCGTCCTGGTACAGACTGCCGCCGGCCCAGTCGGGGTCGGTGGGCAGCGGATCACTAGGCGCTCCGGGGACCGAGGCGGACGACCAGCGCGTGGCCACCTGGGCCTCCCGGACCCGACGCAGGGCCAGCGCCAGGGCTTCGTCGAACGGCAGGGGCCGGCCGGGAGCGTCGGGGACGTACCGGGCGATGTCGTGCTCCTGGCACACCACCTCATGACGCAGGGACTCCGTCAGGGGCCGGGCGAGGGCGGCCGGTACCGGCGTGACGAGGCCGACCCAGTGGCTGGACAGCCCGGGAGTGAGCACCGGAACGGGCACGATGATCCGCCGCCGGAGCCCGCTCACGGTGGCGTAGCGGCGCATCATCTCGCGGTAGGTGAGCACGTCCGGCCCTCCGACGTCGAAGGCGCGGTCGACGTTGTCCGGCATGGTGGCCGACCCGACCAGGTAGTGCAACACGTCGCGGATCGCGATGGGCTGGGTGCGGGTGTGCACCCAGCTGGGCGTCACCATGACGGGAAGCCGCTCGGTCAGGTAGCGCAGCATCTCGAAGGACGCCGACCCCGATCCGATGACCACCGCGGCCCGCAGCACGGTGGCGGGCACGGGGGCGTCGAGGAAGATGCGGCCGACCTCGGCGCGTGACCGCAGATGAGGGGAGAGCGTGCGCTCGGGAACGCCTCGCGGAGTCAGACCACCCAGGTAGACGATCCTCCGCACGCCCGCCTCGTACGCCTGCTGGGCGAAGACGCGCGCCGCGCGACGGTCGGTGTCCTCGAAGCCGGAGCCCGACCCGAGGGCGTGCACCAGGTAGTAGGCGACGTCGACGCCGCGTATGGCCTCGGCGACGGAACGCGGGTCGGTGACGTCTCCCCGCACGCTCTCGACATCGGACGCCCAGGGCTGGTCACGGAGTTTGGCCGGGGTGCGGGCCAGACACCGCACCCGGTGACCGGCCCCCAGCAACTCCGGCACGAGGCGTCCGCCGACGTACCCGGAGGCGCCGGTCACCAGACAGAGCAGTCGTTCCTGGTCCTGCCGTCCGTTCGCCGCCACGGCTCTTTCCTTCCGGTCCGTCCACCACACCATGCCGGGACTGCCGATCACTTGCTCCACAACGTCACCGCGCCCGTCGCGGCGGGGCGGCCCGAGGCCGTGACCAGGAACCGGGATCCGCCCGGTTCCGCCGAGGTCTCGATCAGGGCACCGCGCGACGGCACCGGTGCGCACACGTCCGCCCGCAACCCGATCACCGCGGCAGCCGTCATCCCACTCTCCAGCAGAACCGCCTGCCGCCCCGCCTCCAGGACCGCCAACAGGGGCATGCGCGCCGGCCGGCCGGCCAGGAGCACCGGGTGCCCGGGGTCGCGCGGGGCGGTCACCAGTCGTCCCCGAGGGCCCCGTGCCAGCATCACGTCACCGTCGGCCGTGGCACCGACCGCGGCCGCCGGGGGATGCAGCAGACCCGGAAGCGGTGCTCCCTCCACGGGTACCGCCGAGCCCGCCGGGCGGGCGAACCGCATGGTGCACGACCCGAAGGATTTCCCCGTGTGCAGGAACTCGGCCGTGACGCGATGGGACACGGGCCGACCGGCCACGGTCACCAGATCGCTCACGCTCATCCGCACGTCCACGTCGGTGGCGCCGCCCCGCTCCACGGGCCACGACCGCAGCCGCAGTCCCAGGCGGACCGAGACGGGTTCGAGCCGAGCACGAACCGTTCCCGGAGGACGGCCGTACTCCAGTGCGAGGGCGAGCTGCCGGGCGGACTCCGCCATGATCAGCGGATGGTGCGTCACCGCGCCCAGCGCGCGTTCGTTCAGCGGATGCAGGCGGGGCCACTGGCAACGGGCCGCGAAGCAGCGACTGCCGAGGCGGGCGAAGGACTCCACCAGCAGCGACGCCATCGTGTCCAGACCCAGGCCGCGCCAGGTGAGCGGTACCTGCCGTATCACCGGCTCCGGCGCCGGACGGTCACCGACGCCGTCGTCGTGCCGCCGGCCGCGCGCGTCGAACGCCTGGTCCGTCGCCACCTCGTGCATGAGCGTCTCCTGCCGGCAGGCCGGACGGTGCGGCCGCTGCGCGCACCAGGTCGTCACTGCCCACTTCGCACGCGGGGCCCGCGGCGGATGCACGCCCCGGTACCAGCCCGGGGCCCTGTCGCCGGACATGCATCCGAAGCAAGCGCATACGGGGAAACAATGGACATGAGGCTAAAAGACGAAATGCCCGTCGATCACCATCTGGCCACCGTCTACCGCTACGGTGCGGGCTTCTGCGGGCTGGTCCTGCTGGTCTTCGCATGTCTCGGCTTCGCGGACGCGCTGAGCCCGTTCGACACCGCGGGCGACACGATCGCCGGCATGACCACCAACGTAGCGCTCAGCGTGATCTCCGCCGTCGTCGGTCTGACGCTGCTCGCCGGCGCGGCGGTCGGCGGCAACTTCGCCTCGGTCCTCAACATGACGGTCGGCGCGCTCTTCGTCCTGAGCGGGTTCTTCCACGTCTTCGTACTGGACCGTCGCGCCAACGTCCTCGACTTCGGGATGACCAACGTGATCTTCAGCTTCGTCATGGGACTGGTCATCGCCACGTTCGGCATGTACGGCCGGGTGTCCAGCAAGCTGTCGCACGACAACCCCTACTGGCAGCGTCGTCATCCCGAGCAGGCGGCCCGGGAACGAGAGGCGGCCGCCGCCCTGCCGGACGCGGAACGGGGCGGGCACGCTCTGCCCGCAGGACTGGACCCCGAGGGCGCGAGGGCACCACGATCACCCGCCCGGCGTCCTCCCAGGAACGGGATGCGCTGACGGCCGGTCCGCGTGCGGGGCCGAGGCGCCCGGCGGGGGCTACGGAGCGTGGCTGCGTTGACGCGCGTGACGCTCCCGCCAGCGGTCGGTCAGCTGCGTCTTCACGTTGAACGCCCTGGTCGTGGCACGGTCGGCCGCTGAACCGCGGGAGGGCAGGAGGCCGATCTGGCGGCCCAGTTCGGCGCCGTCGAAGATGGTTCGAGAACGCCTGATGCGTCCGGTGTCGACTTCGACGAAGTCGACACCCTGCAGGGCGATGTGCCGTTTCGTGGGGGCGAGACCCTGGTAGGGCGCTCCGTCGAAGGTACCGGTCATGCGCCATTCCACCGCTGCGTACCGGTCGTCTCCGACGGCGTGTTCCATGGTCATCACCAGGTCGGGCATGGCCAGGCGGACCTCCTCGAAGTAGCGCCGCACAGCCTGCCGGCCCCGGCGCAGACCCACGGGGACGACGTCGAAGACGACATCCTCGTGGAGGAGATCGGTGAAGTGGTCCAGATGCCCGGCGGCCACGGACCGGAACGCCGCTCGGGCCACGTCGACCGGGTCGACGCGGTGCGCTGTTGCATTCACGGCCGCGTCCTGAAGTCGGTGGAGGGCACGCGCCCAAAGCCCGGCGGAGTGCCTGACGGAATCACTGCCGAATCCTTTTCAGACTGGATCCTCAGCACGTCCGGTGCACCCCGGCGGCCACGGTCCGTGGCCCTTGCGACGTTGCGCTCCCGTGCCGGCCGGGGCTACCCGGGCGGTGGGCACCCTGCCTGGCGTCGCCGCCTTCGCGGTGATGCCGGACGGACAGACCTGGACGACCGGCAAGGGCTGAGCGGGAAGGCGGTCCGCCGGGCGTCGGGACCGATGCCGACCTGCGGTTCGGCCGCACGGATCGGCCGAAGGGACCCTCGGTCGTGTCCGGGGACGAGTGGCCCCTACCCCGGCGCCTCCGTTGCGCGACACGCTGGAGTCGGAAGGGCCGACACGGGAGGTGTGCGACATGACCCGCACGATCACGGTGGGAATCGACGGATCGCCCCAGAGCCACGCCGCCGCCGAGTGGGCGGCCCGTGAGGCCGAGTTGCGCGACCTGCCGGTACGCCTGCTCCATGTGTGGGAGCCGGCTCCCGCGGTCCTGGCCCAGGATCCCGTCCTCGGCGCGAAGACCCACCAGTACTGGACGGAGCGTGTCCCACAGAAGGTGGGCGACGGGCTCCGGCTGCGCCACCCCGGTGTCGTGGTGACCAGTGACCAGCGGTCCGGCCCACCGGCGGACACGCTGGTCAGGGACGCCGACGGGGTGGAACTGCTGGTCCTGGGCACGCGCGCGCCCAGCGGACTCGGCGGCTTCCTGGCCGGTTCCGTCGGACAGTCCGTGATCGCCCGCAGCGAGGCTCTCGTGGTTCTCGTGCGTGCGGGTGAGCAGGAGGCCGACGAACACGTCACGGATTGCGTCGGTGTGCCGTCCGCGGCCACCGCCTTCCGGCCGGTCGTCGTCGGACTCGACGTCAGCAGTCCCGACGACGGTGTGCTCGCCTTCGCCTTCGACGAGGCACAGCGCCGCGGCACGGCCGTGCACGTGGTCAGCGGCTGGCAGCCACCGCCCTACCACCCTTCACTGGCCGCGGGTGTGGTGGCCGACCAGGGGGTGGCCCGCAGGAAGGCCGCGGACCTCACCCGGCTGCTCCTGCCCTGGCGGCAGACGTACCCGGATGTCGAGGTCGTCGAGGTGTCCCGCCCCGGCAGCCCCGCCCACCTTCTGGTCGACGCCTCGCAGGAGGCGTCCCTGGTGGTCGTCGGGCGGCGCATCCGGCCCGCCCCGCTCGGCGCGCACATCGGTGCGGTCGCCCGCGCGGTGCTGCACCACGTCGGTGCACCCGTCGCCGTCGTGGCGCATCCCTGACGCATTTCGGTCGAGAGGAGGGCGTCATGTATCTGCCTCTGGTGGTCGGGGTCGACGGCTCGGAGCCCAGCCTGCGAGCCGTCGACTGGGCGGCCGACGAGGCCACCCTGCACACAGTTCCCCTCCTGGTGGTCTGCGGGACCCTGTGGGAGCGGTACGAGGGCGCCGCCCTCGCCCGCGAGCTGGACGGGACCCCCGCCGACACGAGGGCCGACGACATCCTCGACGCCGCCGCCCGGCGTGCCCGGCGACGGCATCCCGATCTCGTCGTCACCACCGAGACGGTGTTCGACGAGGCCGAGCACGCCCTGGTCTGCGCGGGGCGCAACGCGTCCATGATCATCGTGGGCAGCCGAGGCCGCAGTGGCATCGCCGACAGGCTGCTGGGCTCCGTGAGCCGGACCGTGGCCGCCGGGAGCGACTGCCCGGTCGTCGTGCTGCGCGGCAACCACGACAACCGCGCCCTCGGAGGACGGGACGGCCGCGTCGTCGTCGGTGTCGGCGAGCCGGCGGCGTCCGTCCTGCGCCTCGCCTTCACGGAAGCACGTCTGCGTCACGTGCCCCTTGCGGCCGTTCGGGCCTGGCGCTGTCCCGCCCACGAGACGATCGACCATCCCTTGCTGACGGGAGAACCCGCCCGGCTGTACGAGGAGCGGGCAGCCAGGGAACTGGAAGCAGCCCTGGAAGACGCACCGCCCGACGTCGCCGTGCGCCGGCACACCGTCGAGGGCCCGGCACGCGCGGTGCTGCCCGCCGCTTCGGCGGAAGCCAGCCTGCTGGTGATCGGCCGTCGCACCCAGGGGCGGCTCGGCCGGGTCGCCCACGCCGTCCTGCATCGCTCGGCCTGCCCGGTCGTCGTCGTGCCGGAGCGGACGTGAGCACGCCGAGCGGGCCGAGGGCCGACAGGCGGCGGGCGGGGGCCGACCGGCCCAAGCGGCGTCCGTGCTGCCGGGGACAGTCTGGAGTTGTGGGGCAATCCCCGTCGTACCGACGGTCGTGGGGCCCGCCCGGCGCGGACCGGTCACCGTGGCCCCGGATGCTCCCGAGCGCTAGGAGAGTGAGCATCACGATGAAAGGCTACGTATTCCACGGTCCGGGCCGGTCCGCTTGGGAGGACACACCCGATCCGGAACTGAAGGAGCCCACCGACGCCATCGTGCGGGTCGACGCCGTCACCATCTGCGGGACGGACCTGCACATTCTGAAAGGGGACGTCCCCGAGGTGCGGCCCGGAACCGTCCTCGGTCACGAAGCGGTCGGCGAGATCGTCGAGGTCGGCACGGACGTACGCACCGTACGGCCGGGCGACCGCGCCCTGGTGTCCTGCATCACCGCCTGCGGACGGTGCCGTTACTGCCGTGAGGGCGTCTACGGCCAGTGCCTCGGCGGGGGCGGCTGGATCCTCGGCCATCTGATCAACGGCACTCAGGCGGAGTACGTGCGAGTCCCGTACGCGGATCTCTCCGTGCACCCGCTGCCGGGCGCGGTCACCGACGAGGACGCCGTGCTGCTCGCCGACATCTTCCCGACGGCCTACGAGGTGGGTGTGCTCAACGGGCGCGTCCGTCCCGGCGACACGGTCGTCGTGGTGGGCGCCGGCCCCGTAGGACTCGCCGCGGTCGCCACGGCACGGCTGTTCGCACCCGAGCGGATCGTCGTCGTGGACCTGGCCACCGCCCGGCTGGAGGCCGCCCGCAAGCTCGGGGCCGAGGCCGTGGCGGACGCCCGCGAGGACCCGGAGCAGCTGGTCGCCGACCTGACCGGGGGCCTCGGCGCCGATGTCGTCATCGAGGCAGTGGGCGTTGCGGAGACCTTCGAGATGTGCACCCGGATGGTGCGCCCGGGCGGGCACGTCGCCAACGTCGGCGTGCACGGCAGGCCGGCGACCCTGCACCTGGAAGACCTGTGGATCAAGAACGTCACCGTCACCACCGGCCTGGTCGACACCCGCTCCACGCCGACGCTGCTGCGCATGACCGCGGCCGGACGGCTCCCCACCGGCCAGCTGGTGACCCACACCTTCCCGCTCGATCGCATGGAGGAGGCGTACGAGGTCTTCTCCGCGGCCGCCGACACGGGGGCGCTGAAGGTGGTCCTGGGTGGCCCCCGGCGGGAAGTCGTCGCCGCGGACGCGGTCTGACACGGCCCGGCCGTCCGACGCGTCCGGCGGCGCGTTCGCCGGGCGCGCCGCCGGACGCGTCGGAGCCGGCCACCCGCGGGGCAATCCGCAGGAAGACCGGCGTGCGCGGTCTCGATCTTCGTCCGGACTGGAGAAGGAAGGCGTACCCGCCACACGCATACGCGAGAGACGTATGAGGCTCGATCTCCAGGACCACCACAGGCTTACCCACCGTGAGGTGGTGGGTGGTCTCCACGCCTGGGGGCCGCTGGGTGCGCCGGCCGTTCGGCATCGGCCAGCCGGAGGCGTGCACCAGTCGCAGTGCGGTGCCACGTGATTCCGCCTGCCGGGCCGCCGTCCCCACCGCTGCGAAGCTCGACGGGAAGCCGCCCGCCCCCACCACCACGGCAGCCGTCATGACCGGGCACCTTCCCTGATGGTGAGCTTCAGGAGGGTCACTGGTGCCGCCGGTGGGGGACGAGGAGCACCGGGCAGTAGGCGTGGTGCAGGACGCCCTGACTGACGGAGCCCAGGAGCATGCCGCGGAAGCCGCCGTGGCCCCGGGCGCCCACGACCAGACCGAGGGCGTGCTCAGCGGCCCTGCTCAGTTCCTGGACCGGGCGTCCTTCGACCACCTCATGGGGCGGGGGTGTGCCAGACGTACAAGGCGCGCAGGTTCGCGCCGCGCAGTTCCGCCTCGTCGAACGCGAAGTCCATGGCGGCAGCCGAGTCGGCGCTGCCATCCACGCCGACGGCGAAGTACGGCGGTTGTTGAGTCGTGTGCTCGTCCTCGCGCAGGACGACGACCGGGCATGCCGACCGCCCGCTCAGCGGCAGTGAGACAGGGGCGGAGGAGAACAGTTCACGTGCGGCTCCCGACTGCCGTAAACCGACTACCACAAGGGTGGCGTCGTGCGGCTGCTCCGCCGGAACCCATGCGGGGCCCCCTCGGCCAGCAGCGCGGAGCCTCGGCGCGAGCCCGGAGGAGCGCTTCCTCCGCGTCCGCCCCAGCCTGAAGTGATCTCGGGCCGAATTGGGCAGGGAGGCATCCAGGGGCAGACGCGCGGGCCGGGGCCGGCGCAGTGGACGGCCCGAAGCGTCAGGTCGCAGACTTCCGCCTCACGTGCCGTCCATACGACTGCTTCGAGACCTGGCGCCGAACCGTCCGCGCCCATGCCCATGAGACCGATCATCATTCCTCCTTCCGCCTCGCGGGCTCCTCACCACCCGAGCACCTTCGACGCCGCATCCGCGGAACGCCGCACGACGTGCCCTGGTTCAACTGGCCGCGCGTCCCCACTGGGAACCGACGTCCCGCCACTCGTGCTCCCACGCGGCGCGACGGCGGCGGTTGAGGATGATTCGCACGCCGTAGTAGCCGGCGGCTGCCGCCGTGACGACGGCGAAGGAGGACGCGGCACCCATGAACGCCGCGTCCACCCCCGCCTGGGTGGCGGCGGGCGGCGCCGTTGTCAGGTGGTTCTGGCGATCCGTCCAGACCGTGACCCTCGAGCCCGCCTTCATACCCTCGTCGACGGGGATCTTGCCCGAGTGCCGGGTGCCGTCGGGTGCCGTCCACCGCACGGTGGCGTCGATCCGGCCTCCGGTCGTCCCCGTGGACAGGGAACTGCTGGACACGTCCGAAACGAGGGTGGCGGTCGCGGAGTGCCGCTCCGCGCGTCGTTGTGCGGCGCTGTGTGCCGCGGCGTGTGCCCCCAGCACTCCGGCCACGGGACCCGCGAGGGCGATGACGAGCCAGACGATCAGGAGGATCCAGGCCTCGAGTACGTCCTCGCGGCGGCGCAGCGGATTGCGGCGCCAACGCCACAGGGACCGCCGAATGGTTGTGCCTGTGCGCATCGTGACCACCTCCGGCTGTCGTCTTCAGCCTCACGCAGCGGCGGTCTGTGAACCAGGGGCCGTTCGGGCACCGCCTCGGGACCCGGTGGGTCGACCGGCCCCGGACCTCTCGGGGCTGAGGGCCAGGGGGCGGAGCGGGGTCGCCGCTCCGGCGTGGACCGTCGGATTCCGACTCATGGCGTTCCCGGCTGCAGCGTGTTCGGGGCGCGCTCGGCTGAGGGGTTCGACGTCGCGTGCGGCCTCCTCGGCCGGACACGTGCAGGTCGACCGAGACGACGCCGTCGACGCCCAGGCGCGGCCGCTCGATGACGGGAACGAGCTGCTGATTGTCCAAGCGGCCCTCGACGGTCACCTGGCCTTCTTCCACGTGCACCGTCATGTCGGTGGGTGCCAGACCCGGCATCCGGATCAGGACGTCGCGGGACATCTCCTCCGGCAGGGCGTCGTCCAGCTCCTCGACCGTGACATTCTCACCGGCAGAGCGGTCCGTCGGCTCGGCGGGATCGGGGCGCCGAGCGACCTTGCGGACCAGATCCGCCTGCGACACGACGTCGACTGGGCGACCGATGTCGTCCACCACTGGGACGGCGGTGACGTCGTTGTGGGTCAGGGCCTCGGCGACCGCCTTGAAAGAGGTGTCAGTTCGACCGCGGACAACGGGCCGGGGCATGAGATCTCCTATCGCTCGGTGCTGCCCCTGACTTGGCAACTTCGTACCGACGACGAGGGCCGTTCGGCAGGTCCGCCGGGACCGTCGGCCGTCTGGTGGGCGCGGCGCCCGCGCGCGAGGCTGGAGTGAGGAACCCCTTCGACGGAGAGGGCGCGGTCATGTACGCACACCTCGGCGACCGGCTGATCGTCGAAAGCCCGTCCACCGGCGTCACGCGGCGGGACGGGGAGATAGTCGGCCTCCACCACGACGACGGAACTCCGCCCTACGACGTGCGCTGGTCCGACACCGGGGATGTCACTCTGGTGTTCCCCGGCCCCGACGCACGTGTGAACCGTGGGTCGGAAGAAGTGAGGGGGGCGGAGGGAGCGCCTTCGGGCGTGCCCCGTGGCGAAGGGGTCGAATCCCCCCTGGCCGCTGCCGAGGCCGGCGACGTCGGTCGACGCCTGGCCGCGGCGCGCCGACGCAAGGGGCTGAGCCTGGAGCAGGTGGCCCAACGGGCCCGGATGGCGCCGCAGTACCTGGCCTACCTGGAGACGCACACCGCGGATCCGGGATTCGGCAGCCTCGTGCGACTGGCCGATGCCCTGGGTACGACCTACGTCGAGCTGCAGGGAGGTGGCGCCGACCGTCCACCGGGGCGGGGAGTGGCACTTCGCGACCCGATGCTGCGCGACCTCGACGAGGAGGAGTGCCGCGCCCTGCTCTCGACGCACGGAGTGGGCCGCCTCGCGCTGAACACACCCGACGGCCCAGCGGTCTTCCCCCTCAACTATGTGGTGTCGGAGGGAGACATCGCGTTCCGTACCGACCCCGACGCGGCCACTGCCGCGGCCGTGGACAGCCAGGTGGCCTTCGAGGTTGACCACATCGACGAACCCATGAGTCAGGGATGGAGCGTTCTCGTGGTCGGTCGATGCCGGGCCGTGACGGATGCGGAGGAGGCACGTCGGCTGGCGGAGCACGCGCACACCGAGCCATGGCCCGGCGGACGACGCACCATGTGGCTCGCCGTGGAGACGGAACGTCTGACAGGACGCCGTATCACTTCCGTGTCCGGCTCCTGAGACTGGTGGTGCTCGCACGGCGCACGAGGCGGGGCCCTGCGGTCCCGGAAACACGCGCCCCGGGTGGCGTCGGACCGGACCGGACCGGGACCGGCCGACGCGGTGAGGCCGACCGGCGAAACCCGGCGGGAGACGAGAGGAAACTGCACACACACTGTGGTCGTACGATCAATGTCACCCGGTTCACTCCCCGGGGGCTGCCCAAGCGGATGGGGCGCGTCGTCCTGGACACGTCCTTCGCCTCCTACGACGAGGACGAACTGTGGACGTCGCTCACGGCAGAGGAGGCCAGGCGTCTCGCCGGTCTGCTGCTGTTCCAGGCAGCCGCCGTGGAACCGGAGCCCAGTGCCGCACCCGGAGTCGTCGATGTGGTGCCGGTCGTCGCAGACGCCTACGAGGTCCGGGTCCGCGGGCATGTCCTGACCGTCGACCAACCGCTCGCCGACGGAGGAAAGGACACCGCTCCCACGCCCGTGGAGCTGTTCGTGGCGGCGGTGGCTTCGTGCGCCGCGCACTACGCGGGGCGCTTCCTGGACCGGCACGGTGCCGGTCGGGACGGCTTCTCCGTCCGTGCCGGGTTCCGCATGGCGGACGACCGGCCGCCGCGCGTGGCGTCGTTGCGCCTGACCGTGACGGCCCCCAGCCTGCCGGCGGAGAGGCTGGCCGCCCTGCGTGCGGTGGTGTCGCACTGCACCGTGACCAACACCTTGGTCCAGGCGCCCGAGGTGATGCTGGAGGTGCGCGGGACACCTTCCGGGGAGACCGACCTCGGCACGGAGACGAGCGCACGCTGAATCTGAGCGGGTAAGACGATTCCCGCCCGTCGTGACCGCCTCGCGGCCGACGGTGCGAGGACCCCGCGTTTCCGGGTGGCCACCGGCTCAGTCGCCCAACGGTCCGCCGGGGAGACGGATCAGTGAGCCGGGTCGGTCTCCGTTTCCTGGCGGACGACGACGACGGGGCAGGCCGCGTGCTGAGCGCAGCGCTGGCTCACCGAGCCCAGCATCGCCCGCGCGAACGCGCCCCTGCCCCGGCGGCCGACCACGAGGAGTTCGGCCCCCTGTGAAGCGCGGATCAGGGTCTCGGACGGGTCGCCCTCCACGATGACCTCCCGCAAACCCGGCGGCCGTTCCTTGGCGAAGATGACGTCCAGCTCCGCCGCGAAACGCTCGCGCGCCTGCTCCAGGTCGAAGTCGGGATCGATGGCCGGACCGGTGAAACCGACGGCGGACGGTGTGTCCCAGACGTGGATCGCCTCCACCACACCACCGACGGAACGTGCGTACCGATCGGCCCAGCGCAGCGCGGCATAGGAGGACGGAGACCCGTCCACCCCCACGACCACCCGTACTGTCGGCTCAGAGGACTGCATGGTCACCTCACTCACAAGCGTCGTCCGCCCCTGTCCACGCTGCCCGGTAGCACGCCACCGCGCCAGCGGAGAGAGGGCCGGCCCGACTTCGTGCCAGGGCCACGGCCACGCAGGCGGAGGCTAGGACGAGCGGAGGCGCTCGGTGAGGTCCGCGGTCAGCTCGGACAGCCGTTCGGAGAACACGGCTCTTGCCGGCCGGGGAGCCCGGATACGCACAGCACCGGCGGGCAGGCTCGCCAGGTCCGCCGTCAGCCGGGCGTGTCCCTCCGGCAGGGTGTCCGGTGGGCCGAGACGCCGGCCGTCACGCATGAGCGTGCGCAGCAGTGGCTCCGCCCCGGCCGGACCCGGTTCGTCCCACAGGGCGATGACGTCGTCACCACCCCGGCGCCGGAAGACCTGTTTGCGTCCTGGCGACGTCACCTTGGCGGACGACAGTTTCATGACCGGGCGGCCGTCGTACTGCACGAGCTTGTACGCCGAGTCCAGATACGGAGCGTCGGCTGACGTGCCGACACGGGTGCCGACCGCGTACACGTCGATGGGCGCTCCGCAACGGACGAGGGCGTCCACCCCGTACTCGTCCAGGCCGCCGCTGGCGACGACACGGACGCCGGGCAGGGCGGCACGGTCCAGTTCGGCGCGCGCACGACGGGCGAGATCACCGAGGTCACCGCTGTCCAGCCGTACGGCGCACCCCGGCCCCCGCCCGAGGTCGCGCAGGACACGAGCCGCTGTCCGGACCCCGCGTACCGAGTCGTACGTGTCCACCAGGAACGTCACCGGCCCCGGGTGGGCGCGGGCGAAGGCGCGGAAGGCGGCCTCCTCGTCGGGAAAGGCTTCGACGTACGAGTGCGCCATCGTTCCGGACGCGGGCAGCCCCCAGCGGACCGCCGCCGCCACGTTGCTGGTTCCCGCGAAACCCGTGAGCGACGCCGTGCGCGCGGCCTGCATTCCGGCGGAGGTCCCGTGGGTGCGGCGCAGGGAGAAGTCGATCACCGGACGCCCCGCGGCGGCCAGGACGGACCGCACCGCCTTCGACGCCACGGCCGTCTGATGCGAGACCTGGTTGAGCAGGAAGGTCTCCACGAGCTGGGCCTGCGCGAGCGGCGCGGTGACTTCCAGCAGTGGTTCTCCGGCGAACACGACACGTCCCTCGGGTATGGCGCGGACCTCGCCGGTGAACGTCGTCCCGCACAGCGGGGAGAGGTCGGCGTACGGCCGGTGCAGCGCGGAGGCGAAGTCCTCCACGTCCGCCGAGGTGACGCGGAAGGCGCCGAGGTAGTCGAGCGCCGGTACGATGCCCGCGCTGACGAGAAACCCGCGTTCGGGGGGCAGGTCACGCACGAACAGACTGAACGTCGCGGGCCGGCTCATGTCTTCGAGTAGGTAGGACAGGGCCATGGTGACTTCGTACAGGTCCGTAGTGGTCACATCCGACATGGTCCTCACCCGCCCGTAGCCACTCGTGCCCGGTCACCACAAGCCTCACCGGCGCCCCGGGGCGTGGGGAAGGGCCGGCCGGCCACTCCCCGTGGCCACTCGGCCCCATGCGTCCGCGGCAACGGTGACGGACCCTGTAGGTGTCGGGACACTCTCCACCCGGGTGGGAGGAAGCCATGGACGGCCACGTCTGCAGAGTCGACGACGTCATGACCCGCAGGGTTATCGCCCTGGCCGGTGGAGCGACGTTCAAGGACATCGTCAGGACCATGGAGACGCAGCGGATCAGTGCACTTCCCGTCATCGACTCCGGAAGCCATGTAATCGGTGTCGTCTCCGAGGCCGACGTGCTGCGCAAGGAGGAATTCCGCGACAGCGACCACAAGCGCGGCCCCCGGAGCCGGACCCCCGGGGCACTGGCGAAGGCGCGGGCTGTCACCGCGGAGGACCTGATGACCACTCCCGCCGTGACCGTCCAGCCGGAGGCACCTGTGGCCCGGGCTGCCCGCCTCATGGCACGTCACAGGGTCAAGCGCCTCCCCGTCGTCGACCAGGAAGGCGTACTCCAGGGCATCGTCAGCCGCGCGGACCTGCTCAGGGTGTTCCTGCGGTCCGATCCCGACATCGCCGAGGAGGTCCGCCGGGAGATCGTCGGGAGCCGGTTCCCGGAAGGACTCGGATCGGTGCGTGTGGAGGTGCACGAGGGAGTCGTCACCCTCACCGGCCGGGTGCCGGACACCTCGCTCGTTCCGCTGGCCGAACGGCTGGTGCGCTCGGTCGAGGGCGTCGTGGACGTGCGGTGCGCGCTGACTGGCCCCCGGCACCGCCCGGTCACGGAACCGGATCTCATGCAGGAGGAGCACAGGCACGCGTCGGAGGGCAGGTGATGGGTGGGGCGAAGGCGAACACCCGGCCACTCGCGCCCTGTCCGTCGCACCATGGACATCGCCGGCGGCGGTCCGTCAGCTCTCGACAAGCTCACCACGGGTGCGTACCGGTACGAGACGGACTCCGGGTCGGTGATCGCCGTACGCGTAGACGCGAATCGCCATCGGCGCAGGCCTGACTGAGTTCGCGCTGGTCAGGTACTCGATGAGTCCCTTCACCTCTCGGTAGGGGCTTCGACGTCCGTCGGGTCCCACCGGACGTCGACGACACCCTCCACGGCGCGCACCAGGCGGGCGGTCACGGGCACCAACGAGGTGTCCTTGACCCTTCCTCTGAGAGTGACGAGGCCGTCCGACACCTCCACCCGGACGGCGTCCGCCGGTGAGGGGAAGAGCGGTGCGACGACCTCCTGGCCGACCTCTTCGGCGATGTCGTCGTCCGTGCGCAGGAACACCTTCAACAGGTCGGCTCGGCTGACGACACCCTCGAGAAGTCCCTCGGCGTTGACGACGGGCAGCCGCTTGACCTTCCGTTGCGCCATGATGCGCGCGGCTTGGGCGAGGGTGGCGTCGGGGTGGACGGTGACGGCCGGGGCCGTCATCACGTCCGCCGCGGTCAGACCGCCCGCCTTGGCCAGATCGGTAAGGCGGCGCATCTGAGTGAAGCGGTCCGGGTCACTGTCCCGGAACTCCTCCTTGGGCAGCAGGTCGGCCTCGGAAACGAGACCGATCACTCGTCCCTCGCCCTCGAGTACGGGCAGGGCGCTGACCTTCCACTGGTCCATGAGCGCGATGATGTCCTTGAACGGAGCCTGTGGACCCACGGCCACGGCCGTGTGCGTCATCACGTCACTCACCGTGTGAGGGCTGTTGAGCATGGCTTCCTCCTCGGCTCGGTCTCAGGAGCCCTACTCACGGCAGGATTCCGCTGCCGTGCGGGGCGTACAGGTCCAACAGACGGATGCGCGTCTTCTGCAGGCGGTCGGCCACCACCTGTCCGACCCAGGTCGCGACCGCCCGGCCGAACCCGGGGTGCTCGGCACTCACGGTCAGGACGGTCTTCGCGTCGAACTCCCAGGCCCGTACCGGGCTGAGTGCCTCGGCGCCCAGATGCCACTGGTACGGCGGGAAGTGCCAGGACCAGCCGAGCAGTTCGCCGTGGCCCAGCGAGTCGACGACGGCGTTACGGCCATCGGGGACGCGGATGTCCAGAACGACCGTTCCGGTGCGGATGATCCAGAAGCGATCGGCCGGCTGGCCCTCTTCGAACAGCCGCGCACTCGACGGGAACGAGACTTCGCGCGCGAGCCGCAGCAGGCGTTCGCGGTGCTGCGCCGGCATGGCTATCGGGAGGGTGGTTGTGGAGGTCATCGTTTCGTCTCCTTCCCGCGGCCCTCGGGGAGCGGTCGTTCGGGCGGCTGCCATGTGCGGCTGCTCTTCCCCGGTACCAGCCTGTCGCGTGTGCGCCCCTGGCACCACGGGCCTTCCGGGCACTGCCAAGGGGCCGTCGGCCCCGGGCAAGTGGGGCCATCCGGGTGCCACGACGAGAGGAGCCCGGCCCGGGCAGAGGGAGAGGATCCGGGCCGCCGGAGATGCCGCGCAGGGGAGGTGCAGCCAGGGCGCGTCAAGAGCGGGAAGGGCATCCGCTTCTCGCGGATCCTGATCGCACGGTGCACGGATTCCGACCGTTTCCCCGTGTCCCTGCTGTCCTTCCCGCCACCTCCAGCACACCACGCGGATCGCCGGGGTGGAAGGGCCGACCGGCCCCGTCATGCTGCCGCCCTACGCGCCTCGCACAGGCACGCACCAGATCCCGCGTACGCCGATGGCGCACCACGTTCTTCGCCGGGACCTGAGCCGGGGGACAGGCCCTAAGTAGGGCATCCGTCGGCCCGACGGCGTGCGCAGGTCAGGAGGATCCGGCCGTCGTGGCGGTCGGGGCCGCTTTGTCACCTGGATCCGTTGCATCACGATCGCCTCGTCTCGCGCTGCCCCTGTCTGCATGATCCCTCCGGGGGCCTGCTGCGGGCCATGGGTCCGCCGACCTCGGTACGGGGCCGAGTCGGCCTGTACGGGTGGGTCGACCGGCCCAGCTCCGTGACTGGCGACGGGGGACAACGCGAAGGTGACCATCTGTCCATCCGCCTTCCGTCGTGATGGCCCGCGGAGCGCGGCGGACACACTCCCGCCGGAGAACCGGTCACTGGGGCCGAAGGTCCCTCGTAGTGACCCGATCGCCCCTGCCGGACCCGGGCGCCCGGTGTCACCGTGAAGGTGCAGCCCCGGCTGCGCGAACCGGCGAGAAGAGAGAAGGGCGGTGGGGAAGATGGCACTTCCCCTGGTGGTAGGCGTCGACGGCTCGGACGGCAGCCTCCTGGCCATCGACTGGGCGGTCGACGAGGCACAGCGCCATGGGCTCACGTTGCGCTTGATCTATGCCTCTCTCTGGGAGCGGTACGAGGGAGCACTGCCGGCGATGGGCCGAGAGCGCCCCTCCGAGCAGGTGATGGCTGAGAACATTGTCGGCACCGCTGCGGAGCGCGTCCGGCGATACGATCCCAGCCTCACGGTCGAAACCGACACGGTGCCGGCCGAAGCGGTGTCCGCCCTCCTGGCCGAAGGCAGGCACGCCGCCGCCGTGGTCACCGGATCACGGGGTCGTGGCGAGCTGAAGGGGGCCCTCCTCGGCTCGGTCAGCCTCGCCGTCGCCTCCCGGTCCGACTGCCCGGTGGTCGTCGTCAGGGGTGAGAAGTCGGCGCTGTCCGGCTCCCACGAGCGTGTCCTGCTGGGCGCCGGCGACCCCGACACCAGCGGTGCGGCCGTGCGGTTCGCTTTCCGAGAGGCCGATGTACGAGGTTGCGAGCTGGATGTCGTACGGGCCTGGCGGTGCCCGGCGTACGAGAACGCCGACGACGGGGCACCGAGCGGAGACTCCGAGGATCAGCACGAGCAACGGGCATCCGCTCTGATCGACACTTTGGTGGCCGAAGCCGCTGCGGAACACCCGGGCGTGAGGGTGCGCAAGACGACGATCGAAGGGCCGGCCCGCAAGGTGCTCGTCCACCAGACGGCCGCCGCCGACCTCGTCGTCCTTGGGGCACGCCACAGGTCGGGACACTTCGGTCTTCAGCTCGGGCGGGTCACCCACACGCTGCTGCAGCACGCGGCCTGCCCGGTCGCCGTGGTGCCACAGACGACCTGACGCCTTCGATGTGCGGCCTCGGAACCCGAGGCCGCGTCGGGGACCCTCACACAAGTGAGCCGCGTGGTCCGGACGTACGTCTGCCGGTCCGGGGGAGACCGCGCGTAGCCCGTCGACGGCGTTCCGACGGCCTCACCGGCTTGTCCGCGCCACCCTCAGCCTGCGCCTGACCTGCTTGAACCAACCCCATGGGGCGCGCGTGAAGAAGTCCGCGCGCCGGGTACCCCAATAGCCTCGGAAGCCGGGAGGAAGACCATGCGTTACGGCCGTGCCATCACGCTGGAAGGGCCCTTCGAGCAGGTGCAGCAGGACGTCCGCCAGGCCCTGGCCGACCAGGGTTTCGGAGTCTTGACCGAGATCGACGTACAGGCCACCCTCAAGGCCAAGCTGGACCAGGACATGGAGCCCTATTTGATCCTCGGAGCCTGCAATCCGCCTCTGGCGCACCGAGCGCTGGACGCCGACCGCTCCGTAGGGCTCCTCCTGCCCTGCAACGTCGTCGTTCGTGGCGACGGCGACCGGGTGATTGTGGAGGCCATCGACCCCGAAACCATGGTCACCCTCACGGGTCTCGACGCCATGGCGCCGGTCGCCGAGGAGGCCGGCCGCCGTCTCGAGGCGGTACTGAGTTCACTCGGGCCATCGGCGCCCTGACCGCCGCGGGCAGGGCATTGGAAGCACAGCCGGTTCGGCGTGGGGCCCACGCCACGGGGCCAAGGAGAAGTAGCTCTCCTCCTCCTGGGTGAAGTGCAGGCGCAGCACGGTGTTGAGGCCGTACAGGCAGGAGCGGAGGTCGTCCAGCTGTTCGGGGGCCAGGCCGCCGTTGGCGCGGGCGAGCTGCAGGTGGCTGGCGATGCGGCGGGACAGACGTCCGATCTCGGTGTGCGCGCGGCTCATCGTGGCGGTGGACTCGGGGCCACCGAGGGACGGGGCGAGGGCCGGGTGGAGCTCATGCTCCTCGGCGTACTCGTGCGGCAGGAGCCGCTCGGTGAGCAGCCGGTGTGCCTGGTCCAGCGAGGCGGCCGTTCGCAAGACCTCCGTCGGCACGTGACCCGGTGCGGCCACCACGTCCCGGACGCAAGGGCGGCCCACGGTCAGGGTCCCCGTCTTGTCCAGCAGGAGGGTGCGGGCCCGGCCCAGGTTCTCCAGTGCTCCACCGTCCCGGACGACCACACCGCGGCGAGAGGCACGGGAGAGACCGGAGACGACGGCGACCGGAGCGGCCAGCAGCAGGGGGCAGGGGGTGGCGACCACCAGAACGGCGACCGCGCGCACCGCGGAGCCACTGACCAGCCACGCCAGTGCCGCCGTGGCGAGGGCCAGCGGAAGGAACCAGGCAGCGTACCGGTCCGCCAGCCGCACCACCGGCGCCGATTCCGCGCCGGCCTGGCGGGCGACGCGCACGATGCCGGCGTAGGTGCTGTCCTGTTCGGTGGCGGTGGCGCGCAGCTCGAACGCGCCGCCGGCGTTGACCGCGCCGCTGCGTGCCACCTCACCCCGGTGCCGCGTGGCCTGGAGTGGTTCACCGGTGAGCACCGACTCGTCGAGGACCGCTTCGGCGTTTTCGACGCGGCCGTCGACCGGGACGACCTCACCCGGACCGACGACCAGTGCGTCCCCGGGAGCGACCTCTCCCAGCGGCACCCTGACCACGTCGTCGGTGCGACGGCGTGCCGAGTGAGGGGCGTGCGCGAGCAGGGAGTGCAGGTCGTGGGAGGCACGGCGCTGAGCAGCTACCTCCAGAGTGCGGCCCGTGGCCAGCATGAGCGCGATCAAGGTCCCGGCCAGGTACTCACCGACGGCCAGGGTGCCCCCGAGCGCGAGTACGGCGATCAGGTCCACGCCCGCGTGCCCGCGCCGGAGTGCGACCAGTACCCAGCCCACCGCGGGGACGAAGGCGGACACGGTGCCCAGCCCCCAGAAGAGGGCCGCCAGGCCGGTGGCGTCGAGGAAATGGGCGACGCCCCCACCCACCAGAGCCGCAGTCGTGACAACGAGGAGGCCGTGCTCGAGTCGGGGGGATGCGAGCGCCGCCGTCGAGCTGCGCACTCGCGCGACGAGGAGGAAGCGGTTCATGGGCACCTCGGTCCGTGCGGCGCGTCAACGTCGTTCCGCTCCTTCCATGGAAGCGCGGCGTGTCCACCGGGGCGAGTGACGATCGGCCCCTCACAGGGACGGTCGGACGTTGTCGTACGTCAGCCCGGCTCCATATAGGGACGCCGGAACACCTTGGCCTGGTCCGGACCCCAGGGCCGGACAGCTGCCAGAGCCTGGGCGACCGCGGAGCCCAGGGAGCCGCTGGTGTCGACGCCGACCGCCTCGGCCCATGGCTGTTCTTCGGCCGCCATGGCGTCGGCCACGCCGAGGTCGGCATCGGACGCGCCGGAGGTACGGGTGGTCAGACGGGCAGCTGCCACGGCGCCGGGCACGTGGCAGTGCAGGGCCACGAGGTCGGCGCCGGCGTTCTCGGCGGTGCGCCGTGCCGCCTCACGCTGGGCCGAGTCGACCCACGTGGCGTCCAGAACCACGGATTCGCCCATGGCCAGAAGGGCCGCTGCCCGCTCCAGTAGTTCGGCGTAGGTCCTGGCCGTCCACTCGGGGGTGTACAGCCCCTCGCCGTAGTCGGCCGCGGCGGTCTGCTGCGCGGAGAGCCCCGCCATCTCCTTGCGCAGGCGGTCACTGCTGAGCAGTACCGCTCCGAGACGGTCGGCCAGCGCGCCGGACAGCGTGGACTTCCCCGTGCCCGGCAGTCCGGCGACGAGCGTCAGGCCGACGGCCGAGGCCCTCAGATGGCGCAGCGCCATCAGGACGAGCCGCATCGCCGCCGCCTGCGCGCCGGGCGCGCCCTGCCGCGCCTGGATCAGGGACACCTTGGCTCGGACGAAGGCACGGTAGGCGACGTAATGGTGCCACAAGGACGGCGGCGCGGGGTCACCCGAGTACTCGCTGTACTGGGTGAGGAAGAACGCCGCGGACTCGGGCGCACCGAGCAGTTCGAGGTCCATGGCCAGGAACGCGGCGTCGTCGAGACCGTCGACGTACCGGAGACGGTCGTCGAACTCCAGGCAGTCGAGGATCCGCGGCCCGTCATCGAGGCAGAAGATGTCGTCGGCGAGGAGGTCACCGTGCCCGTCGAGCACTCGCCCCTGATCGATGCGCAGATCGAACAGGGGCTTGCGTCCCGCGAGATAGCGACGGACCAGCCGTTCGACCTCCGCCGTCCCGCCCGGCGTCGGACCCTCGATCGCCATGCTGTCGACTTGCGCGAAGCCGGCCTCCCAACGCGACGCCAGGGCGTCCCGGGTGCCCTGGTCCGCGATGCCGGGACCACGGGGCGCGGTGGCGTGCCATGCGGCCAGTTGCCTGGCGACTGCCCGTAGCGCCTCATCGACGGGTGCTCCCGTCCGTACGAGGTGAGACAGGCGGCGATCATCGGGCATGCGCCGCATCACCACGAGCGGCTCGGCCTCTTGCTCACCCGGGGTACGGAGCTCGCCCAGGCCCATGTACACGTCCGGAGAGAACCGCCGGTTGAGGTCGATCTCGCGCTCGCACACGGCGCGACGCGACGACAGGGTGGTGTAGTCCAGGAACCCCAGATCCACCGGCTTCTTGCGCTTGTACACGCGATCTTCCACGAAGAAGACCACCGCGGTGTGCGTCTCGCGGACGTCCGCGCGCTGTGCCACGGCCGGATCCTCGCGGCGCCCCGGCTCAGGCACAGCGAACCTTTCGTGCGGCAGGGCCCGCACCGACGGTTGACGTCATCACAGGCAGCCTCCGCTCTGTGTGAACATGCTGCGTTCTCCCTTGAGGGGTACCTCATCGCCCTTCGTGCTGCATCCGGGCGTGGCCGGCCCAGTGCGTCGCCCGTGCCGGCCGGCCCGAGTGGGGGAGAGCGTCCCTCAGCCAATACTCAATACATCCGGTACGGGCCGTCGAGGCGTGGCCGGCCCCTTCGGCCCGTAGCCCAGACGAAGCACCATCTGTACATGGCCGACCCCTGATCCGGGGTCCCGGGCCAGCAGGCGCAGCTCCCGGTCCTCCAGCGGATGCGAGGTCAAGGACGTGGACAGACCCGCCAGGGTGCTCTCCAGCAGAACGCGTTCCAGTGCCTGGCCGGCCATCAGCCAGTCCCTGGGTCCGTCACTGCGGGTACCGAGCAGAGCCAGACGGAAAGTGCGCTCGAAGTCCGCATCTCCTCGATCGGGCACCTGCCCACGTCCGGAAAAGTCGCGCACCGGGGCCTTGCCGTCCCGCCTGCGCGGCCCGAAGGCGTACGCGGGGACGCCGTCGACAGCGGTGTCCACCCCACTGCCCAGCCTTGTCCAGCGCACCAGGTCCTCGTTCCCTTCCGCGCGCACCAGATCGCGGCTCTCGGCATCGCGGACCAGTTCGAGCAGGGTTTCGACATGCCACGGACCAGGGAAGAGCAAAGTCGCCCCTTCTCGAGCCGCGGCCGCTTGCAACGTGGCCCGGACGCTCTCGGGGACGTCTTTCTCGGAGAACGGGTGACGGCTTGTGCGCCGCTGTCGTATCGCCGGGTGCAGCCGCCACAGATCCTTCTCCTGCGGTGCCTCCGACAGATCGGCCAGCTGAACGGACGCGAGAAGCAGCGGGTCCCGCGGGTCGGGAAGCAATCGGGTACGTGGCACCAGGGACGCGTGCACCGCGGCGACGCGAAGGTTGAAGAGCGCCGCCCCGCAGCCGATGTGCAGCGCCCGGTTCCCGGGGTCGGACCGGGGCATGGCCCGATCCGGGTCGGCGCGCAACAGTACGAGACGTTCGGCTGCGAGGAAACGGAAACGCCACGGTTGCGCGTTGTGCATGGACGGGGCTGCCGTGGCTTCGGCCACCAAGGTGGTCACTGTCTGCCGGTCGAGTTGAACCTGAACCATGGAGCCCTCCTGGTGACCCGCCGACGGCCCGGCCCCCCGACCGGACATCAGGGTGCTGAGGTTGCCTTCCGTCGGCTTCCGTTCTGTGCTCGCGGCGCCCGCAGGACCGTCTCGCGGTCGTCTCGCCGCACGACTTACTTCGCCACCTCCAGCGTTCATCGAGCGTGCGGTCAGCGGGAAAGGCCATACGGGCCACCCATCGGTTCCGCCCGGCCCCGGCCCGCGGGACCTTCGGCGCGCACGAGTCCCGTGCGGGAACGGGTCCGGCCGCACGCCGTGCGGTCGACTCCGCCGCGGTTCACTGCGCTGGCGAACGGACGGTGCTTCTGTTCCTCTTGGAGGAAGGCGGAAGGAACGGAGCGGACAGTCGTGCACGCCGATCCAGAACGGTCAGGTGACAGGGCTCAGCCCTCCTCCGAGGCCGGCCGTATGGCCGACCGGATGGCGGTGAGGCGCCAGCAGCTGGGCATCTCTCGCGACGAGCTGGCCAGGCGGGCGGGCATGTCCACGACGTATTTGGGGGAGATCGAGAGCCGGGCCGGCGACTTCGACCCCGGGGCGCTCGCACGGCTCGCGGTCGTGTTGGAGGTGTCCTACGAAGAGCTGACGACCGGCCGGACCGACGCACCGCAGGGTCGGGGAGGGCCGGCCGCACATCCGGTCCTGGTGCGGCTGTCCGAGCAGGAGTGCTGGCAGCGGCTGGGAACGCACGGGATCGGCCGGATCTCCTACACGGCCGACCCGGGCAAGGAAGCTCCGGTGGTGGTACCGGTCAACTTCCTCGTGGACGGGCGAAGCGTCGTCTACCGCACGGATCCGGCCGGCGTGGCGGGAATCCGAGCCGGAGAGCCAGTCGCCTTCGAGGCCGACCACGTCGACGAGCAGACCGGCTTGGGCTGGAGCGTCCTGCTGGCAGGCACCGCCGAGCACCCGACTGAACACGAGTCGCTGGAGGCCCTGGCACGAAGGCGCGGGGCCGGCCCCTGGGCGGGGGGAAGGCGCGACTTGTGGGTCCGTGTCCTGCCGCACCAGGTCAGCGGCCGCGTCATCCAGTCCCTGCGGGAAGCGTAGGCGTCGCCCGTGTCCGCCGGCCCTTGCCCGATGCGGGTTTCGGGCCTTGCGCACCGGCGGTCCGGTTCTGCGGATGCGCGGCATCTGTATACCAAGCGGCAACTGGTAACAACCGGGACCTGGTTCGCATCACGGTTGCCCGGATCGGGTGTTTCACAGGCGCCGGTGAGGCATCAGCCAGTCGCAGGCCCACTCGACCGCCTTGATCTTCGGGCGCCGGGTGAAGTCCCAGGCTGACGGGTGCGTTGGACGGCTTCCAGGCCGATACAGAGGATGCCTCCGTGTGCAACGAAGTGCCTGCCTGGCGCATCGTCAGGTAAGTCAGCATCTGGTCAGCATGGGTCCTGCACTTCCCGAGGCAGGTGTCAGCCGGATTCTCCGCGGAAGCGCAGGCGGGGAACCTTTTTGAACCTTCTTGCCAAGAGGGATCTATATTCCTCAGCATCTTCGAGTGCGAGGGGTGTCGGTGTACAGTGAACAACGCCCCTGACCTGCAGAAAGCGGCGGGGAGCCGTCACATAGGAGTCCAAAGTGCTGCGCACTGTTCTCAAGTCCAAGATCTAGTATTTGGGCATTTGCGCAGCTCAGAGGCGTGATCAGGTCGCTCAAGTCAGCAAGTGGTCAGCATTGGGCGCGCAAGCGTCCTAGCTTGCTGACCTGGTGACCGCCGAGGCGGTGGCCTGGGCGCAGATGCCTCGCTCCCGCTCGGAAGGGTTGCTTCGTGGCTCGTCAGCTCGCTCGCGGTGTGGGGTCGTCCTTCAAGGAATGCGGCTGTGCCAGGCCGGCGCGGTGCCCGCACCCGTACACGATCCGTTTCCGCAATGGCCGGGGAAGCAGGTCGAGGAGGGCGGGTTCGACACGCAGGACGATGCGATCGAACGCCTCACGCAGATCTACCTGGAGAAGAAGCGCACGGCGCCGTCTGTCGCGGAAGTCCGCCGGGAGCTGGGGCAGAAGACGGTGTCGGAATACGCGAAGCAGTGGCTGCCCCGGCAGCGCCGGATGACCGAATATGTTGACCTGATTGCCTCGCCGACACCGTCGGCCTCCAACTCGTCCAGGAAACGCTCCACAACGAGCGGCGTGACGAATATCAGCTTCCGTGAACCCAGGCGCGGAACGATATGGACGTTGATAGAGCGCTGCCGACGCGCTCGTCCGCCTGCGCACCCTCAAGACGATTCTGCGGGACGCCTACGATAAGGGTGCGATGGTGGATGACCGATCAAGGGAGTGCAGGAGCCGGAGTACGTGCGACCGAGGGTGGTCATTCCGGACCTGGCCCATCTGAAGCAGGCTCTGGCTGTCGCAGGCGACGACAAGGTCACCCCCGCACCCCTGGATGGGCCCCACCCCGACCAGCGCACCACGGCCCGCCTTCGGCTGCCCCTCGTACGCGCTGTCTTGAGCCGCTCGATCCCACGCAGCGACACGCCGACTGAAGCCAGCGTCCACCGCCGATCCCTGAGCTATCAGCGCCTGATCGTGCGCTTCCGCATCGTCGTGCGCCTTCGCGCGCCTGTCCGTGTCCCGGGCGTTGTCAGTGCCGGGTGCGACGATGCAGTTGTGACAAAGCCGAACCTCTCCGAATCCGGCACACTGCGAGAGTCTGAGGGCACCAGCGGTGATCGTGGACCGGCCGCGAACGTCTGGGCGCCATGTGCCGGAGATCCGAACCTGCGCACTCCTCCTCCGGCCGGTTCCCCAGGGCGCACGCCTGCGGGGGCGGATCTGGATCTGCATCTTGGCTGGGACCGTTTCGAGAAGCTGATGCTGGCCCTGGCCCGCCGTGTGCTGGGCCTGCGGGACATCCGCTTTCGGCGTTACGGGGTCCAGGGGCAAGAGCAGCACGGCATCGACCTGGCTGGTCGGGAGCCGACGGGTGACTACACGGTCATCCAGTGCAAGGACTACGCGGCGTTCACCGCAAGGGACCTGCGCAAGGCGGTCGAGAAGTTCGCCGTCGGTCGGCGTCCCTTCGATGCCGGCCATCTGATTGTGGCGACTTCTGCCTCCACCGAGGCCACGCAGCTGGCCGACGAGCTGGCCGCGCTTCAGCTCCAATATTCTGATCTCGACTTGGACCTGTGGGGAGCCGAGCAGATCAACCAGCACCTGCGCTACTGCGGCGACATCGTCGCCCAGTTCTGGACGCGGGAGACGGCGGCCGACTTCTGCACGGGCTCTCCGCTGCCAGGGGTGCCGGCTCCACCGCCGGACCGGCAGGAGCAAGCCGAGAGGGTCCTCGTCGGGCCCCTCAACACCGACGATGTGGCGCCGATGCTGCGGGCCGCGGACAGCAGGCGGACCGAGGCACCGGCGGAGTCAGCCAGGCTCTACGGAGACTTGGCGAACCGGCTGTACGTCGCCGGGTACCGGGGACATGCCACCGTCTTGCGGAGAAAGCAGCTCGAGGCGCTCCAAGAGGGCGGTCTGTTCGACGAGGCAGCCGGCTTGGCGGCCGAACTTGCCGCAGCCGCACTCCACCACGGAGACAGCGATCAGGCACGGATCCTGGCCCACCAGCTGGAGCAGTTCGCCCGCGACGCGGCCAGCTCCGGCACGCCAGAGGCTTCGGTCACGGCACGTCACGCCGCTCTCATCAACGCGGCCGTCCAGGACATCGCCCACCCTCTGACCATGAGCCGTCTGGCCCCCGCCCTGGAAGCCGGCGACAAACGCGTTCCCGACTACCGGCCGCTTCTGGTCCTCATGCTCGGCGAGTACCGGCTCGCCACCGAGTTCCATACGCTCGAGGAACTCGACGGCCTCATCAGCGCAGCCCTCGCACAGGCAAAAGACCAGCCAGTAACGGAACAGACGCAGGACATTGTTGTGCGCCTGCGTCTGCTGCGAGCCGAATACGACATCGCGCAACGGCAGGAGCTGCTCCGCGAGGCCAGATGGCACCGGATGAAGGGCCGGCACGCAGCACTCGTCAGTGCGCGCGAGGCGCGACGCTGCGCCCTCGAAGGCCGGGCAGAGGAAGCAGTGGAGAACTGGAGGGATGCCGTCCAGGACGGCATCCACGCGGGACTTGCCGAAGAGGCCGCCGACTGGCTTTACGCCATCCGAGCGGCCAACGCACGGTACGGACCGTGGATGACCGAGATCGATGACGAGCATCGCCTTGCCCAGGCGCTGCGCACGACGGGCACCGGTCGCCTGTTGGACCGCATCCGGGACCCCAGAGCACAGGCGATGTCGGCGCTGGTGAGGGGCAAGCCCACCGAGGCGGTCCTTGCGGCCCGGCGCTGGCTGGCCGACAGCGTGGTCACCGGGAGTTGGGCGGACGAGAGCGAAGCCGTGACGGTGCTCGCGGACCTCTACCGCGACCACAGCGAACCCGCCCTGGCCGCGGCCTACTACCAGCGCGCCGGAAGCAGCGAGAAGCTCGAACAGCTCACCAAGGGCATGGGAGATGAACTGCTTCCCCTGGTGCCCGGCGTGAGCCAACCGTGGTGGGTCCTGCGTGCACGGGCAGCCCTCATTGCGGCACAAGCCGACCTGGGCGAGGACGCGGCGGCCCACGAGCTGTTCGAGGAGATGCTGGACCTGGCCGTACGCGGCAGGGCTGGTGAACTCGTCGATTCGCCTACACGGTCCCTGGCCGTGCAGGCCGCGAAGAGCGCCTGCGCTCTCGCCTCGCGCAGCTCACCTGAACAGGCCGCAGCACTGCTGGACCTGCTCAGCTCCGACGTCCCCCGCCAACCCCATCAGTTCAGTTACACCGACGACGAGCACGCGACCGCATGCGTGGCCATCGCCATGGCACACCCCGAACTCGCCATGCGCGCCCTCACCAGGCTGTTCGATCTCGCCGACGTCCACACCGACAAAGCTCTGAACGTACTTCTAAGGGATCAGACGCTGCGCCTACTGGGCGCCTGGCCGCAGGGCGACAGCTCGGCTGTCGGCACTGCCTCCTGCAGCCCGCTGAGCGATGACGAACAGAACACCCTGCGCGGGCGAGCCGACGAGCTGGTCAAGCGGGAACACTACCTGTCCAACGTGATCCAGGCCGCCCTCACCCCCGGCCATCCCGACGTGCAGGAGCGCGCCAGGACGGCTCGGGATCGCATCCTGAGTCGGCCTGAGCCGGAGCCCAACTCCATGTCCCTGGGCAGCACGATGGTTCCCGACTCGGCCATGGTCTGTCACCTCGCCTCCGATGATCAGCGAGCCTGCCTGAACAAGCTCCTTGCCGTGGCGCGTGATCGACGAGAGTCGGCGTCCAACCGGCAGGACGCTTTGACCGGCGCCCGCAATCTCGTCGTCGACCAAGAGTCGGAGACCAAGGGCACCATCTTCCGTGCGAGTCAGCCCTTTGCCCTGGGCGCGCTCGACGGAAGCCGACTCGACGAGTTCACGGGCCAGGCCCACCCCCTCAGTACCTTGAAGATCAACCTGGGATCCGCGTCGCTGCGCGGCCCCGGACTGCGCCTGGCTGCTGCCTCAGCGACAACAGCTGACGAGCAGGAATGGGTCAAAGAACAGGCAGTTGAACTCCTGCGCAGCGACGATGCCCATGACGTCCAGGAAGCAGCCCTGACACTCAACAGCCTCCCAAGCGACGTCACAGGGGACATTGACGCCCGCTCTCTGGCCAACCACAGCCATGTCACGGCTCGGCAGCTCAGCGCAGTGCTGTGTATGCAGCAGCCCCAGCGCTTTGCCGATACCACGGCTCGTCTTGCCGCAGACCCGAGCGTCCGAGTGCGCCGTACTCTGGCCGAAGCGGCGACAGCTCATGCAGGCCCCGACGCTCCACCAGTAGTCGCGGGACTTCTGGACCGTCTTGGCAAGGACCCCCGGCACAGTGTCCGCGTCTTGGTGCGCGTCCGGTAGAACAAATCTTAGGCCGTGTCCGTAATGTCAGGGAGCCAGAGTTGTAGGCAGGCGAGGGTGACCATGGCTTGGTAGTGGCGGCCGCGTTTGTTGTACCGGGTGGCCAGGGCCTTGAGGTGCTTGAGCTTGTTGCAGCAGCGTTCGACGACAGTGCGGCGCCGGCAGGCGGCACGGTCGAGGTAGTAGCGTCGCTCACCGCGCCGGATACGGCCGTTGATCTGGTCGATCCGTTCCGGGATGGCCGCCCTGGTGCATCGCCTGGGCAGGTAGGCGCGGATCTTCACGGACGAGTAGCCCTTGTCTGCGGCGACCTGCTCCGGTCTGGACCGTGGCCGGCCCGGGGCGCGCGATCCTGATGCGGGCCATTAATGCCTCGAACTGGGTGCAGTCGTTGACGTTCCTGGCGGGATGACGTCCCGCTGTGTGGTGTAGGGGATCTCCGCGCCTGAGTGCGCGGGTTCTGCTCCCTCGGGTGCACCGTCTGCTGGTGACTGCTCCCTGCTCAACTGGCAGGCCACCGTGCAACTGTCCGGAGCGAACGGGCAGTTCGACCCCAGGGGGTGCACGGTGGCCTTGTCCCAGCATGACCTACTTCGCCTGCTTGAGTCACTACGTTCGGCCGATGGTCTTGAACTCGTCCGCGAGGTCGCCGAACGGCTGCTGCAGGAACTGATCGAAGCCGAGGCCACCACAAAGATCGGCGCCGAATGGGGCGAACACACCGACACCCGCACCACCTGGCGCAACGGCCACCGGGAGAAGACGGTGACCACGCAGGCCGGCGACCTCGAGCTCGCGATCCCGAAGCTGCGGGCGGGCAGTTTCTTCCCCAGCTTGCTCGAGCGCCGACGGCGCATCGACCAGGCCCTCTACGCGGTCATCATGGAGGCATACGTCCACGGCGTCTCCACCCGCTCCGTCGACGACCTGGTCAAAGCCCTCGGCTCCGACACCGGGATATCGAAAAGTGAGGTCTCCCGAATCTGCGCGGACCTGGACGAACAGCTGGACGCCTTCCGCACCCGCCCGCTGGACCACATCCGGTTCCCCTACCTCTTCCTCGACGCCACCTATGTCAAAGCCCGCGTCGACCACCGCATCGTCTCCCAGGCCATCGTCATCGCCACCGGCGTCACGCAGGACGGCGGCCGCGAGGTCGTCGGTGTCATGGTCGGCGACAGCGAGACCGAAGCCTTCTGGGCCCAGTTCCTGCGTCACCTGCGCGAACGCGGACTGAGTGGCGTCCGCCTGGTCATCTCCGACAGCCACAGCGGCCTGGTCAAAGCGATCCGCAAGGTCATGCTCGGCTCCTGGCAGCGTTGCCGGGTCCACTTCGTCCGCAACGTCTTCGCCGTGATCCCAAAGGGGTCCGCGGAGATGGTCGCCGCGACGATCCGCACCGTCTTCGCCCAGCCCACCGCGGACGCGGTCCGCACCCAGCTCGACACCGTCGCCGACATGCTCGGCCGACAGTTCCCCAAGGTCAGAGAGATGCTGCTGGAGGCCAAGGAAGACCTGACCGCGTTCGCGGACTTCCCCCACCAGCACTGGAAGAAGATCCAGTCCACGAACCCGCTGGAGCGGCTGAACCGGGAGATCAAACGCCGCACCGACGTCGTCCAGGTCTTCCCGAACCCGCCCGCGGTCCTCCGCCTCGCGACCGCAGTCCTCGCCGAACTCCACGACGAATGGATCGCCTTCCCCCGACGCTACCTCTCCAACGAGAGCATGGACGCCCTCTACTCCGACGACACGATCGTCCTGCCGGCCAGATCAAACGACTGATCGCCTACACCACGACGAGGGACATGACCCCTGGCGGTGAGGGCGATGGCAAAGGCAAGGAGGCGGCCGTGTCCGTCGCAGGCAAGAGGGATCCTTGTTGTCAGTCCGCCGCGAGACCGGCCGATCGCCTCGCCCGGCCAGAGCCCCCTTTTCGGGCCCCGCCGCATGCTGGTGGGCCCGCACGGTGGTGGAGTCACGATCTGCAAGTCGACGGCGCCCACGGCATCGCAATGCTGCTGGACGTTGGCCAACAGGCTGTCCCAGGTGCCATCGGCCGACCAGTAGCGGAAGCGTTCGTAGACCGTCTTCCGCGGGCCGTAGCGTTCGGGCAAATCCCGACAGGCCGAGAACGGCGAGTCGTCTGCGCCCGGCCGCCGCGGGGGTGCGGGGCTGGGGGCAGCGGTCGTGGCAGGGATGATAAGAGCTGTTGCACCATCAGCGTCTGGGGGAACTGTTGTATTTGAACCGCGTGAGGGTTGCTGGTCTGCGGGCGAGCGCCGAAGGGGAGATCGATTGTCAATTGCCCGGGCGTTTCAGTGTCCTGATCGGAGCCAACGGGGCTGGAAAGACGACGATCACCGATTCGTTGTACCTGGCGCACACCAGCCGGTTTCCCCTGCTGCCCCGGCAGAGTTCGGCCGTGTTGGGCACCGGTGGCACGCCGGGGGTCGAGGTGCAGTACCGGCTGGAACCCGCGATGGAGGCCGAGGGCCCCTTGGGGCAGCACATCCGCGACACCTGGCACAGTCCTGCTGACGGCGTCGCCCAAAAGTGGTTCTCGGACCTCGAGCGAAACCTGGGCACAGTCCGTGCCCGGGTCGACCACGACCGCATATTGCAACGCGGGCTGGGGACTGACCCGTTCAAGTTCATCTACCTGCCGGCTTGGCGGCATCCGCTGGACGAGCTGGCTCGTCGTGAGACTCGGATACTTATCGAGCTGCTCCGAGCCCAGCAGGAGCGTCTCGACGGCAGCCGCAGCCTGGTGCCACTGCGGGTGAAGGCCTCCCGACTTTTGGAGAACCTTGCCAAGGACGGGCTCATCGCGGCCGTTGAGGAGCGCGTCAGCGCGCATCTCGCCGCGCTTACGTCCGGGGTGCAGCGTCAGTGGCCATTCGTGCGGGGTCAAGTGATAGACGATTCCTACCTCGCGCGGGTGCTGGAACTGATGCTGGCGGTTGTCGAAGGGCGCTCGTCGGCCCGCCCACTGGAGGTCTCGGGCCTGGGTTACGTAAACCTGCTGCATATGGCGGTGACGCTGGCTGCGATACCCGACTCTGCTGCCCGCGCTGCGGCTGCAGCGAAGGCGCCGGACCCAGCCGAAGATGTCGAGGGA
The DNA here is from genome assembly GCF_042893535.1 of Streptomyces sp. NPDC001599. Lineage (NCBI taxonomy): Bacteria > Bacillati > Actinomycetota > Actinomycetes > Kitasatosporales > Streptomycetaceae > Streptomyces > Streptomyces sp. NPDC001599. Next base: position 124,430 of record NZ_JBIAVA010000003.1, read on the forward strand.
TTGTCCCCGGCCGATGAGGAACGACTGGCCAGGGAGAGAAACACACAGGCCACGGCAGAGGCCGAGTCCGAGGCAGACTCCTTTTTCCCTCGCGCCCAGTTCCACGCCACCGTCGTCATCGAGGAACCCGAAGCCCATCTTCATCCTCAACTGCAGCATGCTCTGGTGCGCTATCTGCGGAAAACCGTGCGGGAGCGTCCCGAACTCCAGATCGTGCTGTCCAGTCACGCTACCGACATCATCACCTCCTGCGCCCCCGAAGACCTCGTCGTCGTGCGGCGCACGCCGGAGGGCCAGCGGGTCTGCCGGCCCATCGCGGGGATTGCTATGACCGAGCGGGGCAAGACGCTGCGCATGGCCCGCCTGCACATGGACGCCAGCCGCTCTGCCGCGCTGTTCGCCGAACGGCTCGTCGTCGTCGAGGGCGTGACCGAGGCAGCCCTGCTGCGGGACTTCGGCCGAGCCTGGGCCGGCACGGACGAGGCGAAGCGCGCCTTTGTCGAGGCGCTCAGCATCATGCATGTCGGAACCAAGGTGGGACCATGGACCTCTCGCCTCTTGGCGACGAAGGGCTCAGAGATCTGTACCCGGCTGGCGGTGCTGCGGGACAGTGACAAGCCGTTCGCCGAGCAGCCCGAACCCCCCAGCTGGCTCGACGAGCACGATCCGGCGGTCGTACAGGCCTTCATCAGCCACCCGACGCTGGAGCCGTCCATCACGCAGGGAAACGAGCAGCTCATCAAGACAGCGTTGCGTGACATCGACGCAGCGACTCCTGTACCGATCACCCCGCAAACGGTGCATGATCTCTTCAAGAGCAAACGGAAAGGGAAGAAGGGAGCCCCTGATACCTCTGAGGGGCCGCACAAGAAGGACAAGGCGGCCTTCGCCGACGCACTGGCCTTCCGCCTGAGCGACGCGATCGACCGCGGTGACCCCGTCCACGTCCCGGACCATCTACAGCAGCTGTTCGACTTTCTCTTCCCCCACCCCGCAGACCCGCGTGGCGACGACGGTTCGAAGACGGATGAAGCAGAGCGCGAGGCCGTCTCCTCTGGCGTGTCTCCTGCCGTTCCTGACATCGCGCCGTTCGACGCACCGGCCCCGCCACCGGAGTCTGTGCCGACCGGAGGGTGGCCCACCGCTCCGACACATTTCGCAGACCCCGATCCCTGGGCAGTCGCAACTCGGAACCCTGACCCGTGGGCAGACGCTCCCTGGGGGAACCCCCCGTACGGGGATGGCGACGATGACCAGAGCTGACACCGCCGACTCGCTCACCACAGAGCAACTGATCGCGGCGGCGACGCCGCACCGTCGCGTCTACATCGAAGCTGCCCCCGGTTCCGGCAAGACCACCGTGGCCGCTCAACGCTTCGGCGTCCAGCGTTTCAATGGCAATGACCAACGGGCGGTTGTCGCCGTCAGCTTCACCCGCTCCGCAACCGCCGAGCTCCGCGACCGTGTGCTGCGCCACTGGGGGCACAGCGTCCTTGACTGGCCGCACCGCGTCGTCACACTCGACACCATCGTGTGTGAGCTGCTCACCCACCTTCTGCACACCGGCCACGTGCGCTGGCCCGCAGACCACCGCGAGCTCACGGTCGTCGACCACTGGCGGGTCCTGCTGCCTACTCGGTGGAGCGACTGGGAGCCCACCGTCGTCTTGAGGACAGGACAGGTCGTGGCCCAGACCGTGCGCCGTGCCAGCAAAGCAAACAGGCCCAACGCAGACGACGTCCGCACGGCGCTGAGCGAGGGGTACTGCACCCACCAGGACGCACGCCACGTCTTCGAAACAGCCCTGGACGCGCCCGGCGTACGCGACGTGGTGCGCACCCGCCTCGCCCAGACAGCGCGAGCTCTGATCGTCGACGAAATCTTTGACGCCAACGCACTCGACCTAGCCCTCGTACGACTCGCCGCCGACGCAGGTCTGGAAGTCACCGTTGTCGGCGATCCGTGGCAGGCCCTCTACGCCTTCCGCGGCGCGCGCCCCGAAGAAGTCCCCGCCCTGACGCAAGAAGCCCGCTTTGTCCAGCGGGACCTGCACACCTCGTTTCGATGGACGAGCCCGCGACAAGCACTGCTGGCCGCCGAACTGCGCGCAGGACTGGGCCAGATACTCCCCAAGGGCCCGGCCGAGACCGCGGATGTCCTAATCGCTCTGCAATGGAAGAGCCTGTGGGAGGCAGGCGCTCACGTCCTGCCCCTCGCCTACAAGTCAACCACTGGAAACGTTCAAGAAGCAGCCTGCACCCTGGTGCTCAGCAAAGTCACCCAGCGTATGTTCGGTGAAGACGCCACCTTCCACGCCGACGCTCTCATCACCCTCGGCATCACCCACGACGCGGCGCAACGCCTGCGCCCTCTCCTTCAGTCCATCGTTGACGACCTTGAGGGCACGACCGACACAGCTAAAGTCTGGTCCGCCCTTAACGCGGCTGTTGCCACCGAAACCGACCGCCCTCTCCCCAAAAGGCCACACGCCACCCACATAGCGCGGTTGAAGAACCTGAGTACTCGCCTCCGTAACTCCTCGCGCCTGGTTCCTGGCCTCACCGCCCATCAGGCCAAGGGCCGAGAATGGGACGTCGTCGGAGTCCGACTGACTGATGCGGAGTGCGCAGTACTACGACAAGGCCTCCGCGCGGACAGCGAAGACCATCGCAAGCTCTACGTAGCTCTCACTCGGGCCAGAACACGCACCGTACTTGTCCCGGCAAACGAACTATGACGGCCTACTGCGTCGAGAGCGGAACTGACGCCAGCTCCCCACAGGCCGCCTGGACACGGCCATCGCTCTGAGACTCGCTTTCTCGTTGGGGCTCAGGCGCCGCCGACAGGCGGAAGCGTGGAGGATGGGACGCCTTCACCGTCACCATCACGGGAGACGGTACGTTCCTCTGTCCGGTTGTGCCGGGTCTCCTTCATCCTCGATGGGGAACTGGTGGCCGTGCAGCCGGTAGACCATCTCGTCTGGAGCAGCCAGCATCCGTGCCTGCCGCCAGGCTGCGTCGAATGACAATTGGCTGCCCGCTTCGCGTCGCAGGCGAAGTGCACGCCAGGAAGATAGGGGGTCCAGGACGATCCGCCACAGCGCGGGGCTCATTCCTTGCGCCGCCCTTCCGCAGTACTAGAAGCGACGGAGGAGTCGTCCGGCGAGTCATCGCCCTTCAGCTTCTGGAGCGCGTCGCAGAGCGCGAGCATGGCCCGGTTCTGTAGCTCAATGTCGTTGAAGCCTTGGCCGACCTCTTCCCACTGGTCGAGAATGGGCTGCCACCATTCGTCAGCAGCGACCATCCACCGTGCCAGGCGCTGCCATTCGGCAACCTGCTGAGCGCCCGGCCAATCGCCTTGCTTTTCGATCCGGTCCAGCACGAAAAGGTCGGGCTGCTCGTACAGGTTTGTGCGGAGGAACCGCAGACGCCGTACCCGTGCCTCGTCTGCCTGCTGTTGAGCAAGGTCTTCCCGTGCGCTCTCCGAGAGCGCCAGTTCCACACGGGCAGCCAGGCACCGGTACCCGGTGGCGCGGGTGTGTTCCGGGGCGCCGAGCTCGGCGTTGATGGTGTCCTGCGCGGTGCGCACGTCGACGGCTGGGAAGAGCTGCGCAACCTCGCTGGCCCGCGTTAGGGTCTGGCTGAGGACGAGGTCTTCGAGATTGAGCCGGGTCCGTAACGCGGGGCGCCACTCGATCGTGAACGTGGCCTCGAAGTTGATACCGGGGGTCGCGCAGCGGAGCATCCGTGGCTGGGCGCAGTGGATCGTACGGGCCCGGCGCTGCCAGAACCACCTCACGCCGAATCCCTGTTGAGCTGAAACACTGTGCGGACACGTGGGTCTACGAGACGGTCCCAGAAGTCATTGGCCGCGTTCGTCTCCCCGTCGACCGAGACGTGCTCCAGTGCCTGCATCAGGCTCACGGAAGCCTTGAAGATCTTTTGGCCGCGTAGGACGGGGAGCAAGCCGTCGCGGACGCGGGCGTAGGTGTCGGGGTCGGTCGCTGACTGCCTGACCCATGTGGTGAGGCGGTTGATGGCGTCGGGAGCCGTATCGATGTCTCCCAATAGATCCTGCAAAGCCCGCTTCACGTTCACTTCGGAAGGGACTTCATCGGATAGCAGCCACGGGATGGTGGTGCCTGGTACGGACATCAGGGCCAGGAAGGCTGCGGTGCCGGCCCCGCGGGACCGACCTGACTGCTGCCATGTTCGTACTTCGGTGATGAGCCGCGCCACCCCGGCGGGGTGCTGAGCCTGCTCGATGAAGACTGCGAGGGCCTCAGGCCAGGCTGATTCGTGCCCACTGTTGGCGGCTCGCCGCAGCCGGACCATGGCCATCCTGGCCTGAGAAGACGTGACGTCCGGGGAGTTCAGGACTTGTCGGCAGGCGGCGACCACCGTAGCCGCCCGTTCCTTGCCCGAAGCCCAGCCGTACAGAATGCCCCACGCTTGGCGGCCGATATGCTCGTCCTGTACTGCCTGGACCAAAAGGGCGCTGAGGAGTTCTTCCTTCACTGGGTAGCTCTTGGAGCCGAGCTGTACGAGGTGGTCGACGTTCCCGTGCCGCAGGGTCAGAGCGGCGATGGCATCCACGACGTGCTCGTTCGCCTCGCTGTTGTCCCCAGACATAAGCCACTTGAGCAAGGGATCGCGCATGACCTCGTAGTTGTCCCAGACGTAGGTCAGGATGGCCCTGCCGTAGCCGGGTTGGTCGAAGATGGCTTCGTCGTTGCTGCTAACTCCGGCGCCGACATCGACAACACGGCGGCGCAACCCGCGGCCGGCGAATGCCGCACTTGTCGACGAGGCGAAGTCGCTGCCGCTGGCGACATCGGCGCTGATGATGCGCTGCAGGTCGCGGGCGGCCTTGGCCACTACGGGCATTGGCGCGGATTGGCACACAGCCAGGGCCAGGAGGAGGCAGCGGTCTTCCAGTGGCAGCGACGTGTCCTTGCCTCCATGCCCGGAGACCGTCTCTCCGAACAGGGTGTCGAGTTTGTCTCGCCAGTCGGACATGGCGGACGTGATCCGTTCGAGCAGTCCGGCATCGAGCGCGGACCATGACGACGGGACGTCCATGGGGAGCGACGTGTCAGTCAGCCGTTCGTGTTCCCGCCACGCCAGCATGATCGAGTCCGCGGTGTGAACCGCTTCCACGGCGTCGAGACGGCTTATCGAAGCCTTGCTCTTGTCGACGGAGTGAAGGTAAGCAATCAGCCCAGCGGCCTCGCGAGCCCTCAGCCGGGCTTCCACGACACCCTGGGCCGGCGGCGGCTCGGTGACGTGGACGACGTGAATGCCGGATTGGACCGAGGCGTAGTGATGAGTCCAGAGATCCTTGGCCACGTTCAGGACGAGGTAGGAGCCGAGTCTTTCCAGAAGCCCGGCATGCTCTTCCAACATGGTGAGGAAATCGGCCGAGATCCGGTCGTGCTCAGGGTCCTTGAGGTCGACCTGGTAGGCGTGGCGCTCCTCGGCGGGAAGCCAGCCCACTTTGGGTGTCTTCCAGTCTGCGTCCAGTTTCACGATGTCGGCCTCCTCGCCCGTGTGCTCGGCGAGGAGGTGCAGGGCCAGGGTGGTCGATCCGTACGACCGCGGGGCGACGATGATCAGTACCTGCTTCCGCGGGTGTAACCCCGCCGGATCCAGAGCCTGCTGCCACGTCTCTGCCCATTGGCCTTCGCGGGCGATCGGCTCCTGCTTGATCCTGTGACGAGAAAGCGTGGAGCCTTCGAGGATGCCCGGTTTGCGGGTCTCGTTGATGATCTTGTCGGCGTGGTTGACGAAAAACTCCGGACGGTTCACCGTGATCGGTGCCGGCCCAGTGTCCGGTACGGGGGGCACGACGAACGCTGCCGGGGCGGCCCGGTCAGCGCCAACGGTCTCCGTGCCTTCAGGGGCGCTACTGGTTGGGTCCGGCGGATGCGGAGCCGTGCCATCCGCTCCCGTCGACGGAGAGTCGAGCTCGTCGGGAGAGCGGCGCGAAAAAGGGGAACGGTCATCGGACATGCGCTCTCTGGTTCCTTTCGATGCGGCTCGGTGCGAGGGCACGGGTACGGTCAGATCCGGCGCCGGTCGATGCGCATCGTTCCGACCGTGTTGATCACGGTGGTATCGGTCATTTCGCCGTTGAACTGGAAGATGGCGCCAGTCGGACTGTTTGAACCGGCCGACGACGTCGGCGCGGCTGTTCCACCTCCGCCTCCGAGGGGCTCCGGGCTGATGAGCGGTGCGAGGGCTTGCGGTGTCATCTCGGGTACGAACAGCCAGCACGGCTCCTCGAATGTCTTGCCGTGCACCCGCGCCGTGGCACGAAGGAAGCGTTCCTCGTCGAGGTCCGGCGTGCGTCCCGCGCGGATGGTCCGCCGGAACGCCGCCTCCGAGACGACGGCGGCCAGAAAACCGCCTCGGTGTTCCCGGGCCACGGTGAGGCCCGCGCGCACGACCTGGCTGTCGAGCAGTCGGCACACCTCGTTGATGGCATCGCCACGATGGTCGAGCAGGGAGAGCGGGCCGACATGCACAGCGGCACGCAGTCGGATCGCGGGTGCGTTGGCGAGCCGTTCACGGTCGTAGCGGACGAGCGCTGTGTGCAGGTGTTCCAGCACCGGGTCGACCAGCCGTGCGATGTCCTTGGCCGGCATGACGAAGATGGCTCCATCTCCGGTGTCCTTGAATGCACCGGGCCGGTCTCGTGGATCCTGCAGGCCAACGTGGGTCAGCACATTGGTGAGGACGTCATCCAGATCGGAACGGACGGGCGCCATCTTCGCTTCCGGAATCTGGCTGTAGCCCTGCATATCCACGGCCAGGAGCGCCTGCTCCGGTGGCACGTCGACGGACGAAGGTGAGGCATTGGGCACGCTGTCACCGACCTTTCGGTCACGACGGAAGAATCGAGTGCCCCATGCTGATCGGCCCGGGCACGCTCTGGTGCCCACTACTGGGCACCGCCCGGGTGCGGCCGGTCACATCGTGCTGCGGGCGTGGGCCGTGATCGATGTGATGTCGTGGATCAGCAGTCCGCCGCCCGGATCCGTCTCCAGCCAGCCCTCTTCCCGCCACGGCTTGATCGCCGTACCGACGGCGTTGCGGGACGCACCGATCATCTGGGAGAGCTCTTCCTGAGTCAGTCGGACACTGACCGCTGGCTGACTCGTTGCAGCGGCATCCACGAGTCGGCGAAGGGCACCGGCCAGGCGTACGGGAACACACGCGGTGGCGAGTTCGAGCCTGACGGCCTCGGACTCCCTGACCCGCGCGATCGCATGGCGTAGCAACGGGTTGAGTAGGCCGTTGCTCTCGACAAATGAAAGGAAATCGGGAGCCGGAATGAGATGCACGTGGCAGGATTCCGCAGCGATCACAGAAGCCGAGCGGGGCTGCGCATCCAGGACGGCCAGTTCGCCGAGCAGTTCACCAGGGCCGCGTATCGCGAGCAAGGCCCGTTCCCCGTTCGGCCCCGTCAACGTCACGAGGGTCGACCCCGAAGCCAGCAAGACCACATGGGTACCGGGATCCCCCTGCCGCAGGAGGACGCTGCGGGCCGGGCGCACCCGCATGGGAGCAAGGGCACGCAACTGCGACCACAGACTCTCGCCGATCACTGCCAGGTGCGACTGATACATATCCCCCCAAACGTAGGGACTAACCCATAGAGGATGAGATTTTCAGGAGGCGAGGAAGGTGAGCAACAGGACCAATCCGGCCACACTGATTGCGGCCACGGTGAGATCGACGGCCACCTTGACCGCCCGGAACTTTCGGCGCGCAAGGGTGGTCAGGGCGGCCTCACGTTCAGGTATCTCGGCGCAGCTCACCGGATGTGGCGGTAGGGCTGCCGACGAGTGCCTGCTTCCGCTGCCTCCGCCGACGAACTCCTCACGCCAAACGAGCCCGTCGTCCTTCGGGAAGATGGGGCGCAGGGCCATCAGTGCGAATACCAGGGCTGCCCCGAGCAGTGCGCCCACTAGCGCCACAGCCACGCTGAGCATGTGCGACGAGTTCACCGGTGCGGACAGCGCCGTCCCTGCCGTGATCGCAAGTAGGGCACCGGCTACTCCACTCAGTGCTGTTGCTTTCGTATCCGCGCGCTGCACCTCGACGAACATCCTGTTGCCATCACTCGCAGGGACGCCGGTTGTTGTTGAGACGTGCAGCGGGACGTTCTGCGACTCGGGTTCTTCCACTGCCTACTCCTTGTCGTTGCCTTGCGGCTTGGAGTAGCAGTCTGGGCAGGCGGCCGGAACGCAGCTGCCCACCAGGTGGTAGCGATCGCGATCGATCGGTCACAGTCGGGAGCCTGGTTTGGTTTAGAGCACGAGGCCGCCTGGATCGAGTGCTCCACAGGCGTCGGTGGGGCAGCCAGTGGCGAGGGTTCACCGACCGCCTAATGCTTTGGGACCGGATGAAGCCCCAGGCTGCCGGGTTCGTTGAACGACTTCCAGGTCGATGCAGAGGATGGCTCCGTGCTCAACGCAGTGCTTACCTGGTGCATCGTCAGGTAAGTCAGCATCTGGTCAGCATGAGTCCTCGCATACTCCGAGGCAGGTGCTTGAGCGGGTTCTTGGACGGCGATGGCAGAACAGCCGGTTCTACGCGGAAGCGCAGGTGGGGAACCTTCTCACCCAAGGGGGATCGATGTTCCTCAGTATCTTCGAGTGTGAGGATTGTCGGTGTACAGTGAACAACGCCCCTGACCTGCAGAAAGCGGCGGGGAGCCGTCACAAGGAGTCCAAAGTGCTGCGCACTGTTCTCAAGTCCAAGATCCACCGCGCCACCGTCACCCAGGCCGACCTGCACTACGTCGGTTCGGTGACCATCGACGCGGATCTGCTGGACGCCGCCGATCTGCTGCCCGGTGAGCTCGTGCACATCGTGGACATCACCAACGGGGCCCGGCTCGAGACGTACGTCATCGAGGGGGAGCGCGGGTCCGGGGTGATCGGGATCAACGGGGCCGCGGCGCACCTCGTGCACCCCGGTGACCTGGTGATCCTCATCAGCTATGCCCAGGTCGACGACGCCGAGGCCCGGTCGCTGCGGCCCCGGGTCGTGCACGTGGACGGCGACAACCGTATCGTCGCCCTGGGTGCCGACGCGTCCGAGCCGGTACCGGGCTCGGACCAGGAACGCAGCCCTCAGGCCGCGTCGGCCTGACGTACCGGTGTACTGAACTGCTGACCCCGCGGGGGACAAGGAGCGTGTGGCCGTGAGCGACATCGAGATCCGTGACGACCGGACGGCGGGGCGGCTGGAGGCGGTCGCGGCCGGAGAGGTCGTCGGCCGCATCGAGTACTTCGAGCTCGATGCCCCCGAGCGGGCCCTCGTCCCCGTCCACACGATCGTCGAACCGGCCCACGAGGGCCAGGGCATCGCCGGTTCCCTGGCGCGTGAGCTGTACGGGATCGCCCGACGGGAGGGCGTCACCGTCGCCCCGCTGTGCCCGTACGTCGTGAAGTGGGCCGAGCGCCACCCGGACGAGGCACCCGCCGCCGACCCGGAGCTGCTGCGCGCCGCCAAGGAGTGGCTCGTGGCGCATCCCGAGCTGTTCTGACCGCGGACCAAGAGAGACGGGGGGACGTGCGTGCTGGCGCTCTTGCACACCTCGGCCGTTCACGTTCCGGTCTTCGACGCGCTGCGTGACGCGGCGCACCCGGGCCTTGAACTGCGGCATCACATCGACGCCGGGCTGCTGGAGCGGGCCCGGCGGGACGGGCCCGAGGCGGTGGCCGCGTCCGTCGCGGCCGTGCTGACGCGGGCGGTGGCGGAAGGGGCGCGCGCCGTGCTGTGCACCTGCTCGACCATCGGTGGTGTCGCCGAGGCGGCAGCCGCCGTGGCCGGCGTGCCGGTGCTGCGCGTGGACCGGCCCATGGCCGCCGCCGCGGTGGCCGCGGGTCCGCGTGTCCTCGTCCTCGCCGCTCTGGAGAGCACGCTCGCGCCGACGGCGGCACTGATCGAGGAGGAGGCACGGCGCGCGGACCGTCCCGTGGAGGTGCGGACGCGGCTGGTGGACGGTGCCTGGGCGCGGTTCGAGGCCGGTGACGGCGAGGGCTATCTGCGCCGGGTCGCCGAGGCGGCCGACTCCGTGACCGGCGCCGACGTGATCGTCCTGGCCCAGGCGTCCATGGCGCCGGCCAGGGAGGCGACCCGGGCCCGTGTCCCCGTGCTGGCCAGCCCGGCTCCGGGACTGGCGGCCGGGGCGGCGGCCGCACGGCTGGGCCACTCGGGTCCGGCGGTTCCTACGGCCGAGTGAGTGGAGAGGCGGCCGTCGGGTAGGCGGGGGACAGGTCCAGAGAGCCGACGTCGACCGACTGGCCGGAGGACAGCGCCATGACGAACCCGTATCCGGATCCCGTCCCGCCCGGGCCCACTCCGGGACCCACTCCTGGTCCGGACCCGGAGCCCCCACATCCGCAGCCGGATCCGGCCTCACCACCGGTCCCCGGTCCGGAGCCGACCCCTCCGCCGCCGCCCCCGGGCCCCGGCCCGGAACCCACACCTCAGCCGCCGGGCCCCGGCCCGCAACCCACGCCCCAGCCTCCGGGCCCCGGCCCGCAGCCGCCGCCCGCCCCTCCCGGTCCCTCGCCGTCGCCGATCCCGCCGGGGCCCGAGCCCGTGCCCGACCCCGAGCCGGGGCCGCCCCTCACCTGAGCGAGGGGCGGCACACGCCGGGACGGGCCCAGAGGGAGGGGCTACGCCGTGACCTCCGACCGGTCGCCGCCCCACAGCGTGTGGAAGGCGCCGTCCCGGTCCGTCCTGCGGTACGTGTGCGCCCCGAAGAAGTCCCGCTGTCCCTGGGTCAGCGCGGCGGGGAGCCGCTCGGCGCGCAGGGCGTCGTAGTAGGCGAGGGCGGCGGAGAAGCCCGGTGTCGGCACGCCCTGCCGGGTCGCGGCGACCAGGACCTCGCGCCAGTCGTCCTGCGCCGCGGCGATCTCCTGGGCGAACGTCTCGTCCGACAGCAGGCTCGGCAGGTCCGGCCGGGCGTCGTACGCGGCCCGGATGCGGTCCAGGAAGGCCGCCCGGATGATGCAGCCGCCCCGCCAGATCGCGGAGACCGCGCCGAGATCGATGTCCCAGCCGTACTCCTCGCTGCCCGCAGCGATCTCGTGGAAGCCCTGCGTGTACGACACGATCTTCGAGGCGTACAGCGCCTGCTCGACGCGGTCGGCGAAGGCGGCCGCCTCCGACTCGCCGAGCGGGGACGCCTTCGGGCCGGCCAGGCCGCGAGAGGCGTCACGCAGCGCCGCGTGGCCGGACAGGGACCGCGCGAAGACGGCCTCCGCGATGCCCGACACCGGCACGCCCAGGTCCAGCGCGATCTGCACCGTCCAGCGGCCGGTGCCCTTCTGCTCCGCCTGGTCGACCACCACGTCCACGAACGGCTTGCCCGTCTCCCCGTCCACGTGCGACAGCACCTCCGCCGTGATCTCGATCAGGTACGAGTCCAGGCGGCCGGTGTTCCAGGTCCGGAAGATCTCCGCGATCTGCGCGGGGGAGTACCCGGCGACGTCGCGCAGCAGCTGGTACGCCTCGCCGATCAACTGCATGTCGGCGTACTCGATGCCGTTGTGCACCATCTTCACGAAGTGCCCGGCGCCGTCCGGACCGACGTGCGTCACACAGGGCGCCTCGTCCGCCGCCTTCGCCGAGATCTTCTCCAGCATCGGGCCCAGGGACTCGTACGACTCCTTCGAGCCACCCGGCATGATGCTCGGCCCGTGCAGCGCGCCCTCCTCGCCGCCGGAGATGCCGGTGCCCACGAAATGGATGCCCTGCTCGCGCAGTTCGCGCTCCCGGCGCCGGGTGTCCGCGAAGTGCGCGTTGCCGCCGTCGATGATCATGTCGCCGGGCTCCAGGAGCGGGGCGAACTCCCGGATCACCGCGTCGGTCGGGTCACCGGCCTTCACCATGATCACCAGGCGTCGCGGGCGCTCCAGCGCGGCCACGAACTCCTTGGCGGTCTCGGTCGCGACGAAATCGCCCTCGCTCCCGAACTCCTCCACCAGCGCGTGCGTGCGCGACGCGGTCCGGTTGTGCACCGCGACCGTGTAGCCGTTGCGGGCGAAGTTGCGGGCGAGGTTGCGGCCCATGACCGCGAGACCCGTGACGCCGATCTGCGCTGTAGTGCTCATTGGGTTGGCTCCTAGTGACCTTGGTGTCCGTGGTGCCCTGTGTAGGTGGTGCCGGTGCCCGCCAGTATCGCCGGTTTCGCCGCTCGACCATGCTGACGTGCCGGGACGCACGCCGCACTTTCTGCTTCCCGTTCTCGCCCCGGAACTTCAGTACGGGCGGAAGGGGCCGGGTGCCTCAGCGGGGTGACCTCTCATCCGGCCAACGGCCACCCGTTCCCGGCCACTCGGGGTGACCAACCGGCCGGTTGCCGTCTTGTCATGGCCTGTTCGCGGCGCTTACTTTTGCCCCTCCTGACGCAATGTCGAGGGGGACCTCCATGGCCGTACGCGGCCGGCACCGCCGGTATCAGCCGAACAGGATCAACCGCGCCTCACTGACCGTCACCGCGGGGGGTGCGGGACTGGCCCTCCCCCTCGTCGGCACCGGCACGGCCCACGCGGCCGACGTGGAGACCTGGGACAAGGTCGCCGCCTGCGAGTCCACCGACGACTGGGACATCAACACCGGCAACGGCTACTACGGCGGCTTGCAGTTCACCCAGTCCACCTGGGAGGCCTTCGGCGGCACGCGGTACGCCCCGCGGGCCGACCTGGCCACCAAGGAACAGCAGATCGCCGTCGCCGAGAAGGTGCTGGACACGCAGGGCCCCGGCGCCTGGCCGGTGTGCTCGGAGCGGGCCGGACTGACCCGGGGCGGCGACCCGCCCGACATCCGGCCGGCCGGGTCCGCGGTGCCGGCGCAGGAGAAGCAGAAGAAGTCGGGCTCGGTGAAGGACGTCCAGCCGCAGACCACCCCGCAGTCCCGGGCGGGCAAGGCCCGGATGTACACGGTGGTCACCGGCGACACCCTCTCCGGCATCGCCGACACCCATGAGGTCCGCGGCGGCTGGCAGCGCCTGTACGAGGCCAACCGCAGCGCGATCGGCTCCGACCCCGACCTGATCCTGCCCGGCCAGCGCCTGTCACTGCGGGGCCAGGGGACCACCAAGGCGTCCGGCACCGAGGCGGGAAGACGGCAGGACAAGCAGCAGAAGCAGCAGCGGAAAGAGCAGAAGCAGGAGCGGAAGCAAGAGCAGAAGCAAGAACCGAAGCAGCAGAAGCGGCAGGAGCAGAAGCACCAGGAGCAGCGGAAGGCGCCGAAGGAGTCGTCCTCCGACAGCGGCAAGGCCAAGGCGGCCGGCAAGGCCACCGCCGACCGAGCCGTCGTGGCGCCCGTCGACGCCGCCACCGGCACGCCGTACCACCAGGCGGGCTCCTCCTGGTCCAAGGGCTACCACACGGGCGTCGACTTCCCCGTCCCCACCGGCACCTCCGTCAAGTCGGTCGCGGACGGCCGGGTGGTCAGTGCGGGGTGGGGCGGTTCGTACGGCTACCAGGTGGTGGTCCGGCACGGGGACGGCCGCTACTCCCAGTACGCGCACCTCTCGGCGATCTCCGTGAAGAGCGGTCAGTCGGTGGGCGTCGGTCAGCGCCTCGGCCGGTCCGGCTCGACGGGCAATGTCACGGGCCCGCATCTGCACTTCGAGGTGCGGACCGGGCCCGGCTTCGGTTCGGACGTCGACCCGGTGGCGTACCTGCGGGCCGGCGGCGTCAGGATCTGATCCGGACCCGTCGGGGGTCGAGCACGGACGGCGGGACGAACGGACCGCCGTAGAAGGGGCCGTAGAGGAACGTCGTGTCGTCGCTCTCCTCCGGTATCCGGGATTCGTACGCTTCCTCGGCGGGGGCGGCGTCCGGGACCGGCGGTGCCACCGGTGACGGCACGAAGACCTTGTCGGACAGCCGGGCCGCCTGCGGTACCGGTGCCACCGGCTCCCGGCCCGGGACGCCCTCGACCGGCCCAGCCGCGTGCACCGGCCCAGCCCCGTGCACGGGCGCGGGCGCCTGCACGGGCTCGGCCTCGGGCGCCGCGGTCCCGATCGCTGCCGCCCGGGCCTCCGAAAGGGCCACCGTCTCCCCGGCCAGGGCCGTGGACCCGTCGGGGTCGGCGCCCTCCCTCGCGATGCGCTCCGTCGTCAGCATGATCAGTCCACCGGCGGCCACCACACCGCAGCTCAGGGCGAGGACGGTACCGGCCGTGCCGTAACGGAACGTCTCGCCGAACATCGTGATGCCGACGACGGCGGCCACCACCGGGTTCACGACCGTCAGCGTGGCCAGCGGGGCGGCGAGACCGGCGCCCCGGTAGGAGGCCTGAGACAGCACCATGCCTGCCGTGGCCAGTACACCGATCACGGCCAGCGACGGCAGATCACCGGCCGACACCCCGCCGTTCCAGTCGACCGCGACTGTCTTGGTGAAGACCGAGGACATTCCGAACGCTATGCCGGACGCGGTCGCCAGCAGGATGCTGCGGACCGCCGGGTGACGGTGCGCGGCCCGGCCGGCGATCATCAGCGCGACGATCGCGCCACCGGTGACCAGCGCCGACCCGACCCGCTGCGCCGTGTCCAGCGACTGCGCGTCGGAGGCACCGACCAGGGACAGCAGACCGGCGAGACCCACCGTGGCCATCAGCGCGCCCCGCCAGGCCGTCGCACCGGCCCTGCGGCCCACGAAGAGCGCCGCCATGGGCAGCGCGAAGACGATGGTGAGCGCTCCCAGCGGCTGCACCAGACTCAGCGGACCGAGCGCGAGGGCGACCACGTGCAGCAGACCGCCCAGGCCGTTGAGCGAGACCGCCGCCCACCAGGCGGGCCGGCGCAAGGGAGCGTACTGAGCACCTGGGGACGACGCCGCGACCTGCTCCTGCACGATCGCGCCGCCCGCGTAGGCCACGGCGGAGACGAGCGACAGCAGCACGGACAACGCGAGGGCGCTCATCGGCTGCTCCTCTGCGTGAGGCGGGGGCGCTGGGCCCGGCGCGGCGAACGGTCGTCATCCATGCACAACACGATGCCGTCTCAGGGTCTTCCCGTCGTCGTCCCTGAGCATTCTTTGGGTCCTACTACCGATGGAGTACGACGGCGCCGCCGTCCTCCCCAGGGTGGGCGACTTGGGTCCCCGACCCCTGACCCGGCCTCGGTTTCCGCCGGTCAGCGACGCGGCGAGTGGGATGCCCGGTCCGTCGACGACGAGGACGTGGTCCGGCACCACCAACTGCACCCGGGTCGGCGCCGTCGACTGCGCCCGGACGACGAGTACCGCGACGCCTCCGAGACCGAACGGCGCGACCGAAGAGCATTTCGACAGCCGAGCCGAATGTTGCATCAGGCCACGAACGAACAGGACATGCGGGTACAGGAGGCCGGGTCCGGCTGATTTCGGCCGAGCTGCTCAGTCGCGCTTTGAAGCGGCGTCGCTCGCAATTCGCCACATTTCGTAGTTCCCGCATTCTGCCGTGATCTCGGCCGTCGTCTGGGCCGCGGCAAAGAAATTTTCGGCCACCGGTGAGGTGCGCGATGCCGCCATTGCGACACATACCTGGTCGGGCGCCAGGTCCGGGACGAGCACGTAGCTGATGTCCGGACGTGAGAAGAACACGGCCTCCGAACGCCCCACGAACGAGATGCCGCGGCCGGCCGCGACGTGCTCGAGCTTCTCCTCCACGCCGCGCACCCGGAGTCCGGAGTCCGGGTGGGGGCGCCGGGTGGGCTGCGTACTCGCGTCGGCATGCCAGATCAGCGGCTCACCGGCCAGGTCGGCCTCGGTGACCTCATCCTTGCCGGCCAGCCGGTGACCGGCGGGCAGCGCCACCATGAGGGGCTCGGTGTAGAGCGGAGTCAGGCGCAGGCCTGTCTCGGCGACGGGCAGCCGTACATAGGCGACGTCGACGCGGCCGTCGAGCAGCATCGAGGCCTGGTCGTCCCATTCCATGCGCTGCACGTCCACGACCACGTCCGGATGCTGCGCCTCGAACACCCGCGTCGCCGGGATGACCGGGACACCTGCCCGGAAGCCGACCACCAGCCGCTGGCCGCCGCGTTCTGCCACGGTGACCCGGCGCCGGACCGCGTGCGCGGAGGCGAGCAGCGGACCCGCGTCGTCCAGCAGCTGCCGGCCCGCGTCGGTCAGCGTGACGCCGTGACTGTCCCTGGTGAACAGCGAGGCGCCGAGATCCTGTTCCAGTGCGCGGATCTGCCGGCTGAGCGCCGGTTGCGCGATGTGCAGCTCATCGGCGGCGCGGCCGAAGTGCAACCGGTCGGCGACGGCGACGAAGTAGCGCAGCTTGCGCAGGTCCAGATCCATGGGGCCTCCCGGTCCGGCAATGCCTCAACGGTATCACCGCGGTTGAAACAGGTCTTGGACACATGATCTGGCCGGTGCCATCGTTAATCGGGCCGGGAAAACTCGGTACAGGAATTCCGGAACGGCATTTGGCAACGGGGTTCCAACCAGGAAGAGCGCATCAAGAGTTGGGTCCTTTCCGTTCCCGTTTCGGAAATCTGTTAATTCAAAGGAGTGGCTGTGGGAAAGCTCGATGGCAAGGTAGCGGTGATCACCGGTGGATCCACCGGCCTGGCACTGGCCGGGGCCCAGCTGTTCGTCGCGGAAGGAGCGTACGTCTTCATCCAGGCCCGACGGCAGGAAGCCCTGGATGAGGCCGTCAAGCTGATCGGCCGCAACGTCACCGCCGTCCAGGGTGATGCGTCCGATCTCGACGACCTGGAGCGCCTGTACGACACCGTCAAGCAGGAGAAGGGCTCGATCGACGTGCTGTGGGCCAGCGCCGGGTTCGGCGAACCTGCGGCCCTGGGCGAGATCACCGAGGAACAGTTCGAACGCTCCTTCTCGCTCAACGCCCGCGGCACCCTGTTCACCGTGCAGAAGGCCCTGCCGCTGATCAACGACCACGGCTCGATCCTCATGACCGGTTCCAACGCCTCACTCGGCGCCTTCCCCGGCTGGAGCCTCTACGCGGGCAGCAAAGCCGTGCAACAGGCATGGGCCCGTGTGTGGCTCAACGAGCTGCGCGACCGCAAGATCCGGGTCAACGTCCTGACCCCCGGACAGGTCGCCACCGCCAAGCAGGAAGAGCTGTTCGACGAGGCGACCAGGGCTTCGTTCGAGTCCCTCATTCCCCGCGGAACGATGGGCCGTCCCGAAGAGATCGCCAGCATCGCCCTGTTCCTCGCCTCCGACGACTCCAGCTACGTCAACGGCCTGGAACTGGTCGCCGACGGTGGCACGACCGCCATCTGAACCACACGAACGAGTCGTAGCGGCGTCTCAGGGACGGGCGCCTCAAGAAAGAAAGAGGCACAGCTCATGAGCAGCATCACCTTCATCGGTGCGGGAAACATGGCCCGCACGATCGGCACGCGCGCGGTAGCGGGCGGCAACGTCGTCGAGATCATGGCACGCGATCAGTCCAAGGCCGACGCCCTGGCCAAGGCTCTGGGCAGCGGCACCACGACAGGCAAGTGGGACGCTGTCCCGGCCGGGGACATCGTCATCACGGCCGTGTTGTATGCCGGTGTCGTCTCCACCGTCGCCGAGTACGGAGACGCACTCGCGGGCAAGACCATCGTCGACATCAGCAACCCCTTCAACGCGGCGTTCGACGGCCTGGCCCACAGCGGGCCGACATCGATCGCGCAGGAAATCGCCAAGGTCGCCCCGGCCGACGCCAGGGTCTTCAAGGCCTTCAACACCATCTTCCGCGGCGTCCTGGAGAACGGCCGGCCCGACGTCTTCTTCGCCGGCGACGACCCGCAGGCCCAGGCGGACGTGGCGGCGTTCATCGAGAGCCTCGGACTGCGCCCGATGCATGTCGGCGGCCTGAAGATGGCGCACTGGCTGGAAGGCGCGGGCGTGCTCACGGTAGGCCTCGCGGGCAACGGAGTCGGCCACGGAAACTTCGCCCTCGGCGTCAACGAAGTCATCGGCTGAGCGGTCGGCGGACGGAGCGCGGTGCGCTCTGACGGGTTGATGGACCGCCGACTGGCAGATGTCGGAAACGGACAGTGGCGAAGAAGTGTCGCCCGAGGAGGCTCATCGCAATGCAACTCGGTTTCATGATTCCCCTTGTCGGGCCCTCCGTCAGCGACGCCTTTGCCCTGAGTGCCTTCGTCCGCGGACTCGAGGACCTTGGCTACGACGCCCTGTGGGTCGGCGATCGCCTGGTCACGCCCGTCGATGTGGGCAGTGACTATCTGGCCCGAGGGCCGCAGATGGCCCGCTCCTTCGACCCCGTGCTGCTGTTGACCGTCGCCGCGGCGGCGACCGGCCGAGTGCGCCTGAACACCAGCACGCTCAGCACGTTCTACTACGAGCCGCCGCACCTGGCCCGGCAGCTGACCACGCTCGACGTGCTCAGCGACGGCCGCCTCGGCGTCGGTGTGGGACTGGGGTGGATGAAGCAGGAGTACGACGTCGCCCGCAACGCGGACTGGCGGCGGCGCGGCAAGATGCTCGATGACACGCTGGCGTTCTTGCACGCGTGGTGGACGACCAGTCCCGTCTCCTGGGACAGCGAGTTCTTCACCATGCCACCGGTCCACGCCGGTCTCCGGCCGGTCCAGGCGGGTGGGCCGCCCATCTGGATCGGTGGTGCCAGCGAGGCCGCGATGCGCCGAGTCGGCCGCAGTGGGGTCGGCTGGCTCGGGGTCGAGGGGCCGGCGCCCGCCGCGTCGATCAGCAGTCAGGACGAGGGCGCAAGCCGCCTGTGGTCGATCGCGCGGCGAGCGGCGGAAGACGCCGGCCGCGATCCCGACGCGCTCAAGACGGCCATGCGGATCAACCTTGAGCCGGGCACGTCCGTCGAGTCGGTCGCGGACCAGCTGAAGCGGTACGCCGACTCAGGCGTTGACGAGGCGTACTTCGATGCCTTCGCGATGTTCACCGGCCTGGACCAGCTGCTCGACTTCGCCGCCCAGGTGATCGAGCGCACCGGCCGGTTGTGACCACCCGAGAAACGACCATCCGAGAAACGACCACCCAAGAAAGAGAGCACTCACCATGAGTAGCATCAGCTTCATCGGCCTCGGGGGCATGGCCCACGCCATCGCCGCACGCGCGGTCTCGGGCGGCCACTCCGTCGAGCTCATCGGCCGCGACCCGGCCAAGGCGAAGGGCCTGGCCGCCGAACTCGGCGGCGGTGCCACGACGGGGACGTTCGGCACGGTCCCCGCGGGCGACATCGTCGTCCTCGCCGTGCCGTACACCAGCGCTGTGCCCGTCGTCGCCCAGTACGGAGACGCCCTGGCCGGCAAGGTCATCATCGACATCTCCAACACCTTCAACGCCGACGCCACCGGGCTCGTCACCCCCGACGGCACATCCGGTGCGCAGGAGATCGCCAAGGCGGCCCCGGCGAGCGCGCACGTCGTGAAGGCGTTCAACACCGTCTTCGGCCACGTCCTGGTCCAGGAGCGACCGTTGGACGTGTTGTTCGCCGGAGACGACGCGGGCGCCAAGGCGAACGTGTCGTTGTTCATCGAGAGCCTCGGACTGCGCCCGCTCGATGTCGGCGGCCTGGAGATGGCTCGCTGGCTGGAAGGGGTCGGGCCGCTGCTGATGGGCCTGGCCCGCAACGGCGCGGGCACCTTCGACGTCGCCCTCGGCGTCGACTTTCCCGGCTGAGCGCACCCCACACCAGCCCTTCTTCCGCCGTACCACTCACGCCACATCACTCACCAGGAGGAGTACGATGCACGTCTTCGTCACCGGCGGGACCGGCCACTCCGGTTCGCACATCATTTCCGAACTCGTCGCCGCAGGGCACGAGGTGACCGGCCTGGCCCGGTCGGACGCGGCCGCGGCGACCCTGTCCGCGCTCGGTGCGAAGGTCCACCGCGGCGACCTCCAGGACCTCGACGGGCTCAAGGAGGCGGCTGCGGACTCCGACGGCGTCATCCACGTCGCGCACCGGCAGGACCTGCTGCCGTCCGGCGGGATCGACGCCGTGGCCGCCGCCGAGCTCCCGGTCGTGCTCGCCTACGGCGAGGCACTCGCGGGAACCGGAAAGCCGCTGGTCGCGGCAGGGAGCATCGGCTCGCCCGGGACCGGACGGTATCTGGGCCGGCCCTCCACCGAGGAGGACCCTGCCCTCCCCGTCGGCGATGAGCACAAGGGCACCCTCCGGGCCCGTAACGCCGTCGAGACCACGGTCATCGGCCTCGCCGAACGGGGAGTGCGGTCTTCCGTCGTGCGGATCGCCAACATCGCCCACAGCACGGCCGATCGTGCCGGTTTCCTCCCCACCCTGATCGCCCTGGCGAAGGAGAGAGGCTTCGCCGGGTACCCCGGGGACGGCTCGAACCTGTGGAACGCCGTGCACATCCGCGACGCCGCTTCCCTGTTCCGCCTGGCGCTGGAGAAGGGCCCGGCCGGCAGCTACTGGCACGCGGTCGAGGACGGGGGCATCCCGGTCCGCGAGATCGCCGAGGCCATCGGCAACCGCCTGGGTCTGCCCGCGGTGAGTGTGCCGCTGGACGAACTGATGCTGCCGGGACACTTCGGGTTCCTCACCAACATCGTCACGCAGAGCTACCCGACGTCCAACCTCATCACCCGCAAGACCCTCGGCTGGGAACCCGCCCAGCCCCGCCTCCTCGCCGACCTGGACAACGGCCACTACTTTCCGTCAACCGACGTCCCCGCCATCCGAGGGCACGTCCAAAGGCAGGAACCTCTTCGCAACGAGTCCCGCTCGTCGTGAGGACAAGGCTCCTATGGAGGGATGTTCGAGAACATGACAACTGTGGGATTCATCGGAAGCGGGTCCGTCGGCAGCACGATCGCACGGCTCGCTGTCGCGGCCGGACACCGGGTCGTGCTCAGCAACTCGCGCGGTCCCGGGTCGCTCGCGGACACGGTCGCGGAACTGGGGCCCCGGGCGTCGGCGGCGGCGAGCGAGGAGGCCGCGGCGGCCGGTGACATCGTCGTGGTCACGGTGCCGGTCACGGCCTTCCCCGACCTGCCCGCCGCACCGCTGGCCGGGAAGACCGTCATCGACACGTGCAACTACGGCCCCGAGCGCGACGGGCACATCCCCGAGCTCGACGGCACGTCGCTCACCTCGAGCGAGCTGCTGCTGCGATACGTCCCGGACGCCATCCTCGTGAAAGCCTTCAACAACATCTACTTCAAGCACCTGCTGTCGCTCGCCCGCCCGGCGGGGGCGACCGACCGCTCATACCTGCCGATCGCCGGGGACTCCGCGCCGGCGAAGGCGGCAGCCACCGAGTTCATCGATTCCATCGGGTACGGCGTGGTGGACGCGGGACTCCTGGCCGACAGCTGGCGGCAGGCGACGGGCACACCGGTGTGGGGGACCCCGTACGGGCCGCCCTCGAACGAGATGGGCCGGCCGACCGGTCCGGGCGTCATCCGCGCGGCACTGGCCAACGCGAAGCGCCAACCGCACGAAGCCGGCCCAACGACCAGCGCGTGAGCACGACCAGGAGAGGCACATGACCGCACCGTCGCCCGTGATCGCGGTGACCGATGCAGAACTCGAAGACCTGCGCGCGCGGCTACGCGCCACCCGGTGGCCCACCCGGTGGCCCGTCGATGGCTGGGAGGCGGGCGCCGACACCACTGAGGTGCGCCGCCTGGCGGAGTACTGGGCCACCGGCTATGACTGGCGCACCCACGAGGCGGGGATCAACGCCCTGCCGCACCACACGGCCGTCATCGGCGGCACGCCCGTCCACTACCTCCGGTTCGACGGCGAGCGGCCCGGCGCCCTGCCGATCGTTCTGACCCACGGCTGGCCCAGCACCTTCCTGGAGCTCACCGACCTCGCCCGGCGTCTCGCGGAGCCGTCGAAGCACGGGGGCGACGCGTCCGACGCGTTCACGGTCGTCGTCCCCTCGCTGCCCGGCTACGCGTTCTCGCCACAACGCCCGGCCCTCCCGCCGACGCTCCAGACTCACCAGATCTGGCACCGGCTCATGCGGGACGAGCTCGGCTTCGACCGGTACGCCGCCCATGGCGGTGACCTGGGCGCGGGGATCACCTCGCGCCTGGGGGAGGCCTACGCGGAGTCGTTGGCCGGCATCCACCTGCTCGCCGTCGCCGAACCCCAGGAGTACGACGCCACCAGCCTCACCCTGGAAGAACAGGCATACCTCGACCAGGTCGCCACCTGGAGCGCGGAGGAGGGCGGCTACCAGCACCAGCAGAGCACCCGCCCGCTCACCCTGGCCCACGCCCTGTCCGACTCTCCGACCGGCCTGCTGGCCTGGATCGTCGAGAAGTACCGCGCCTGGAGCGACTCGGGCGGCGACCTGTCGTCCCGGTTCACCGACGACTTCGTCCTCACCCAGGCGTCCCTGTACTGGTTCACAGGCACGATCTCGACGTCGTTCCGGCCCTACCACGAGTACGTCCGTGGCCTGACCCGGCGCGTCGAGAAGGTCGACGTACCCACCGCCGTCGCCGTCTTCCCCGCCGACCTCACCCGGCCACCGCGCTCCTGGGCCGAACGCACCTACAACATCACCCGGTACACGTCGATGCCACGCGGCGGGCACTTCGCCGCCCACGAAGAGCCCGAACTGCTCGCCGACGACATCACCAAGTTCTTCCGCGGACTGCGCTGACCGGCTCCGACAAGAACGGCTGATCATGATGCCGTCGGGGCGTTCTGCGCTCGTATGTCCGGGGCCGGGAAACCGCCAGTCGCGGCCGTGAATCGTGGGGGATGAACTGTGGTCGCCGATCGAGCCGTTGCCGCCGAAGCCGCCGCCCGTTCCCAGTCCGGCTGGTTCTTCGACCGCGGCTCGATCAGCAGCCCCGGACCAGACCGGTGCCGCCACGTCCAACGGCTTGGCCAGGAACTCCTGGGGGCACTGATACTACTGCTCTCCGTGGACCTCGACCCCGCCCTCTCCGCCCTCCGCCCGCTCGGCGGCTTCTTCGTCCTGCACGCCCCGCCTCCGCTGCCGTCGGGGCGGACCGCCGAGGCTGCGCCCCTCGCACACGCCTACGCACCCGGACACGTGAACGCGGCGGCGGACGTTCAAGTTCCGGTTCACCGCTCCGACCCGCTGGACCGTCGCGTGCGCAGGGTCGCCAGCGCGCTCGGCGCCCCCGAGATTCGGGTCGCCGCCTCCGTCGCCCAGCAGGGACTCGCGGCCCGCCTGTGGTCGGTGACCCTGGCCTGCGCCGTCCTGTACGGACATGTCCCGGACCTCGACCCCCGCCTGCTGCACTGGGACCCCGAGGCCACCGCACCCGACGACCTGTGGCTCACCGAGGTGCGCGCCCGGCCGGGGGACGGCGGCACCGTCGCGGACGTCGTCCTCACCACCCACCTGGGCCCCCTCACCGAGGCCGTGCACACCCGCTACGGCGTCGCGACCGGACTGCTGCGCGGCAACGCGGCCTCCGCCCTGGCCGGCGCCGGCCGGGAACTGGACCGCTGGGCCCGCCGACACGGCCGTACGGACACCGCTGCCCGCGCCCGGTCGCTCACCGCCGGGCTGCTGGCCCACCCCCTGCTCGCCGGCACCGGGACGCTCACCGGCACGTCCTTCCGGCGCCGCAGCTGCTGCCTGTACTACCGGGTGCCGGGCGGGGGCGTCTGCGGCGACTGCTGCTTCCCGAGTCCGCCGGGACCCGCCCGCTCGCCACGCCCGCCGGAGC
The DNA here is from genome assembly GCF_042893535.1 of Streptomyces sp. NPDC001599. NCBI lineage: Bacteria > Bacillati > Actinomycetota > Actinomycetes > Kitasatosporales > Streptomycetaceae > Streptomyces > Streptomyces sp. NPDC001599. Next base: position 148,101 of record NZ_JBIAVA010000003.1, read on the forward strand.
CCGCCCGCTCGCCACGCCCGCCGGAGCCCGCCCGCTCGCCACGCCCGCCGGAGCCCGCCCGCTCGCCACGCCCGCCGGAGCCCGCCCGCCCGCCGGAGCCCGGCAGCTCCCCGCCCCCTCCGCGCCCTCCGCGCTCTTCCCCAGGCGCCCGCTCTGGGTGACCATGAGGGAACCAGCCGCCGAGACGGGAGGTTCCGGGTGCGCGTGGGACTGCTGACCCGTGAGTTCCCGCCGGACGTCTACGGCGGCGCCGGAGTCCATGTCGAGTTCCTCGCCCGGGAGCTCGCCCGCCTCGTCGATCTGGACGTGCACAGCTGGGGCGAGGGCCGCAGCGACGGCGTGCTGCGCCACCGCCCCTGGTCCGCGCTCGACGGCGCCAACGACGCGCTGCGCACCTTCTCCGTGGACCTCGCCATGACCGCCGCCCTCGAAGGGCGCGAACTGGTGCACTCCCACACCTGGTACGCCAACCTCGGCGGCCACCTCGCCAAGCTCCTGCACGGCGTCCCGCACGTGGTGACCGCCCACTCCCTGGAGCCCCTGCGCCCCTGGAAGGCCGAGCAGCTTGGCGGGGGCTACGCGCTGTCCGGCTGGGCCGAACGCACCGCGTTCGAGGCGGCCGACGCGGTGATCGCCGTCTCCGGCGCCATGCGCGAGGACATCCTCGGCTGCTACCCGGACCTCGACGCCTCCCGGGTCCACGTCGTGCACAACGGCATCGACACCCGGCTCTACCGGCCCGACCACGGCACCGACGTGCTGGAGAGGGTCGGCCTGGACCGCTCCCGCCCGTACGTCCTGTTCGTCGGCCGCATCACCCGTCAGAAGGGCGTGCCCCAGCTGCTGCGCGCGGTCCGGGACATCGACCCCGCCGCGCAGGTCGTGCTGTGCGCGGGCGCCCCGGACACCCCCGGGATCGACCAGGAGTTCCGCGACCTCTTCGCCGAACTCGGCCGCGCCCGCGAGGGCGTGCACTGGATCCCGCGCATGCTGCCGCGCACGGAAGTGATCCAGCTCCTGACGCACGCGGCCGTCTTCGTCTGCCCCTCCGTCTACGAGCCCCTCGGCATCGTCAACCTGGAGGCGATGGCCTGCGGCACCCCGGTGGTGGCCTCCCGGGTGGGCGGCATCCCCGAGGTCGTGGCCGACGGCGTGACGGGGGTACTCGTCCCGAGGGAGGACGGTGCGGACGAGGCCTTCGAGACGGGTCTCGCGCGCGCCCTGGACTCCGTCCTCGGCGATCCGGCGGCCGCCCGGCGGATGGGTGAGGCGGGCCGGGAGCGCGCGGTGGAGGAGTTCGGCTGGGACGCGGTCGCGCGCCGCACGGTCCGGCTCTACGAGGAGATCCTCAAGCGGGCTTGAGCCGCCCCACCCGGGGCGGCCGAGGGTGAACGAGGGTGAGGGGAGCGGCCATGCGTCGTGGAGGTCCTTCGGTGCTCGGCATCGTGCTGGCGGGCGGAGAGGGCAAACGCCTGATGCCCCTGACCGCGGACCGCGCCAAACCCGCGGTCACCTTCGGCGGCACCTACCGGCTCGTCGACTTCGTGCTGTCCAACCTGGTCAACGGCGACATCCTGCGGATCTGCGTCCTCACGCAGTACAAGTCGCACTCCCTGGACCGGCACATCACCACCACCTGGCGGATGTCCAGCCTGCTCGGCAACTACGTCACTCCGGTCCCCGCCCAGCAGCGCCTCGGCCCGCGCTGGTTCCTCGGCAGCGCCGACGCGATCCTGCAGTCCCTGAACCTGGTGTACGACGAACAGCCCGAGTACGTCGCGGTGTTCGGCGCCGACCACGTGTACCGGATGGACCCGCGCCAGATGCTCGCCCAGCACATCGAGTCCGGGGCGGGTGTCACGGTCGCCGGGATAAGGGTCCCGCGCGCCGAGTCGCCGTCCTTCGGCGTGATCACGCCGGGCTCGGACGGGCAGACCGTCACCGGCTTCCTGGAGAAGCCCGCCGACCCTCCCGGCCTGGCCGACGACCCCGGGTGCGTCTTCGCCTCGATGGGCAACTACGTCTTCACCACCAAGGCCCTCGTCGAGGCCCTGCACCGGGACGCCGAGGACGAGAACTCCGTGCACGACATGGGCGGTTCGATCCTGCCCCAGCTCACCGACCGGGGCGAGGCCGCGCTGTACGACTTCAGCGCCAACCACGTCCCGGGGGAGACCACCCGCGACCAGGGGTACTGGCGGGACGTGGGCACGCTGGACGCCTACTACGACGCACACATGGACCTCATCGCCGAGCGGCCCGCGTTCAACCTCTACAACCGCGACTGGCCGGTCTACACCCACTCCACCCAGCTCTCGCCCGCCCGCTTCAACGCCGGGGGCATCGCCAGTGAGTCGATCATCAGCGCGGGCTGCCTGATCCGGGGACAGGTCACCCGGTCCGTGCTCTCCCCGGGGGTGGTGGTCGACCCGGGCGCCGTCGTGCAGGGCTCGGTGCTGCACGACAACGTGCACATCGGCCGGGGCGCGGTGGTGCGCGGAGCGGTACTGGACAAGAACGTGCAGGTGCCGCCGGGCGCGACGATCGGCGTCAACCCGCAGCGGGACGGCGAGTTGTACACCGTCTCCAAGGGCGGTGTGATCGCACTGGGCAAGGGGCAGCGGGTGCCGTGAGGCACGGACGGCCCGGCGGACCGCGGCCCCGGGAGCGCGCGGCACCCGTGATACGCGCGTGGAGTCCGGGGCCGTTGTCATGTCCCTGGACGCCAAGCGGAATCCGTGTTGTCATGCCTCTGCACCGCTGCCGTTACATCGATGTATGACATCGATGTCCTGAGCCATCAGCCACCACCCGTTCTCGAGGAGAGGGTCAGTGCGCACCAAACGACTCAGAGACAAACTCGCCCTGTTGCTGGCCGCCGCGCTCGGCGTCGCCGGACTCGCCGCCGTACCGGCCGCCAACGCGGCCGACGACTTGGCCGCGGAGGTCCACGGCCTGAAGGGCGAGTACTACACCCAGTCCGCCCCCGGCGCCTTCGACTTCCACGAGCTGAAGGCCACCGGCTTCGACCAGCAGGTCGACTTCAACACCCTGGAGCCGCGACTCGCCTTCGCCACCGGGCAGTCGGACGACGTGAACGTCCGCTGGACCGGCAAGCTCGTCCCGGAGAAGACCGGCGCCCACACCTTCTCGATCATCGGCGACAACGGCTTCCGCCTCTGGGTCGGCGGACAGCTCGCCATCGACCACTGGGTCGACGACTGGGACCGCGAACAGACCGCCCAGCCCATCGAGCTGACGGCCGGCCAGTCCTACGACATCAAGCTGGAGTACTTCGAGCACTACGGCGGCTCCAACCTCCACCTGCGCTGGACCGAGCCCGGCGGCAGCAAGGAGGCGATCCCGCAGTCGGCGTTCCGCCTGCCCGACGGCTTCGACTACAACGGCGCGACGGCGACCACCGTCCAGTCCACCGGCCGCACCCTCAAGCTGGACTTCGCGAGCCCGCTCGCGGCGCCCCCGGCCGGTCTCACCGACCACCTCGAAGCGGTGATCGGCGGCGCCACGTGGCCGCTCGGCGAGACGAAGCTGGACCCCGCCGACCCGAGTGCCCTGCTCGTCGCCCTCGACCAGCCCGTCGTCGGCAACAAGAACGGCGACGCCCCCGGCACCGCCGACGTCCGCTACGACGGGGAAGGCGGCCTCACCGACACCGAAGGCAACGTTGTCAACGCCTTCTGGAGCAGCGGCGGCAACGAGTCCACCTACGAACTGCGCACCGACTGGGCCGACGAGGTCGGGCCGCACAACGCCCTCCCGGAGTACCCGCGCCCGCAGCTGACCCGCGACGAGTGGCAGAACCTCAACGGCCGCTGGCAGTTCGCCGCCGCCGAGGCGGGCGAGCAGCCGCCGGTCGGCAAGAACCTCAAGGAGCGCATCCTCGTCCCGTACCCGGTGGAGTCGCAGCTCTCCGGCATCCAGCGGCACGAGGACCGCATGTGGTACCGCCGCACCTTCACCGTGCCCCGCGACTGGCACATCGGCTCCGCCCAGCGGCTGAAGCTGAACTTCGGCGCCGTCGACTGGCAGTCCGAGGTGTACGTCAACGGCATCAAGGTCGCCGACCACAAGGGCGGTTACGACAAGTTCAGCGCCGACGTCACCGACGCCCTCAAGCCCGGCCGCACCCAGGAGCTGATCGTCGGCGTCTACGACCCGACCGACGCCGCGAACGGCGAGAACCCGCCGCTCGGCAAGCAGCGCCTGGACCCGAGCGGCATCTGGTACACGCCCAGCTCCGGCATCTGGCAGACCGTCTGGATGGAGCCGGTCGCCCGCGACCACGTGGACTCCCTCAAGCTCACTCCGCACGTCGACGGCGCGGCGAGCACCCTGACCGTCGAGCCCAAGGGCGTACGCGACGGCGTGCGCGTCAGGGCCACGGCGTACGCCGGGCACCGCAAGGTCGCCACGGTCAGCGGCCGCACCGGCGAGCCCCTGACCCTCAAGATCCGCGACCCGCGCCTGTGGTCGCCCGACGACCCGTTCCTCTACGACCTCAAGGTCACCGTCGGACGCGACCACGTCGAGAGCTACTTCGGGATGCGCTCCATCGCCGTCGAGAAGGTCAACGGCGTTCCGCGCACCATGCTCAACGGGAAGCCGACCTTCCTGATGGCCACCCTCGACCAGGGCTTCTGGCCGGACGGACTGCACACCGCGCCCACCGACGAGGCCCTCGCGTACGACCTCAGGCTGCACAAGCAGCTCGGCTTCAACTCGGTGCGCAAGCACATCAAGGTCGAGCCCGACCGCTGGTTCTACTGGGCCGACAAGCTGGGCCTGATGGTGTGGCAGGACATGCCCGCGATGACCGCCGGGAAGAACCCGTCCACCGCCGCCCGCGCGGAGTACGAGCGGGAGATGAAGGAGATGATCGACGAGCACGTCAGCCACCCGTCGATCATCATGTGGGTCACCTTCAACGAGGGCTGGGGCCAGTACGACATCGGCCGCGTCGCCGCGCAGGCCAAGGCCTGGGACCCGACCCGGCTCGTCAACAACCAGTCGGGCCTGAACCTCGGGGCCGACGGCGGCGCCGGCGACATCATGGACGAGCACGGCTACCCGAGCCCCGCCCTGCCGCCGTCCCCGGACGGCCAACGCGCCCTGGTCACCGGCGAGTACGGCGGCCTCGGCCTCGCGGTGCCCGGCCACGCCTGGTCCGTGCAGCAGTCGTACGTCGACGTCGACCCGCAGACGTACACGGACGACTACCTCACCAAGCTCGACGAGGTGCGCGCCCTGGTCTGCCGGGGCAGCAACGGCGCCGTCTACACCCAGATCTCGGACGTCGAGGGCGAGCTGAACGGCCTGACGACGTACGACCGCAAGGTGCTCAAGCCGGACGTCGAGCGGGTGAAGGCCGCCCAGGAGGCCCTCATCCACGACGCGTCCCAGCCCACCCCGGCGGGCTGCACCGTCTGATCACCCGCACCCGCAGCAGAACCGCACGACACAGCAGACCTTCCGGAGGTCACCGCACATGAGAGGCACCCGGCGTCTGCGGCTGTGCGTGGCCGGGGTGGTGGCAGCGTCCGCGCTGCTCACCGCCCCGGCGGCGCAGGCCGCCCCGACGACCGACCAGAACCTGACCGACCTCGTGAACCCGTTCATCGGCACGGAGAACGAGGGCAACACCTATCCCGGCGCCGCCGTGCCCTTCGGCATGGTGCAGTTCTCGCCGGACACCGGCCACAACACCGGCTACGACCACTCCGACACCCACATCCGCGGCTTCTCCCTGGTCCACCTCTCCGGCGTCGGCTGCGGACTCGGCGGCGACCTGCCGGTGCTGCCGACCACCGGGGACGTCACCGAGACGGACTACGCGAAGTACGCCGCCTCCTTCAGCCACGACGACGAGGAGGCGGGCCCCGGCTACTACCGGGTCGGCCTCGACTCCGGCGTCGACGCGGAGCTGACCGCCACCGAACGCACCGGCGTGCAGCGCTACACCTTCCCGGCCACCGACAAGGCCAACGTGCTGCTCAACGCCGGCCAGCCGCTGCACAGGAACATCAGCACCAAGGTCGAGGTGCTGGACAGCCGCACCGTGCGCACCGCGATCACCGGCAGCGGCTTCTGCCAGGACACGAAGCCGTACACGGTCTACACGATCACCCGCTTCGACCGTCCCTTCGCCTCCTACGGCACCTGGGAAGACGGCACCGTGACGGCGGGCGCGAAGAGCGGTGGCGACGGCGCCTACGTCCGCTTCGACACCACGAAGGACCGCACCGTCGAGGCCACCACCGCCCTGTCCTACGTGGACGCGCGCGGCGCCGCGCTCAACCTGCGCGCCGAGGGCGGGCACTCCTTCGACGCCGTGCGCCGCGGTGCCGAGCGCACCTGGGAGAAGCGGCTGGACGACGTCAGGGTCCGGGGCGGCGACGACACGCTGCGCCGCACCTTCTACTCGTCCCTGTACCGGTCCTTCCTCGCCCCGAACGTCGGCAGCGACGTCGACGGCCGCTACACCGGCTGGGACCAGGAGATCCACCGCGCCAAGGGCTTCACGTACTACCAGAACTGGTCCCTGTGGGACACCTACCGCACCCAGTCCCAGCTCCTCGCCCTGCTCGCACCCCGCGAGGCCCGGGACATGGCGATCTCCGTCATCAAGATCGACGAGGAGAGCGGCTGGCTGCCCAAGTGGGGCTACGGCACCGTCGAGACCAACATCATGACGGGCGACCCGGTGACCCCCTTCCTCACCAACGCCTACCAGCAGGGCCTCCTGCACGGCTGGGAGGAGAAGGCCTACCGGGCGCTGAAGAAGAACGCGGACGGGGTCCCGCCCGCCGACTCGCCGGCCGTCGGCCGGGAGGCCAACCGGGAGTACCTCGCCGACGGCTTCGCGCCGTACGTCAAGGGCCGCCCGCACGCCAAGCCGGGCGACTCCGACTACGACCACGGCGCCTCCGCCACCCTGGAGTACGCCCTGTCCGACGCCATGCTCTCCCGCATGGCCCGCGACCTCGGCCACGAGGCGGACGCGAAGCGGTACGCCGAGCGCGCCCAGAGCTACCGCAACGTCTTCGACCCCTCGACCGGCTTCTTCCGCGCCCGCGACGCCGAGGGCGCCTTCACCGGCCCGGCCGACCCGGCGCAGAGCGAGGGCTTCCACGAGGGCACGTCCTGGCAGTACCAGTGGCTGGTGCCGCAGGACCTGCCCGGCATGATCGACCTCATCGGCGGGACCGAGGCGGCCAACGAGCGGCTCGACTCCTTCTTCGCCTACGACCAGCTCCTCGCGGACCCGGCGAAGACCGCCCGCGAGGTGTGGGTGAACGGGCCGTACGACTACTACAACGCCGACAAGTACAACCCGCAGAACGAGCCCGACCTCATCGCCCCGTACACCTACCTGTCGACCGGGCAGCCCTGGAAGACGACCGACGTGGTGCACGCGGCGCTGACCCTGTTCACGGACACGCCGACCGGCATGACCGGCAATGACGACCTCGGGACCATGTCCGCCTGGAACGTGCTGTCCTCGATCGGGATCTTCCCGATCCAGCCCGGCTACGACACCTGGGGCCTGTCCACCCCGGTCTTCGACCGCGTCGACCTGACCCTCGACCGCCGCTACTACCCGCGCGGCGGCCTGACGATCACCGCGCCCGGCACCTCGGACACCGACCGGTACGTCCAGTCGGCCCGCACCGACGGTTCGGCCTACGCCCGGACGTGGCTGACGACGGACGCCCTGCGCTCCGTGCGGTCGCTCGCGTTCACGGTCGGCCCGCAGCCGTCCGGGTGGGGTACCGGTGCAGAGGCGGTGCCGCCGCCGCTGACCTGAGCCGACACGAGCACAGGCGCCCCATGAGTCACAGCAGTCCCGCCCCTGCCGAAAGGGGCGGGACTTTAATCTCCTGTTAACTGTGCGTAGCCTGATCGTACTTGACCGTAATCGTCGGAGAGCGATTGACTGCTTGTCCACCCGTAGTCCATCCGCTGCCCATCCGCCGCTCACGCGTCGTCCTTGCGAGGCAAGCCCTTGACTCCCGATCCGCTCGCTCCCCTCGACCTGGCGTTCTGGAACATCGAGTCCGCCGAGCACCCCATGCACCTGGGCGCGCTCGGCGTCTTCGAGGCCGACTCGCCCACCGCGGGCGCCCTCGCGGCGGACCTGCTCGCGGCCCGCGCCCCCGCGGTGCCCGGACTGCGGATGAGGATCCGGGACACCTGGCAGCCGCCGCTGGCCCTGCGCCGGCCGTTCGCGTTCGGCGGCGCGACCCGCGAGCCCGACCCCCGCTTCGACCCGCTCGACCACGTGCGGCTGCACGCCCCGACCACCGACTTCCACGCCCGGGCCGGGCGCCTGATGGAACGCCCCCTGGAGCGCGGACGGCCCCCGTGGGAGGCGCACGTGCTGCCGGGCGCGGACGGCGGGGCCTTCGCCGTGCTGTTCAAGTTCCACCACGCCCTGGCCGACGGCCTGCGCGCCCTGACCCTGGCCGCGGGCGTCCTCGACCCGATGGACCTGCCGGCGCCCCGGCCCCGCCCCGAGCAGCCGTCGCGCGGGCTCCTGCCGGACGTGCGCGCCCTGCCGGACCGGCTGCGCGGCGCCCTGTCCGACGCCGGGCGCGCCCTGGACATCGGTGCCGCCGCGGCGCTGTCCACCCTCGACGTGCGTTCCTCGCCCGCGCTCACCGCGGAGTCCTCCGGCACCCGCCGGACCGCGGGGGTGGCCGTCGACCTCGACGACGTGCACCACGTACGCAAGACCACCGGCGGCACCGTCAACGACGTACTGATCGCGGTCGTCGCGGGCGCCCTGCGCCGCTGGCTGGACGAGCGCGGCGACGGCAGCGAGGGCGTCGCGCCCCGGGCCCTGATCCCCGTCTCCAAGCGCCGCCCGCGCAGCGCCCACCCGCAGGGCAACCGGCTCTCCGGGTACCTGATACGGCTTCCGGTCGGCGACCCCGACCCGCTCTCCCGCCTCGGCACGGTCCGCGCCGCCATGGACCGCCACAAGGACGCCGGGCCCGGCCGCGGCGCCGGAGCCGTCGCCCTGCTCGCCGACCACGTCCCGGCGCTCGGCCACCGGCTCGGCGGGCCGCTGGTCTCCGGGGCCGCCCGGCTCTGGTTCGACATCCTGGTCACCAGCGTGCCCCTGCCCAGCCTCGGGCTGCGGCTCGGCGGCCACCCGCTCACCGAGGTCTACCCGCTGGCGCCGCTGGCCCGCGGCCACTCCCTGGCGGTGGCCGTCTCGACGTACCGCGGGCGGGTCCACTACGGCCTGGTCGCCGACGCGAAGGCGGTGCCGGACCTCGACCGGTTCGCGCTCGCGGTGGCCGAGGAGGTGGAGACGTTGCTCACGGCGTGCCGTCCCTGACCCCGGCGGGTTTGGATCCGGGCCGCCCGCTGAATAAAATCCGCTGTTCGACAGCGGTCGCCTCCCGGAGCGCCGCAACGGTGACCAGGACGGCAGCGGCGATGACGGTGACACAGGACGGTGCGGCGACCACGGACGAGGTGGCGGCGTCCGCGTACGGCCCCGGCATCGACCCCGAACGGCTCGCGGTCTGCCTCGACGTACTGAAGGAACTCGACGAGCTGGACGTCGACCACCCCGACGCGATCGCGGTCCGCCGGGCCACCTCGCACATCTACCGCACGGTCAAGCAGCGCCGCCGCCAGGAGCGCCGCGCCGCCAAGACCGCCCACGACAAGGCGGTCACCGAGGCCACCGCCACCGGGTCGGCCGAGCGCATCGACGACGAGACCGAGGGCCTGCTGCCCTCCTCGCGCACCGAGCAGGGCACGATCGCGGGAATACTCCAGCGGCCCCGCTCCTGCTACGTCTGCAAGCAGCGCTACACCGAGGTCGACTACTTCTACCACCAGCTCTGCCAGGACTGCGCCGCCGAGAACCGGGCCCGCCGCGACGCCCGCGCCGACCTCGACGGCAAGCGCGCGCTGCTCACCGGCGGCCGCGCCAAGATCGGCATGTACATCGCGCTCAGGCTGCTGCGCGACGGCGCCCACACCACGATCACCACCCGCTTCCCCAAGGACGCCATCCGCCGCTTCAAGGCGATGGACGACTCCGCGGACTGGCTGCACCGCCTGGAGGTCGTCGGCATCGACCTGCGCGACCCCGCCCAGGCCGTGGCCCTGGCCGAGCGGGTCACGGAGCAGGGCCCGCTCGACATCCTGATCAACAACGCCACCCAGACCGTGCGCCGCCTGCCCTCCGCGTACGCCGCGCTGGTCGAGGGCGAGAGCGCCCCGCTGCCCGCCGGTGAACTGCCCGCGCACCAGGTCATCGGCGCCTTCAACTCCGGCGCGGTGGACGGCCTGGCCGCGCTGCCGCTGGGCAATTCGGGGCTCGACGCGCAGCAGGTGGCCGACCTCGCCCTGGTGGCCGGAAACGCCAGCGTGGTCCGGCACCGCGAGGGCACCGCCATCGACGCGGGCGGGCTGGTGCCCGACGTCGTCGACTCCAACACCTGGGTCCAGACCATCGAGCAGATCTCCCCGGTGGAACTGCTGGAGACCCAGCTGTGCAACTACACGTCGCCGTTCATCCTCATCAGCGCGCTGCGTGCGTCGATGGCCGAGGCCGCGCGCAAGGCGCCCGCGGGGCGTGCCTACGTCGTCAACGTCTCGGCGATGGAGGGCGTGTTCGCCCGCGGCTACAAGGGCGCCGGGCACCCGAACACCAACGCCGCCAAGGCCGCCATGAACATGGTGACCCGGACCAGCGCCCAGGAGATGTTCGACACCGACCGGATCCTGATGACCTCCGTCGACACCGGCTGGATCACCGACGAGCGCCCGCACTACGACAAACTGCGCCTGGCCGACGAGGGCTTCCACGCCCCGCTCGACCTGATCGACGGCGCCGCCCGCGTCTACGACCCCATCGTGCGCGGCGAGGCGGGCGAGGACCTGTACGGCGTCTTCCTCAAGGACTACGCGCCCGGCAAGTGGTGACCGGTCCCTCCGGGCGGCCGGGGCCGGCCGGTCCGCACCGGACGGTGCCTCAGTCGACCGCGCCCAGCCGCGAGTTCCGCGCCGCCGTCAGCTCCAGCACCGTGCGCCAGTCCTCCAGGACCCCGGCGTCGAAGACGGCGGTGCGCGCCTCCTCGTCGGCCTGACGCAGGCTGACCAGGTCGTCGTCGTGGTCCCAGGCCTCCGGGCGGGCCTGGCGGCGCACCAGGCGGGCGACGCGGGCGCCGAGCAGCGGCCGTACCGCGTCGGCGGTCCTGGCGGCCGGGCTGCCGGGCCACAGCAGCCGGCCCACCGGCGACACCAGCCCCGCGACCTGGAGCTCCTTGTCCGCCGGGCGGCGCCGACGCAGCAGCGCGGCCGTGCGCAGCGCGTGCCCGTGCGGATCCCCGGGCCCGCCGCCGGCCCCGTCGGCGGGCCGTGCGCCCCGGCAGGCGTACAGCAGGTCCATCAGCTCCTCGACGCTGCGCAGTTCCATGCCTCGGTCCTCCCACGAGACAGCCGTTGCCGACGAGCAGGAGACCATGGCGAGCTTGCGCCGCAGCCAACGGCAACTTAACTGCGCGACCCGGTGCCGCCGACATTCGAAGGTGCGGACGCCGATGTAGGCCGAACGGGTGAGTTGCGCACCGTGCGGAAGCGGAGGAATCGGGGCAGACTCGGGTCAACTGCGCGCGGAGCGAAGGGCAATGGTTCTCCCATCTTTTGAGCCCCATAGAGCGCACCCCCGCTCATTTGGTTAGTCTGGTCCGGACGGACGGCAGCACAGGGCACTACCCACACCCAGGTCCGTCATGGGACAAGCCGGTTCACAACGGCCTGCTTCCGCACGAGTTTCCGGCGCCACCGCGTCCGAACTGCATTCGACCCACACTCGAGCGGGCGCCGGGTGCCGGACAGGAGACTGGCGTCGGCAGGCCCCGAGGGTGACCCGACACATAAGGAGTGCGCGGTGACACCGGAAACGACGACGACCCCAGAGCAACGCACCGAGGAACGCACCGGGCGGGCAGGCCGCCGGCCCGGCGAGATCGGCAGCCTCGACGTGTGGGCGCGCTCCGCCCCCATCCGCCTCGCGGGCTACGAGGAGGACCTCGCCGAGCCGCACATCCTGCCGAGCGTGGACTGACCCGCCCGCCACCCGCCGAGACCGCCGCACGCATGGGCGTGGCACACTCACGCCCATGCTGATCAGGGAAGCCACAGCCGGCGACTGGCCGCACATCTGGCCCTTCTGGCACCGCATCGTCGCCGCCTCGGAGACCTACGCCTGGGACCCGGACACCTCCGAGGAGGACGCCCGGGCCCTGTGGATGAGCCCCGCCAAACGCGTCTACGTCGCCGAGGACGACACCGGCGCCGTCGTCGCCTCCGCCTACCTCACCCCGAACTACGGCGGCCCCGCCGCCCGCATCGCCAACGCGGGCTTCATGGTCGACCCCGGCCGGGCGGGCCGCGGCACCGGCCGGGCCCTCGCCGAGTACGTCCTGGATGCCGCCAGGGCCGACGGATTCCGGGGCATGGTCTTCAACGCCGTCGTCGAGACCAACCCCGCCGTCCGGCTGTGGACCTCCCTCGGCTTCACGATCCTCGGCACGGTGCCGGACGCCTTCGACCACCCGAGGCACGGGCGGGTCGGCCTGCACATCATGCATCGCGCCCTGTAGGACCCGTTCAGTCCAGCGGCGCCGTCCGCCGCCAGGGCCGCAGCGCCTCGATCCGTTCCGCCAGCTCCAGCAGCGCCGCCTCCGAACCCGGACGCCCCACCAGCTGTACGGCGCAGGGCGCGCCCGAGTCCAGCGTGCCGAACGGCACCGACATCGCGGGCCACCCGGTCAGGTTCCAGGGCGGAGTGAACGGCGAGTACGCCGAGTTCGCCACCACGTTGCGCAGCCAGCCCCGCTCGTGCCAGGGCCCCGCCGCGGGGGAGCGGCGGGCCAGCGCCGGGGTGAGCAGGACGTCGTACCCGGCGAAGAACGGCTCCAGCCGTCCGCGCAGCCGCTCCCGGCCCGCGCCCGCCGCCACCCGGCCCACGAAGCGCCGCCCGAGGGCCGCGTGCACCCGCGTGCGCCTGGTCAGCAGCCGCCGGTCCAGGTGCCGCGCGTCCACCGACGTGCCGGCCGTCCAGTGGGTCAGAGCCGTCACGCCCAGGGACGCCGGATAGGGCGGGTCCGCCCGCCGCACCTGGTGCCCCGCCTTCATCAGTACTCCGGCCGCCTCGCGCACGGCCCGCGCGTACGGTCGGGAGACGGGGACGCCCGCCAGGGGGCTGCGCAGGGAGGCGGCGACACGGAGGGCGCCGGAGTCCTCGCGGTCCGGCAGGGGGCCGTCCGCGAGGACCGAGAGCATCAGGCGGGCGTCCGCGACCGTCGTGGCCAGCGGCCCGTTCTCCGACATGCCGAACCAGTCGCCCTCGCCGATGCCGGCGGGCACCATGCCCCGGCCCGGCTTGAGGGTGACGAGTCCGCAGTTGGCCGCGGGGATGCGCAGCGAGCCCATGCCGTCGTTGCCGAGGGCGAGAGGCACCATCCCGGCGGCGACCGCGGCGGCGCTGCCGCCCGACGAACCGCCCGCGGAGCGGGACGGGTCCCACGGGTTGCGGGCCGTGCCGAGCACCCCCTCCGTGGTGCCGAACACACACAGCTCCGGCACGTTCGTCACGCCCACCACCACCGCGCCGGCCGCCCGCAGCCGGGCCACGGTGACGTGGTCGGCGTCCGCGGGCGTGTGCGGCGTGGCGGCCGAGCCGACGCGCGTGCTCTCCCCGCGCACCGCGAGATTGTCCTTGACCGCGACCGGCACGCCGGCCAGCGGCAGTTCGCCCAGGTCACCCCGGGCACCCACCTCCTCCGCCTCGGCGATCGCCGCCTCGGCGCGCACCGCGCGGAAGGCGCCGACGCGGCCGTCGAGCCGCTCGATGCGGGCCAGGTGCTCCGCCACCACCTCGCGGGGCGTGGCCCGCTTCTCCCGTACGGCGGCGGCGATCTCGACGGCGGTGCGGCCGGCCCAGTCGGTCACGGAGGGCTCCTAGGGGTGCGGGAACGGGGATGCGGCATTACTGGTGAGTACGCAGGACAGCACTCTGCCCGTCCCGGGCGCGCACGTCGAGAGCGCGGACCGTCAGGCCGGCGGCCGCACCACTCCCGTGCTGTCCCGCTCGATCAGTCGCGGCACCGGTACCCGCACCGTCCGGGCCGGGCCGCCGTCGAGCAGGGCGGTCAGCTCCGTCGCCGCCGTGCGGCCGAACTCCACGCTGTCCCGGGACAGGGCGGACAGCCACGGTTTGACCATGCGGCACAGCGCCGAGTCCTCCCAGGCCACCACGGACACGTCCGCCGGTACCGAGAAGCCGAGTCCGGCCGCGGCGGCGACCCCGGCGACGGCCATCACGTCGTTGTCGTAGATCAGGGCGGTCGGGGGAGTGGGCGCCTCCAGGACGCGGCGGGTGACGGCCGCGCCCTCGGCGTCCGAGTAGTCGGTGGTCACCGACTCGACCTCGCCCAGACCGCGCCGCCCCGCCTCCGCACGCAGGGCGCGGATACGGCGTTCGGTGTGGGCGAGGCCCGGCAGCCCGGCGATGTGCACGATGCGCCGGTGCCCGAGCGCGTGCAGCGCGTCCACCAGCGCGGCCATCGCACCCGCGTCGTCCGCCCACACCGTCGACAGCCCCGGGTGGCGCTCGTCCGGCGCCCCGCCGATCACCACGGCGGGCAGGCCGAGTTCGTCGAGCAGGTCCGGGCGCGGATCGTCGGTGCGCGGGTCCACCACGAGGACACCGTCCACCCGGTGTTCGGCCCACCAGCGCCGGTACACCGCGCACTCGTCCTCGACGTCCTCGGCCACCTGGAACAGCAGCCCCAGGTGCCGCTCCGCCAGCACCTCCTGGATGCCCGAGACCAGTTGCAGGAAGAAGGAGTCCACGCCGAGGGTGTGCGCGGGCCGCGCCAGCACAAAGCCGACCGTCGCCGCGCCCTCCCCGGACAGCGCGCGCGCCGCCGTACTGGGCCGCCAGCCGAGCTGCTCGGCCACCCGGCGCACCCGGTCCCGGGTGATCTCGGAGACCCCCGGCCGGTCGTTCAGCGCGAACGACACCGCGCTCTCGGAGACCCCGGCCCGGCGCGCGATGTCCTTCATCGTCGGCCGGCGCGCGGCGGGCCGCTTGGCCGGCATGCGCGCTCCTTTCCTCGGTGCGAGCGGTGAGAGCTGTCTCAGCTAAAGCGCTTGAGTGTGAAGATCCTAAAGCGCATTAGTAGTTCCTGGCAAGAGCCCGCTCATACCGCTCTGACCTGGGCTAATGCTGTGCGGTCTGCTTTAGTTGGCGTGAATCCATTGACTTTCCGCGGAATCGCCGTGCATGGTCGCTGGCATCCCACCGCCGACGTCCTTCAGGGAGACGTGTCACCGTGCCCACCTCGCGCAGAACATTCGCCGTCGCCGCCGTCGCCGCCCTCGTCCTGCCGCTCAGCGCCTGCGGTTCCGGAGGCGACGGCGGTTCTTCGACCGACGCCTCGGGCAAGGTCGAGGGCGACATCACCTTCCAGACCTGGAACCTGCGGGCCAACTTCAAGGACTACTTCGAGGGTCTGATCGCCGACTTCGAGAAGAAGTACCCCGACACCCACGTCAAGTGGGTGGACCAGCCCGGCGAGGGCTACGCCGACAAGATCAGCGCCGACGCCGCCGGCGGCACCCTGCCCGACGTCGTCAACGTCTCCCCGGACCTGGTCGCACCGCTCGCCAAGGCGGGCCTCGCCCTCGACCTGGACAAGGCCGCCGGGCAGTACGAGAAGGAGTACCTGGAAGGCGCCTGGGCCAGCCACCGGATACCGGGCATGGACGGCACGTACGCCTTCCCCTGGTACCTCAACACCGGCCCCCTCTTCTACAACAAGTCCCTCTTCGAGAAGGCCGGGCTCGACCCCGAGCAGCCGCCGAAGACGTACGACGAGGTCTTCGACGCCGCCCTGAGCATCGCCGACAAGACCGACGGCGAGGTCGCCACGCTCGCCAACGTGCCCACCATCGAGGACTTCGGCCGCTACGGCGTCCCGCTCATGAACAAGGAGGGCACCGCCTTCGCGTTCAACGACGCCAAGGGCGTCCAACTCCTCACCCGCTACAAGGAGCTGTACGACGCCAAGGCCCTGGACCCGCAGGCGCTGACCGCCACCCCCGAGTCCTCCGGGAAGAAGTTCCTCACCGGCGCCGTCGCCATGAACCCGGGCAGCGCGCTCGACCTCGCCAACTTCAAGAAGCAGGCGCCGAACCTGTACAAGAACATCGGCATCACCGACCAGATCACCAGCACCGGCCACGTCAACATGTACGTGATGGGCCTGATGGTCAACGCGCAGAGCCAGCGCAAGCCGGCCGCGGTCGCCTTCGCGCACTACGTCACCGACGCGGCGCACCAGATGTCGTTCGCCAAGCAGGTCGCCATCTTCCCGAGCACCGCCGGTTCGCTGGACGACCCGTACTTCACCAAGGAGGACGGCACCGACGAGACCCGTGTCCGGGTCGCCGCCGCCAAGTCGCTGAAGACGGCCGTCAACTACACGCCCGTGCTGTTCAGCGAGCAGATGAAGACCGAGCTGCGCAACGAGGTCGCCAAGGCGCTCCAGGGCAAGCAGAGCCCGAAGGAAGCCCTCGACAACGCTGTCAAGGCGTGCGACCGGCTCCTCCAGCAGCAGGGCTGAGACATCATGGCGAGTCCCACCCTCACCACCGGCACACCGGACGCCCGCAAGGGCGGCGGCGCCCGGCGCGTGCGGCGGCAGCTGCCCGCCAGCCCCTGGCTGTTCGCCGCACCCGGTCTGCTGATCACCGGCGCGTTCATCCTGTACCCGTTCGTCTCCACGCTCGTCAACTCCTTCACCGACCGCCGCACGCTGGTTGCGGGCGAGTTCGTCGGACTCGCCAACTTCCGCGAACTGCTCCACGACGACATGTTCTGGATCGGCCTGCGCAACAGCTCCCTGTACGTCCTCGGGGTCGTCCCCGCGCTGGTCCTGCTGCCGCTGCTGCTCGCGATGCTGGTGCAGAAGAACATCCCCGGCATCACCTTCTTCCGCTCGGCCTTCTACACCCCGGTCGTCGCCTCGATCGTCGTCGTCGGGCTGATCTGGGTCTGGCTCCTCGACGAGCGCGGACTGGTCAACTCCCTGCTGGAGACGCTCGGTGCCAGCCCGGTCGGCTTCCTCAGCGACCAGTGGCTGATCCTGCTCAGCGCGATGGGCGTCACGGTCTGGAAGGGCCTCGGCTACTACATGATCATTTACCTGGCGGCGCTGGCCAACGTGCCCCGCGAACTGCACGAGGCCGCCGCCGTGGACGGCGCGGGCGCGGTCCGCCGCTTCCTCACCGTCACGGTGCCCGCGGTCCGCTCCACCATGGTCCTGGTCGCGGCGCTCTCCTCGGTCGCCGCCTTCAAGGTCTTCTCCGAGGTGTACCTGATGGCGGGCCCCAGCGGCGGACCGGCCGGCGAGGACACCACCCTCGTGATGCTGGTCCAGCGCACCGGCACCGGCCTCACCGGCCGGGTCGGCTACGCCTCCGCCATCTCCGTGGTCGTCTTCGTCGTCACCGTCGTCCTGATGCTGCTCGTCCTGCGCGCCGACCGGAAGGAGGATGCGTGAGCATCGCCGAGAAGACCCGGCCCGCCGAACGGACCCGGGCCACCGACCGGGAACGGAAGCGGGAACCGCGCATCACCGACGAGCACGGCCGCCGCGTACGCGGCTGGGAACTGGCCCTGCGCTACCTGCTGCTGCTCGGTGTCCTCGCCCTGACCATCGGGCCGTTCCTGTGGCAGCTGTCGACCTCGCTCAAGGGCCCCACGGAGGACATCTTCAGCTCCCCGCCGAAGTTCCTGCCCGCCGACCCCACCCTGCACAACTACGAGCGGGTCGCCGACACCATCCCCGTGTGGGACTACGCCCTGAACTCGCTGAAGGTCGCCGCCGCCAACGTCGTCACCAACTGCGTCGGCGCCGCCCTCGCCGGATACGCCCTGGCCCGCCTGCGCTACCGCGGCCGGCGCGTCGCCACGCTGGTGTTCATCCTGGCCATGCTCGTGCCGGTGGAGGGCATCATCATCGCCCAGTTCACCACCATGCGGGAGCTGGGCCTCAACAACACCCTGGTCGGCGTGGTGCTGCCGGGCTGCGTCAGCGCCCTCAACGTGCTGCTGATGCGCAACGCCTTCCTCAACCTCCCCTACGAGATCGAGGAGGCCGCCTTCGTCGACGGCGCCAACGTCTGGCAGCGGTTCTACCGGATCGCGCTGCCCGCGGTGAAGGGCACCCTCGCCGTCGTCGCGATCTTCGCCTTCATGGGCGCCTGGGACGACTTCCTGTGGCCCCTGATCGTGCTGAGCGACCCGTCCAGGTTCACCCTGACCATCGGCCTGAACTACCTGCACGGCACCTTCGCCAACGACGAACGCCTCGTCGCCGCCGGCACGATCATCGCCGTGGCACCGCTCATCGTCCTCTTCGCCTGCCTCCAGCGGTACTTCTTCCGCGGCGTGGGCGAGGGCGCCGTCAAGGGCTGAACCACCCGCTTCCCCCTCTCAAGGACACCGCATGCCTTCTGCCGTGCGCTTCGGCGTCAACTACACCCCGAGCGAGGGGTGGTTCCACCACTGGCTCGACTTCGACCTCGACTCCGTACGCGCCGACCTGGACTCCATCGCCGCGCTGGACGTGGACCACGTCCGCGTCTTCCCGCTGTGGCCCTACTTCCAGCCCAACCGCACCCTGATCCGCGAGCGGGCGGTCGAGCACCTGGTGGCGCTGGTCGACGCGGCCGGTGAACGCGGCCTCGACGTCAACGTGGACGGCCTCCAGGGCCATCTGAGCAGCTTCGACTACGTGCCGGCCTGGACCCGCACCTGGCACCGGCGCAACCTGTTCACCGATCCCGACGTCGTCGAGGGCCAGGCCGCCTACCTGCGCGCCCTCGCCGCCGCGCTGGCCGGACGGTCCAACTTCCTCGGCATGACCCTCGGCAACGAGGTCAACCAGTTCTCCGCCGGGCCCCACCCCGACCCGGACCGCGCCACCAGCGCCCAGATCGACGCCTGGCTGGAGCGGATGCTGGCCGCCTGCGAGGAGGGCGCCCCGGGCCGCATGCACCTGCACGCAGAGTACGACGCCACCTGGTACCAGGACGACCAGCCCTTCACCCCGGCCCAGGCCGCCCGGCGGGGCGCCGTCACGGCGGTGCACTCCTGGGTCTTCAACGGTACCGCCCAGCGGCACGGCCGCGCCTCCGTGCCCAGCGAGCACCACGCCGCCTACCTCGTGGAGCTGAGCAAGGCCTGGGCCGACGACCCGCACCGCCCCGTCTGGCTCCAGGAGGTCGGCGCCCCCGCACCCCTGGTCCCCGCCGAGCACGCCGCCGCCTTCACCGAGGCGACCGTCGAGAACGCCCTGGACTGCCCGGACCTGTGGGGCGTCACCTGGTGGTGCTCCCACGACGTGTCCCGGGCGCTGGCCGACTTCCCGGAGCTGGAGTACGGACTCGGGCTCCTCACCAACGACCGGCGTCCCAAGGACACGGCCCGGGTCCTGGCGAACGCGGCACGTGCGGCCCGCGCGGGTACCCGCCCCGCCCCGGCCCCGCGCACCACGGCCCTCGCCGTTCCGGCCGACCCCGCCGCGCGCTCGGCCTGCGCCCCCGGCGGAGCCGTCTTCGACGCCTTCTTCCGGCTGGTCGCCGACGGCGCCCGTCCCACCACCGTCCTCGACACCCGCGCCGCCGACCCCGGGCATCTCGCCTCCCGCGGCATCACCGAGGTCGTCGCCCCCGACCAGGTCCCCGTCCCGTGACGCCCGCCCCGCGCGGCGGAACGAGAGAGCCGCACGATTCGAAGGGCCTCCCGCTGGGGAGCTGTACCTGACGTCGGCCCCCGCCACCGCCCGCCCAACCCCAGGCAATCACCCGCCCCCCGACCCCGGAGCACCCGCATGCATGACGACCGCAACCTGGTCGAAGCCCGCCTCAAGCGCGTCCTCGACGAGCGTGTCCGCCCCGCCCTCTACCCCGAGTCCGTACCGCTGGACGTGGCGGTCTGGGACGTGCCCGGCGAGCCCGTCCCCGTCGAGGAGGGACTCGCGGCCGAACCGCGGCCCATCGAGGTCGGCGCCCGCTGGGGCGCGCCCTGGGGCACCAGCTGGTTCCGCGTCACCGGCAGCGTGCCGAAGGAGTGGGCCGGGAAGACCGTCGAGGCGGTCCTCGACCTCGGCTTCGACGAGAACATGCCCGGCTTCCAGTGCGAGGGCCTGGTCTACCGCCCCGACGGCACCCCGGTGAAGGGCCTCAACCCGCGGAACCAGTGGGTGCGGATCGGCGCCCCCGTCGAGGGCGGCGAGCAGGTGCGCCTGCACGTCGAGGCGGCCTCCAACCCCGTCATCCTCGACTACCACCCCTTCGTGCCGACCCGGCTCGGCGACAAGGACACCGCGGGCAGCGAACCGCAGTACACCCTCACCCGCATGGACCTCGCCGTCCTCGACGAGACCGTGTGGAACCTGGTGCTCGACCTGGAGGTCCTCGGCGAGCTGATGGCCGAACTGCCGGTGGACTCTCCGCGCCGCTGGGAGATCCTGCGCGCCGTCGACAAGGCACTGGACGCCATCGACCTCCAGGACGTGGGCGGCACGGCCGAGCAGGCCCGTTCCCGCCTCACCGAAGTGCTGGCCGCCCCCGCCGTGCCCTCCGCGCACCGCATCAGCGCCGTCGGGCACGCGCACATCGACTCGGCGTGGCTGTGGCCGCTGCGCGAGACCGTGCGCAAGGTGGCCCGCACCACCTCCAACATGACCGCCCTCCTGGAGGACGAGCCGGACTTCGTCTTCGCCATGTCCCAGGCCCAGCAGTGGGCGTGGGTGCGCGACCACCGGCCCGAGGTGTGGGCGCGGGTCAAGAAGGCCGTGGCCGACGGGCGGTTCGTGCCGGCCGGCGGCATGTGGGTGGAGTCCGACACCAACATGCCCGGCTCGGAGGCGATGGCCCGGCAGTTCGTGCACGGCAAGCGCTTCTTCCTCGACGAGTTCGGCGTCGAGAACGACGAGGCGTGGCTGCCGGACACCTTCGGCTTCGCGGCGGGCCTGCCGCAGATCATCAAGGCCGCGGGGGCCAAGTACCTGCTGACGCAGAAGATCTCCTGGTCGCAGACGAACAAGTTCCCGCACCACACCTTCCGCTGGGAAGGCATCGACGGCACCCGAATCTTCACCCACTTCCCGCCCGTCGACACCTACAACTGCTCGATGAAGGGCAGCGAGATCGCCCACGCGGCGAAGAACTTCAAGGACAAGGGCGTCGCCCGGCACTCCCTGGCCCCCACCGGCTGGGGCGACGGTGGCGGCGGCACCACCCGCGAGATGGTCGCCAAGGCGGCCCGGCTGCGGAACCTCGAAGGCTCGGCGACGGTCGAGTGGGAGACCCCGCACGCCTTCTTCGAGAAGGCCGAGGCCGAGAACCCGGCGCCGCCGGTCTGGGTCGGCGAGCTGTACCTCGAACTGCACCGCGCCACCCTCACCAGCCAGGCCAAGACCAAGCAGGGCAACCGCCGCAGCGAACACCTGCTGCGGGAGGCCGAGCTGTGGGCGGCCACGGCCGCCGTGCGCGCCGGGTTCCCCTACCCGTACGACGACCTGGACCGGATCTGGAAGACGGTCCTGCTGCACCAGTTCCACGACATCCTGCCCGGCTCCTCCATCGCCTGGGTGCACCGCGAGGCCCGCGCCACCTACGACAAGGTCGCCACCGAACTGAACGGCATCATCGACGCCGCCCAGCGCGCCCTGGCCGGCGAGGGCGACACCTCGCTGGTCTTCAACTCCGCACCGCACGCGCGGGCCGGGGTACCGGCGGGCGCCGCCACGTCCCCCGCGACCGAGGGACGCACGGACCTGAGCCCCCGGCCCGGCGGCGGCCACGTCCTGGACAACGGCCTGCTGCGGGTCGAGATCGACGAGCGGGGCCTGGTGGTGTCGGCGTACGACCTCGCCGCCGACCGCGAGACGATCGCGCCGGGCGGGGCGGGCAACCTGCTCCAGCTCCACCCCGACTTCCCGAACATGTGGGACGCCTGGGACGTCGACGAGTTCTACCGCAACACGGTCACCGACCTCACCGACGCCGACGAGGTCGTCCCCGGCGACGACGGTGCCTCGGTGCGGATCGTCCGCTCCTTCGGTTCCTCCCGCGTCACCCAGGTGCTGACCCTGGCGCCGGGGGAGCGGCGTCTCGAGGTGGACACCGAGGTCGACTGGCACGAGACGGAGAAGTTCCTCAAGCTCGCCTTCCCGCTCGACGTGCACGCCGAACGGTACGCGTCGGAGACCCAGTTCGGGCACTTCCACCGGCCCACCCACACCAACACCAGCTGGGAGGCCGCCAAGTTCGAGGCGTGCAACCACCGCTTCATCCACCTGGAGGAGCCCGGCTGGGGCGTCGCACTCGTCAACGACTCGACGTACGGCCACGACGTCACCCGTACCGTCCGCGGCGACGCCGACGCCGGTACGACCACCACGGTCCGGCTCTCCCTGCTGCGCGCCCCGCGTTTCCCCGACCCCGAGACCGACCAGGGCGTGCACCGCTTCCGGCACGCGCTGGTGCCGGGCGCGGGCATCGGCGACGCCGTGCGCGAGGGCTGGCGGATCAACCTGCCCGAGCGGCGCGTCACGGGCGGCGCCCCGGAGGTCGCCCCGCTCGTCACGGTCGACCGGGACGCGGTCGTCGTCACCGCCGTCAAGCTCGCCGACGACGGCAGCGGCGACGTCGTGGTCCGCTTCCACGAGGCCCACGGCGGCCGGGCCCGCGCCACGCTGACGGCCGGCTTCGCGGTCACGGACGTGCAGGTGACCGACCTGCTGGAACGCCCGCTCGCGGACACGGAGGCCCCC
This sequence comes from Streptomyces sp. NPDC001599, assembly GCF_042893535.1. Lineage (NCBI taxonomy): Bacteria > Bacillati > Actinomycetota > Actinomycetes > Kitasatosporales > Streptomycetaceae > Streptomyces > Streptomyces sp. NPDC001599. Next base: position 171,002 of record NZ_JBIAVA010000003.1, read on the forward strand.
CGGGCGGACGGCGACCGGATCGCCGTAGGCCTGCGTCCGTTCCAGCTGATGACCCTGCGGCTCAAGCGCGCCTAGCGCCGCCGCCTCCGACGGGCCCGGCTCACCGGAAAGGGGTGAGCCGGGTCGGCGGCAGGTACTCCCGCACATACGTCCGCTCCCAGCACGCGCCCGTCTCCCGCAGCTCCCGCCAGGTCGTGTACCGGTAGCGGAACAGCCGGGCGCGCACGAAGCGCGGCGGCGCGTCCGGCGGGAAAGGGGAGCGGCGCAGCAGCCGCAGCGTGGCGCGGTCGTTCTCCAGCAGCCGTTCCACCAGCGTGCCGAACCACGACCCGGCGTACGACGGCGACAGCGCGGCGAACCACATCAGCCAGTCCAGCCGCAGGTGGTACGGCGCGAACTGGCGCGGCCAGCGTCGCGGGTCGCCGGGTTTGCCCTTGAACTCGTACTCCCGCCAGTCGCCGTCCTTCCGGGCGACCTCGTCGGCGGTGCCCTCGATCACCACCTCGTAGCGGACCCGGCTGACGGAGCCGAAGGCGCCGTAGGTGTTGACCAGGTGGAGCGAGTCGAAGGAGCGGTTCATCACCTGGCGGCGGGAGATCATGTTGCGCACCGGCCGATGGCTCAGGAACACCAGCAGCGCCGCCACCGCCAGGACCACGGCCTCGTACCAGAGCGGCGCGGCGGCCACGGCCGGGGCATCGGCCGGGAAGCGGACCACCGACAGGGCCAGCACGATGGTGACCCAGTTGAGCCAGGAGAAGTTGCCCGAGAGCACCAGCCACAGCTGGGTCGCGATCATCAGCGCCGCGGCGGCCGTCGACACGGGGTGCGGGGCGAACAGGAGGAAGGGCACCACCAGCTGCGTGACGTGGTTCGCGGCGACCTCGACCCGGTGCAGGGGCCCAGGGAGGTGGTGGAAGAACCAGCTCAGCGGGCCCGGCATCGGCTGGGTCTCGTGGTGGTGGTGCAGGCAGGTCAGCTTCCGCCAGCACTCGTCGCCGCGCATCTTGATCAGCCCCGCCCCGAACTCCACCCGGAACAGCAGCCAGCGCAGCAGGAACAGCACCACGACCGGCGGCGCCACCTCCTCGTTGCCCAGGAACACGGCGACGAAGCCGGTCTCCAGCAGCAGCGACTCCCAGCCGAAGGAGTACCAGGTCTGTCCGACGTTGACGATCGAGAGGTACAGCGCCCACGGCACCAGCCACAGCAGCATCGCGCCCCACAGCGGCAGCAGCGAGTCCAGCCCGGCCACCAGCGCCGCCGACACCGCGCAGCCCGCCCAGGCGCAGCCCGCGAAGAGCCGGTCCGAGTAGCGCCACTGGAACAGGCTCGGCGCCCGCCGGAACGGCACCCGCTCGACGAAGCGGGGTACCGGTGTCAGACCGCGCTCGCCGAGCAGCGCCCGGAACTGGAGGGCCGCCGTCAGAAACGCGACCAGGTACACGGCGGCCAGGGCCCGCTGGAAGACCAGCCGAGCCAGCCAGTAGTCGGGTGCGGTGAACCACTCCACGGCCGGGCTCCTCTCGTACCCGCTCCGTGTACCCCGCCCGGCTCCCGGACCCTCTTCGGCGCGGCCCGGTGAACCAGGAGTCGAAGATTCCGACAAATCCTGGCAAGGTGGGGTCCATGTCTGATCGGGGAGCGAGCGCCCCGTCACTCCCGGACGACTGGCCCGCCCACCCGGACCCGATCCTGGCGCTCAACCGCATGGGCAGCTTCGACTGGGACCTGGACGCCGGACTGTTCCACATGGACGCCCAGGCCCACGAGGTGTTCGACCTGCGCCCGGACGAGTACGACGGGCGCCCCGAGTCGCTTTCGCTGCGGGTGCCCACGGCGGAGAGCCGCCGCATGGACACCATCGTCGCGCGGGCCATGAAGGACGGCAGCGAGAACTACGGCACCTACTTCCGGCTGCGCCGCCGCGACGGCACCCTGCGCTGGACCCACACCCAGGGCTACATCCGCCGGGACGAGACCGGCCGCCCCCGCCGGATCATCGGCATCGTCCGCGACGCCACCCAGGAGGTGGCCGACATCGCGGCCAACCGGGAGCAGGCGGCGCAGGACGAGGCGCGCCGCCGGCTCACCAACGTCGTCCAGCTCGCCACGGCCGCCCTCGCGCACGCCCGCACCGTGGACGACGTCATCGACGTGCTGCGCGACACCCACGGACTCACCCGGCTGGGCGCCACCAGCCTGGTGATGGGCCTGGTCGAGGCCGGCCGCATCCGGCTGGTCGCCGACGGCCCCGAGAACAGCTTCATCCCCGGCACCCGGATCACCCGGATCGACGAGCCGTATCCGATGAGCGAGGCCGTACGGACGCTCAGTCCCCGCTTCATCGAGTCGCCGGAGGAGTTCGCGGAGCGCTACCCGGGGCTGTGGAAGGACATCACCCACCTCGACATCACCGCGGCCGCCTATCTGCCCCTGATCGCCCAGGCCCGGCCCATCGGTGCCATCGGGCTGCTCTACAGCGACCGGCACGGCTTCTCCCCGGAGGACCGCAACGTCCTGGTCGCGCTCGGCAGCGGCATCGCGCAGAGCCTCCAGCGGGCCATGCTCTACGAGCAGGAGATGGACCTCGCCGAGGGCCTCCAGCAGGCCATGCTGCCGCGCACCATCCCCAGCGTGCCCGGCTGCGACGTCGCCGTCCGCTACCGCGCGGCCTCCATCGGCGGCGCGCTCGGCCGGGACATCGGCGGCGACTGGTACGACCTGATCCCGCTGCCCGGCGGGCGCGTCGGCGCCGTCATCGGCGACGTCCAGGGCCACGACACGCACGCCGCCGCCGTCATGGGCCAGCTGCGCATCGTGCTGCGCGCCTACGCCGCCGAGGGCCACCCCCCGGCCACGGTGATGGCACGGGCCTCCGTCTTCCTGCACGAGCTGGACACCGACCGCTTCGCGACCTGCCTGTACGCGGAGGCCGACCTGGGCACCGGAGTGGTCCAGGTGGTCCGCGCCGGCCACATCGACCCGCTGCTGCGCTTCGGCGACGGCACCTGCCGCCTGGTGCGCGTCGAGGGCGGGCTGCCGCTCGGCCTGTCCGCCGAGTTCGGGCGCCTCGCCTACCCGGTCGCCACCCTGGAGCTGGACCCGGGCAACACCCTGCTGCTGTGCACCGACGGCCTGGTCGAGCAGCCCGGCGCCGACCTCGACGAGGGCATGGACGTCCTCACGGCGCTGATCACCTCCGGACCGCAGGACGTGCGGGACCTGGCCGACCGGCTGATCGACGTGGTCGACGAGCGGCGCGGCGACGACGACGTCGCGCTGCTGGTGCTGCGCCGGCACGGCCTGGGCGCCCCGCGGACCTTCGGCCGGGTCCAGCAGCACGTCTCCCCGGGCGACCCCGAGGGCCTCACCGAGGCCCGGCACATGATCCGTACCGCGGTCCGGTCCTGGGGCGCCCGCGGCCAGAGCGACGAGATCGAACTGGTCGCCGACGAGCTGATGACCAACGCCCTCATGCACACCGAGGGCTCCGCCGTCGTCACCCTGCGGCTGCTCACCGGAACCGACCGGCGGCTGCGGGTCGAGGTCGAGGACTCCTCCAGCGCGCTGCCGCGCCGCCGGGAGGCAGGGGACGACGGGGTGTCCGGACGGGGGCTGCTCCTGGTCGACACGCTCGCCGACGAGTGGGGCGTGGAGGCGCGCGGCGGCGGCAAGGTCGTCTGGGCGGAGTTCGTGGTGGCGCACAGGGCGGGCTGAACCCGCTGGCGCCGCCGGGGGCCGGTGGCACTCTGGACGTATGCCAGAACTGCCCGAGGTCGAGGCGCTCCGCGACTTCCTGACCGAACACCTCACCGGCCGCGAGATCGTCCGGGTCCTGCCCGTGGCGATCAGCGTCCTGAAGACGTACGACCCCCCGCTCACGGCGTTGGGGGGTCACCGCGTGGCGGCCGTGCACCGCCACGGCAAGTTCCTCGACGTGGAGACGGCCGGCGGCCCGCACCTGGTGACCCATCTGGCCCGGGCCGGCTGGCTGCACTGGAGGGACAGCCTCCCCAGCGGTCTGCCCAAGCCCGGAAAGGGCCCGCTCGCGCTGCGGGTCGCCCTGGAGACCGGCGCGGGCTTCGACCTGACGGAGGCGGGCACGCAGAAGCGGCTCGCGGTCTACGTCGTGGCCGACCCCCGGCAGGTGCCGGGCGTGGCCCGGCTCGGTCCCGATCCGCTCGCCGACGACTTCGACGAGGCACGCTTCGCCGCCCTCCTCGACGGCGAGCGGCGGCAGCTCAAGGGCGCCCTGCGCGACCAGAGCCTGATCGCGGGCGTGGGCAACGCGTACAGCGACGAGATCCTGCATGCCGCCAAGATGTCCCCGTTCAAACTGGCCGCCTCCCTCACCGACGAGGAGACCGCCCGGCTGTACGCGGCCCTGCGCGACACGCTCACCGAGGCCGTGGAACGCTCCCGGGGCATCGCCGCCGGCCGCCTGAAGGCCGAGAAGAAGAGCGGGCTGCGGGTCCACGGCCGCACCGGAGAGCCCTGTCCGGTGTGCGGCGACACCATCCGCGAGGTCTCCTTCAGCGACTCCTCGCTCCAGTACTGCCCGACCTGCCAGACCGGCGGCAAACCGCTGGCGGACCGCAGGATGTCGCGGCTGCTCAAGTAGCGGTGCCCACCCGGACCCGGTGACGGCGGTCGCCGGGCGACGGTCATCCGGCCGGCAGCGTCACCAGGTGCTCGCCGTCCGCAGTCCGCACCTCGTAGCGTTCGATCTGGCCGGGATGCAGGGCGGCTCCGCCGCGCATGGTGTGCGGCCGGGTGCCGTGCCCGGGGACCATCCAGCTGGTGATCGTCTGTTCGGACCCGTCGCGGCCCACGGCGACGAGCCGGCAGGAGCGCGGGCCGCCCCCGTCCTTGACCTCGAGCCGCACGTCCGTGCCCCAGGTCTCGTCCTCGGCCGTGATCCGCGCCCACACCCCGGACCGGGCATCGGTCGCGGTGACCGGCGCCGCCGAATCGCCCTGGCTCGCGTACAGCACGGCGCCGGGCCCGGCCACGGCGCACACGAGGGCGGCGGCCACGGCGTACAGCACCCGCCGCCGGCCGGCCCGCCGGCGCGTGGTCACCTCGGACAGCAACCGGTCGAGCAGTCGCGGTCCCGGCCTGGTCAGGGGGTGGACGATACGGGGTGTCGCCTGCCGGTACAGCATCAACTGACGGGTGGCGGGACCGAATTCGGTCACCTGGGCCGCGCACCGGGGGCATTCCATGAGGTGGTCCTCGAAGCGGAAGGCCTCCGCTTCGTCCAGTACGCCGAGCGCGTAGGCGCCGACGTCACGATGCCTTTCCAGGGACCTCATGCCGAATCCTCGTACCGTTGGGTGCGGGTGGGGTTACTCCTTGCTCCCACCCGTACGCACCCGACAGCCGAATCACTCAAGCCACCCCGGAATCGCAACCAAGGTGTTCGGAGCGGCCCGCGGCGTGGATTGGTCCGTCCCGCGGGAAAGTTCGTGAGGCCGCCCGGGGAGGCTGGAAGAGACCGCCCGGGGAGGTCGGAAGAGGCCGCCCGGGGCGGCTAGAACAGGTGGATGGCCAGGTGCCCCAGCGGCAGCCCGAGCTGCCAGGCGGGCGTCCACACCTTCGGCCCCTCGTCCTCTCCGGACACCGGCGCACCGCCGGGCACCGCGTTCAGGTCCGGGGCGAGCAGTTCGGTGTCCTGGAGCCAGCGCCAGGCCGCCCGGGCCAGCTCCAGGTCCGGCGAGTGGCGTCCGGCGGCGACGGCCTCGGCCGTGACCTCGGCCAGCCGCCCGTGCACCCACTCGTGCCAGGGCTGGTCGTACGCCGTCAGGGACAGCCAGGTCTCCAGGTGGGTGACGACCCGGATGCCGCTCAGTTCGTTCTCCGTGTCGGACAGGAAGACGGTGAGCGCCAGCGCGTCGCGTCCGGCGCGGAACTCGAAGGACGTCGGCGGCATCAGATCGCCGGTCCGCAGCAGCTCGTCGGCGATGTACTCGGCGTACAACCAGGCCATGGGAACGCTCAGTTCGCCCCCACCGGTGCCGTCCGTGCTCTCTTGACCTCTGTGCAGCATCCCTTCCTGCCTTCCTCCGGTGCGTGCGCGTCGCCCGACCGGGTCATGGACCCCCGTCCGGAACACGGATGAGGACAGCCGACTGCTCAACCGGGGTCCTGGGCAAGGCGCTTTACGGAGGCTTGACCAAAAGGTCGGTTTCACCGCAGGTCGGCGGCGTACCCCGGTAGCACCCTGCGCATGGCGCGCAGCGCGTAGTACGCGCGGGACTTCACGGTACCGGGTGGGATGCCGAGGGCGGCCGCGGCTTCCGCCACACTCGCCCCCTGGAAGTACACCAGCACCAGGACTTCACGGTGCTCCGGAGTGAGTGTCTTCACAGCCTCGCGCACATCGAGGGCGGCGGCGGCCCGTTCGGCGTGATCCGCGCAGACGCGCGAGTTCTCCAGTACGGCGTCGCCGACCTCCGCAGGGCGCGCCTGGCGGGCGCGGCGGGCGTCGATCGCGAGCCGCCGGGCCACGGTGAGCAGCCACGGCCGTACGGAGTCGAAGTCGTCGGCGCGCAGGGCCTCGGGATGCTGCCAGGCGCGGACCAGGGTCTCCTGCACCAGATCCTCGGCGCGCTGCCGGTCGCCGTCGCTGAGCCGCAGCAGCAGCGCGAACAGCGGCCGGCCGTGCTCGCGTTGCAGTGCGGCGAGCTCGTGCTCGGCGGTCGTCCCGTTCACTGTGTCCGTCAGGGTGATTCCGGCCGTCATGGCCGTATGGCACCGCAGGGGACCGTGCGGGGACAGGGCGTGCGCACGGGCGAGCGGCGGACGGTCGATCGCGTCGACGAACGGTTCGACGAACGGTCGGCGTGCGGTGGGCGTGCCGTGGGCGTGTGGTCCGGGCACCCCGTTCGCGCACGCCGGACGGGCTAATGGGCGTGTCGGAGCCGCGTGTGACGAACCGAGCCTCTTTACCTGTTTGTAAGTAAATGTGACTTTTCATTGGTGTGTGCGACCCAGCGGAGCGAACTGATGATCACACGCAGCCGGCAGGTGGCCCTGGCCCTGACCGCCCTCCTCACCGCGGGCGCGGCCTGCCAGGCCCGCGACCACGAACCGCCGAAGCCGCCGGCCCCGGCCCCGCCCGCCGCGGACACCGGTGCCTTCACCCTGGTCGCCTCCGGAGACGTGCTCCCGCACGACTCGATCATCGAGCGGGCCCGCTTCGACGCCGGCGGCACCGGCTACGACTTCCGCCCCATGCTCGCCGGCGCCCGGCCCGTCGTCGCGCGGGCCGACCTCGCGCTGTGCCACATGGAGACCGTCTACGGCGCGAACGGCGACTACAGCGGCTACCCGCTCTTCAAGTCCCCGCCCGAGGTGGCCAAGGCGCTGGCCGCCACCGGCTACGACGGCTGCTCCACCGCCTCCAACCACAGCGTCGACGACGGTGCGGACGGCATCCGCCGCACCCTGGACGCCCTCGACCGGGCGGGCGTACGGCACGCCGGGACGGCGCGCACCGAGGCCGAGGCCGACATCGCGACGGTGCTGCGCGCGGGCCGGGCCCAGGTGGCCCACCTCGCCTACACCCTCCACACCAACGGCCACCCGCTGCCCGCCGACCAGCCCTGGGCGGTCGGTCTCATCGACGAGGCGCGCATCGTCGAGGACGCGCGGGCCGCCCGGAAGGCCGGCGCCGACGTCGTCGTCGTGTCGATGCACTGGGGCACCGAATGGCAGGACGAGCCCGACCAGGACCAGTTGGCCCTCGCCCGGACCCTGACCGCGTCCCGCACCGGCGACCGCCCCGACATCGACCTGATCCTCGGCACCCACGCCCATGTCCCGCAGGCCTACGAGAAGGTCAACGGCACCTGGGTGGTGTACGGCATGGGGGACCAGATCGCGGGCGAGATGGTCAACAACGAGGGCGTCCGCGATCCGCGCGGCAACCAGTCGGCCGTCGGCCGCTTCACCTTCGCCCCGCCCGACCGGGCCGGCGAACGCTGGAAGGTGACGAAGGCCGAGTTCGTCCCGCAGTTGTTCGACGTGGACGCGGGCCGGGTGGTGAACCTCAACCGGGCGCTGGAGAACGGCGCCGAGCTGCGGGGCGTGCGCGACCGCATCCGCGACGTGGTGCTCAGCCGGGGCGCCGCCGCCGACGGGCTGGTGATGGGCGAGTAGGTCACGCGTCCGCCACGTGGTCCAGGGCCGTCAGCATGGCCCCGAGCACGCGCAGACAGGCGGTGACGTCGGCGTCCGTGAGGTCCGAGCCGACCTCGCGCAGCAGTCGGTGTTCCCGGTCGAGGACGCCGTCGATCGCGGCCCGGCCCCGGTCGGTCAGCCGGATCAGGGACGACCGGCGGTGCGCCGGGTTCGGGATGCTCTCCACCAGGTCCAGGGCCGCGGCCTCGTTGACCATCCGCTGGACGAACTGACGGCTGATCGCCTGGGCCCGGCCCATCTGCGGCACGGTCGTCGGACCGCCGCGCCGCAGCATGGTCAGCACGGCGCGGACGCCCACGGACAGGCCGTCGGAGGCCAGGCCCTGCTCGACGCCGCGCTGAGCGCGCCGGTAGAGGGGGCCGACCAGGTCGTAGACCTCGGTGAGGCGCCGGGCGAGCGCGTCCGGGGGGAGGGGTGCGTCGATGTCGTTCACCCCGCCATCATGACACCCAGGTTGCCAAAGTCGACCTCACATGACACCTTGGTTGTCATGACTGTTGTTTCGGACCTCCGTTTCTTCACCTCCGCCGACGGCGACCTCGCCTACCGCGACACCGGCGCGGGAGACCCGGTCGTCCTGCTGCACTCCGGGTTCACCGACCACCGGGTGTTCGACGCCCAGATCCCGGTCCTGGCCCGCGAGTACCGCGTGATCGCCCCCGACGTACGCGGACACGGCGCCTCGGCCAACGCGAGCAGGCCGTTCCGCTGGGCGGACGACCTTGCCGCGCTGCTGCGCCACCTCGACGCCGGACCCGCGGTACTCGTCGGTGTGTCGATGGGCGGGGCCATCGCCATCGACACGGTCCTCGAATACCCGGAGCTGGTCCGTGCCGTGGTCGCCTGCGGGGCGTCCACGAGCGAGTTCGAGTACACCAACCCCTGGGTGCGAGAAGTGCAGGCGGAGCAGGCCGCCGCACTGGGCGCCGGGGACGTCGAGGGCTGGCTCACGGCGTTCCTGCGCTTCGTGCCGGGGGAGCACCGCAGCCTCGACGACGTCGACCCGGACGTGCTGCGCCGGGTGCGCGAGATGGCCCTCGGCACCCTCTCCAAGCACAGCCCGGACGAGGAGAACCACCACGTGCCCCTGACCGACACCTGGCCCCGCGTCCCGAAGATCGACGTCCCGGTCCTCACCGTCAACGGCGCCCTGGACGCGCCCGAGCTGGTCGCCGAGGCGGAACGGCTCGCCCGTACGGTCCGAAGCGGCCGTTCCGCCACGATCGACGGCGTCGCGCACTACCCCAACATGGAGAAGCCGGACGCCTTCGAGGAGACCGTCACCGGGTTCCTGCGCACCCTCTAACGGCGTGCCAGCTCCGACTTCCGGTACGAGTACGCGAAGTAGATGACCAGGCCGATCACGAACCACACGGCGAACCGCACCCAGGTCTGCCACTGCAGGAAAGTGATCAGCCAGATCGAGAAGACGATGCCCAGCGCCGGCACGAAGGGCATCCACGGGGTGCGGAAGGTGCGCGGCAGTTCCGGCTGCCGGTAGCGCAGCACGATCACCGCCGCGCACACCACCACGAACGCCAGCAGGATGCCGATGTTGGTCAGCTCCGCCGCCTCGCCGATCGGCAGGAATCCGGCGATCACGGCGGACGCGCACCCCACGATCCAGGTGACCCGGGTCGGCACGTGCCGCGTCGGGTGCGTCTTGGCGAACCACTTGGGCAGCAGCCCGTCGCGCGACATGGAGAACCACACACGGGTCACGCCCAGCATGAACGTGAACATCACCGTGAGGATGCCGATGATGGCGCCCACCGCGATGATGTCGGCCAGCGAGCTGAGCCCCACCGACTTGAACGCCGTCGAGAAGCCGCTCTCCGGGTCGATCTCCTTGTAGTTCTGCATACCCGTCAGCACCAGACAGGCCGCCACGTACAGCACCATCGAGATGATCAGCGAGTAGATGATCGCCTTCGGCATGTGCCGCTGGGCGTCCTTCGACTCCTCGGCCGCCGTCGACATGGCGTCGTAGCCGAAGACCGCGAAGAACACCGTCGCCGCACCGGTGAACGCCCCGCCGACGCCGAACGGGAAGAACGGGTGGTAGTTCGAGCTGTTGATGTGGAAGACGCCGACCCCGATCACCAGCAGCACCACCAGCACCTTCAGCACCACCACGACCATCTCGAAGCGGGCGGCGTTCCTGATGCCCAGCGTCAGCAGGTACGCGATCAGCAGGCACAGCACGGCCGCGAACAGGTCGACCTTGTGCCCGTCCCCGGTGCCCGGCGCCCCCAGCATCCAGTTCGGCAGGTCGGCACCCATCTCGCCGACCAGGAAGCTGAAGTAGCCCGAGATGCCGATCGCGACCACCGCCACGATCGCCGTGTACTCCAGGAGCAGGTCCCACCCGATGAACCAGCCCACCAGTTCGCCCAGGACCGCGTAGCCGTAGGTGTAGGCGGAACCGGCCTTCGGGATCAGCCCGGCGAACTCGGCGTACGACAGGGCGGCCGCCGCGCTCGCGACACCGGCGATGAGGAAGGAGATCAGGACCGCCGGCCCCGCCGTGCCGTTGGCGACCGTGCCGGCCAGCGTGAAGATGCCGGCCCCGATGATGCCACCGACACCGATCGCGGTGAGCTGCCACAGCCCCAGCGAGCGCACCAGGCCCCCGCCGCTCTCCGTCTCCTCGATGTGTTCGATGGGTTTGCGGCGGAGAACACCCTCGCCCATGCGGAACCGGGCCATGCGCCTCACCTCTTCGTGAACGGCAAACGGCTGACGGTGGATCATGATGGCGCACGCACGTCCGTGACGGAAGTCACGACGCACGAAGGTCCCAAGACGCACACACCGGCCCGGCCGGTGCTACGGCACCACCGTCACCGGCCAGCGTCCCGCCTTCACCAGCCGCACCGCCACCGAGCCGACGAACCGGTGACCGGCCTGCTCGGAGGCGCCGACCACCACCGCGTCCGCCTTCAGCTCGTCGGCCGTCTGCTTCAGACCGCTGTACGGGTCGCCGCGGAACGTGTGGAACTCCCAGCGGACGTCGAATATCCCCTTCACCCGCTCGGTCGCCTCCCGGATCTGGGCCATCAGTTCCTCGGCGATCTCGTCGGTCGTCTCCGCCACCGACGCCCCGAGCGCCGCACCACCCGCCAGCACCGGCTGCACGTACACCACGGCGAGCAGGGCGCCCTGCCGCCTGGCCATCCCCCCGGCGTAGGCCGCGGCCCGCAGCGAGGAGTCGGAGCCGTCCACACCGACGACGATGACCTTCGGTCCGTCCGTGCCGCGTTCGAACTGATGGGAGTGCTGTTCCGTCACGCGGCGAGGTTATCGGAGTCCCCGGTGATCTTGAGCCGGGCGGGTGGTTTCATGCCGCCGCACCGGTGTTGCTCAGGTGCGGCGCACCGTGACCGGGCGACTGATGAGTCATGAAGAAGGACCAGTTGCTCACCCGCCGCACCCTGCTCACCGGCGTCGCGGCCCTGGGCGCGGCCGGCGCCGGCGGCGCACTCGCGGCGGGCCTGGGACACGGGCCGTCCCGGCCGCCCGCCCCCGTACCCGCCCCGGGCCCCCCGCAGCGCAGCCCGCTCAAACCCTCGGCCTACCGGCTCCAGCCCCTGACCGGATACGGCGCACCGCGTGCCGTGCCCGGCCGGCCCGCGGTGCGCAGCGAGCCGATCCTGCGCATGACGGGCCGGGGCCGCACCATGCTGCTCACCTTCGACGACGGACCCCACCCCGAGTACACCCCGAAGATCCTGGACACCCTGGCGAAGTACGAGGTGCGGGCGACGTTCTTCGTGTGCGGGGAGATGGCGGACTACAACCGGGACCTGCTGACCCGGATGGCCGACGAGGGGCACGTGGTCGGCAACCACACCTGGTCCCACCCGCTGCTGACGAAACTCTCCCGGCGCCGCATCCGCTCCGAGATGGAGCGCACCAGCGAGGTCGTCGAGCAGGCCTACGGCGAGGCGCCCCGCTGGTTCCGGGCCCCGTACGGCGCGTGGAACCGGGCCGCCTTCCAGCTCGGCGCGGAACTCGGCATGGAGCCGCTCGCCTGGACCGTGGACACCCTGGACTGGACGACACCCGGCACCGGCACCATCGTCGACCGGGTCGAGGAAGGCGCGGCCCCCGGTGTCGTGGTGCTCTCGCACGACGCCGGGGGCGACCGTTCGCAGAGTGTCCGCGCCCTGCGCCGCTATCTGCCCGAACTGCTCGACTCCGGCTACCACCTCACCGTCCCCCGGCGGCGCCTGATCTGACCGCCGCCGGGCCCGCCCGGCCGGGGCACGCTCAGCGGACCTCGACCAGGCGGGCGAAGGCGACGACGTTCCCGTCGTAGCCGTTCTGCTTGGTGAAACCGCCGCCGCAGGTGATGACCCGCAGTTCGGGGCTGCCTTTCGAGCCGTAGACCCGGTCGCCGGGGAAATTGTTCTTCTCGAACACTTCGATGCCGTAGATCTCGAAGACCGCCGTCTTCCCGTCCTGGCGGTGCACTTCCACCTTGTTTCCCTTTTTCAGGGCCCCGAGCCCGTAGAAGACGGCGGGGCCCTGCTGGTTGTCGACATGGCCGACCACGACCGCGGTGCCCTTTTCCCCCGGGGAGACCGCGCCGGTGAACCAGCCGGCCAGGTTCGGGTCCTCGGGCGGCGGCGCGTCGACCCAGCCGTCCGCGTCGAGTCCGACCCCCATGACCGGCGCGTCGACCTGGATGGCGGGGATGGAGACCTGGTCGGGCACCGAGTACGGCAGCGGGCTCACGCCGGCCGCGGCACCGTCGCCGGCCGCCGAGCGGGTGTCCGACGCGGCGGCCGACGCGGGCTGCGGGGGGCCCACGTCGAATTCCCCGGAGCCGTTGCGGATGAGCGCGAGACCGGTCAGCAGAACAAGCGCTATCACGCCCCAGGGAGCGCGCTTCCTCCGCCGCTCCTCCTCTTCGGCCAACTCGGAGTCGTACATTCGCCATCCCCTCTCGACCCGGCCGTCGCCGGATCATCCGCGCATACCAGCACGCTAAGGGCCTTGCGGGGGACCGGCGACGGGGCGGCGGCGAACGGGTGGTGCCCGCGTCCTGCCGTGCGCCATCCGGGAGGCGACCGGCAAGATTTTCTGACGGGGCGTGACCTGCGGCGATATCCACTCGCGCGGTTCCGGCCCGGCAACCCGCTCACCAGGACGGACCATTCCCGAAATGCGGCTGCGGGCAGGGCAACTGAGGGTCTTTCTGGGAGGCGCTTTCTCGCCGATCGACCGGGGACGGGACCCGGGGCGTCTTCCGCGGAGGATCACATGCGCAACACTCGTGCCCTCGCGGCAGCCGGCGCCGCCGTCGCTGTCCTCGGACTGGCCGCCCCCGCGGCCACCGCGGGCGGAGACCACAACCAGCCGAGCAACATCGTCGCACTGCCCAGCGTGATCGCCCGCGGCGGCCAGATGACCGTCACGGTCGACGGCTGCCCCCAGGGCGGCACCATGACCTCGGACGCCTTCCGGACCACCCACCTGACCCCGGTCAGGGGAGCCAACGAGACGTCCAAGGGCACCGCCACCATCAAGCAGGACGCCAGGCCGGGCTCGTACGACATCACCGTCAACTGCTCGGGCCGCCGGCTGACCCGGCCGGCCGCCTTCACCGTCATCGGCGGTGTCCGCGGCGGCCTCGGCGGCAGCAGCTCCAGCGGGGCGACCTCGACCGACATCGCGATCGGCGGCGGGCTCGTCGCCGCGGCCGTGGCCGGGGGCGGACTGTTCTGGATGCGCCGCCGGTCCGAGCGGCGGATCTGAGCGCAGGGCGGAGGACGGCAGCGGCACTTCGCCCCGGATCCGGTGGGATCCGGGGCGAAGTGCCGTGCGCGATGCGGGCGGGTCAGGCCCGGCCCTCGCCGGAACGGCGGCGCGAGAGGTGGTGAGCGGTGCCCACCGCGCCCGCGATGAGCGCCACGCCGAGCCCGATCTGCTTCAGGTCGAACCCCGCGACGCTGCCGCCCTGACCGGCGTGCACGCCCTTGTCGTGCCAGGGCTCGTCGGTCGGGCGGTGCGAGCCGCCGCCCGCGATCGTCAGGTCCACCGTGCCGGTCTTGTCCCGGCAGGCGAACGTCACCCGGTACACCGCCCCGCGCCGGGCGTCCCGGTCGACCCGCGCCGTGGCGGACGACTCGTCCCGCGGGATGGTGACCGTGTCGAACACCGGCGAGGTCACCGTGACCCGCCCCCGGCAGCCCGCCTCGGTACGGCCCACCCCCAGCGTGACCTGGCCGCCGGGTGCCACGGTGGCGGGGCTGACGGTGAAGCCGAACGTGTTCGAGCCCACGGCCCCGGCCGGTACACAGGCGGAGAGGGCGGCGCCGCCCAGCAGTGCGACCGAGGCGACGGGTATCGCGCGCATGGTGAATCCTCCGGGTCCCCGAGGAGCAGCGGCGGACCTGTTCCGCTCGCGCCAGGAATGCACCTCGATGTCCGAAACGCTAGGAAGCCGTGCACGTCACCGCGATCGCAGTCGCGCGAATGGGGCAAGAGTGTGGGCCGCTCAGGGGACGGTGACGGCGTGTCGGCCGTCACCGTCCCCGGTGTCGTGTCAGTCCCCGGCGCCGGGGAACAGGCTCAGGAACGGGTCGGTCGACGCCGAGACGCCCCTGCTGAAGGGGGCGTCGAAGTCCCAGATCAGGAAGAGCAGGAAGGCGATCAGCGCGGAGAACAGGCCCGCGAGGACCAGTTCGCGGGTCGTGCGCCGGATCTGCAGGGCGAAGACCATCCCGATGGTGATGACGGCGCCGGCGATCAGCCCGAACCACACCACCCCCGGCATGGTCGCCCCGGTCGACTGCGCACGGGCGTTGCGGGCCTGGTCCGCGAGGGCCACCTGGTCCACGAGGGGCTGGTACGCCTGCGCCTCGAAGTCCGACCTCGGTTCGTAGTCCGTGACGTCCGCGCGTACCCGGTCGAGCAGCTCGGTGCCGCGCTCGGTCACCTCTCCGTGGTCGGCCATGGCCTTCCACTCGGTGGTGACGACGTGTCCGACATAGGCGTTGACATCCGCCCGGATGCGGTCACGGACGTCGGCCGGGTAGACCCGGGCCCGTTCCGAGACCTCGTGCAGTGCGACGGCCTCGGTCTGCACGTCCGCCTCGGCGGCGCTGCGTGCCTCCCAGACACCGGCGATGGCCAGGCCCAGGACGATGGCGTACACCACGCCGATCCACATCGTCATGTACTCGATGACGTCCGGGGTCTCGGTGATGTCCTCGTCGTCGGACGCGGTGCGGTGCCGTAGGAGGGTGATGATGACCACCACGACGCAGGCGGCCAGCATCGCGAGGGTGAGAACAAGCCATTCCGGCAAGAGAGGCCTCCAGGGATCAGCGCGCACGGAGCGCGGCGACGGCGACCACCGCGGGCACCGTGATGAGCAGGACGAAGACGAGCGGCGACGTGGTACCGCGCGAGGAACGCTGCGGCGCACGGGCGGCGCGGTGGCGCGGATAGTGCACCGGGCTGAGCGAGGGACGGGGCGTGGGCGTGGCCGACGGCGCGGGGGCGGGCGCCGCGGAACGGACCGGCGGCGTGGGAGCGGGCGTCGGCGTCGGGCTCGGCTCAGGGGCGGGTTGCGGCGGCGCCGGCCGCGGGGCGGGAGGCGGCGGCGGTTCGGGCTCCGGCGCCGGCGGCTTCGGCGGGGGCGGCTTGGGAGCGGGAGGCTTGGGAGCGGGCGGAGGAGTGGGCTCGGGCGGGGGAGGCGTCGGTTCGGGGTCCGGTGGGGGCGTCGGTGTCGGTGTCGGTGTCGGCTTGGGGCAGGGCGGAAAGGTGGGCCAGGAGGCGCTCCCGGCGACCGCCACCGCGTCGGTGCCGTCCGGTCCGGTCGACGCGTACGCACACGCGTCGGCCCGGGCCGCGCCGGCCGGTATGCCGACGAGGGTGAACGTCAACGTCACCAGGGCCAACACCCGTCCGGCAGCGGCGGATCGGGTCGGTTCGGGTCCATGCACGACGCAGATCATGAAGCCTGGCGCACCGCCCCACACCCGAGTGCCCGGCGATTGCCCCGAAGGAGGGACATGGCCCCACCAGGGGTTTGACGGCGGCGGACCCGCCCGTGCCGGGGCCCGGAAACCTGTACGAGGCACCGCGCGCCGGTGGCGGACGGGAAGAAAACCCGCGACCGGTTGAACACAACGGGCTCCCCCGTGCGTACCCAGTGTCGTGCGGCGGCCCACCAGGGCGCCCCAACACCTTCGTGACGATCGGGGATTGACGATGAAGACCTCCTGGCGGAGCGCCTCACTCGTGGCGGGCGCCGCGGCGCTGCTGGCGCTGACGACGGCGTGCGGCCAGGACGGCGGCGGCGGTGCCACCGGCAGTCAGAACGTGGGCGCCACGGCCGCGCCCGGCGACGTCGGCGACCTCGGCACCGGCGCCGGTGACGGACTCGGTACCGGCGCGGGCGCCGGGCCGACCTCGGCGAGCGTGCCGGAGCCGGCGGGCAAGCTGTCCGTCGCGGCGAACGCTGAGATCGGCGATCTGGTGACCGACGGAGCGGGCCGTACCCTCTACCGCTTCGACGCCGACACCGCCGAACCGCCCAAGACCACCTGCGAGAACGACTGCGCCACCACCTGGCCGCCGGTCGCCGCGGACGATGCCCTCGCCGGCGAGGGCATCGACAAGGACCTGCTCGGCGAGGTCACCCGCCCCGACGGCACCAAGCAGCTGACGATCGGCGGCTGGCCCGCGTACCGCTACGCCAAGGACACCGCCGCCGGAGACGTCAAGGGCCAGGGCGTCGGCAAGAAGTGGTACGCGCTGGCAGCCGACGGCAAGAAGGCCAAGGCCGAGCCGGCCGCCGGGCTGTCCACCCGCGAGGACCCGAAGCTCGGCGAGATCGTCGTCGACAAGAACGGCATGACCGTCTACCGCTTCATGAAGGACGAGGCCTGGCCGAAGCCGGTGTCGGCCTGCACCGGCGTCTGCCTGGAGAAGTGGCCGGTCGTGGCGCCCGTCGAGGCGAACGACACCGAGGGCGTCGAGAAGAAGGGGCTGATGAGCTTCACCCGGCCCGACGGCGCCGCCCAGCAGACGATCGACTGCTGGCCCATCTACACCTTCGCCGGCGACAAGAAGGCCGGGGACACCAACGGTCAGGGCGTGGGCGGCACCTGGTACGCCGTCAAGCCCGACGGAAAGCCGGTCGGCGCGCCGAAGAAGTAGCGACCTCCCGCCCGCCGCCCTTCGGCGTCCGACCAGTGGACCGTCTCCTCCGTGCCCAGCGGAGGGGACGGTCCCGTTCGTGTGCTTTGGCATGCCTTCGCCCACGGCACGTGCCCCGGGCAGTGACCGGGAACGGACGGTCAATTTCCGTTTGGGCTCGCCCCTTTGGCGGGCGATCAGTAGCCTCAGCTCGAACACCGGACCGCCTATGCCTTGGAGAGCTAGATGGAGCGTCCCGCCTGGGCCCCTCGCAGCATCGACATCTCGGTGCCCAGCGTGTCCCGGATCTACGACTTCTACCTGGGCGGTTCGCACAACTTCGAGGTGGACCGCGAAGCGGCCCGCAGGGCCATGGAGTTCATGCCGGGGCTCCCCAAGATCATGCAGGCGAACCGGGCGTTCATGCGCCGCGCCGTGCGCTTCGCGGCCGGCCAGGGCATCGACCAGTTCCTCGACATCGGCTCCGGCATCCCCACCTTCGGCAACGTCCACGAGGTGGCCGGACGCAGCCGCCCCGGCTCCCGTGTGGTGTACGTGGACCACGACCCGGTGGCGGTCGCGCACAGCGAGGCCGTCCTGGCGGACCACGACGACGCGGACGTCGTGGCCGGGGACCTGCTCAAGCCGCGGGAGATCCTGGCCAGTCCCCAGGTGGAGCGGCTGATCGACCTGAATCGGCCGGTCGCCCTGCTGCTGGTTGCCATACTGCACTTCGTGGAAGACGAGGACGACCCGTACGCTGCGGTGGCCGAGCTGAGCGACGCGCTCGCGCCCGGCAGCCTGCTCGTCCTCACGCACGCCTCGTACGAGGGCGTCCCGCTGCCCGCCGAGCGGGCCGGGGGCGCGGTGGACGTGTACAAGGACATCCGCAATCCGCTGATCATGCGTTCGCGCGACGACATCGCGCGGTTCTTCGAGGGGTACGACATGGTGGAACCCGGACTGGTTCCGATGCCGCGCTGGAGGCCGGAGGGGGAGCCGGAGGAAGAGGACCCGTACGCGTTCTCCGGGTTCGCCGGCGTGGGGCGTACGGCGTGAGCGCCGAGCCGGACGGGCCGGAGGACAGGCTGCGGCGGTTCGCGACGATCTGGAGCCGGGCCGTGTTCCCGGTGACCTCGACGTCGTCCACCCGGCCCGAGTTCGAGGCGGAACTGCTGCCGCTGGCCCGCCGGCTGAGCGACGTGCTGCGCGCCCGGAGCTTCGACGCGGAGGAGGCCAGGGCGGTCGGCGCCGCCCTCGTCGACTCCCACTGCACCGACCCGGAGGCGCTCTCCCGGACGCTGGACTGCGTCGACGCCTACTTGGTGCTCTACTGCGGCGAGGACGGCGACCCGGAGGACCTGCGGGCCCGTTCGGCGCGGCTCCAGCACGCGATGGCGGCCGGGTTCGCCGGGGCGCTGCGGGCTCGTACCCTCGCCGAGCAGGAGGCCATCGCGCAGGCCGCCCTGAAGGCGCAGGGCGTGGTGGCCGAGGCCCTGCACGCCAGCGAGGCCCGCTTCCGCGCGGTCTTCGAGGGCGCCGCCATAGGCATCGGCATCGCCGACCTGGACGGCAACGTCCTCCAGGTCAACGAGGCGTTGATGCGCATGTTCGGCATCGCCGACCCCACGCTGGGCGGCCGCCGGGCCACCGAGTGGACGCACCCCGACGACGCGCCGCAGACCTGGCGGCTCTACGACGAGCTGGTGCGCGGCGAGCGCGAGCACTACCACGTGGAGAAGGCCTTCTACCGGCCCGACGGGACGGTCCTGTGGACCAACCTCACGGTCTCCCTGCTGCGCGACGCCGACGGCACCCCGCAGTACCAGCTCGCGCTGATGGAGGACACCACCGAGCGGCGGCTGCTCAACCTCCGGCTGCGCTACGAGGCCACGCACGACGCGCTCACCGGCCTGCCCAACCGCAGCTTCTTCTTCGAACGCCTGGAGAAGGCCCTGAACGCCGGTCCGGGCCAGCGCTTCGGCCTGTGCTACCTCGACCTCGACGGCTTCAAGACCGTCAACGACAGCCTCGGCCACGCGGCCGGCGACCGGCTGCTCGTGGAGGTCGCCGACCGCCTCCAGGCCTGCGCCACCGCGCCCGGCGAGATGGTGGCCCGGCTGGGCGGCGACGAGTTCGTGGCGCTGACCACCGGTCCGGACACCCGCCGCGAGGTCGACGAGCTGGCCGGCCGCATCATGAACGCGCTGCTCGCCCCGGTCAGCGTCGACGGCCGGGAACTGACCGTGCGCGGGAGTATCGGCATCGTCGAGGGCCCGGCGGGGGAGCGCAGCCCGGCCGAGGTGCTGCGCAGCGCCGACATCACCATGTACCGGGCCAAGTCGGCGGGCGGCAACCGCTTCGAGCTGGCCGACCCGGAGGCCGACGCCCGCGTCATCACCCGGCACGGGCTGACCACGGCGCTGCCCGCGGCCCTGGAGCGGGGCGAGTTCTTCATCGAGTACCAGCCGCTGGTCCACCTCGGCGACGGCAGTGTGCGCGGCGCCGAGGCGCTGGTGCGCTGGTTGCACCCGCAGCACGGGGTGCTCGGCCCGGACCGGTTCATCCCGCTCGCGGAGCACACCGGGCTGATCGTGCCGCTGGGCCGCTGGGTCCTGGAGCAGTCCGTGCGACAGGCTCGCCTCTGGCGGGAGCGGTACGGCGAGGGCGGCGCCGCGGGCCCGCTGCGCATCAACGTCAACCTCTCGCCCTGCCAGCTCACCCATCCCGGCCTGGTCCAGGACACCGTGGAGATCCTGGAGCGGACCGGCGTCGCGCCCGACGCGCTGTGCCTGGAGGTCACCGAGTCGGCGCTGATCGGCGCGGACGACGACCTGCTGAAACCGCTGCGCCGACTGGCCGAGATGGGCGTCGACATCGCCCTGGACGACTTCGGCACCGGCTACTCCAACCTCGCCAACCTGCGCCGGCTGCCGGTGAGCGTCCTCAAGCTGGACCGCTCGTTCACGCAGAGCATGCAGCAGTTCCCGGCCGACCCCGTCGACCTGAAGATCGTCGAGGGGATCGTCGCCCTGGCCCACAGCCTGGACCTCGCGGTCACCGTGGAGGGTGTGGAGACCGGCGCCCAGGCCGAGCAACTGCGCATACTGGGCTGCGACACGGCCCAGGGCTGGTACTACGCCCGCCCGGGCCCACCGGAACGGCTGCACGAACTGGCCCTGGTCGACGCGACGGGCTGAGCGGGGCCACTGCCCGGCTCACGGCCTGTGACGGGCGGCTCGGCTCAGGCTCCGTCACGGGCCGTCTCGGCGATCTCCGTGGCCACGCGGACCAGGGCCGCGGTCGCCGTCGAGCGCGACTGCCGGGGCCAGGCGAGGGACAGGACGACCGGCGGGGCGTCCAGGACCGGACGGTAGGCGACGCCCGGGCGTGGGTAGCGGTCGGTCACCGACGCGGGAAGCAGGGTGACGACCTTGCCGAGGGAGACGGCCGTGAGTACCTGGGCCAGGTCGTCGTGGCCGCGCCGCGCCTCGTCGATGTGCCGTTCCACGCTGCCCGCGTCGAGACCCAGGTCGGCCAGCTCCAGCCGGTCGCGGGCGGCGAGCGGGTGGTCCGCGGCGAGGACGGCGACGCGCGGTTCGGCGGCCAGTGTCTCGGTGTCGAGGCCGGTCCCGTCGAACGGCGCGTGGACCAGGGCGACGTCCGCCTCGCCGGCGCGCAGCAGCCGCGGCTGCTCCTGCCACCCGCACAGCCGGACGGCGACCGGCACGGACCCCGGCTCCGACGTGTAGCGGGCGAGGATCGGCTCCAGCAGGCCCGCGTCCCCGTCGGCCTTCACGGCCAGCACCAGCTTCGGCCCCTCGGCCGCCCGTATGGCCCGCCGCCCGGCGGCCTCCAGGGCGTCCAGCGCGACGCGCGCCTCGGCGAGCAGCACGTCCCCGGCCGGGGTCCGGGTGACACTGTGGGTGGTCCGCACGAACAGGGTGACGCCCAGCTCCGTCTCCAGGCGGCGGATCGCCCGGGACAGGGGCGGCGGAGAGATGCCCAGCCGCTCGGCGGCGCGCGCGAAGTTGAGCTCCTCGGCGACCGCCACGAAGTAGCGCAGGGGACGCGACTCCATGCCCACCTCCTCCGATGCCGCCCGGTATTGCCCTCAGGGTAACAAGCGGGACCCGATCGGTCCTTCAGTTCCGGCCGCCCCGCGAACAGGATGGGAAAGCGCCGGAGAGCGAACGGCAGCAGGCCTCCCCGCCCCGCGCGCACCCCTCTCTTCTCCCTCCCCGAACCGGAGTTGTGCTCGTGATCGTCATCACCACCCCGACCGGCGGCATCGGCCGACAGGTCCTCGACAACGTCCTGGACGGCCTCGACGCCCGGGACGACGGGACCGCCCTGCGCGTCATCGCCCGCGATCCCGGCCGGCTCACCGCACGGGCCCGGGAGCGCGCCCAGGTTTTCCGGGGCTCGCACGCCGACCCCGAGGTCCTGGGCGCGGCCTGCGACGGTGCCGACCAGGTGTTCTGGCTGGTGCCGCCCGCGCCCGGCGCCGACAGCGTCGAGGGCCACTTCCGCGAGTTCACGCTGCCGCTGTGCGAGGCGGTCGCGCGGCAGGGCCTCGCACGGGTCGTCGCCGTCTCCAGCCTGGGACGCGGCGTGGCCAAGGACGCTGGACCGATCTCCGCCTCGCTCGCCATGGACGACCGGATCGCGGCCACCGGCGTGCACTACCGGGCGCTGTGCCCGCCCTTCCTGATGGAGAACCTGCTCGGGCAGGCGGCCGCGCTGCGCGACACGGGCGAGTTCCGCATGGCGTACGCCGCCGACCGCGTCCTGCGCACCTGCGCCACCGCCGACATCGCCGCCACGGCCGCCCGCCTGCTCCTCGACGACTCCTGGACCGGCCGCGCCGACGTCCCGCTCGTCGGCCCCGACGACCTCACCCCGGAGGGCATGGCCGAGGTGCTGTCCGACGTGCTGGGTCGTCCGGTACGGGTACGGGAGACCACCCCGGAGGCGTACAAGGCCTCCGCCCTGAGGTTCGGGGCGAGCGAGGGCGGGGCGCAGGGCCTGGCCGACATGGCCTCGGCGATGGACGCCCAGGGCTTCTACGGCGCGGCCGAGCCCAGCACCCCGGACACCGCGCCCACGAGCTTCCGCCGCTGGTGCGAGGAGGTCCTCAGGCCGGCCACGCTCGCCTGACGGTCCAGGACGGTCCAGGACGGTTCAGGACGGTTCGGGACGGTCCGGGACCGTCATCGCTCCAGCAGCATCCGCTGCAGCTCCCGCGCCGCCCGCGGCGGAGCCACGTCGCTGCGGTGGGCCAGGGCGATGGTCCGGTGCAGACCGGGCCGGGCCAGCGGGGTCACCCGCAGTCCGCGCCCGGAGCGGGCGGCCACCATCCGCGGGACGACCGCCATGCCGAGCCCGGCCCGCACGAAGCCCAGCACCGCGTCCATCTCCCCGCCCTCCACGGCGAAGTCCGGCTCGAACCCGGCCGAGCGGCACGCGGCCACGGTCAGCTCCCGCAGGTCGTAGCCGTGCCGGAACATCACCAGGCGCTCGCCCTCCAGGTCGGTGATGCGCACGGCACGGCGCCCGCCGCCCGGCCGGGGCGACTCCGGGGAGGACACCACCACCAGGTCCTCGCGCAGCAGCTCCACCGTGGTCAGCGCCGGTGAGGCGGTGGGCAGCGGCAGCACGACCAGGGCGAGGTCCAGCGCGCCGCGCGCCAGCTCCCGCACCAGGTCGTGCGAGCCGCCCTCCTCGATCAGGAGCTGGATGCCGGGATAGCGGTCGTGGAAGGCGCGCAGCACGTCCGGGAGCAGGCCGGTGCACAGGCTCGGGGTGGCGCCCAGCCTGACCCGGCCCCGGCGCAGCTGCGCCAGCTCCAGCACCTCGTGCCGGGCGGTGTCCGCGTCGGCCAGGATGCGCCGGGCCAGCGGCAGCAGCGCCTCCCCGGCGTCGGTGAGGGTGATGTTCCCGCGGGCCCGCAGGAACAGGTCGGCGCCCAGCTCCCGCTCCAGCGCCTTGATCTGCTGCGACAGCGAGGGCTGCGCCACGTGGACCACCTCGGCGGCCCGGGTGAAATGCCGGGTCTCGGCGACCGCCACGAAGTACTGGAGCTGTTGCAACTGCATATCCTGAGCATACGGCCTCGATAGGCAAGCCCTATGGAAACCAGGCGTTCCATGTCTTGGACCGATGAGGTACCGGCCCCGTAACGTCCTGTGACATGGCTCTGGCAACGCGGACGGACCGACGGCCGTCCATGGCGCGCACCGTGTGGGACTCGACCGTCGGCAAGAAGACAGTGATGGCGGTCAGCGGTCTCGTCATGCTGCTCTACCTGGTCGCCCACATGATCGGGAACCTGAAGATCTACTTCGGGGTCGAGGAGTTCAACCACTACGCCCACTGGCTGCGCACGGTCGGCGAGCCGTTCATGCACTACGAGTGGACGCTCTGGCTGATCCGCGTCGTGCTGGTGGTCGCCGTCGTCGCCCACGCCGTCTCCGCGTACCAGCTCAGCCGCCGCGACATCAGGGCGCGGCCCAGCAAGTACGTGCACAAGAAGGCCCGTTCCAGCTACGCGACGCGCACCATGCGCTGGGGCGGGATCATCCTCGGCCTGTTCATCGTCTGGCACATCCTCGACCTGACCACCGGCACCGTGCACTCGGGCGGCTTCGAGACCGGCAAGCCCTACCAGAACGTCGTGGACACCTTCTCCACCTGGTACGGCAACGTCATCTACATCGTCGCGATGCTCGCCCTCGGACTGCACATCCGGCACGGCTTCTGGAGCGCCGCCCAGACCCTCGGCGCCGGCAGCCGCACCCGCGACCGCGCCCTGAAGACGACCGCGAACGTCCTCGCGCTGCTGCTCACGATCGGTTTCATCGCCGTACCCGTGGGCGTCATGACCGGAGTGGTGAGCTGACATGACAACCTACGCCGACTACACGACCGGAGCGCCGGTCGCCGACACCAAGGCCCCCGCCGGACCCGTCAACGAGCGCTGGGACACGCGCCGTTTCGAGGCGAAGCTGGTCAACCCCGCCAACCGGCGCGGCAAGACCGTCATCGTCGTCGGCACCGGCCTCGCGGGCGGCTCCGCGGGCGCGACGCTGGCCGAACAGGGCTACCACGTCGTCCAGTTCTGCTACCAGGACTCCCCGCGCCGGGCCCACTCCATCGCCGCGCAGGGCGGCATCAACGCGGCGAAGAACTACCGCAACGACGGCGACTCGATCCACCGCCTGTTCTACGACACCGTCAAGGGCGGCGACTTCCGGTCCCGCGAGTCCAACGTGCACCGGCTGGCGCAGATCTCGATCGAGATCATCGACCAGTGCGTGGCGCAGGGTGTGCCCTTCGCCCGCGAGTACGGCGGTCTGCTCGACACCCGCTCCTTCGGCGGTGTGCAGGTCTCCCGCACCTTCTACGCCCGCGGGCAGACGGGCCAGCAGCTGCTGCTCGGCGCCTACCAGGCGCTCAGCCGGCAGATCGCGGCCGGGAACATCGAGATGCACGCCCGCACCGAGATGCTCGACCTGATCGTGGTGGACGGCCGGGCCCGCGGCATCGTCGCCCGGGACCTGATCACCGGGAAGATCGACACCTACTACGCGGACGCCGTCGTCCTGGCCAGCGGCGGCTACGGCAACGTTTTCTACCTCTCCACCAACGCCATGAACTCCAACGCGACCGCGATCTGGCGGGCGCACCGGCGCGGTGCCTACTTCGCCAACCCCTGCTTCACGCAGATCCACCCGACCTGCATCCCGCGCACCGGCGACCACCAGTCCAAGCTGACCCTGATGAGCGAGTCGCTGCGCAACGACGGCCGGATCTGGGTGCCGAAGGCCAAGGGCGACGACCGTCCCGCCAACAAGATCCCCGAGGACGAGCGCGACTACTACCTGGAGCGCATCTACCCGTCCTTCGGCAACCTGGTCCCGCGTGACATCGCCTCCCGCGCCGCGAAGAACGTCTGCGACGAGGGCAGGGGAGTGGGCCCCGGCGGCCAGGGCGTCTACCTGGACTTCGCCGACGCGATCAAGCGCATGGGGCGCAAGGCCGTCGAGGCCAAGTACGGCAACCTCTTCGACATGTACCAGCGGATCACCGACGAGGACCCGTACCGGGTGCCCATGCGGATCTACCCCGCCGTGCACTACACGATGGGCGGACTGTGGGTCGACTACGACCTCCAGACCACCGTCCCCGGCCTGTTCGCGATCGGCGAGGCCAACTTCTCCGACCACGGCGCCAACCGGCTCGGCGCCTCCGCGCTGATGCAGGGCCTGGCCGACGGCTACTTCGTGCTGCCGGCCACCATCAACGACTACCTCGCCCGCACCCCCCACAAGGACGATGTGGACGACGACCACCCGGTGGTGCAGGAGGTGCTGGCCGAGACCGAGGACCGGCTCAACCTGCTGCTGTCCGTGGACGGCGACCGCACCCCGGACTCCTTCCACCGGGAACTGGGCGAGCTGATGTGGGAGTTCTGCGGCATGGCCCGCACCGACTCCGGCCTGCGCAAGGCCCTGGAGCGCATCCCGCAGATCCGCGAGGAGTTCTGGCGGCGCATCAAGGTGCCCGGCACCGGCGAGGAGTTCAACCAGTCGCTGGAGAAGGCCAACCGCATCGTCGACTACCTGGAACTCGCCGAGCTGATGTGCCTCGACGCACTGCACCGCGCCGAGTCCTGCGGCGGCCACTTCCGCGAGGAGTCCCAGACCCCCGACGGCGAGGCGGCCCGCAGGGACGACGAGTTCGGCTACGCCGCCGCCTGGGAGTTCACCGGCACCGGCGACGCCCCCACCCTGCACAAGGAAGACCTGGTCTTCGAGTACGTCCACCCCACCCAGCGGAGCTACGCATGAAGCTCACCCTGCGCGTCTGGCGGCAGAAGAACGCCGACGCCGACGGCGCCATGTCCACGTACCAGGTGGACGGAATCTCCAGCGACATGTCCTTCCTGGAGATGCTCGACACCCTCAACGAGGAGCTCATCCTCAAGGGCGAGGACCCGGTCGCCTTCGACCACGACTGCCGCGAGGGCATCTGCGGCGCCTGCTCACTGGTCATCAACGGCGACGCCCACGGCCCCGAGCGCACCACCACCTGCCAACTGCACATGCGGTCCTTCCAGGACGGCGACACCATCGACATCGAGCCGTGGCGGGCCTCCGCCTTCCCGGTCGTCAAGGACCTGGTCGTCGACCGCTCGGCCTTCGACCGGATCATCCAGGCCGGCGGCTACATCACCGCGCCCACCGGTGCCGCGCCGGAGGCGCACGCCACGCCGGTGCCGAAGCCGGACGCCGACCTCGCCTTCGAGCACGCGGAGTGCATCGGCTGCGGCGCGTGCGTCGCCGCGTGCCCGAACGGCGCGGCGATGCTGTTCACCTCCGCGAAGGTGAACCACCTGAACGTCCTGCCGCAGGGCGCGCCCGAGCGGGAGACGCGGGTGCTGGACATGGTCGGGCAGATGGACGCGGAGGGCTTCGGCGGCTGCACGCTCACCGGCGAGTGCGCGACGGCGTGCCCGAAGGGCATTCCCCTGGTGTCCATCACCAGCATGAACAAGGAGTGGCTGCGGGCCACGCGCAAGGTGGCCAAGAAGTAGCCCTCAGGACGTTCGCCGTCAGGTGCGGACGGGCGGGGCCGGGAGAGGTGCTCCTCCCGGCCCCGTCTCGCATGCGCTCCCGGCATTCAGGAAGCGCACATCCGCGCTCCCGGCAGTCGTCATGTGCAGTACAGCCGGCGTCGGAAGAACTGGGACGAGCCGTCCCCACGACCCCGTTCTCACGACCAGGAGAGCACCCATGACCGGCGTACTGACCGCTGACCGTCCCCCGAAGCCCGCCGCTCCCCGCCGCTACACCGTCGCCCTCGCCCGCGACGAGGACGACGTGCGGGCCGCGCAGCGGCTGCGGCACGACGTGTTCGCCGGGGAGATGGGCGCGCTGCTGGCGAGCCCGCAGCCCGGGTACGACGTCGACCCCTTCGACGCCTACTGCGACCACCTGCTCGTGCGCGAGGAGACGACCGGGCAGGTCGTCGGAACCTACCGGCTGCTGCCGCCGGAGCGCGCGGCGGTCGCCGGACGGCTGTACGCGGAGAGCGAGTTCGACCTCACGTCCCTGGACGCGATCCGGCCCTCCCTGGTCGAGGTCGGCCGGTCCTGTGTGCACCCCGACCACCGGGACGGCGCCGTCATCGGACTCGTCTGGGCAGGCATAGCCCGCTACATGACCGACCGCGGCCACGCGTGGCTGGCCGGTTGCTGCTCGCTCCCCCTCGCCGACGGCGGGGCCCTCGCCGCCGGTGCCTGGGACCGGGTGCGGACCAAGCACCTGGCGCCCGAGGAGTACCGGGTACGGCCGCTGCTGCCGTGGGTCCCGCGCCCGGCGGCGCCCGCCGCCCGCCCCGAGCTGCCGGCACTGCTGCGCGGCTACCTCCGGCTGGGCGCCTGGGTCTGCGGGGAACCCGCGCACGACGTGGACTTCGGCGTCGCGGACCTGTACGTGCTGCTGCCGATGAACCGGGTCGACCCGCGCTACCTGCGGCACTTCCTCTCGCTGGCCCCGGCCTGATGAGCGGCTGGCTGCCCCTCGCACCCTGCACCCCCGCCGCGTGCGTGGAACGGTCCCGGGCCGCGGCGGCCGTACCGCGCGCCGTGCTGCGCCTCACCGCGGTCGCCGTGCTGCTCCTCGCCGGGATCGCCGTCGTGCTGGCCCCCTCCGGCCTGCGGCGCAGGCTGCCCGCGGTCCTGGTGCGGCGCTGGTGCCGGTGGGTGGTGCGGGCCGCGGGCGTCCAAGTCCGCGTCACGGGGGCCGCCGTCCCCGGCGGCGGGCTGCTCCTCGTCGCCAACCACGTCTCCTGGCTCGACATCCCGCTGCTGGCCGCCGTACGCCCCGCGAGGATGCTGGCCAAGAGCGACATCCGGCGCTGGCCGGTGGTGGGCGGGCCGACGGCGCGCGCCGGAGTGCTGTTCATCGAACGGGACCGGCCGCGGGCCCTGCCGGGCACGGTCGACGCGATCGCGCGGGCCCTGCGCGGGGGCGCCGCGGTGGCCGCCTTCCCCGAGGGCAGCACCTGGTGCGGACGGGCCCACGGAACCTTCCGCCGGGCGGTCTTCCAGGCCGCCCTGGACGCCGGGGTGCCGGTCCAGCCGGTCCGGATCCGCTACCGGGCCGGGGAGGGAGCGGTGAGCACGACGCCCGCGTTCGTCGGCGTGGACACGCTGCTCGCCTCCCTGTGGCGGGTGGCGTCGGCGCGCGGACTGACCGCCGAGGTGGAGGTGAGGCCGCTCGTACCACCCGGCCGCCACCGTGACCGCCGCGCCCTGGCCCGGGCCACCGAGCACGCGGTCCACGGTGACCAGGGGAAAGCACCTTCGAAAAGTATGTGTGCTTTGTGAGGTTTGTGCCGTTTCCATACCGCCGGATGCGGACAACCGGAAGGCAGGCACTCGAAAGGAGGGTGATGGCAGATGATCACCCGTGAAGAGATCGCCAACGTCCTGGACCAACCGGTCTACGACGGTGACGGCAACAAGATCGGCGACGCGAAGCATGTCTTCTTCGACGACATGACCGGGCGCCCCGAGTGGGTGAGCGTCAAGACGGGCATGTTCGGCTCCACCGAGTCCTTCGTGCCCATCCGGGACGCCGCACTGGTGCAGGACCACCTCGAGGTTCCCTACGGCAAGGACCAGGTCAAGGGCGCGCCCTCTGTCGACGTCGACGCGGGCGGCCATCTGTCGGAGACCGAGGAGCACCGGCTCTACGACTACTACGGCATCAACTGGGACAGCGTGCTGTC
Organism: Streptomyces sp. NPDC001599; assembly: GCF_042893535.1. Lineage (NCBI taxonomy): Bacteria > Bacillati > Actinomycetota > Actinomycetes > Kitasatosporales > Streptomycetaceae > Streptomyces > Streptomyces sp. NPDC001599. Next base: position 200,165 of record NZ_JBIAVA010000003.1, read on the forward strand.
CGAGGCCGAGCGCACCGACGACGGCCGCTTCGCCGCGGGACCGGGCACGGCGGGCGCTGCCGGAGCCGCGGGAGCCGCCGGAGCGGCGGGTGCCGCGGGCATGGCAGGCCGGACCGGCGAGGCCGGCGGGAAGGACATGCGCGGCACCGCCGGGACCGCGGGCGGCATGACCGGCCGCAAGGGCGCCAAGGAACGCGAGGGCATGCGCGGCGACGAGGCCATGACCCGCTCCGAGGAGCAGATGCACGTCGGTGTCGAACGGCACGAGTCGGGCCGGGCCAGGCTGCGCAAGTACGTGGTCACGGAAGAGGTCCAGCAGACCGTTCCGGTGACCCACGAGGAAGTGCGCGTGGTGCGCGAGCCCATCACGGACGCCAACCGTGGCGAGGCCCTGGCCGGGCCGGAGATCAGCGAGGCCGAGCACGAGGTCACGCTGCACGCGGAACGCCCCGTCGTGGAGACGGAGACGGTGCCGGTGGAGCGGGTCCGGATGACCACGGAGGAGCACACGGAGAACGAGACGGTGCGCGGCCAGGTCCGCAAGGAGCGCATCGAGGCCGAGACCGAGTCCTTCACGGAGGACGAGACGGGCCGGGGCGGCAAGCGGCGGGGCCGCGAGTGACCGTCCCCCGTCGTCAGCGCGGGACCGTGCGCCGGTGAACGGACTTCACCGGCGCTTCCCGCCGTCCAGGGCCCGCGCCAGATAGGGCGCGGTGGCACTCTCCCGGGCGTGCGCCACCTCGGCCGGCGACCCCGCGGCGACGATCCGGCCGCCCGCGTCCCCGCCGCCCGGCCCCAGGTCGATCACGTGGTCGGCCCCTGCCACCACGCTCATGTCGTGCTCGACCACGACCACCGTGTGCCCGGCGTCCACCAGACCGTGCAGCTGGCGCATCAGCACCTCGACGTCGGCCGGGTGCAGACCGGTCGTGGGCTCGTCGAGCAGGTACAGGGTGTGGCCACGGCGGCCCCGCTGAAGCTCACCGGCGAGCTTGATGCGCTGCGCCTCGCCGCCGGACAGTTCGGTCGCGGGCTGGCCGAGCCGCAGGTAGCCCAGACCGACGTCCAGCAGGGCGGCCAGGGCGCGGGCCACCACCGGCGTGTCCGCGAAGAACTCCGCCGCGCCCTCCACCGTCAGGTCCAGCACCTCGGCGATGTTCCGCCCCCGGTGGGCCACTTCGAGGGTCTCCGGGTTGTAGCGGGCCCCGCCGCAGTCCGGGCACGGCGCGTACGTGCTCGGCAGGAACAGCAGCTCGACGCTGACGAAACCCTCGCCCTGGCAGGTCTCGCAGCGCCCGCCCGGCACGTTGAAGGAGAACCGGCCCACGCCGTAACCACGCTCCCGCGCGCGGTCGGTGGCGGCGAAGACCTTGCGCACGACGTCGAACAGGCCCGTGTAGGTGGCCAGGTTGGAGCGCGGGGTGCGGCCGATCGGCCGCTGGTCGACCGAGACCAGCCGGTCCACCCCCGCGAGGTCCTCCGTGACCTCGCCGACCAGCGTCGACTTCCCCGAGCCGGACACACCCGTCACCGCGGTCAGCACCCCGAGCGGGAACCGCGCGGTCACCCCGCGCAGGTTGTGCCGGGTCACCGGACCCACCGTGACCGTGCCGCGCGGGGTGCGCGGCTCGCGGGCCGGTGCGGGGGAGCGGTCGAACAGGTGACGGGCGGTGGCGGACCCGGCGACCTCGGCGAGCCCGTCGACCGGGCCGCTGTACAGCACCTGCCCGCCGTGCTCCCCGGCCAGCGGACCGACGTCCACGATCCAGTCGGCGCCCCGCATCACACCGAGGTGGTGCTCCACCACGAACACCGAGTTGCCGGCCGCCTTCAGCCGTTCAAGCACCGTCAGGAGCGCCTCCGTGTCGGCCGGGTGCAGACCCGCGGAGGGCTCGTCGAGGACGTACACGACGCCGAACAGCCCGGAGCGCAGCTGGGTCGCCAGGCGCAGCCGCTGCAACTCGCCCGCCGACAGAGTGGGGGTGGGCCGATCCAGACTCAGATAGCCGAGCCCCAGCTCCACGACGGGCGCGATCCGGGACGTGAGGTCCTCGGTCAGCACCCTGGCCGTCTCGCCCTCCGTCGGCAGCAGGCCGGGCAGCTCGGCGAGCGGCAGCGCGGCCAGCTCGGCGACGCTGCGGCCGCCGACGGTCACCGCGAGCGCCTCGGCCCGCAGCCTGCCGCCGCCGCACACCGGGCAGGGCGCGCTGGTCAGGAAGCGCTCCGCCTTGGCCCGCAGCGTGGCGCTCTTCGAGTCCGCGAACGTCTTCAGCACGTAGCGCCGGGCGCTCATGTACGTGCCCTGGTACGGCCGCTGGATGCGTCCCGCGTCCCGCACCGGGTGGACCGTGACCACCGGCTGCTCGTCGGTGAACAGGATCCACTCCCGCGCTTCGGCGGACAGCTCCCGCCAGGGCCGGTCCACGTCGTACCCGAGCGCGTCGAGCACGTCCCGAAGGTTCTTGCCCTGCCACGCGCCCGGCCACGCGGCGATCGCCCCGTCCCGGACGGACAGCGACGGATCCGGGACCAGCAGCTCCTCGGTCGTGCGGTGCACCCGGCCGAGTCCGTGGCACTCCGGGCAGGCCCCGGCCGCCGTGTTCGGCGAGAACGCGTCGGAGTCCAGCCGCTCGGCGCCCGGCGGGTACGCGCCGGCGCGGGAGAAGAGCATCCGCAGGGAGTTGGAGAGGTTGGTGACCGTCCCCACCGAGGAGCGGGAGGTCGGCGTCGCCCGCCGCTGCTGGAGCGACACGGCGGGCGGCAGCCCGGTGATCCCGCCGACCTTGGGTGCGCCGACCTGGTGGATCAACCGCCGGGCGTAGGGCGCGACCGACTCGAAGTAGCGGCGCTGCGCCTCCGCGTAGACCGTCCCGAAGGCCAGCGACGACTTCCCCGATCCGGAGACGCCCGTGAACACCGCCACCACGTCGCGGGGGACGTCCACGTCGACGCCCTTGAGGTTGTGCTCGCGGGCGTCGCGCACGCGCACGTACGGGTCGTGGGGGCTGTGCATCGCGGGTGGCTCCGTACGGTGGGTGGGACAAACCCCGCGATTCTACGCCGGGGCGCCGAGCGGCCCCGTACCGGTGACACGGGCGAGCCGCCGGTAGGAGTCGAGCAGCGCGGCACGGTCGTACGTGCTGGTGGTGACCAGCACCTCCTGCGCGCCCGTCTCTTTCACCAGCGTCTCCAGCTCGTCGGCGACCTGCTCCTCGGTGCCGGTGATGTGGCCGGCGAGGCCCGCCTCGTACAGGTCGCGCTCCTTGCCGGTCATGGACCGGGCCTCGACCTCCTCGGCCGTCGGCAGCGCCGGGAAGGAGCCGCGCGTGCGGGCCTCGGCCATGGACCACGCCTCCGGGACCAGGAGCCGCCGGGCCGCCTCGGGCGTGGCGGCCACCGCGACGGTGCCGGAGACGACGACGTACGGCTCCTGGCTCCACTCGGAGGGGCGGAACGCGGCGCGGTAGCGGTCGATGCCGCGGCGCATCCGGTCCCGGTCGCGCAGGTCCCCGATGACCATCGGCAGGCCCGCACGGGCGGCGACGGCCGCGCCCTCGCCCATGGCGAGCACGAACGGCGGTACGGTCAGCCCCTCCGCGGGGCGCGCGTGCACGCCGGTGGGCGAGGTCCCGCGGAACCAGCCGAGCAGTTCGGCCAGTTGCGCCTCGAAGTCCTCGGCGTCGTCCTTCTCCCGGCCCAGCGCCCTGCGGACGCCGTCGGTGAAGCCCACCGAGCGGCCCAGCCCCATGTCGATCCGGCCGGGGAAGAGCGACTCCAGCACGCCGAACTGCTCGGCGACCACCAGCGGCCGGTGGTTGGGCAGCATCACGCCCCCGGTGCCGACGCGGATACGGCTCGTGGCCCCGGCCACGGCGGACGCGAGCACGGTCGGTGCCGATCCGGCCACTCCGGGCACGCCGTGGTGCTCCGCCACCCAGAACCGGTGGTAGCCGAGCCGCTCCGCCTCCCGGGCCAGCCGCACGGTGTCGCGCAGTGCCTCCCCGGCACTGCGGCCCGCCCGGATGCGGGAGCGGTCGAGGACGGAGAAGCGGGTGGCGGCGAGTACAGGGGTCACATCCTGTTCAACGCCCGCAGGCCGCACAGATTCCCGGTCCCGCCCCCGCGGCGCGCTCTAGGGTGGGCGGGTGAGCGACAGCAGCAGACCCCCGGTGGCCGTGTTCGACCTGGACAACACCCTCGCCGACACCGCGCACCGGCAGCGGTTCCTGGAGCGCAGGCCCCGTGACTGGGACGCCTTCTTCGCCGCCGCGCCGCACGATCCGCCGCTCACGGAGGGCATCGCGCTGGTGCGGGAGAGCGCGAAGGAGTGCGAGATCGTCTACCTCACCGGACGGCCCGAGCGCTGCCGGCGCGACACGCTCGACTGGCTGGCCGCGCACGGGTTGCCGGACGGCGCCGTGCACATGCGGGGCAACGCCGACCGCAGGCCCGCCCGGCGCACCAAGCTGGAGATCCTGCGGCGGCTCGCGCGGACCCGTGAGGTCCGGGTCCTGGTGGACGACGACGAGTTGGTCTGCGACGACGCCGAGCGGGCCGGATTCCCCGTGCTCCGGGCGCGCTGGGCGGCCCGGTCGGCCGAGCTGCGCGTGGCGCAGGAGCGCGAGGGCCGCACCTGAGGGACGTGGCCGCCGAAGGGGGCTTCGGGGCCGTCAGTCGGACTCCTCCAGGCGGAAGCCGAGCTTGAGGCCGACCTGCCAGTGCGCGACCTGCCCGTCCTCGATCTGGCCGCGCACCTGCGTCACCTCGAACCAGTCCAGCTTGCGCAGGGTCTGCGAGGCGCGCGTGATGGCGTTGCGGACGGCCTGGTCGACGCCGTCGGGCGAGGTGCCGACGACCTCGGTGACCCGGTAGGTGTGGTTCGACATGCGGTACTCCCTTCCACGGGGCAGCGGTGTGCCCTGCGTCACTCCACCGTGCCCCAAGACGGGACGGAGCGCGAGGCATCGGCGTTCGGGGTGGATACCCCCGGTACCTCCCCTTGACCTTTGTAATGGTCCATACCAAAATCCCAGACACCCGTTCGAGCCTCGGGCTCGTCCCCCACGTCGGGTCTCCCTTCGCGTGTGCAGGACACACCTGCCCGCGCCCTCTGTTCGTCAGTCAGAAGGACCCCTCGTGAGACGTCGCCTGCTCGCCCTTGTCTGTGTGTCCGCCACCGTGCTCAGCGGCTGCGGCCTGATCTCGCAGGACGGCGGGAACGAGCGGCACACCGTCACCGTGTGGCTGATGAAGGACAGCGCCTCGCAGGACTTCCTGAAGCGGTTCACCGAGGGCTTCGAGGCCGACCACCCCGACCTCGACCTGGACATCCGCATCCAGGAGTGGACCGGGATCGGAGACAAGGTGCAGGCCGCGCTGAAGGCCGACGGCACGGACGGCCCCGACGTCGTCGAGGTCGGCAACACCCAGGTCCCGCAGTACGCGGAGGGCGGCCGGCTGCAGGATCTGACCCTGGAGTCGATGCGCGACTGGGGCATCCGCGACTGGCTGCCGGGCCTCGCCGAACCGGGGCAGTGGATGTCCCAGCAGTTCGGCATCCCCTGGTACGCCGCCAACCGCGTCGTCATCTACCGCAAGGACCTCTTCGAGCAGGCCGGCATCAACGAGCCGCCCCGCACCCGCGAGGAGTGGCTCACCGCCACGGAGAAGCTCGACAAGAACGGCGACCAGGGCATCTACCTGGCCGGCCAGGACTGGTACACGCTCTCCGGATTCATCTGGGACGAGGGCGGCGAACTCGCCACCCAGGACGGCGAGGGCGGCGTCTGGACGGGCGCCCTGGACTCCGCGGCGGCCCTGCGCGGCATGGACTTCTACCGCGAACTGCAGGCCCTGGGCGACGGCCCGGTCGACGCCGACGAGGAACACCCCCCGCAGGCCGGGGTCTTCGCGAAGGGACAGGTCGCGCAGATCATCGCGGTGCCCGGCCAGGCCCAGTCCATCCTGCGCGAGAACCCCGAACTCAAGGGCAGGATCGGCTTCTTCCCCGTGCCCGGCAAGAGCGCCGACAAGCCCGGCGCGGTCTTCACCGGCGGGTCCGACCTCGTCGTCCCGAAGAACACCGACCAGGAGGACGGCGCCCGTGCCGTGGTCGAGGCGCTCGTGAGCACCAAGTGGAACACCGACCTGGCCCGCACCATGAACTACGTCCCCAACAAGAAGTCGCTCGCCGAGGACGTCTCCGGCGAGGAGGGGATCGAGGCCATGGCGACCGGTGCCGCACAGGGCCGGGCGACCCCCGGTACGCCCCGGTGGGGCGCGGTCGAGGCGGACAACCCGATCAAGGAGTACATGACGAACGTGCTCAAGGGGGCGAAAGCGAAGTCGGAGGCCCGCAAGGCCTCCGACCGCATCACCGAACTGCTGGACGTCAACACGCGCTGACCGACGGGCGCCGGGGGGCGGGTCCCGGCGCCCCGGACTCAGCGCGCCACGCTCAGCGACAGGGCGAAACGGCCCTCGCCGTCCGTCCACCAGTGGGCCAGGTCGAGCCCGGCCGCCGCCAGCTCGGCCCGCACACCCTCCCGCCGGAACTTCGCGGACACCTCGGTGCGCAACTCCTCCCCGTCCGCGAAGTCCACGGCCAGGTCGAGCGCCTGGATCTTCACGGTCTGCGCGGCGCGCGAGCGCAGCCGCATCTCGATCCACTCCCGTTCGGCGTTCCACAGCGCCACGTGATCGAAGGCCGCGGGTGCGAAGTCGGCCTCCAGCTCGCGGTTCACCACCAGCAGCACGTTCTTGTTGAACTCGGCCGTCACCCCGGCCGCGTCGTCGTAGGCGCGGACCAGCACCCCTTCGTCCTTGACCAGGTCCGTGCCCAGCAACAGGGTGTCGCCCGGGGAGAGCAGGGAGCGCACGGAGGCCAGGAACTCGGCGCGTTCCCCGGGCAGCAGGTTGCCGATGGTGCCGCCGAGGAACGCCACCAGCCGGGGGCCCGGCGTGTCGGGCAGCGTCAGCCCGCCCGTGAAGTCGGCGATCAGCGCGTGCACCTGGAGGCCGGGACGCTCGGCGACGAGCGCCTGTCCGGCCTGGGTGAGGGCGCTCTCGCTCACGTCGACCGGCACGTAGCCGCGCAGCCCGTTGCGCTCGGTGAGCGCGTCGAGCAGCACCCGCGTCTTCTCCGAGGAGCCGGAGCCCAGCTCCACCAGGGTGCGGGCGCCGGTCGCCGCCGCGATCTCCCCCGCCCGGTCGACGAGGATCTCCCGCTCGGCCCGGGTCGGGTAGTACTCGGGCAGCGCGGTGATCGCCTCGAACAGCTCGCTGCCCCGCGCGTCGTAGAACCACTTCGGCGGCAGCCACTTGGGCGTGCCCGTCAGGCCCGCCCGGACGTCGGCGCGCAGGGCGGCGTCCGTGGCGTCCTCGGGCAGCGTCCGGGTCAGACGGAACTGGCTCACGTGCGGGGCTCCTTCGCAGAGACGAAAGCGTCGGTCGTGCCGAGGGCGGGGGCGGCGGTCCCGCCCGGCGCCTTGAGCGGGGTGAGCCGCACGTCCGTGCGGCCCGCCGTGAGCAGGGTCCGGTCGGGGACCTCCTGCCAGTGGGGGTCGTCGTCGTACGGCTCGGAGGCGACGACCGTGCCGCCGCCCGGGCGGGACAGGTACCACAGGGTGTCGCCCCAGGTGGTGGCGGTGACGGTGGAGCCGTTGGTGAGGAGCAGGTTGAGCCGGGAGGCCGGGGCCGCCGCGGCGACCTCGAGCACCGTCTCGGCCAGCGCCCGGCCCTCGTCGTCCCCGGCCCGCAGCCGGGCCAGGACCAACGCCCACACGAGCGCCGAGTCGTTGCGCGCCTCCAGCGACAGCAGCTCGCCGGGCGGCAGCGTCGCGGCCACCGGAGCCAGCGAAGCGGGCCAGCCCGCCACCGCGCCGTTGTGGCTGAACAGCCAGGCCCCCGCGGCGAACGGGGCCGCGGCCGCCTCCGCGTCGGCGCCGGACAGCGTCGCGTCCCGTACGGCCGCGAGCAGCGCGCCGGTCCGCACCACCCGGGCGAGGTCGGCGAAGGACTGGTCCGCCCAGATCGGGCCGGCCCGCCGGTACCGGGCGGGCACCGGGTCGCCCTCGGCGTACCAGCCGACGCCGAACCCGTCGGCGTTGACCGTGCCGTACCGCTGGTGCCGCGGCGCCCACGACTGGCGGTACAGACCGTGCGGCGGACTGACGAGGAGCCTGCCCAGCGGCTCCCCGGGGCCCACGTAGGCCAGGTGCCGGCACATCAGGCGGCCTCCCCCGACGCCGACCGGGCGGTGCGGAACCCGGAGAAGATCTGCCGCCGGACCGGATAGTCCCAGTTGCGGAACGTGCCTCGGCAGGCCACCGCGTCCACGGCGAAGGAACCGCCGCGCAGCACCTTGTACTCGGGGCCGAAGAACACCTCCGAGTACTCCTTGTACGGGAACGCCCTGAAGCCCGGGTACGGGGCGAAGTCGCTCGACGTCCACTCCCAGACGTCGCCGATCAACTGCCGTACACCGAGCGGCGACTCACCGGCCGGGTAGCTGCCCGCGGGCGCCGGACGCAGGTGCCGCTGCCCGAGGTTGGCGTGCTCCGGGCCCGGGTCGGCGTCGCCCCAGGGATAGCGCATGGCGCGGTCCCCGGCCGGGTCGTACCGGGCGGCCTTCTCCCACTCGGCCTCGGTGGGCAGCCGGCGCCCGGCCCAGCGGGCGTACGCGTCGGCCTCGTACCAGCACACGTGGAGCACCGGCTCGTCGGCCGGGACCGTCTCGGTCACCCCGAAGCGGCGCCGCAGCCACTGCCCGCCGTCCCGGCGCCAGAACAGCGGGGCGGTGACGGCGTGCCGGCGAATGTGGTCCCAGCCCTCGGGGGTCCACCAGCGCGGGTCGTCGTAGCCGCCGTCGTCGATGAACGCCCGGTAGGCGCCGTTGGTCACCGGGACGGTGTCGATGAAGTACGGCGCCACTTCGCGCCGGTGCGCGGGGCGTTCGTTGTCCAAAGCCCACGGCTCGGTCGAGGTGCCCATGGCGAACGGGCCGCCCGGCACCAGGACTTCGGCCGGTCCGGTGAACAGCGGGACGGGGCCCGGGTCGGGCGCGGTCAGGGCCTGCGGGCCCTTGCGCAGCTGGTGCGTGATCAGCATGGTCTCGTCGTGCTGCTGCTCGTGCTGGGCGATCATCCCGAAGGCGAAGCCCGCCTCCGTCAGCCGCGTCCCGTCGAACGCGGTGGCCTCCAGCACGTCCAGCGCCCGCCCTCGCACGTCCGCCGCGTACCGGCGGGCCTCGGCGGGCGACAGCAGGGGCAGGCTCGGCCGCTCGGAGCGCGGATGCTCGAAGGCGTCGTACAGGCTGTCGATCTCCGGGCGTATCGCCTCCTGCCCGGCGACCGCGCGCAGCAGCCACTGCTCCTCCTGGTTGCCGATGTGCGCCAGGTCCCACACCAGCGGGGACATCAGCGGCGACACCTGGGCGGTCAGGTCGGGACCCTCCACACAGCTGGTGAGCAGCGTGGTGCGCTCGCGGGCGGTGACCAGCGTGGTCAGGGCCCGCTCGCGCAGGGCCTCCGGCGTTGTGGTCGTGGTCGCGTCAGTGGGGTCGGTCATGAGCGGGTCTCCCTCCCGTGCGGGCCACGGTCCGCGCCGCCCGGCATGTCCAGCAGATCGTCGGCGGGGCAGCGCCCCCTCAGGACGTAGCGCTCCCGGTACGCGGCGACGGCGTCCGTCACCTCGGTGCTCGCGCCGAGCCGGGGCAGCGCGGCGAGTGCCGCGGTGAAACACGTGACGGCGGCCTCGCACAGCTCGGGATCGCTGAGGGCGTCGCGGGCCGCGTCCTCGTACAGCGGGTTGTGCGGCGCGGGCAGGCCGAGGGTGCGCTCGGCCAGGGGCTTGACGGCCCGGTAGGCGGTCTCGGTGGCCTCGGGGTCGTCGAACAGCGCGGCGGTCACCGCCAGCGGCACGATCCAGCCGTCGTCCCCGGGCTGCGCGTCGATCATCCGCAGCTCCAGGTGGCCGCGGGGACGCACCGGCGGGAAGAGCGTGGTGAGGTGGTAGTCGAGGTCCTCCCGGGTCGGCGGCCGGGGCACCAGCTCGCGGGTCCACTCCCGCAGCGTCAGGCCCTCCGGAACGTCCCAGGGGCCGCCGTCTCGGCGCACGCACATCACCGGGGCGTCCAGCACGTGCCGCGCCCAGGTGCCGCGCGGGTCGCTGTCCAGCGGGGGACCGCCCGCGCGTCCGGCGCCGATCTGCGTCCACCGCAGCTGCCGGGTGGACCGCCAGCCGGTGGGGCGCCCGCCGGACAGCGGGGAGTTGGCGAACGCCGCCAGCAGGACCGCGCCCAGATGATGGGCCAGCCACCACCGGCGCACGTGACCCAGCGGCCCCGGCTCCTCGTGCCCGGCGTCCACGCACACCTGCACCGAAGCGGAGGCACACATCATGAAGCGGCCACCGGGGCCGGTGCGGTCGAGACAGGACTCCATGGCGTCGTAGCGCGGCTGCCGCAGGTAGCGGCGCGGCGGGTGCCAGGGATCGTGGCCGAGGCCGACCAGGGCGAGACCGTCCTCGCGCAGCACGGCACGGACGGCGTCGAGATCGGCGGAGACGGAGCGGACGCACTCCGTCAGCGAGGCGGCGGGGAGCGAACTCAGCTCCAGCTGGCCGCCGGGTTCGACGGTCAGCGCCGACCTCAGGGGCACGGCCCGCAGCGCGGTGTACACCGCGTGGAGCCGTTCGGGTGACACGGGGAGCCGCGGCGCGCGCAGCTCGTGGACGAGCCATTCCACCTCGACGCCGAGGAGCCTGGGCGGACCGGTCTTGAAGCAGATGCCGCGGACCAGCGCCTCGACCTCGGCCTCACTGACGGCGGTACGTGGCCGGATACAGCCACCAACCGAATCGGACATGTCGGGATCCTCCTGAAGATTCCACCATGCCGCCGGCCCCTCTGCGGTGGGCCGGGCCGGCACACTCGTCCCACCCAAGACCCTCGTGCCGCTCCGCACAAGGATGCATTTCGTGACGTTCCCGCTCGGTAATCTCCGTGATCCGCCCGTTTCCGGGGGCTTTCCACGTCGTTCGCCGGTCGGGAAACTCCGTTGCACCGCATCCTCAGCATCACCCAGGATTCCCGCATGAGCACGACGGGGGAGACCGCGCCGCGCGCGGTCACGGCGTCCACGGGGGTGGCGCCGTGAGCGCGCGCCTGCGGGGCATCGCACAGCAGACGGAGCAGATCGTCGCGGCCGGGTCCTACCGCACGTCCGACGGGCGTGAGGTGCCCCTCGCGCCGGCGGTCGGGGCGGCCCGGGACGGTACGCGGATGTACGGGCCGGGGCCGGTCGAGGTGTCCGTTCCGGCCGGTGCGCGCACGGACTTCGAGGTCACCGGCGAGAGCAGCCTGGAGGCCGCCCGGCGGCTCGGCGGCGACGTCGCCGTGCTCAACTTCGCCTCCGCGCGCAACCCGGGCGGCGGCTACCTCAACGGTGCCCAGGCCCAGGAGGAGGCCCTGTGCCGGGCCTCCGCGCTGTACACCTGCCTGCTGCGGGCGCGCGAGTTCTACGACCACCACCGCGCCCACCGCGACCCGTTCTACACGGACCGCGTCGTCCACTCGCCCGGCGTACCCGTCTTCCGCGACGACCGGGGCCGCCTGCTGGACGAGCCGTTCACGGCCGGGTTCCTCACCTCCGCCGCGCCCAACGCGGGCGTGGTGCTGCGCACGGCCCCGGAGCGCGCCGCCGACCTGCCCGCCGCCCTCACCCGGCGCGCCGAGCGGGTGCTGGAGACGGCCGCGGTCCACGGGTACCGGCGGCTGGTCCTGGGGGCCTGGGGCTGCGGCGTGTTCCGCAACGACCCCGCCCAGGTGGCGGGCGCGTTCCGGACACTGCTCGGGCCCGGCGGGCGGTTCGCCGGTGCCTTCGAGAGGGTGGCGTTCGGCATCCTGGACCGCACCCCGGGCGCCACCGTCCGGGCGGCCTTCGAGCGCGCCTTCCCGGAGGGCACCGGCCGTCCCGGTCAGCTCCAGCCGTAGCGCTCCCGCAGCCGCTGCCGCACGAGGTCGAAACGCATCCGGTCCAGGGCACACGCCTCGCGGCGCATACCCGCGTCGTGCAGCCGCAGCACCCGGTCCACGTCGACCCAGGAGTCCCGCCCGGAGCGGTCCCACGGCCCGCTGCCGATCGGCACCCACTCCCGGTCCCCGTCGTGCCGCCTGCTGGACAGCTGCACGGCCAGCACCGTCCCGGCCGCCTCCCGGGCCACCACGAGCACGGGCCGGTCCTTGCCGCGGCCGTCCGCCTCCTCAAAGGGCACCCACGTCCAGACGATCTCGCCGGGATCGGGATCGCCGTCGTGCGCGGGGGAGTACTCGGTCCGCACCCGGCCCACCTCCCGCGGGTCGGCCTCGGTGGTGGCGGAGGGTCCGTAACGGCCCGGGGCGCTCTCGCCGTTGCTGTCGATGTCGTCGGTGAAGGCGTTCACGGCCGTACCGTACGGGACGGGTCCGCGCGGACGCGCGGGGACCCGCGTCCGGTGGCAGGCTGGCCCCCGGGCCCGGCTCGCAGGAGCCCGGCCACCGGCGACACGAGACAGTACGAGTCAGAAGGCGACGTCATGACCGACCAGCTCACCGTGAGCGTCCTGGGCACCGGCATCATGGGTGCCGCGATGGCCCGCAACCTCGCCCGCGCCGGACACACCGTCCGCGTCTGGAACCGCAGCCGGGACAAGGCCGAGCCGCTAACCGCCGACGGCGCGCACGTCGCGGACAGCCCGGAGGAGGCCGTACGCGGCGCCGACGTCGTCCTCACGATGCTGTACGACGGCCCGGCCGCCCTCGACGTCATGCGGCGGGCCGAGCCCGGCCTGCGCCCCGGCACCGTGTGGGCGCAGTCCACCACCGCGGGCGTCGACGCGGTCGCCGACCTGGCCGCCTACGCCCAAGAGCAGGGCCTCGTCTTCTTCGACGCTCCCGTCCTCGGCACCCGGCAGCCCGCGGAGGCCGGTCAACTGCTGGTGCTGGCGGCGGGTCCGAGCGAGGCGAGGGACACCGTGGCCCCCGTGTTCGACGCCGTCGGCTCGCGCACCGTGTGGACCGGCGAGGACGGCGCGGCCGGCAGCGCCACCCGGCTGAAACTGGTGGCCAACAGCTGGGTCCTCGCCGTCACCAACGCCGGTGGCGAGACCCTCTCGCTCGCCAAGGCCCTGGGCGTCGACCCGGACACCTTCTTCGACGCCATCGCCGGTGGTCCGCTCGACATGGGCTATCTGCGGGCCAAGGCCGGGCTGATCCGCGACGGCGCCCTGACGCCGGCCCAGTTCGCCGTCGCCACCGCCGAGAAGGACGCCCGCCTGATCGTCGAGGCCGGCGAGGCGAACGGCGTTCGGCTGGACCTCGCCGCGGCCGGTGCGAAACGCTTCGCCCGGGCCGCCGCCCAGGGACACGGCGACGAGGACATGGCGGCGGCCTACTTCGCCAGTTTCGAGGAGAAGGCGACCGACTGAGCCCACCCTGGGTACCGGGTGCACGAGACACCCCGGCACCCGCACCGACACCGACACCGGCGTCCGGACCCGGTGCCGGACCACACCACACCGCGAGGAGAGACCGCATGTCGAAGCCGCCGCTGCCGCCCGAGGCCGTCGAACTGCTGCGCCGCCCCAACCCGTGCGTCATGGCCACCCTCCGCCAGGACGGCGCCCCCGTCTCCACGCCCACCTGGTACGTCTGGGACGACGACGGCCGGGTGCTGATCAACCTGGACGCGGGCCGCGTGCGCCTGGGACACCTGCGCCGCGACCCGCGCATCACCCTCACCGTCCTCTCGGGCGACGACTGGTACACCCACGTCACCCTCATCGGCCGGGTCGCCGAGATGCGCGACGACGAGGACCTCTCCGGCATCGACCGCCTCTCCCGGCACTACACGGGCAACCCGTATCCGAACCGGGAGCGTCCCCGGGTCAGCGCCTGGATCGAGGTGGAGCGCTGGCACGGCTGGGGGGCGCTGAAGGACAGCTCCCAGTCGGGCTGACGGACGGCGCCTCCTGCCGCGCCGGGCGCCGGAACAGCGCGCCCGGCCACCAGAACCGGCGGCCCAGGTCGAGCGCGAGGGCGGGCACCAGCACCGTACGCACCAGGAAGGTGTCGAGCAGCACGCCGATCCCGACCAGGACGCCCAGCTGCGCCATGGTCACCAGCGGCAGCCCCGCGAAGACGGCGAAGGTCGCGGCGAGCACGACTCCGGCGGAGGTGATCACACCGCCCGTACTGGTCAGGCCCTCCAGCACACCGCGGGCGTGCCCGAGCCGGGCGGTCTCCTCGCGCACCCGGTGCATGAGGAAGATGTTGTAGTCGATGCCCAGGGCGACCAGGAACACGAAGCCCATCAGCGGAATCGACCAGTCGACACCCGCGAAGCCCAGCACGTGCTCGAAGAGCAGGTTCGAGGCGCCCAGCGCCGCCAGGTACGACAGCACCACGGTGGCCAGGAGCAGCAGCGGGGCGACCAGGGCGCGCAGCAGCCCGACCAGCACGGCCAGGACCACCAGGAGCACGACCGGAACCACCGTGGTCAGGTCGCGCCCCGCGGCCCGCTGGGTGTCCAGGTACTGCGCGGTGGTGCCGCCCACCAGCGCCTCGGCACCGGCCACCCGGTGCACGGCGTCCCGGAGGTCGCCGACCGTGTCCTTGGCACGCTCGCTGTCCGGGGTGTCCGCCAGGACGACCGACAGCTGGGTGCGGCCGCCGTCGGGCGTGCGGTCGCCCCCGGCCTCCACCCGGGCCACGCCCCCGACGTGCGCCGCGGCCCGCCGCACCGCGTCGGCGTGCGCCGTGGCGGTGACGATCTTCACCGGATCGGAGGCGCCCGACGGGTAGTGGGCCGAGATCCGCTCCTGGGCGACGACCGACTCCGGCTCGTCCTGGAACATCTCCTCCTGGGTCAGCCCCATGGACAGGCCGGCCGTGCTGAGCGCGAGGACACCGGTGACCGCCACCGACATCAGCCACGACCAGCGGGGCCGCCGGGCGACCGCGGACCCGACGCGGGACCACACCGTGCGCGACGCCCGGGCGGGCGTACCGGCCCTCGGCACGAAGGGCCAGAACACCCAGCGGCCGGTGAGGACGAGGAGGGCCGGGAGCACGGTGACCATCGCGAGGAAGGCGCAGACCACGCCCACCGCGCCCACCAGCCCCAGCGAGCGCGAGGAGTTGATGTCGGCGAAGCCCAGACAGGCCAGGCCCGCCGCGACGGTGCCGGCCGACGCCAGGACCGCCGGGCCCGAGCGGACCAGCGCGATCCGCATCGCCTCGTGCCGGTCGGCGCGGCGGTGCAACTCCTCGCGGTAACGGGCGATGAGGAGCAGCGCGTAGTCGGTGCCGACACCGAAGACGAGCACCATCAGCACGCCCGAACTCTGCGGGTCCACCGGCAGCCCGGCGTACCGGGCCAGGAGATAGGTGCCGACCTGGGTGAGGACGGCCGCGAAGCCCACGGACAGCAGCGGCAGCAGCCACAGCACGGGGCTGCGGTAGGTGATCAGCAGCAGCAGCGCCACGACCAGCCCGGTGGCGAGCATCAGGGTGGTGTCCAGGCTGTCGAAGACGGCGACCTGGTCGGTGAGCGAACCGGCCGGTCCGCCGACGACGACGTCCACGCCGGGCGGCGCGTTGGCGCCCACGGAGGCCCGCAGTTCGTCGATCGTCGCGGTGACGTCGTCCTCGCTGTCCAGCGGAACCACCGTCATCAGCGCCTCTCCGTCCTCGGACGGGATCGGCGGCGACACCTCCTCGCCCGCGGCGGCGTACCGGGCGAGCACGGGCCGGTCGGCGGCCGCCTGCTCCTTCGCCCCCGCACCGGTGTGCACGACGACGGCGGGCATCAGCGTGTCCGTGCGGAACCTCTCCAGCTCCGTGTTGACCCGCGCGGACTCCGCACCGCGCGGCAGGAAGGCGTTGGCGCTCGTGTCCTCGACGTCGCCCAGGCGGCCCGCCAGCGGACCGAGCGCGACGGCCACGACCAGCCAGGCCGCCAGGACGTACCACTTGCCGCGCCGCCCACCGGGCGCACGGGCCACACGCCGCAACAGCGCACGCATGAGTAATCTCCTTCATGGGGAACGCGCCCGCCGGTCGTCGACCGGCACGAGGGCGCACGGGGCCCGCACCGCGGCGCTCAGGTGTGCGACCTGCCGCGGTGTACGGGACGGATGTGTGTCTGGGGTGTGACATCTGGCGATGTCGGGTGTGTTCCGCCGCGGTACGGCCGGGAGTTGCCGCTCCCGGCCGTACGTGTGCGGAGGTGTCCGGTGGCGGTGTCTATTCGATCTCGCGCATCATCTTCTCCATCGAGCCGACCGCGAGCCGGGTCTGGGTCAGCTCGTCGAGGGTCTGCCGCTGCTCCTCCACCGTGCGGCGCTGCAACTCCACCGTGTCCTCCAGGAGTCGTGCGTACCGCGTGGCCAGCTCCTTGTACTGCTCCTCGCGCGCCGCCAGCATCCGGGCCCGCCAGGTGGCGGCGACCTGCCAGACGATCACGATCATGAGGCCGAAGAACCCGGCCGCGCCCACGGCGCCGACCAGGACCCCCAGCTCCTCGGCCCCTGCGGCGAGAGTCACCACGTCCTCGTTCACTTCGCTTCCTCTTTCGCACTCCGGCCGGCGGTCCGGTCGGTCTCGGTGGTGTCGGTGATCGTCGCGGCCGCCTGCGCGACGACCCGCGGGGTGAGCTCGTAGAAGAACGGGGTGACGTCGTAGTACTTCACCGTCTTGCCGTCCTCCGCGACCTCGAGCGTGCCGGCGACCAGGCCCGCGGCCTCCAGTCGCTGCAGGTGCATGTGCAGCAGCGGACGGCCCATGCCGATCAGGCGGGCCAGTGCGCTGACGTAGTTCCGGCTCTCCAGGAGCGCCGCGACGATCCGCATGCGGTGCGGGTTGCCGAGCGCGGAGAGCACCTTGAGCAACTCGTCACCGGTCGGTGCCGGAGGTGGGGCCTCGGGCATCGCACCCCTTTCCGTGGTACCTGTCAGGAAACGCTGACAGGGGCCGGAGGTACCTGTCAAAGATTTCTGACACATCTCAGGGACGGATCAGGGACGGATCAGGGGCGGGTCAGGGGCGGGTCGGGGTGGAGGCAGGGGCAGATCGGGGGCGGACGCGGAGGCGGGCCCGGGGCGTATGATCATCACGCGGCATCGCGTGTCGGTCACCGTCCGGGTGAGGCATGGAGGCGCCGCGGAGATGCCCGTGGAGGCATTGCCCCGTGTCAGTCGAGTTCAACCACACCATCGTTCTCTCCCGGGACCGGGAGAAGTCCGCCCGCTTCCTCGCCGAGATCCTCGGTCTCGAGGTCGGCGAACGGCCGGAATGTTCCTGCCCGTGAGGACCGCCAACGGCGTCACCCTCGATTTCGCCACCGTCGACATCGACATCCCCGTGCAGCACTACGCGTTCCTCGTCTCCGAGGACGAGTTCGACGCCGTCCTCGCCCGGCTCGTCGAGGGCAGGATCCCCATCCAGGCCGACCCGCCCGGCCGGCACCCGGGCCGGATCAACCGCAACGACGGCGGCCGGGGCGTGTACTTCACCGACCCGTCCGGGCACGGCATGGAGGCCTTCACCCGCCCCTACGGCAGCGACCCGGCCTCGCCGCTGAACGGCGTCACCGAGGACGTGCCCGGGGCCTGCTGACCGGCGTCCCCGAGGCCGTCACCCGGCCAATGGCCGGGGCCGTTGTCAGACCCCCTCCGCATACTGGTGGCCTCGAAGTGCCGGATGCGAGGGGGACTGGCCGTGCGGATGCGGACGGTGTACAGGGGTGAACTACCGGTCGTCCACGGGCGGTTCCACGTGGACAGCCGTCGCGAGCCGTGGGCGCCGGTGCCGTCGGAGGCCTGCGCCGGGCAGGCCAACGGGCTGTGCGGCGCGGCCGTCCCGGGCTGCCTCTTCCTGTGCACGGGCCTGAGCAGCGGGATAGTCGCCCTGACCGTCGAGGTGCACGGCACCGCGCCGCCCGTCGAGGACCGCTGGGAGGACGTGGTGGAGGCGTCCTTCCGCCCGCTGACCGCCTCGACCGCAGTCCTGCCCTGCGGCCGCGGCGCACTGTGCGAATGGGCCCTGCCGCCCGCCGACCACCGGGTGCGCTACTGCGGACGCGGCATGGACGGCGGTGCGGGGGCCGGGTCCGCCGCGGCCCGGGACGCGGGACCGGACGGCCAGTACCTGCTGCAGTTCTGGCCGGCCCCGCCCACCGCGGACCGCGTCGTCCGGCAGACCTCGCGCAGCGCCGCACACCGGCACCGCTACGCGCGCGCCCTGGAGCCGCCCGTTTCCGGGGCGCGCACCGAGCGGGAGCGCGCCGAGATCCGGTCCTGGGGCGGCCGGCTGCCCAGCCGGCGGGTGCGGGAGGCCGGTGCCGACGCACGCGGGCTCGTACCGCTGGACCGGGAGCTGCTCGACGCCGTCGACGCGGCGTGCCCGGCCACCCAGCGCGGCCTCGCCCGCTGGGCCGCCCGCCGGGCCCTGACCGCTGCCGGACTGGACGGCGTCGACTGGATCGCGCCCGCACTGAGTGCGCTGGACCGGGGCGAGCCCCTGCCGGCCCCGTTCGACGATCCCCGGCGGGCCTGGGACCGCTTCTTCACCGACGCCCGCACCGCCCTCACCGCGCCCGGCCCGCCCGGCGCCGGCCAGGGCGCCCCGCTGTGCCGCGCCCTCGCCCTGCCCGCCCTCCGAGCCGCCGCCGACCCGGACCCCCTGCGTGCCGCGCTCGGCGCCCTCTTCGCCGCCGCGGTCACCCACGGCACCGACTACCCGGCCCTGTTCGCCGAGGCCCGCCGGCACTTCCCCGACCTGGGCCCGGACGCGTCGGCGCGGGGGTGAGGGGCGGGGCGTGTCTCCGGCGGTGTGAGGGGGCCCGATGGCCTTGCATGGCCGGCCTGCTGGTCCGGGACCGGGCGGGTGCGGGGCCGGGGCGGCGGGTGGCGCCTGGGGTGCCGGGACGGGGTCGGGCGTGGCGCCCGGGCCGTCGGGTTCGGTTCGCCAGGTCCGACCGGGCTTGGGCGACCTGCCTCGGAGTGCGGTGTCCTGGGCGGGACCGTGGGGCCTCAGCCGTCAGCGGTGGGCCGGGCCGGGGAGGGAGCCAACGTGTGGGACCGGCGCGGCAGCAGCAGCGGGGTCGCCAGGAGCAGCACGCCCGCGAGCGCGACCGCCGTACGCGTCCCGGTCAGGCCGGCCAGCAGCCCCCACAGCGCGGTCAGCGCCGCGGTCGTCAGCTTCCCGCTGACCGTCCAGGCCGACAGGGTGCGCGCCACCCGGTCCGCGGGCGTCAACTCCAGCCGCCGGGTGGCGTACACCGGGTTGTACACGCCCACGGACGTGATCAGTCCGAACTCGACGGCCATCACCAGCACCAGCCCCCCGGCCCCCGGGCCGACGAAGGCCAGCCCGATGGGCCAGCACACGCGCAGCACACCGCTGGTCACCAGCACCCGGTGCTCTCCGTAGCGTGCCACGAGCGGTCCGGCCAGCCGCGAGCCGACCAGCCCGCCGACACACGGCACGGCGAAGGCGAGCGAGTACTGCCAGGGCGCGAAGCCCAGGTCGCCCAGCATGAGCACGGCCAGCAGCGGTGCCGTCGCCATGATCAGCCCGTTGACCAGGACCGTGTTGAGGAACAGCGGCCGCAGAGCCGGTGAGGCGAGCACGTATCGCCAGCCGTCCAGCACATCACCGGCGCGCAACCGGTTCGCTGCCGCGCGCCGCGGGTGCGGCTCCCCGCCCCCGATCGCGCGGATGCCCAGCGCCGAGAGGAGGTAGCTGACCGCGTCGGCCGCCACCGTCACCACCGGGCCGAAGAGCCCGATCGCGGCCCCGCCGACCGGGGGCCCGAGCATGGCCGCGGTCCAGGTCGTCGCCTCGAACCGGCCGTTGGCCCGCAGCAGGTCCGGCCCCGGCACCAGCGCCTTGAGACAGGAACCGGCGGCGGCCCGGAACGTGATGTCGGCCGCGGCGACGACGACCGACACGACCAGCAACTGGGCGAAGCCGAGCCGGCCGAGGGCGTACGCGAGCGGCACGCTCAGCAGCACCGCGCACCGCAGCAGGTCCGTCGCGATCATCACCGGCCGCTTGCGCCGGAACTCCACCCACGGCCCGAGCGGCACGGCCACCACCGCGCCCACCGCGAGGCCGACCGCCGAGAGCGCCGCCACCCGTGCCGGACCGGCGTCGAGCACCATGACCGCGATCAACGGAAAGGCGTCGAAGGCGAGCCGCGTGCCGAACGTGCTGACCGCGTACGCACCCCACAGCCACCCGAACCCCCGCCCCAACGATCCGCCGCCCACCACGTCCGACTCGACCACACCCGACTCCGTCACGCCCGACATCCAAGCGAGCCGGGGCCGCGCGGATCAAACAACCGGCCGGGCGGCACGTACAACCGATCGTTGTGCGCACCTCCCGAGGCGGGCGCTACCGGGTGAGCAGTTCGCGCAACGCCCCGGCGACCTCGGCCGGCGCCTCCTCCGCCATGAAGTGCCCGCAGCCGACGGTCTCGTGCCGCAGGTCCGGGGCCCACGCCCGCCACAGCGCGACGGCGTCGTACCCGAGAGCGGCGCCCCAGTCCTGCTGGAGCACGGTCACCGGCATCCGCAGCCGGTTGCCGTTCTCCCGGTCCGCCCGGTCGTGGTCGACGTCGACGCCGGCCGAGGCCCGGTAGTCGGCCACGATGGAGGGCACCGCCTCGCGGGACGCCTTGAGGTAGGCGGCGCGGACGTCGGCGGGCAGGGCATCCGGGTCCCGGGTCCAGACGTCGAGGAAGTGACCGAAGAACGCGTCCGGCGCGGCGCCGATCATTTGCTCCGGCAGCCCCGGTGGCTGCGCCATCAGATACAGGTGGAAGCCCACCGCCGCCGTCGTGCCGTGCAGGACGTCCCACATGTCCAGCGTCGGCAGCACGTCCAGCGCGGCCAGGTGCGTCACCGCGTCGGGGTGGTCGAGCCCGGCGCGCACCGCGACCAGCGCGCCCCGGTCGTGACCGGCCAGCGCGAACCGCTCGTGCCCCAGCTCCCGGGCCAGGGCGACCACGTCGGCGGCCATGGCCCGCTTGGCGTACGCGGTGCCGTCCGGGTCGGCGGGCTTGTCGCTGGCACCGTAGCCGCGCAGGTCGGGGCAGATGACCGTGTGGTCGGCCGCCAGGTCGGCGGCGACGTGCCGCCACATCAGGTGGGTCTGGGGAAAGCCGTGCAGCAGCACGACCGGGCTGCCCGTGCCGCCGACGGCCACGTGCAGGCCGACGCCGTCGGCGACCGTCACGCGTTCGTGGGTGAAGCCGGGAATGGCCGGTTCCGCGGTGGTCAGGGTGGTCATGGTGGTCAGCGCCTCTCTGTTCCTGCTCGTGTCACCCGTCCTGGTGACGCCTTCGAGGCTGCCGCGCCCGAATCAGCAACCGATCAGCGGCCGACCGGCACCGATCGACAGCCGACCGGCAACCGACCGGCGACCGGTCCGCACGCGTACTGTGGTGATCGCACGCGCGGTGGCGATCGGAGCGGACGGAACACGGAACATGGAAGCGGTCACGTTCGGTGTGCTCGGAGCGGTCACCGCCCAACGCGGCCCCCACCCCCTCGCCCTCAGGGGCCCCCGGCACCGGGCCGTGCTCGCCCGGCTGATCCTGGCCCGGCGGCGGGTCGTCCCCGTCGCCCGCCTGGTCGAGGACCTGTGGGACGCCCCGCCGCCGCGGGCCCTCGGCGCGGTGCGCACCTTCGTCGGGGACCTGCGGCGCGCCCTGGAACCCGACCGCCCGCCGCGCGCCCCCGCCCGGCTGCTGGTCACCGAGGGACCGGGATACGCCCTGCACGCGGCGCCGGACACCGTGGACGCGTGGCGCTTCGAGGCCGCCGTCGCCGAGGCGGACCGGCTGCCGGCCGCTCGGGCCCCCGAGCGGCTGCGGGCGGCCCTGGGGGAGTGGCGGGGACCCGCCTACGCCGAGTTCGGCGCGGCGGACTGGGCGCGCGGCGAACGCTCCCGGCTCACCGAGCTGCGGCTGCGCGCCGTCGAACGGCGCGCGGAGCTGCTCGTGGAACTCGGGCGCGCCGCCGAGGCGGTCCCCGACCTGGACGCGCACGTCACCGAGCACCCCTGGCGCGAGGAGTCCTGGCGCCTGCTGGCGCTCGCCCTGTACCGGACCGGACGGCAGGCGGACGCCCTCGCCGTGCTGCGCAGGGCCCGCGCCCTGCTGGCCGGGCGGCTCGGCATCGACCCCGGCCCGCGGCTGCGCCGCCTGGAGGCCGGCATCCTCGCCCAGGACCCGGACCTGGACCCGCCCGGCGAACCGGCCGACGCGGCGGCCCGGCTGTGGGCCCGCGCGACCGAGGCGTACGACCGCACGGTCGCCGCCGGTTCCCGGGCCCGTCTGGAATCCACCGTCGGACTGCTGCGGAGCCTCGCCGTCACCGGCGGCGGTGGTCTGGAGGCCGCCCGGGAGCACCGGATGACGGCGGTCCAGGCGGCGGAGGAGACGGGCGACGCGGAACTGACCGCCCGGGTGATCGGCGCCTACGACGTCCCCGCCAACTGGACCCGCAGCGACGACCCCGCACTGGCGCGGCGCCTCGTCGACGCCGCCGAGCGCACCCTCGGCGTCCTGCCCGAGGTCCCCGCCACCGAGGCGGCACGCTGCCGTCTGCTGGCCACCGTCGCCCTGGAGTCAAGGGGCGTGCGCTCCCCGCGCGGGCCGCGGGCCGCCGCCGAGGCCGAGGACATCGCCCGCCGCCTGGACGACCCCGCCCTGCTCGCGTTCGCCCTCAACGGCGTCTTCATGCAGTCCTGCACCCGCGCCGGACTGGCGCCGCGCCGGGACGCGATCGGCGCCGAACTCGTCGCCCTCGGCACCCGGCACGGCCTGGTGAACTACGAGGTGCTCGGCCGTCTGATCCGGCTCCAGGCCCGCGCGGCCCGCGCCGACTTCACGGCCGCCGACGAGCACGCGAGCGCCGTGGACCGCCTCGCCGAACGGCACGAACGGCCCCTCGTGGCCGTCTTCACCGCCTGGTACCGGGCCCTGCGACAGGCCGCCACCGGCGGCCCGTCCGCCGGCTCCCACGACAGCGCCGAGGCCGCCTACCGGTCGGCCGCCTCGCGACTCGACGGCGCGGGGATGCCCGGCCTGGAACGCGGACTCCTGCCGCTCGCCCTGCTCGGCCTGCGCCTGGCCCACGGCCGGCCCGCGGAGGTGGATCCGCGCGCGGACTGGGGACCGTACCGGCCCTGGGCCGAGCCCTTCGCCCTGCTGGCCGAGGGCCGCGGCACCGAGGCCCGAAGCGCCCTGCGGGCCCTGACCGAACCGCCGCCCGACCTGCTCTACGAGGCGCTGTGCTGCGCCGAGGCCGCGCTCGCCCTCGCCCTCGGCGACCGCCCGGCCCTGCGGCGGGCCCACGACAGGCTGCTGCCCGCGTCCGGTGAACTCGCGGGCGCGGGCAGCGGGCTGCTCACCTTCGGGCCGGTCGACGGCTGGCTCGACGCGATCCGCCGGGCCCTGGAGGCGTGAGGGGCACGAGGGGCACCTCCAGGTGCGTCCGTCACCAGCGGTCGCGCCACATCAGGGGGATGCCCCGGCCCGTGCCGGGTACCCGCCGGGTCATGAAGTGGCAGCAGGTGCAGGAGGGTCCGTCCGCCGTGTACGTGGTGGTGCTCGACCAGGGCGAGGACGCGGTCGGCGAGCTGACCGCCTTCGCCCGCGACCGGTCCCTGGGCGCCTCCCAGGTGACCGCCGTGGGCGCCTTCTCCGAGGCGGTCGTCGGCTGGTTCGACCGGCAGGCCAAGGACTACCGGCACATCCCGGTGCGGGAGCAGTGCGAGGTGCTGTCCCTCATCGGGGACGTCGCCGTCGCCGACGACGGACCCACCCCGCACCTGCACGCCGTACTGGGCCTGTCCGACGGCACCACCCGCGGCGGCCACCTGCTGTCCGGCCGGGTCTGGCCGACGCTGGAGGTCGTCGTCCGGGACAGCCCGGCGGAGCTGGCCAAGACCCACCGTCCCGACATCGGCCTGGCCCTGATCGACCCCGGCTGAGCCCGGCGTCGCGGAACGGTTTACCGGCCCGGGTGCGGGCTACGCGGCCCGCAGGCAGTCCCGTACCGACACATACCGAACCCGGGAGGCGCGAGATGACACGGCGCATCCGAGACGTGATGTCACCGGCCGCGGTGGCCGTCGAGCCCATGACGACGGTGGCCCGGGCGGCCCGGCTGATGCGCGAGGAGGACGTCGGCGACGTCCTGGTGACCTACGACTGCGACCTGTTCGGCGTCCTCACCGACCGCGACATCGTGCTGCGCAGCGTCGCCGACGGACGGGACCCCGACGCCACCACGGTCGGCGCGGTGTGCACGCCGCCGCCGGTCGTCACCCTCGAACCCGACGACACCACCGACCGCGCCGCCGAGCTGATGGCCCGCCACGCCGTGCGCCGGCTCCCGGTCGTCGAACACGGCGGCGTCCCGGTCGGTGTGGTCACCCTGGGCGACCTAGCCGCCACCGACGACCCGCACTCCGCGCTCGCGGACATCAGCCGGGCCGCACCCGGCCACTGACACAAGGCCGTCATGAGCGAACCGGTCCACGCACGGAGCGCCCTGCGGCTGAGACTGCTGCTGTCGGCGGTCTTCCTGCCGCTGTTCCTCGCGGGGGCCGTGTTCTTCGGCGTGTGGGCCGCGGACACCGCTCCCGGCGACAGCCCCGGCCGCGGCATGCTCGTGGTCGTCGCCGTGGTGTGTGCGGCGCTCACCCTGCTGGCGGCCGCCGACCTGCTGGTGGTGGCCCGCCGGCTGAGAAACGGACACGGGCCCGCAGGCCGGTGATCCGGAAGGGGACGGAGGAAACGACATGGCGCCCACGGCACGCACACCGACGGCACGCACCCGGGAGGACCGCCGCGCCACCACCCGCACCGCGCGGCTGCGCACCCGGATCCCCGAACCCGACGAGGAACCCGACCTGCTCGGCCAGTACCTGACCCAGATCGGGGCCACCCCCCTGCTGACCGCCGAGGACGAGGTACGGCTCGCCACCCGTATCGAGGCGGGAGTGCGGGCCAGGGAGGAACTGGAGGCGGCCGACACCGGCGAGCCCGCCCCCACGCCCGGGCGGCGCCGCACGCTGGAGGAGACCGTTCACGACGGCCAGGAGGCCAAGGACCACATGGTGCGGGCCAATCTCCGGCTCGTGGTGTCGATGGCCAAGCGCCATGCCCACCGCGGACTGCCGCTCCTCGACGTCATCCAGGAGGGCAACCTCGGACTGATCCGGGCCGTGGAGAAGTTCGACCACACCAAGGGCTTCAAGTTCTCCACGTACGCCACCTGGTGGATCCGCCAGGCCATCGAACGGGGCCTGGCCACGCACGCCCGCACGGTACGGCTGCCGGTCCACGTCGTGGAGCAGCTCCAGAAGCTCGCCAAGGTCGAACGCAAGCTCCGCGCGGGCCTCGACCGCGAGCCCACCACCGAGGAGGTCGCCGCCGGGAGCGGCATCGACGCGGACAAGGTCGTCTGGCTGCGCAGGGTGGGCCGGGACGCGGTCAGCCTGGACACCCCCGTGGACGAGACCGGCGACACCGTCGTCGGTGACCTCATCCCCGACACCGAGGTGCTGCGCGCCCCGGAGGTCGCCGAGTTCCAGGCGCTCGCGGCGGAACTGCGGGAGGCCGTCGGTACCCTCGCGCCCCGCGAGTCCCTGATCCTCAGCCTGCGCTACGGCCTGCACGACGGCCGCCCCCGCACCCTGCAACAGGTCGCCCAGCACGTGGGCCTCACCCGCGAGCGCGTCCGCCAGCTGGAGAAGGAGTCCCTGGCCCACCTGCGCGCCCCCGAGCACCGGGAGCGCCTGCTGGACTGGGCGAGCTGACCCGGCCCGGCGCCGGGGGGTGTCGTTCGGATCAGGCCGGCTCCGTCCGCAGCCGGGCCCCCTGGCGCAGCAGTTCCCGCTGGACCAGCCGGTAGGGCAGCCCACGCGGTCCGCTCCCGTGCCGTACGGTCAGCGCCGCGCACACCCCGGCCGCGTGCCCGGTCGCCATGGCGATGGGCATCACCCGGTACGACGAGTGCGCGACGTGCGTCCCGGAGATGCAGCGGCCCGCCACCAGCAGCCGGTCGGTGTCCCGGGGCAGCAGGCAGCGCAGCGGGATGTCGTAGAAACTGCCCCGCGGCACCCGCTTGAGGACGGTGCCGGAGCCGCGCGGGTTGTGGATGTCGACCGGATAGGCGCCGTGCGCGATCACGTCCGGGAAGGTGCGCGCCGCCAGGATGTCGTGGCCGGTCAGCCGGTAGTCGCCGACCACCCGCCGGCTCTCCCGCACACCGATGTGCGTGCCGCTCTGCACCACGTACGACTCCTCGAAGCCCGGCACGCGGGTGCGCAGGAAGCGGTCGATCTCCGCCAGTTGGTGCCGGGCCGTGTACTCGGCGCGGGTGAGGTCCCAGACGCTGGTGCCGAGGACCCGGTTCACCCGCGTGCTGTTGACGGCGACCTCGTGCGGGTGCGGGGTCGCGAAGAAGAGGATGTCCTCGCGCGGCAGCCGCAGTTCGCCGTTCTTCCTCGCCTCCTCGATCAGGTCCCACAGTCCGTGCACACCCCGCCACTGGTCGGGGTGCTCGCGCACGTACGCGGCGAAGTCCGGCCGGGCGAAGTCGGCGACGCGGAACATCAGCGTCATGGGCTGCACCAGCCCGTCCTCGGGGCGCCCGATCTCGTACGGCGCCCCGCAGGCCGTCGCCACGTCGCCGTCGCCCGTGCCGTCCACGACCACCCCGGCGTCGATCACCACCGGTCCCGACTTGGTCTCGAACACCACCCGCCAGCCCGAGCCGTCGTCCAGCGGCAGCGCGCCGGAGGCGAAGGAGTGGAACAGCATCCGCACCCCCGACTCGTCCGCCATCTCGAGCAGCGAGAACTTGAACAGCTCCGGATCGAAGGGGACCGTGTACCCGGTCTTCGGGGAGGGCGGCAGACAGCCGCCGCGGCCCGTCAGCCGGTCGAGCAACTGCCACAGGACGCCCGCGACCACCGGCTCGCCCTCGCCGTGGTCGGTGGGCAGCAGCCGCGAGGTGTCCCCGGCCTCGGTGAAAGCGGCCTGCTTGTGCTCGTTGTGGAACGACATCAGCGGCATCACCAGCGCCACGGTCGCGTTGCCGCCGAGGAAGCCGTACCGCTCCACCAGCACGACGTCGGCCCCGGCGTCGGCCGCGCCGACCGCGGCCGCGAACCCGGCGGGGCCGCCGCCCACCACCAGGACGTCGCAGCGGCCCCCGTGCCGGGCATGCCGGGGCGGCAGGGTGACGGTGCGGGACTCGTGGGGCTCTTCCAGGATCGGCATCGCGCACCCTCCGGTCAGGCGTTCAGCGGCCGCGGCTCTGCGTGGTGGGGCCCCTCACCCGCCACGGGGGCGCCGCCCGACCCGCGTGCGGCACCGATCTCGTCGAGCAGGGACCCGCACCGCGCGCAGGTCTCCCGCGCCGACGCGGACAGCTCGCCCATCCGGTCCCGCAGGTCGTCCCGGCGCCGCGGGTACTCGTCCCACAGCCGGTCCACCTCCGCCAGCAGCAGCCCGGCCTGCTCCCGCGCCACCCCCACCAGCGCCGGGGCACCCAGTCGGCGCGCGAAGTCGAAGACCTTGCCGGAGTACGGCAGCGGCAGCACCGGTACGCCGGTGAGCGCGGCGAAGATCACGAAGTGCAGGCGCATGCCCACGGCCACGTCGAGATGGCGCATGAAGCCGAGGACCTGCCCCGGGCTGTAGTCGCCGTGCAGGATGCGGCCCTGGTCGGGGGCGGTCAAGTGGGACAGCACGGCATGTGCGTGCCGTACGTCGTGCCGTTCCATCGGGAGGAACACCACGCGCGCGTCCAGCCGGCGGACCAGGAAGTCCGCGACGTCGGCGAGCAGCGCGTGGTAGTCGCCCTCGTCGAGCTTCTCGGCGGCCCGCCCCGGCTCGCGCACCGACATCCCCACCAGCCGGGTGCCGGTCGGGATGCCCTCGTCGCGCATCATCGCCTCGGTGAACGGCTCCGGGGACAGCAGGAGCGCCGGGTCGGCGGTCACCGCGACCTCCCGCTCCAGGCCGACCTCCTCCAGCACCAGCCGCGACTCCTCGTCCCGCACCACGACGTCGTCCATCTCCGCCAGCACCGTGCGCACCGCGTCCCGGTCCTCGGGGTCCGTGAGCGGCCCGGCGCCGACGGCGTAGGCGAACGTGGGCACGTGCCGGGTCTGCGCGGCCCGCACCAGCCGCAGATAGCGCCGCGCCTCGCCGTCGTAGAGGATGCCGCCGCCGCCCAGCACCAGCAGGCCCAGGCCGGGCAGCACGTCGAGGACGTGGTTGCGGCTCACCCCCTCCCAGGGCACCACCTCGTCGGCGTCGGGGTGATGGGCGTGGGTGTGCTCCGCGTTCCGGCTCAGCACGACGAGGTGCGCGTCCGGCCGCCGCACGCGCAGGCAGCCCAGCACGCAGGTCAGGATCGCCTCGTCGCCGGTGTTGAAGCCGCCGTAGGAACCCAGCACGCCGATGCGCGGGCCCCGGCGGTCGGGGCGGGGAGGCGAGGGCCGAAGGGTCATCCGGGGCTCCCGTCACGTCGGAATCGGCCGGCGCGCGCCGTTTTCGGCGCGTGGAGCCGCGCACCCTGCCGGGTTGCCTGCGCCGCATCCCGGAAACACCCTGATCAAGGACCGTCCGTACGCGACCCGTACCGCACGAGGAGCACCGGTGAACGTCACCCTCAGCGTCTGGCTGCTGACCGTCGCGGGCCTGTGCGTCCTCGTCGCCGCCGACTTCTTCGTCGGACGCAAGCCGCACGACGTGTCCCTGAGGGAGGCCGGGATCTGGACGGCCGTCTGGGTGGTCCTGGCCTGCCTGTTCGGCGTGGGGCTGCTCGTGTTCGGCGGCGGCGGGCCGGGCGGGGAGTTCTTCGCCGGTTACCTCACCGAGAAGTCGCTGAGCGTCGACAACCTCTTCGTCTTCGTCCTGATCATGGCGAAGTTCTCGGTGCCCTCGCAGTACCAGCAGCGGGTGCTGATGGTCGGCGTCCTGGTGGCGCTGGTGCTGCGTGCCGCGTTCATCGCGGCCGGCGCGGCGATCATCACCGCGTTCTCCTGGGTCTTCTACCTCTTCGGCGCCTTCCTGATCTGGACCGCCTGGAAGCTCATCCAGGACGCCCGCAAGGGCGGGCACGAGCAGGAGGAGTACGAGGAGAACAAGCTGCTGAAGTCGATCGAGCGCCGCTTCGGCGTCGCCGACCGCTACCACGGCACCCGGCTGTGGGCGGAGGAGAACGGCAGGCGGGTCATGACCCCGATGCTGGTCGTGATGCTCGCCATCGGGTTCACCGACATCCTCTTCGCCCTGGACTCCATCCCCGCCATCTACGGGCTGACCCAGGACCCGTACATCGTGTTCACGGCCAACGCGTTCGCCCTGATGGGCCTCCGGCAGCTGTACTTCCTCATCGGCGGTCTGCTGAAGAAGCTGGTGCACCTCTCCTACGGCCTGTCGGTCATCCTCGGCTTCATCGGCGTCAAGCTGGTGCTGCACGCCCTGCACGAGTCCGGCGTCCACGTGCCCGAGATCGGCATCCCCTTCTCGCTCGGGTTCATCGTGCTGGTCCTCGCGGTGACCACGGCGACCAGCCTGTGGGCCACGCGGCAGGAGCGGGCATGACGGCGGCCGCTGAAGCGGGCTACTCCACCAGCTCCTGGGTGCCCAGGACCGTGAGCAGGGCGAGCCGCTCCGCGTCGGCGGTGTCCGGTTCGGCCGTGTAGACCATGATCCGCAGATCGCTGCCCGCCACACCGAGCACGTCGCAGTCCAGGACGACCGGTCCCACCCGCGGATGGTCGACGGTCTTGCGCGCCGCCTCGTGCCGGCCGACCGCGTCCGCCCGCCACAGCTCGGCGAACCGCTCGCTGCGGGCGCGCAGCTCCGCGACCAGCCGGCCGAGGCGCCGGTCGGCGGGGTAGCGGGCGGCGGTGGCCCGCAGGTCCGCGACGAGCGCCGACTCGAGGGACCGGCGTTCCCCGGGCGTGTACCGGGCCCGGCTGCCCGGCCCGACGAAGTTGCGCCACACGCCGTTGCGTTCCGGGCCGTGCCACTGGGACGGATCACCCATCAGCGCCGCGTAGGGCGGGTTGGCCAGCAGCAGCGTCCACATCGCGTCGTACACGGCCACCGGGGTGCCGGCCAGCCGGTCCAGGAGCCGGTGGACGCTCGGCGGGATGTACGCGGGAACGGTCTCGGGACCCGGCGGCGCCAGCCCGGCGAGCCGGAACAGATGTGCGCGCTCCTCGGCCGGCAGCCGCAGTGCCCGTACGAGGGCCTCGACGACCTGGGCCGACGGGTTGGCCGCCCGGCCCTGTTCGAGGCGGGTGACGTAGTCGACGGAGATGCCGGCCAGCAGGGCCAGCTCCTCGCGCCGCAGCCCCGCCGCCCGCCGGTGCCCGCCCGCGGGCAGCCCCACCGCCTCGGGGGAGACCCGGTCCCTGCGCAGCCGCAGCGCCCGCCCGAACTCCGTAGCCGTCATGCCCCCAGTGAACACCGCGGGCGTCCGGTCTTCCTGGTACCCGTGGTCCCAGGAAGACCGGACGCCTGGCTGCCCGCCCCGGCGCGCCGCAGGCTTTCCCCATGACGACCACACTGATCACCGGAGCCAACAAGGGCCTCGGCTTCGAGACGGCCCGCCGCCTCCTCGCCGCGGGCCACACCGTCTACGCTGCCGCCCGCGACGCCGAGCGCGGTCGCCGCGCCGCCGAGGAACTGGGCGCGCGGCCCCTCGTCCTCGACGTCACCGACGACGCCTCCGTCGCCGCCGCCGTGCGGACCGTGACGGCCGACGGCGGCCTCGACGTCCTGGTCAACAACGCCGGCATCGAGCAGCGCGGCGAGCACAACTCCGTGACCGGGGCCGACGGCACGACCGCGGACCTGCTGCGCACCGTCTTCGAGACCAACGTCTTCGGTGTGGTGCGTGTCACCCATGCGTTCCTGCCGCTGCTGCGCCGCTCCGCCGCGCCCGTCGTGGTCAACGTGAGCAGCGGCCTGGCCTCCCTGACGGGACTCGCCTCACCCCAAAGCCCCGGGTACGGCTACCCGGGCCTCGCCTACCCGGCGTCCAAGACCGCGGTCAACGCGCTGACCGTGCAGTACGCGAAGGCGTTCCCCGGGATGCGGATCAACGCGGTCGAGCCCGGCTTCACCGCGACCGACCTGAACGGGAACACCGGTACGCAGACCGTGGCCCAGGGCGCCGAGGTGATCGTCCGGATGGCCCGGCTGGGCCCGGACGGACCCACCGGGGGCTTCTTCGACGCGGCGGGCCCGCTGCCCTGGTAGCCGCCGCATTCGCCGCAGTTGCCGGAGCCGCTCAGCAGCCCGCGGGTGTGGGCCTGCCGCGCGAGACCACGCGGGTGCCGTGGCCGTCGACGACACGGGCCTGGAGCGAACCGCAGGCGCACCGGGTCCACAGCGTGCCGCCCGCCCCGGTGGGGTGGGCGGACAGCACCTGGAAGGGCTCGGCACCGTCGGGCCACCCGCAGTGCGGGCAGACGAGACCGGTCGTGCTGGGCATGGCGACTCCTCGTGCGTCAGTGGGCGTCAGTGGTACGTCGGGATGCTGGTGTGGGAGGTCGGTCCCACCGTGGCGCCACTGACAGGGTGCGGCCACGGATCCGTTCACGTCCAGGTTGACTTTACGGACTCCACCGTGAAGCGTGCACTTCATGATTGATCTGCGCAGGCTGCACGTGCTCCGGGCCGTCTCCCACTACGGCACGGTCACCGCTGCGGCCCGCGCCCTGCATTTCACCACCTCGGCCGCCTCCCAGCAGATCCGGCAGCTCGCCCGGGACCTGGGCGTCGACCTGCTGGAGCCGCAGGGGCGCGGAGTGCGGCTCACCGCCGCAGCGGAGAGCCTGCTGGCACACGCCGATGCGATCGAGGCGCGCTGGGACGAGGCCGAACAGGATCTGCGGGCGGGGGAGGGGGCTCCGGCCGGACCGCTGCGGGTGACGGGGTTCCCGGTGGCCGTCGCCGTCCTGCTGGCCCCGATGGCGGCGCGGCTGCGTGAGCGGCACCCCCGGCTGTCGGTGCGGATCCGGGAGGTCGAGGTGGCGGAGAGCTTCGACCTGCTCTTCGAGGGGGAGAGCGATCTGGCGGTGGTGGAGGCGACTCCGGTCAGTCCGCCCTCGGCCGACACGCGCTTCGAGCAGCGGCCGCTCCTGGACGAGCCGTTCGACCTGGTCGTCCCCGTGGACCATCCGCTGGCCGGACGGGAGGAGGCCGACCTCGCCGACGTGGCCCACGAGGCATGGATCGCGCCGCTGCCGCAGAGCCCCTGCCGGACGCACATGGTGGCGGCCTGCGGCGCCGCCGGGTTCACCCCCGACGTGGTCCATCTCGCGGTGGACTGGAACGTCACGGCCCACCTGGTCGCCCACGGGCTCGGCGTCGCGCTGGTGCCCCGGCTCGCCCGGCTCACCCCCGAGCTGCCGATCGTGCGCGTGCCCTGCGCAGGCCGGCCGCACCGCAAACTGCTGACCTGCACGCGCAGCGGTGGCCACCGTCGCGCGGCGGTCGCGGCGGCGCTGGAGGAGCTGCGCACCCTGGCCGCCGCGGCGGTGGCCTGACACACGGCGGGACCGGAGCTCGGCCGAGCTCCGGTCCCGTACGACGTGCTCTCGCGCCGGTCAGGCGGCGATGGCCTCGTCCGCGTGGCCGTGCAGCCGGGCCACGACCTCGGTCAGCTGGGCGGCCACCTCGGCGTCGTCGGCCGGGTGGGTCTCCGCGAAGCGGGTGAGCGAGCCGGGGATGGACAGCTTGAGGTCCTCGATCACCTTGCCGCCGGCGATGCCCACGGCCTTGCGGGCCTCGTCCTGCGCCCACACGCCGCCGTACTGGCCGAAGGCGGTGCCGACCACGGCGACGGGCTTGCCGGTGAAGGCGCCGGCGCCGTACGGGCGGGACAGCCAGTCGATGGCGTTCTTCAGGACGGCCGGGATGGTGCCGTTGTACTCGGGCGAGAAGAGCAGGAAGGCCTGCGCGCCCTGGGCGGCCTCGCGCAGCTTCGCGGCGGCGGCCGGGACGCTGCCCTCGACGTCGATGTCCTCGTTGTAGAAGGGGACGTCGGCGAGCCCTTCGAACAGCTGCACCTCGGCGCCCTCCGGCGCGAACCTGACGGCCGCCTCGGCGAGCTGACGGTTGTGCGAACCGGCGCGAAGGCTGCCGACGAGCGCAAGGATGCGGACAGACATGAGTACTCCCACTGCTGGAACACGTGTCGGCGGGCGTGCCGAAACACTGCGGTAACGATCCGGACCGAGGTCCGTTTAATTTCTAACATCTCAAACGGACCGCGGTCCAGTTCTCTTCCCGATGCTTTACGCTGGCTTCATGTCCGCCGCCCCGCCGCCCTTCCCGCAGCCCCAGGAGAACGCCGGTCCGCCCGAGCTGCTGCAACTCGGCACCGGGATCGACGAGGACGAGCCCTGCCTGCGCGCCGACGCCGCGCGCAACCGCGCCCGGCTCCTAGAGGCCGCCGAGCGGCTGGTGGCCGAGCACGGCGCGGGCGCCCTCACCATGGAGGCGGTGGCCGCCGCGGCCCATGTGGGCAAGGGCACGGTCTTCCGCCGCTTCGGCGACCGCACCGGGCTCCTCGCGGCACTGCTCGACCACTCGGAGCGCAAGTTCCAGGCCGCGCTGCTGAGCGGTCCGCCGCCCCTGGGCCCGGGCGCACCTCCGGTCGAGCGGCTGCGGGCCTTCGGCTGCGCGCTGCTGCGCCGCTCCATCGACGAACTGGACCTCCTCCTGGCCGGGGAACCCAGCGCCGAACGCCGCCACACCTTCCCGCCGCGCCGTTTCCTGCGCCACCATGTGGCCCTGCTGCTGCGCGAGGCCGTGCCGGACGCCGACAGCGAACTGCTCTCGCACACCCTCATGGCCTACCTCGACGCCGCCCTGATCCACCACCTCACCCAGCAGTGCGGGCTGCCCGCCGAACGCGTGCGGGCGGGCTGGCTCGACCTGGTCGCGCGACTCACCCGCACCGACACCCCGGCCCCCGGCGCCGACACCCGGGCCCCCGAGGCCGAGGCCCCGGCCCCCGAGGTCCCAGCCGTCGCGCCGTCGGCCTGAACTCCGTACGCGGCGGACGGCGTTGCCCCGCCCGCCGCCCCGCGTCCGGCTTCTGCCAGGATGCCGTACGTCATGGTGCAGATACCGAATCCCCGGCCCTCCGATCCCTCCGCACCGCGCTCCGTGCCCACGAGCGCCGATGTGGCCCGCCTGGCGGGCGTGTCGCGCGCGACCGTCTCCTACGTCCTCAACAACACCGGCACCGTACGGATCAGCGAGCCCACCCGCCGCCGCGTCCGCGAGGCCGCCCGGGAGCTGGGCTACGTCCCGCACGCCGCGGCCCGCTCCCTGCGCGCCGGGCACAGCCGCATGGTCCTGATGCCGGCGCCGTCCTTCCCCGCCGGCCCGCTCTACAGCCGGTTCCTCAGCGAACTCCAGTGGGCGCTAGGCCGCCTCGACTACACCGTCGTGCAGTACGGTTCCGTCGGCCTGCGCGGCGACGAGGCCGCCCGCGCCTGGGCCGAACTCCGCCCGGTCGCCGTCCTCGCACCCGGTTCCGACCTCGGCCCGCAGGGCGTGGAGGTCCTCAAACGCTCCGGCGCACGGGCGGTCGTCACCCTCGGCCCCGAGGCCGTCGACGGAGCGCACGCGCTGCTCACCGACCAGGTGGGCGTCGGCCGCGGCGCCACCCGCCACCTGTACGACCGCGGACGCCGCAGAATCGGCGTCGTCGTGCCCGCGGAAGGCGGCCTGGACGTCTTCTCGGCGCCCCGCCTCGCCGGCGCCCGCGAGGCCGTGTCCGGCACCGACGCCACCGTCACCGAGCTGCCCCTCGCCTACGACGAAGGGGACGCCGCCCGCCTTGCGGCACGCTGGCGCCCCCTGGGGCTCGACGCGGTGTTCGCGTACAACGACGAGTACGCGATGCTGCTGATGCGGGCCCTTCAGGACGAGGACCTCGACATCCCCGGCGACGCCGCCGTGATCGGCGCCGACGACCTGATGCTGGGCCGGCTGCTGCGGCCCCGGCTGAGCACCGTCCACCTGGAACTGCCCGCCGGCCGCGACCTGGCCGCACTCGTCGACCGGGCGGTGCACGACCCCGGCGCCGCGCCCGAACGCCACAAGGTGCTGGGCGCGACGGTGGTGCACCGGGAGTCGAGCTGACCGGCGGCCGAACCGCCCGCTACGGGGCCTGCCGGCCTTACGGGCGCCTTACTGGCCGTCCTGGCCGTTCTGACCGGCCTGCGCCTGCTGCTCGGCGACCGCCTTGCGGACCTCGTCCATGTCCAGCTTCCGGGCCTGGCCGATCACGTCGGTGAGGGCCGCCTCCGGCAGCGCGCCGGGCTGCGCGAACACGGCCACCTGGTCCCGCACGATCATCAGCGTCGGAATCGACTGGATGCCGAAGGCCTGCGCCAGCTCCGGCTGCGCCTCGGTGTCCACCTTGCCGAACACCAGGTCCGGGTTGGCCTCCGCCGCCTTCTCGTAGACCGGCCCGAACTGCTTGCACGGACCGCACCACTCCGCCCAGAAGTCGATCAGCACGAACTCGTTGTCCGTGACCGTCTGGTCGAAGTTCTCCTTGGTGAGTTCCACGGTGCTGGTCATGAGGTGATCCCTCTTCCTGGTTTCGGGGGAGAATCCGTCGGCACAACACTGCCGACCTGGTGGGTATTCCGCGCACGTACCCATGTGGCCACGGCGCACACCACCCACCAGACTGACCCCATGACGCAATCGGATTCCCTCACGTACGACGTCGTGGTGATCGGCGCGGGCCCCGTCGGAGAGAACGTCGCCGACCGCACCCGCGCGGCCGGGCTGTCCACCGCGATCGTGGAGAGCGAACTGGTCGGCGGCGAATGCTCCTACTGGGCGTGCATGCCCAGCAAGGCCTTGCTGCGTCCGGTCCTCGCCCGTGCGGACGCCCGCCGCCTGCCCGGCCTCGCCCAGACGCTCCAGGAACCCCTCGACCCGCGGCACGTCCTCTCCCGCCGGGACGAGTTCACCTCGCACTGGAAGGACGACGGCCAGGTCCAGTGGGTCGAGGGCATCGGCGCCGACCTGTACCGCGGACAGGGACGGCTCGCCGGACCGCGCACGGTGGAGGTGGCCGGTCCCGACGGCACCCGCCGGACCCTGACCGCCCGGCAGGCCGTCGCCGTGTGCACCGGCAGCGCCGCCGCCCTGCCCCCGCTGCCCGGACTCGCCGAGGTACGCCCCTGGACCAGCCGAGAGGCCACCAGCGCCAAGAGCCCGCCCGGCCGGCTGATCGTCGTCGGCGGCGGAGTCGTCGCCGTCGAGATGGCCACCGCCTGGCAGGCCCTCGGCTCCCGGGTGACGATGCTGGTGCGCGGCGAGGGCGGCCTGCTCGCCCGCATGGAGCCGTTCGCCGGGGAACTGGTCGCCGAGGCGCTCACCGAGGCCGGCGTGGACATCCGCACCGGCGTCTCCGTCGAGTCCGTCACCCGCGAGAACGGCACCGTCCTCGCCGTCACCGACACCGGCGACCGCCTGGAGGCCGACGAGATCCTCTTCGCCACCGGCCGGACACCCCGCACCGGCGACATCGGCCTCGAGACGGTCGGACTGAAGCCGGGCTCCTGGCTGCCGGTCGACGACAGCCTCCGGGTGGAGGGTCACGACTGGCTCTACGCCGTCGGCGACGTCAACCACCGCGCCCTCCTCACCCACCAGGGCAAGTACCAGGCCCGCATCGCCGGTGCCGCCATCGCCGCCCGCGCCTCCGGGGTGCCGATCCTGGAGTCCGACCCCTGGGGCGCGCACGCCGCGACCGCCGACCACGGCGCCGTTCCCCAGGTGGTGTTCACCGACCCCGAAGCGGCGTCCGTCGGCCTGACCCTGGCCGAGGCCGAGCAGGCGGGACACCGTGTGCGCGCCGTCGACGTCCCCATCGCGGTGGCGGGGTCGAGCCTGTACGGCGACGGCTACAAGGGCCGCGCCCGCATGGTGGTCGACCTGGAGGACGAGATCGTCCGCGGCGTCACCTTCGTCGGCCCGGGCGTCGGCGAGATGATCCACTCCGCGACGATCGCCGTCGCCGGCCAGGTACCGATCAGCCGCCTGTGGCACGCGGTCCCGTCGTACCCGACGATCAGCGAGGTGTGGCTGCGGCTCCTGGAGACGTACCGGGACAACTGACGGCCCGGCCGGGCCGGCCCGGACCCGGCGGGCGGCGCCGCAAGCCCGTGCGGGCGGGCGGTCAGGCCGTCGGGCCGGGCAGTTCGAAGCCCAGGGCCGACGCCGCGTGCTGCGGCGTCGGCTGGGACCAGAGCTGCGTCATCGCCGCGTTCGAGGCCAGCGAGCGCAGCTCGGCCCGGTCCAGGTACAGCGTGCCGTCGAGGTGGTCCGTCTCGTGCTGCACGATCCGGGCCGGCCAGCCCGCGAACACCTCGTCCACCGCCCGTCCGTGCTCGTCCCGCGCCCGCAGCCGCACCTCGGCGTGGCGCGCCACCACCGCCTGCCAGCCCGGCACGCTCAGACAGCCCTCGAAGAACGCGGCCCGTCCGGCGCCGGCCGGTTCGTACGAGGGATTGACCAGCACCCGGAAGGGCTGCGGCACCCGCCCCCGCGCCACCCGTACCTCCTCCGGCACCGGCGCCGGATCCTCGATCACCGCGATCCTCAGCCCCACCCCGACCTGCGGCGCGGCCAGTCCGACACCCGGCGCCGCGTGCATGGTCAGCCGCAGTGCCTCGACGAACCTCGCGAGGAGCGCGGGGGCCAACTGCCCGTCGAACGGCTCCGCCGCGCGCCGCAGCACCGGATCACCGGCCGCGACGACGGGCAACGGGCCGCCGACGGCGAGCAGTTCCTCGACCCGCTCGGCAAGCGGAGCACGTTCACTCGGAGTTCCCATCGCGCCAGGATGCCACGCTCCGGGTCCGCGCCCCGAGTCTGCGCTCCGGGGCCACGCTCCGCGTCCGCGCTCAGAGTTCGGCGAAGTCGCCCGCGAGGGCCGAGGCGATCCGCAACTGCGCGTCGGCCTCCTCCTGCCGCCCCTGCCGTTCGAGGGTGCGGCCCAGCATCAGCCGGGCGTACTGCTCGACGGGATCGCGCTCGAGGAGGACCCGCAGCTCGGCCTCCGCCCGCCGCAGCTGGGCCGAGTGGTAGTAGGAGCGTGCCAGCAGCAGCCGCGGACCGGTCTGCTCGGGCACCTGCGCGACCAGTCCGTCCAGGACGCGCGCCGCGGCGGCGTAGTCCTTGGCGTCGAAGAACATCCGCGCGCGCTCCCAGCGCTCCGCCGGCGTTCCGTGGTCGTAGTACGTCATGTCCACTGAGACCTCCTTCGGCCCCTGTAACCACGCCACACGGTTGAACATTCCACTACTGATGGAGGCACGCGGGGAGGTATTCGTGCGGACGCCGTCGCCCGCCACGGTGACGGCCCGCGGTCCGTCTGACGCGAAGGCCCCGCCGGGTCTAGGTTGGGCGGCATGAGCAACCTTGATCGCGAGGCCGTACCCAGTCTCTGCGGCGGCCGCGGCTTCGTGGTGGCGGAGCCCGTACGGGAACTTCTCAGCCCTCGCAACGTCAAGCTCGGCGAGTCCACCGAGGTCCGCCGACTGCTGCCCAACCTGGGCCGGCGCATGGTCGGCGCCTGGTGCTTCGTCGACCACTACGGCCCCGACGACATCGCCGACGAGCCCGGCATGCAGGTGCCGCCGCATCCGCACATGGGGCTGCAGACGGTGAGCTGGCTGCACGAGGGCGAGGTACTGCACCGCGACTCCACCGGCAGCCTGCAGACCATCCGCCCGCGCCAGCTGGGCCTGATGACCTCCGGCCGCGCGATCAGCCACTCGGAGGAGAGCCCGCGCCCGCACGCGCCCCTCCTGCACGGCGCGCAACTGTGGGTGGCCCTCCCGGACACCCACCGCCACACCGACCCGCACTTCGAGTTCCACGCCGAGCCGCCCCGTGTCACGGCCCCGGGGCTGACGGCCACCGTCCTCATGGGCACCCTCGACACGGCCACCTCGCCCGGCACGACGTACACCCCCCTCGTCGGCGCCGACCTGACCCTCGCCGGCGGTACGGACGTACGCCTGCCGCTGGAACGGGACTTCGAGTACGCCGTACTGGCCATGAGCGGCGAGGCCCACGTCGACGGCGTGCCCCTGGTGCCGGGCTCGATGCTCTACCTCGGCTGCGGCCGCGCCGAACTGCCGTTGCGGGCGGACTCGGACGCGGGCCTGATGCTGCTGGGCGGCGAGCCGTTCGAGGAGGAGCTGATCATGTTCTGGAACTGGATCGGGCGCTCCCAGGAGGAGATCGCACAGGCCCGCCGGGACTGGATGGAAGGGACACGGTTCGGCGAGGTGAAGGGGTACGACGGGGCGCCACTGCCCGCCCCGGCGCTGCCGGCGATGCCGTTGAAACCGCGGGGAAGGGTGCGCTGAACCCCGCATGTTCTTCGCACCCGGCGAGGAGCGGATCGGGCCACGCCTCGTCATCGGTCTGCCGAAACACGCGGTGACCGGCGACAACGGCCCACCTTCGGCGGGCACCATGAAAGAAGGGGACGTATGTCAACGGGAGCGGCGGGAACGGGTGACGATTTCGGCCGGATATGTCGACAGCGAGAACATGACGAATTCCGCTTTCTCACCGCCTGTACCGGACTCGACGTGACGGGAGCCGGCGACGACAAGGCGTCTTCGTGGCTGAAGCAGGCGAAGAAGGAGACCGAGCACCGAGCGTACGACAAGTACTCCCTGAGGATCCTCGGGGGTGCGGTGGCCTAGGGCAAGCAGAGGAGGTCTTCGGCCTTCTCCTTGTAGTCCTGGGCTTCGCCCGCCTCGTAGCCGGCTTCCTTGAGGCTCTTCATGAGTGAGGCAGTGTCCAAGCACAGGGTGGGACGCTGCCGCTCAACGTAGGACTTCACGCCTTCGGCGGACAGTTCTTCCCATGCCCGTTTGGTCTCGTCGCTCTTCTCATGCGCGTAGGAATACTCGACCCACTCCTTCTCGTGGTCCGACAAGGCGGACGTGTCAACGGGCGAGTCGCTTCCCCCGCATGCGGAGGCCAGGAGAATGCACGTGAATACGAGACATATGCGCGCCTTCTTCACAGTTCCTCTTCTGCGTAGATTGCCAAGGGCGCATTCTATTGCAGGTTCCGTGAGTTCGTTGGCACTGGCTCCTGCGGAAACGTCAGAATCCGCAGTCGGGGATGTCGATCTGGCCGGCCTTCTTGGCGCTTCCGCCGTTGCGCATGCCGCAGCCGCTCATCAGCTCAGTTGTGGTGGGACCCAGGCGTGGTGCCGAAGGATCATGTGCGTCGCGACGCGGGAGGGGGTCAGTCGCATCGCCGTGTTCCGCAGGGCGACGGCCAGGGGGTGGGAGAGCTGCTGGCCCATCCGCCCGGCCTGCCGCGCGGCCCGCGCGACGGCCTGGCTGCGCGGTCGGCGCTCGGCGTCGTAGCGAGCGAGCGCGGCCTTCACGGTGGCCTCGGTGGCCAGCGCGGCGGCCAGGGTGACTGCGTCCTCCAGCGCCTGGCAGGCGCCCTGTCCGAGGTTGGGCGTCATCGCGTGTGCCGCGTCGCCGAGCAGCGCGGTCCGGCCGACCGTGTACGCGGGGAGCGGTGTGCGCAGTTCGCTGACGTCGTGGTGCAGTACGGCGGCGGGTCGGGTCGCGTCGAGCAGGGCGGGGATCGGCTCGTGCCAGGTATGGAATCGTCTGCGCAGTTCGTCCAGTGGGTCGGCGAACCGCGTCCCGGCGGGCAGCGTGAGGACGGCGTGCCACTCGGCCCGCCCGTCGTGCAAGGCGATGTGGCCGAACTCGGCGCCGTGCCCCCAGGTCAGCTCGAAGTCGGTGCGCAGGTCGACCGCCTGCTCGGTGATGGCGCGCAACACCGTCGAGCCGCTGTGGACCGGACCGGGGTGGGCTGGGAAGAGATGCCTGCGCACTTTGCTGCCGATGCCGTCGGCCGCCACTACGAGATCGGCGTCCAGGAAGGTCTCGCCGCAGCCGACTCGAACCGTCCCGGGGCCGGGCTGCTCGACCGAGTCCGCCTCGGAGCCGATCAGCAGTGCCTCGGCGGGCAGGGAGTCACGAAGCAGTCGGTGCAAGGTGGAGCGGGGGATGCCCATGATCGGTGTGCCCACCGCCTTCTCCAGTGCCGAGCCGTCCATCCGGGCCAGCCAGCCGCCCTGTGGTGTGCGAGTGCCGCCGGTGTACTGGCCTCGCGAGGCATCCCGTACCACGTCGCCGACGCCGAGTTCGTCCAGTGCCCGCAGGCCGTTGGCGGCCAGTGAGATGCCCGCCCCCGCGTCCTCAGGCACGGAGGCGCGCTCGACGACCGTTACTTCCCATCCGATGCGGCGCAGCCCGATCGCGGCGGCCAGCCCGCCGATGCCCCCTCCGACCACCACTGCCGTGTTGCCCATGCCGAAGCCCTCCACCTTCTACATCTGTAGAAGGGTGACTCTATATGAGGCTCTACAGGTGTAGAAAGGAGTCATGGCTTCGCATCGGCGCACTCTCCTCGCGGACGCGGCTCTCGACGTACTTGCCGACGAAGGGGTCCGCGGCCTGACCCACCGTGCAGTCGACCGCAAAGCGGCCATGCCGGCCGGCACCACGTCGGCCTACTTCCGCACCCGGGCCGCGCTGCTCACCGGACTGGTCACCCGCCTGGTCCAACTCGACCAGGCGGAACTGCAAACGATGGCCGAAGAGCTTCCACCCTTTCGCACCGCCGAGGAACTGGTGGACGGCATGGTGCTGCTGGCCCGACAGCGACTCACCGGCGAGGGGCGCCGCCGCTCGCTCGCTCGCTACGCCTGCGCCGTCGAGAGCGTGCGTGACCGTGAGCTGCGCGAGATCCTC
Organism: Streptomyces sp. NPDC001599; assembly: GCF_042893535.1. Lineage (NCBI taxonomy): Bacteria > Bacillati > Actinomycetota > Actinomycetes > Kitasatosporales > Streptomycetaceae > Streptomyces > Streptomyces sp. NPDC001599. The sequence continues at coordinate 242,106 of NZ_JBIAVA010000003.1, forward strand.
GTACCCCGCGAGAACGCCGGCCGCGATGCCGTCCGGCTGTTCCTCGCCGCGCACGGCGTGACGGACGTCGAAAATCGCAGTCACACCCTGCTGACCTGCATCGACGGGCTGGTCTTCGACCGGCTGGTGAGCGGCGGCGAAGTACCGCGCGATGCCCTCGAAGGCCTGGTCGCCGCAGCCCTGCGTTAGGACCCGGGCGTCCGCCGCGGTGGTGACCGCTGTGGAGCCCGCGCCGTTCGCGCCGACCGCGACCTCGTCGTTCCGCGCCCAGCAGTGCCTCCGATCCGCCGAACCGGTGGCCGTCCGCGCTGTCGCGGAAGGTGCCGCCGGCCTCGGTGAACCGGTCGAAGATCCGGCGGGCCCCGTCCGGCTCGGCTCCGGCGCCCCAGCCGGTGCCGAAGTCGGCGGTGCCGAGTGCGTCGGGGTGGAAGGGTGAGCGTCAGCCCGCGGTCGGCTGGGGTGCCGCGGACAGGCTCTGCTTGACGTACCGGCTGGTCTCGTCGGCGAGGATCTCGGGCAGGCCGGTCTCGATCCCGTCCAGGGCCTGGGCCGCGACGTCGGCGGCGGCGACCTTCTGGTCGGCGGGCACGGCGGCGGCCATGTCGGTGTCCATGTAACCGACGTGCAGCGCCGAGACGGTGATCCCGCGCGGCGCCAGCTCCTCTCGGGTCGCGTCGCTCAGCGCCCAGGCGGCCGCCTTGGAGGCCGCGTAGGAGCCGAGACCGGCCGGGTGGAACCAGGACAGGGCGGACAGGACGTTGAGTACGGCGCCGCCGCCGTTGCCCTCGATGACGGGGGCGAAGGCGCGGGTGGCGGCGAGCGGGCCGTAGAAGTTGGTCTCCATCTCGCGACGTACCTCGTCCAGGCCGCCTCCGACGAGCGTCGCGCCGGTGGAGATGCCCGCGTTGTTGATCAGCAGTGTCGCGTCGGACGCCACGCGGGCGGCCTCCCGTATCGACGCCTCGTCCGTGATGTCCAGCCGCAGCGGGACGACGCCCGGCACATCGACCGTCTCGGGGCGCCGGGCCGCCGCGTAGACCTTCGCGCCGCGCTCGACGAGCTGGGCTGCCAGGTGTCGCCCGAGCCCCCGGTTGGCTCCGGTGACGACCGCGACCGCGTTCTTCAGTTCCATGCCCACTCCTGGTCCTGGCGGGCGCTGTCGGCACCCGCGGCAAATTAGATTATGACTACAATCTAAACACGGGCCTACAATAGATGCCAGTCGACATCCAAACGGGAGGTGGTCATGGGTCGCGTATCGCATGCACAGGCGGAGGAGAACCGCAGGCGGGTGGTGGACACCGCCTCCCGGCTGTTCCGGGAGCAGGGCACGCAGGTCAGCGTCGCCGACCTGATGAAGGCGGCCGGTCTGACCCACGGCGCGTTCTACAAGCAGTTCGCCTCCAAGGAGGCGCTCGTCGACGAGGCGACCGCCCACGCCTTCGCCGAGCTCGCCGGGCGCTACACCGAGGGACTTGAGCGATATGGAGGGCGGCGCGACGCCGCCCAGCAGGTGCTGATCGACACCTACCTCTCCGTCGAGCACCGCGACGGCCCGGCGGACGGCTGTCCGGTCGCAGCCCTCGCCTCCGACATCGCGCGCGAAGGCGGGGGACGTGAGGCCCGTCGCGTCTACGCCGAGGGAGTGGCCGACTTCGCCGATTTCCTCGCGACCGACGACCAGGACGGCATCGTCCGCCTCTGCACCCTGTTCGGAGCGCTGGTTCTGTCCAGGGCCACCAACGGCTCCCCGCTCTCCGAAGAAATCCTCGCCGCCGCCCACGCGGCCCTGACCGAAGCAGGCTGATCAAGGGCGCGGTGCGGGTATACGTCGGATGCACACCTGGGTGCCCAGGCGTCCGTGGCCGGCGGAGGCGTTGGGGAAGGACACCGGCCGCCACAAGTCAGACAGCCGGAGCAGGGAGGCTTCTCCGTGAGCAGCACGCACTTCGACGTCGTCGTCCTCGGCGCGGGACCCGGCGGGTACGTCGCCGCGATCCGCGCGGCCCAGTTGGGCAAGAGTGTCGCCGTCATCGAGAAGCAGTACTGGGGAGGCGTCTGCCTGAACGTCGGCTGCATCCCCTCCAAGGCGCTGTTGCGCAACGCCGAACTCGCCCACACCTTCCACCACCAGGCCAAGGAGTTCGGCATCTCGGGCGAGGTGAGCTTCGACTACGGTGCCGCCTACGACCGCAGCCGCCAGGTCGCCGACGGCCGGGTCAAAGGTGTGCACTTCCTCATGAAGAAGAACGCCATCACCGAGATCGACGGCCACGGCACCTTCACCGACGCCCGCACCATCGACGTCGCCCTCACCGCCGGCGGCACGCAGAGCGTCACCTTCGACGACGCCGTCATCGCCACCGGCTCCACAGTGAAGCTGCTGCCCGGCGTCGAGCTCAGCGAGAACGTCGTCACCTACGAGACCCAGATCCTCCAGCGCGAGCTGCCCGCCTCCATCGTCATCGTCGGCGCCGGAGCGATCGGCATGGAGTTCGCCTACGTACTGCGCAACTACGGCGTCGAGGTCACGATCCTCGAATTCCTCGACCGCGCCCTGCCCAACGAGGACGCCGAGGTGTCCAAGGAGATCACCCGCCAGTACAAGAAGCTAGGCGTCACCCTCCTGACCTCCACCAAGGTCGAGACCGTCGAGGACGAGGGGACCTCCGTCACCGTCACCTACACCACGGCCGACGGCAAGCGGTCGGAGATCCGTACCGACAAGGTCCTCATGTCCGTCGGCTTCGCACCGCGCACCACCGGCTACGGCCTGGAGAACACCGGCGTCGCCCTCACCGAACGCGGCGCCATCGCGATCGACGAGCACATGCGGACCTCAACGCCGCACCTGTACGCGATCGGCGACGTCACCGCCAAGCTCCAGCTCGCCCACGTCGCCGAGGCGCAGGGCGTCGTCGCCGCCGAAACCCTCGCCGGAGCCGAGACGATGCCGCTGGGCGACTACCGGATGATGCCGCGTGCGACCTTCAGCCAGCCGCAGGTCGCCTCGTTCGGGCTCACCGAGCAGCAGGCCCGCGACGAAGGCCACGACGTACTGGTCGCCAAGTTCCCCTTCACCGCCAACGGCAAGGCCCACGGTCTGGGCGAACCGGGCGGCTTCGTGAAGCTCCTGGCCGACGCCGCGCACGGCGAACTCCTCGGTGGACACATGGTCGGCGCGGACGTCGCGGAACTTCTTCCCGAACTCACCCTCGCGCAGAAGTGGGACCTGACGGCCACCGAACTGGCCCGCAACGTCCACACCCACCCCACCCTCGGCGAAGCACTCCAGGAAGCGTTCCACGGCCTCACCGGCCACATGATCAACCTCTGACCCCGGTGGCCGGCCGATCAGCCGGCCTCCACCCGGTCCAGCCAAGCGGCACCACCATGGCAATCGGAGGCGTCAGCTACGCCGAGGTCTACGCGGGCGGCGTCCCCGCCCCGCGGGCCGTCATCGAGGGCGCCGACCCCGACAAGCCGTTGCTCCACTTCCACTTCGGCGGTCGTGGACCTCCGCCTGGCCCCGAGCGCCCCGCTACCGCTGGCTGCTCTCGCCGGGCTGCGAGCCGAAACATCGGCAGCAGCACTCCCGGGCTGGACGGCGCCGGTGGGCGTGCAACACGTGCTGCCGGGGCGCCTGGCCAGGGTGTCGGCGTTCCCCTTCACGACGTACACCTCCCATGCCTCCACGACGTACACCTCCCATGCCTCCTGACCGGGGCCGCGGACCCACACCCTTTCCTGCGGGGCACAGCAGCAGGCGGTGTCGTTCTCCCCGCACGTCGGGTACTCGCTGGGCGAGTCGTATCCGGGACGTGGGGACCTTCCACCTCCCGTTTCATGCTGCGCGCTCCCCGCGTCCGCAACGGCTGCGGGCCGGGACGATCAGGCGTTGCTGCTGCTGCCGGGTGTGGTGGCAGGTCCGGGGGAGATGGTGGACAACTGGACCAACTGGGGAGCCGAGGGAGAGCAGCAGCCTTGCGTGTCGGGCTCGGCGGCGTCGTCCGTGTCGAAGAGTCCCGAGCCTCCGCAGACGCCGGTTTCCGGCAGGACCAGTTCGACGCGGTCGGCCGCTTCGGTTTCGCCCGCCAGGGCGGCCGCGATGGAGCGGACCTGCTCGTAGCCGGTCATCGCCAGGAACGTGGGAGCGCGTCCGTAGCTCTTCATGCCGACCAGGTAGACACCGGAGTCCGGGTGGGACAGTTCCCGATGGCCGTGCGGGTAGACGGTGCCGCACGAGTGCTGGTTGGGGTCGATCAGCGGAGCGAGCTCGACCGGTGCCTCCAGGCGCTCGTCCAGGCGCAGGCGGACCTCGGAGAGGAAGGACAGGTCGGGGCGGAAACCGGTCAGGACGATGACCTCGTCCACTGCCTGGAGCCGCCGACCGTCTTCCGCGACGAGGATCAGACGGCCCTCGGCACCGCGTTCCACGGCCTCGGTGCGAAAGCCCGTGACCGCCTCCGCGTGGCCCTCGTCGACGGCGGCCTTGGCAGCCAGACCGAGGGCACCGCGTGCGGGCAGCTGGTCCGCTTCGCCGCCGCCGTAGGTGGAGCCCGAGAGGCCGCGGCGCAGTACCCATACCGTCTTTGTCGTCGCGCTGTTGTGGGATCGCGCGAGTTCGGCCAGTGAGGCGAGCGCGGTGAATGCCGAGGCGCCCGAGCCGATGACCGCGGTGCGCCTCCCCGCGTAGCGTGCGCGCACCGCCGGGTCCGTGAGGTCGGGGACGCGGTAGGTGACATGGTCGGAGGCCATGTGCTCGCCGAGGGCGGGCAGACCGGTGCTGCCGGCGGGGGAGGGCAGGGACCAGGTGCCGGAGGCATCGATCACTGCGGAGGCGGTGATCCTCTCTTCCCGGCCGTCCGCGTGCTGCACCTGGACGACGTACGGCTGTGCGTCGCGGTCGGCGTCCACGACGCGGTCCCGGCCGGCCTTCGAGACGCCGGTGACTCGGGCTCCGTAGCGGACCCGGTCGCCGAGGGTGTCGGCAAGGGGCTGCAGATAGTGCTGCACCCAATCGCCGCCGCTGGGGTAGGTGCTGCTGTCGGGCCTGCTCCACCCGGTGCGGGAGAGGAGCTTTTCGGCGGTGGGGTCCACGACCTCGCCCCATGTGGAGAACAGGCGGACGTGGGCCCACTCGCTGACGGCCCTGCCGGCGGTGGGGCCTGCTTCCAGTACGAGCGGGGGCAGGCCCCGTTCCAGCAGATGAGCTGCGGCAGCCAGCCCGATGGGTCCGGCGCCGATGACGACTACGGGCGGGGTGGGGACGGCGGGCGCACTCACGGCGACTCCTCGGCTTCGATGTTTGTCGATGTGGCCAGGATGCATCCGGGATCGACGTTCGTCAACATAGAAGTTCATCTAAGCTGTGCCCGTTCCGGCCCGGGGGGTTCCGCTTGCCGCTTGGCAAAATGATTCGATGCCTGTCAACATAGAGAGATGTCGAATCTGGCTCTGGACTCCACCAACGTGAACGCCACCGCGTCCTGGTGCTGCCAGCCGCTGGGCAGGGAAGAGCTGTCCGCTGCGGACTCGGAAAAGATCGCCGTGATGTTCAAGGCGCTGTCCGATCCCGTCCGGCTGCGGCTGTTCTCGAAGATCGCTGCTCGGCCGGGCGGCGAGGCCTGTGTCTGTGACATTCAGGATGTCGGAGTCTCTCAGCCCACGGTCAGCCACCACCTGCGCAAGCTGCGAGAGGCCGGACTCCTCGAGTCGGAGCGCCGCGCCAGCTGGGTGTTCTACCGAGTCGCGCCCGGCGTCTTGTCGGCCATGGCGGGGCTGCTGTCGCCGACCACCTGCTGAGCGCGGCCGACATGGTGAAGACGGCGGAGCCCGAACCTTTCGGCCTGGGTCCGCGTGTTCTCCCTGTTCTCCCTGTGCTAGGGGCCTTGGACACCGTCGGGGAAGCCGGGGAAGTTGTCCGCCTCGGTCGTGGTCGTGAGCGAGCCGCCGACGAAGGTCGCACCGCCGAAGGCGAGGGGGTGGAGGCCGGCGCGGGCGGTGTGGAGCGTGGCGGTGCAGCCGGCCGGGCCCGAGCCGATGATGATGACGTCGCGCATGTCCGTGGTGGTGCTCATGGCCGCGGCTTCGGGGCGATCTCCTTGACCAGGCCCTCGACCAGCGCCTTGATCTCGTCGCGGATCGGGCGGACGGCCTCGACGCTCTGGCCGGCCGGGTCCTCCAACTGCCAGTCCAGGTACCGCTTGCCGGGGAAGACCGGGCAGGTGTCGCCGCAGCCCATGGTGATGCAGACGTCGGATTCCTTGACCGCGTCCACGGTCAGCATCTTCGGCACCTCGGCGGAGATGTCGATGCCGACCTCGCGCATCGCCTCGACGGCGGCGGGGTTGACGTTCTCGCCCGGGTTCGAGCCGGCGGAACGGACCTCGACGCGATCCCCCGCCAGGTGGGTCAGCCACGCGGCGGCCATCTGCGAGCGGCCGGCGTTGTGGACACAGACGAAGAGCACGGAAGGCTTGTCGGGCATCAGGAGATCTCTCTTGTCCAGCGGCGGCATCAGACGTGCGTGACGTCAGCGCCCGGTGGTGTCAGTCACCACTGATGTGACAGTATCAGTGCATGATGACGTCAGTCGACGCTGACCTGATCCGGGTTCTGGCGGACCCGCTCAGGCTGCGGATCGTGACCCTGCTCGCCCGAGAGACCCTGTGCACCACCCACCTCGTGGAGGAGACCGGTGCCCGGCAGACCAACCTCTCCAACCACCTGAGAGTGCTGCGCGAGGCCGGGGTCGTCGAGACCGAACCGTGCGGCCGATACACGTACTACAAGCTCCGCCCGGACGTCATCGCCTCGCTCGCCGGCCAGTTCGCCGGCCTGGCCGAGTCCGCCCGTACCGCCGCCGAGAACAAGAGGGCCTGCCCGTGACCCGCACCGAGGCGCCCGCGACGACCACCGGGACCACCGGGACCACCGAGGAGTCCTCCGTCGTCGCGAAGCTGTCGACGCTCGACCGCTTCCTCGCCGTCTGGATCCTCATCGCCATGGCGGTCGGCCTCGGCCTGGGCCGAGCCGTCCCGGGCCTGAACGACGCCCTCGCCAAGGTCGAGATCGGCGGCGTCTCCCTGCCCATCGCCCTCGGCCTGCTGATCATGATGTATCCGGTCCTGGCCAAGGTCCGCTACGACAAGCTCGACGCCGTCACCGGCGACCGCAGGCTCATGGCCTCGTCCCTGGTGATCAACTGGATCGTCGGCCCGGCGGTGATGTTCGCGCTCGCATGGATCTTCCTGCCCGACCTGCCCGAGTACCGCACCGGCCTGATCATCGTCGGCCTGGCCCGCTGCATCGCCATGGTCATCATCTGGAACGACCTCGCCTGCGGAGACCGGGAGGCAGCGGCCGTCCTCGTCGCGCTGAACTCGGTCTTCCAGGTCCTGGCGTTCGGCCTGCTCGGCTGGTTCTACCTCGACCTGCTGCCCGGCTGGCTCGGCCTCGGCGACGGCGAGCACCTGGACATCTCCATGTGGAGGATCGCCCTGAACGTGGTCATCTTCCTCGGCGTCCCACTGCTGGCCGGCTTCCTCACCCGCCGCATCGGCGAGAAGAAGCTCGGCCGCGAGAGGTACGAGTCCAACTTCCTGCCGAGGATCGGCCCGTGGGCGCTCTACGGCCTGCTCTTCACGATCGTCATCCTCTTCGCCCTGCAAGGGAAGACCATCACCTCGCAGCCGCTCGACGTCGCCCGCATCGCGCTGCCGCTGCTGGTGTACTTCGCCGTGATGTGGGCCGGGACCTTCCTGCTGGGCAAGGCGATCGGCCTCGCCTACGACCGCACGGCCACCCTTGCCTTCACCGCCGCCGGCAACAACTTCGAGCTGGCCATCGCCGTCGCCATCGCCACCTTCGGCGTCACCTCCGGCCAGGCCCTGTCCGGCGTCGTGGGACCGCTCATCGAGGTGCCCGTCCTGATCGGCCTCGTCTACGTGTCCCTGGCCTGGCGCACGAAGTTCACCGCGTCCGACGCGCCCGCGCGGTGATCAGCGAGACCGGCACCTGGTGGCGCCCCTTCCTCCCCGCCGTCCCGGGCCGCGGAGACTTCGAGGGCCGTCAACTGCACACCGCCTCCTATCGCAGACCGCAGACCGCAGACCGCAGACCGCAGGACTTCGCGGGGCTGGGGGGCCGGGCCGGAGGGCGGGGGAGAGTGATCGTCGTCGGGGGCGGCAAATCGGGCGCCCGGATCGCCGCCGACCTCGCGTACGACCCCGAGCCGACCTGGGAAGAGTGCGCTGCTGCTGCCGGAGCCACCGGCGAGGTTGAGGACGAGCGGGGTACGGCCGGCCACCGCCTCGACGGCTCTGGCCGGATAACGCCTCAGGGATCACCGCCTCCTCGGCCAGACTTGTTGCCTCACGACACATGCGCACCGCTGCCGCGGTGGCCCGTGCCCGGGAGGCCCTTTCATGACGTCAGGCACGAGGCCGGACGAGGACGGCGCGGTAGCCCCGCCCGGAAGTCAACGGCCGCCCGGGGACCGCGTCGCGCTGCGCGGCGATCTGCGCTCGGCCCTGCCCGACGCCTCTGCGGCGGTGGTGGTCACGGCGCTCGTGTTCGCCCTCCTGTGGGCGCGCATGGAGTCGGGTGCTTCGGACACCGTCGCGGTCATGCCGTTCATGGACGATGCGGGCACCTACTGGATGTACTTGCTCAGCCAGGCATTCGGCTGGTCGGGGCTGCTGTGGGCCTGGGGCACGGTCATGTTGGGCCTGCTGCTGTCGGGGCCGCGCCCCACCCGGCTGCCGGTCTCCCGGCAGGTGCTGGAGCGCTGGCACCGCACCACGAGCCTGACGACGATGGCGCTGATGTCCGCGCACGCGCTGATGTTCGCGGCGGAACTCGTCCGCTACGAGACCAAGGTGGACTGGGCCGAGCGATTGTGGGTGGGATTCGCCGACACCTTCGTGCCTGGCTGGTACGACTCCGGCACCGGCCGGATCGCCATCCCGCTGGGACAGGCCGCCCTGTACCTGGCAATCCCGCTCGGGCTGCTGTTCTACGTACGGCACCGCATCGGTGCGAACACCTGGCGACGGCTGCACCGCTTCGTGATCGTCGTCTACGTGCTGAGCGTGTGGCACACCCTGCTCTACGGAACCAACGTCTGGTTCGGGGAGTGGCCGCGCACCGTCCTGTGGCTGCTGCAACTGCCCGTCGCCGCACTGCTGCTGGCCCGTCTGCTGCGACCTGCCCGCCGGGCCGAACGGCTGGGGCCGCCGAGGCGAGGCGCGGGCACGGCCCGTCCGGCCTGGTGGGGGCGCGCGGCCGGACGCGTCGCCGCCGGAGCCGTCGTTGTCGGGCTGGTCGTCGTGGTGACGTCCGGTCGTGACGGCGGACGGGACCGTCCGACCCATCCGCCCGCCACGGCCCCGCACTCCCAGGAAACGGACTGACGGCGGCACCGGTCGGGCGGCACGGCATCCCGGGATGGGATGATGGCCGGCGACAAGGCGACGGCGGAACGAGGAAGCCGGTGAGAATCCGGCGCGGTCCCGCCACTGTGATCGGCGAGCGCGTCCCGACAGGCCACTGCCCCGCAGCGGGTGGGAAGGCCGGGACGCGCATCGACCCGAGAGCCAGGAGACTCACGCGGTCGCCTCCTCGACGGACCACCGGGGCGGATCTCCCCGGAGAGAGGGACGGCATCGCATGCCCGCAACGCCGACCGGACGAACGACCGACGACGCGAGGACCGGGGCGGTGGCCGCCCCCTTGCCGTGCCGCGTCGTCGTGTGCCGCGACTGCTGCTGCGGCAGCCCCAAAGTGACCGGCGTCGACCACGCCGCCCAGACCGAACGCCTGCGCGCCGCGGTACCGGTACGCGTCTCCGACTGCCTCGACGCCTGCGACCACGCCAACGTCATCGTCGTCCAGCCCTCCGCCGAGGGCCGCGCCGCCGGCGCCCGGCCCGTCTGGCTGGGGCTGGTCAACGACCCGGACGCCACCGAGGACATCGCCGCCTGGGCACGCGCGGGCGGACCGGGCGTGGCGCCCCGACCGGACATCCTCGACCTGTACACCATCACGCCGCCACGACGGCGTACGGCCTTCTGACCGCGCCGCTGGACACCGGCAGGCGCTTCCGTGCGGGTCGGGAGCGGGACAGCTCGTCGCGGATCGCGAGGGCGGCGGCCACCAGGTGTTCGAGCGAGGCCCGGGTCTCGGGCCAGGCGCGGGCGACCTGTGTCTGGGAGCGGGCCGCCCTGCCGTGTCGATCCGCCCGGCGCGCAGGTCGGCGCGAGCGTCCCCGGTCGCCGGCCCCGGCGCGGCCCGTCCCGCCCGGTCCGTTCTGTCTGTCCCGCCGTCACAGACGCACCTCTCTGAGGAGGCAGTCGGCCGCAACTCGTCCGAAGTTCCCGTGGCGTTGACGTGACATGAATCACCGCGAGCGGGTTGAGTCGCGAGTCGGGGAACTTCCCGTACTCCCCATGACGGGGCGCCGAGACTGCAAGGATGAGCCGCCATGAGTGCTGGGTGGTGTCTCCGCACGACGAGAGCCGCGGTGTTCGCGGCCGTCTGCGTGCTGCTCGCCGCCCTCGGACACGTGCTGATGTCGGGGAAGGGGCTGCCCTGGTGGGTGCTCCTCTCCGGCACCGGGGCCGTCGGGGCCGTCGGCTGGGCCTTCGGGGCCCACGAACGGCGCCGCCGTACGGTGGCAGGTCTGACGGTCGCCGTGCAGACCTGCCTGCACCTCGCCTTCACGCTCGCGCAGTCCGGCGGTCGGCCGGCACCGGCACCGGCACCGGCACCGGCACCGGCACCGGCACCGGCACCGGCACCGGCACCGGCACCGGACGGTATGCCCTCCCTGGGGCAGTGGGCCGACCGGTTTCTCGGCGGCCCGGCCCCGACGCCCGCGCAGGCCGCCCGGGCCCATGACATCGCGGCCGCCGCGGGGTTGCACCACCCGGAGCACCTGGGCTCCCACGGTGCCGACAGCACGGCGCCGATGGGCCACGGCATGGAATCCATGGCCGGTATGGGTATGGGCGGCATGCATGACATGACGCACATGGCCGGCATGTCCTCCTGGGGCATGGCGGCCGCCCACCTGCTGGCCGCCGTGCTGTGCGGACTCTGGCTGGCCCAGGGCGAGAGCGCGCTCTTCAAGACGGTCCGCGCCTGCGCGGACCGCGCGTTCGTGCCGTTGCGGCTGGTCCTGGCGGTGCTCTGCCCGCCCCCTGCTCCGCCCTCCGTCCGGCCTGCTCCGCGGCCGAGGTGGCGGCTGCGGCAGCTCCTGCTCGTCCACGTCCTCACCACCCGGGGTCCTCCAGGGGAGACCGCTGTCGTCTGACAGCCGGAACACCGCCACCGCCCTCCGCGCGGCGGCGGTCTCCTGTCCGCGCCCCGCGCGGGCGGGATCTCCCCCTCACCCGTGCCTCCGCCGACGGTCACTGCGCCGTGCCCGGTCGGTGTGCGCGGGGCTCAGGAAGGACCCACAGGACCATGACCCCTGCCCTGCCCACCGTGACCGACGAGACGGTCACCGCCTGGGCCCTGGCCGCCGCCGCGGGCGACAGCGAGGCGGTCGACCGCTTCGTCCGGGCGCTGCAACGCGATGTGCGCCGCTACGTGGCGTACCTCGCCGGCGACGTGCAGGCGGCGGACGATCTGACCCAGGACACGTTCGTGCGCGCCCTCACGGCACTGCCCCGGTTCGAGGGGCGTTCCTCCGCGCGCGTGTGGCTGCTGTCGATCGCCCGCCGGGCCGTCGTCGACAGTCTGCGCCGCGCCGCGTGCCGGCCCCGGGCGGCATGCACCGACGACTGGCAGGCCGCCGCCGAACACACCCAGCCGACGGGGCTTCCCGGCTTCGACGAGGGCATCGCGCTGTGGGAGCTGGTCGATTCCCTGCCCGGTGAGCGCCGTGAGGCATTCGTCCTGACCCAGCTCCTGGGGCTGCCGTACGCCGAGGCCGCCGAAATGAGCCGGTGCCCGGTCGGCACGGTGCGCTCCCGGGTGTCCCGTGCCCGGACCGCCCTGGCCGAGTGGGCCGCGGACGAGTCCGTAACCCGACACCCGGTGGAGCGGACCGCGGCCTGACGATCCGCCAGGGCTTTCCGGTCGATGTCCGCCGCCCTCGAAGCGACAGGCATCGGCCGGAACTCCCGGCCGGAACCCGGCAGTTGCGTGACGTGCCTCACATTCACCTCGGGGAACTCGCGGTGACCTCCCCCCGACTCCTCCTGCGAGCACCACGTCGGCCGGTCGACACCGGGGGAGAGAAGAGAGACGCACATGTCCGAGAGCCCACCGCTGCCGGACTCGCCGGTGACGCCACCGGCGAGTCCAGCGGCCGACGTTCCGCCACCCCGGTCGGACGGCGCCGCCAAGCCTGCGGCGACGACCGGTGGCGGCGGCGGGACGGCCTGGGGAAGTCCGCGTCCCCTGCTGCTGCGCCTGCACTTCTACGCCGGTGTGGTCATCGGTCCGTTCCTCCTCGTCGCCGCGGTGACCGGGCTCGCCTACACGGCCACGCCGCAGATCGAGTCGATCCTCTACGAGCACGAGTTGAAGGTGACGCCGCGGGGCCCGGCGGAACCGCTCTCCGTGCAGGTGGCCGCGGCCGAACGCGCCGTCCCGGACGGCACGTTGCTGTCGGTGACCAAGGGAGCCGGCCCCACGGACTCCACCCGCGTCACCTTCAGCAAGGACGGGCTGGCCGAGGGCTACACGCTGACCGCGTTCGTCGACCCGTACGACCACGAGGTACTGGGCACGCTGGAGACGTTCGGCCAGTGGCTGCCGGCGCGGGCCTGGCTCGACGACCTCCACCGGAACCTGCACCTGGGCGAGTTCGGCCGCAACTACAGCGAACTCGCCGCCAGCTGGCTGTGGGTGGAGGTGGTGGGCGGACTCGCCCTGTGGGCCGGAACTCCGCGCAACCGGCGGCGGTTGCGGCGCATGGCGGTGCCGGACGGCGGCGCCAAGGGGCGGCGACGCACGATGTCGTGGCACGGTGCGGTGGGGTTGTGGGCCTCGATCGGTCTGCTCGGCCTGTCGGCGACCGGCCTGACCTGGTCCGGTCACGCGGGAGCGAGTATCGGAGAGGTCCAGGAGGCCCTGGGCGGCTCCACACCCGCGGTCTCCACCGCGCTCCCCGCCGCCGGCGGAAAGGGAGGCGGCGAGGGAACGACGCACGACCTCGGCATCGACGCCGCGGTGGCCTCCGCGCGCGACGCCGGCCTGCGCGGCGTACTGGTCGTCACCCCGCCCGCCGAGGCCGCGACCGCGTACGTCGTGAAGGAGAACACCCGCTCCTGGCCCGTGCGGCAGGACTCGGTGGCGGTCGCCCCGGCCACCGGCGAGGTCACCCAGACCCTGCGTTTCGACGACTTCCCCGTACTGGCCAAGCTGACGAGCTGGGGCATCAACGCTCACATGGGCCTCCTCTTCGGCCTGGTCAACCAGATCGTCCTGGCGCTGCTCGCGATCGGGCTGATCGCGATGATCCTGTGGGGGTACCGCATGTGGTGGCTGCGCCGCCCGACCCGGAGCGAGGGCCTCGCACTCGGCCGTGCGCCCGCGCGCGGCGCCTGGCGGCGTCTGCCGGGACGCGTCCTGGCCCCTGCCGTGGTGCTCGCCGCCGTCGTCGGCTACTACCTGCCCTTGTTCGGGCTGCCGTTGCTGGTGTTCCTCGTCGTGGACGTGACAGTGGGCGCGGTGCGGCGACGCAGGGCGGGAGGCGTCGCATGATCGCCGCGAACGGACTGCGCTGGATCCTGACGCTGATGTTCGCCGCACCCGTCCTGTACGGGCTGTGGCGGCTGGTCCTGCCCACGACGGGCCCGACCGGGCGGGTGGGCCACGTGCTGCACGCCGCGATGGGAGTGCTCATGATCGCGATGACCTGGCCGTGGGGGACGGACCTGGCGGTGGCACCGCAGGTCGTCCTGTTCACGGCGGGTGCGCTGTGGTTCGTGGCGGCCTCCTTGCTCTGGCCCGGTGAGCGCTCCAGGACCGGAGCGGTGAAGGCCGCCTGGCCGCACGTCCTCATGATGGGAGCCATGGCCTGGATGGCGGCGGCCATGGGAACTTCGGGTGCGATGGCGGGTCACGGCGGCGGCACGGGGAACGACGGACACGAGGGGCACGCGGCGGCCGGCGTGTCTCTCGCCTCCATGAGCCTCACCGGCACGGGACCGAGCGTGGCGTCCGCCCTGCTCGCCGTGGCCCTGACCGCGATCGGCCTGGTCTGGCTCGCCCGGGCCTTCGACCTCGCCCGGGTGCGGGTGCCGCTGCCCGCGGGCGGTCCGGCACCGGCCGGCGCCGACACCACCGCCGCACTCGACCCGGCCTGCCACGCGCTGATGGCACTGGGCATGGCGGTGATGTTCGCCCTGTTCGCGTAGGGAGCGACCGGGCAGCGTCCGCACCACGGCCCCTCTGTTCCACCCGGTGACAGGCGTCACACCCGCGCCGGGGAACTCGAGCGCCGGCGCCCCCGACTCCTGTACCGGTGCGGCTCGGTCCAGTGGAAGCCGTACGAACGCGCGAGGCGATCGGGAGAGTCGACAGACGGCGCAGACACGGCAGTCCGCTTCCCGTGCGCCGGCCGGTTCGGTGCAGCGGATCCTGCCGCCTCCCGCCCTGCGCGGGTTCCTCGACCTGGTCGCCCGGACAGCTTCTAGGCGGTGACGGCGTCGCCCCGGGAGCGGTGGGCGCGGATCTCCGTGTGGTGGTCCGCGGCCCAGGCGATCAGCCGCATGGCGATCTCGTGCAGGCCGCGGCCGAGCGGGGCGAGGGCGTACTCCACCCGGGGCGGCACCTCGGCGTAGGCGGTGCGCGTGATCAAACCGTCCTCGACAAGCTGGCGCAGCGTGTGGGTGAGCATGCGCTGGGAGATGCCGGGGATCCGGCGCTGCAGGTCGGTGTAGCGCAGCGGGCCGTCGTCCAGGACGACGACGATCAGCATGCTCCACTTGTCGCCGACCCGGTCCAGCACCTGCCGGATGAAAGGCATGTGCTCGGCGGGGATGCTCGCACACGGCCCGGTCGCGGCCGCCATCTCCGTATCGGTGCTGTCCGGCATGGCGCCCATTCCTCTCCGTCGCGCACACGCGTGTGCCTTTTGTAACGACTTCCATACTGGCGCATCATGGCGCTACGAACAAAACGTAGGAATTGGAGGTCAGGCCATGAAGGTAGAAATCTGGGCCGAGGTCACCTGCCCCTGGTGCGGGCTCGGCAGCCACCGGGTGGACCGGGCCGTGGAGCGGTTCGAGCACAGCGACGAGGTCGAGACGGTCCACCACTCCTTCCCGCTGGGCGGCGGCCTCCCCATGGACCGCACGATCGGCGTCCGCGAGATCCTGCTGCGCAAGTACGGCATGAGCGGCACGCAGGCGGAGGCGGCGACCGGGCGGATCGAGACGCTGGCCGCCGCCGAGGGGCTGAGCCCCTACCGGGTGCTGAACAACGACGTCGGCAACACCGACCTGGCACACGAGTTCCTGGCCCACGCCACCGCGCACGGCAAGAACCGCGAGGCCTGGGACGCGATCTTCCACGCCTACTTCGGCAAGGCAGAACCCGTCTTCACCCTCGACGACCTGCTTCGGCTCTCCGACGAGCTGGGCCTGGACCGTGACCCGACGCGCCGGGCACTCACCGAGCGCAGGTACCGCGCCCAGGTCCGGGAAGACGCCCGCCGCGCGCAGCGTCTGGGCGCCACCGGCGCCCCGTTCATCGTCGTCGACGGCCGTTACGGCGTCCCCGGCGCCCAGAGCAGCGACGCCCTGCTCGCCCTGCTCCGTACCGCCTGGGACGAAGCCCACCCCGTCACCCTCACGCCCGCGGGCGACGCCCCGAGCTGCGGCCCCGCCGGCTGCGCCGTCCCCGCCCGACCCTGACCCGTCACTCCGCCCCCATCTCCTCGAAAGGCGCAACCACCATGTCGTACCTGCTGCACATCGACTCCTCCTCGCTCGGCGAGGCCTCCGTCTCCCGCCAGGTCGCCCGGTCCTTCCGCGACCAGTGGCAGGGGCCGGTCGTCCACCGCGACCTCGCTGCCTCTCCGGTGCCGCACCTGACGGCGGCGGGCGTCACCGCCCGCAACACCGACCCGGCCCGGCACACCCCCGAGCAGGCCAAGGCCCAGGCACTGCAGGATGAGCTGATCGAGGAGTTCCTCGGCGCCGGCGCGTACCTGTTCACGGTGCCGTTGTACAACCTGTCCATGCCCTCGGCGTTCAAGGCGTGGCTGGACCAGATCCTCGTCACGGACCGTACCTTCACCCACAGCGGCGCCTCCCCGGCCGCGGGCCGCCCCGCCCTGCTGATCTCCGCCCGCGGCGGCAGCTATGCCCCCGGCGCTCCGAGGGAGGGCCTGGACTACCTGGTGCCCACGCTGGAAACCGTCCTGGGCCACGAGGACCTCCTCGGCCTGGACGTCACCACCGTGACGCCCGAGCTGACCATGGCCCCCCACGTCCCGGCCCTCACCGCGCTCCTTCCCCTGCACGAGGCGTCCATGACGGCCGCCCACGACCAGGCCAGCGCCCTCGCCACGACCTTCGCCACCCGGGCAGCCTGACCGTCACCCCGAGTTCGTGCACGGCAAGCGGCGAGAGTCGAGCCCGGCCGATTGCTCGTGGTCCGGTGGCGGCGAAGTCGACGCGTGCGTCGATCACCGGCAATCGGCGGGTTCCCGAGGTGGGCGCCGGCCCGGGAGGATCCACTCCGTGGAGAGCAGCGGAGCATGGGGGCCGGGCGGAGTCTGCGACTACGAGGAGGCCATGCATGCGCCGGGTAGGTGACCTCGGGCACCGTCTCGCTGCGCCGTGATGATGTCAGTCGGCCCGGCGCCGGCCTTCCAGGGCGCGGCGCACTCCTCGTCGCGCGGAAGGGCCCGTCGACCTGTGCGAATGGGCGCGGCGCGCCCCGGTGGGAAATACTCTTCCGATGAGGTCTCGCACTTCCCCGGTCAGCCCGCCGATCACGATACGGCGGGCCGTCGCGCGGGATGCCAAACGGCTCACGCGGCTCGTGCGTGGGTCAGGTGCCTACGCGGGCCAGTACGCGGCCGCGGTCGCCGGCTACCGGGTCGGGCCCGATTACATCGAGGCCCACCGCGTCTTCGTGGCCGTCGGCGCCGACGACCAGGGAGGACGGGTCCTCGGGTTCTACTCCCTCGTCCTCGCTCCACCGGAGCTCGACCTGCTCTTCGTGGCCGACGAGGCGCAAGGGCGGGGTATTGGACGGCTGCTCGTCGCGCACATGGGGTCGGAGGCCCGTGCCGCCGGGCTCGACCGCGTCAGGGTCGTGTCGCATCTCCCCGCCGAGGGCTTCTACCACCGCGCCGGTGCGGTGCGGACCGGGACCGCGCTCGCGAATCCGCCCGCCGTGCCCTGGGACCGTCCCGAGTTCGAGTTCCGCGTCGCTTCGGAATGACGCGGTGCGCCCGTACGGGCTCACGCCAGGTCGGCGACCAGGTCTCCCGTGGTCCACGGGTCAAGGACTGCGGCCCATCGCCAGTGCCAGGGAAGAGCCGGTAGGCCGTGCCCGTCGCGCCCGGCGGGTCGACGTGCTCGTGATGCTCCTCGGCGTCTTCGGCGACGACACTCTCACGGCGAACGCGGCCGCGGTCTCGTCGGGGCGCCGCCGGTAGCCGAGCAGGGCGGGCTCCGGTCCCCGGGACACCACCGCCACCTGTGAAACCCGCGAACGCGTCCGGCAGTTCGGCGAGGTCGCCGGAGTGGACCGCCGCGTCCCGGCCGTGCGCCAGGTTCGTGCAGTCGCACCGGCCGGTGAACGTCCATTCGGCGTCGAAGAACGCGACCGACAGGTCCAGGTCGGTGCGATTGCCCTGCGGTTCCGTCCAGTGCAGGAAGAGCCGGAGTCCATCCCATCCAGGCTCGCCTCATCGCCAACGTATGCACCGGCCCGCCGCGGGCCGCCCATGGAACAGGGACCGGCCGGTCCGGCGGATGAGCGGGACCGGCCGGTCCCTGTTCCATGGGCGGTCAGTGGTGACCGTGCGGCCGCAGCCACTGCGGTCGGTGGGCGGCGGGGCGCCGGTGTCCGCCCGGCTCGGCCGCGTCGTTCGTGCTGCCCCCGCCTTCCAGCCGGCCGGCCATCGCGTCGCGCTCGGCGGCGGCCTGCTTGGCGGTCTCACGATCCCTGCGGCGCTTCTTGCCGCGGTGGCGTGCCAGGACGGTCCCGGCCAGAAGCATCCACATGCCCAGGCCGAAGATCAGGGTCAGGGCGATGCCACCGAGAAACGCCCCGAGCGTACTGATCGTGAATGGCTCGCTCCCCAGCAGGGTCACGGTGTAGTCCGGACCGCCGGACAGGTTGTACGCGATCAGCAGGCCCGCGAAGGCGGCGGCGCCCGCCATGAGCAGGAGTCCCAGCACCAGCATATTTCTCACCTCGTCGCACGTGGATGTCCTCCACCCGGGTCACCATGAGGAATGGTGCAAAACGCACAACACGGGGCATAACGTCGCGCCCCCGGTACCGCCCTGCCTCCGGGCCGGGTGCGGCGGCGTTCTACCCTGGCCGTCGAGTGCCTCGAGTGCCTCGAGTGCCGCTGCGAGCCGGCCGGCCTGTGGCCCCCGATGCCCCGGAGTAGGAGACCAGTCTGTGGATCTGCGAGCTGCCCTGGCCGCGCACCGCCTCGTCGCCATCGTGCGCGGAGACGACGCCGACGCCGCGCTGCGCACCGTGCTGACGCTGGCGGAGGAGGGCGTGGAACTCATCGAGGTGTCGTTGACCGGCAAGGACGCCCTCCGGGTCGTAGAACGCGCCAGAGCCGCCCTCGGCCCCGACCGGCCCCTGGGTGCCGGGACCGTCCTCACCGCGGACGACGCGGTGGCCGCCCACCGGGCCGGCGCCGACTTCGCGGTCACGCCGGGTCTGGGAGAGGGGGTCACGGCGGCCCGTGAACGGGGCATGCCCGTCCTGGCCGGTGTCATGACGCCCACCGACGTCATCGCCGCGCGCACCCTCGGCGCCACCGCGCTGAAGATCTTCCCGGCGGCCCAGGCGGGGGGACCCGCGTACGTGAAGGCGTTGCGCGGCCCCTTCCCGCACGAGATCCTCGTGCCCGTCGGCGGTATCGACGAGGCGGCGGCCCGTGCCCATCTGGCGGCGGGTGCCACCGCGGTCGGGGTCGGTTCCCCGCTGATCGGCGACGCCGCGGACGGAGGCAGCCTCGACGACCTCCGCACCCGTGCCCGCGCCTTCCGCGCCGCCGTGCGGGAGGCCCGGCCGTGACCGGCGCACGGCCCGAGCCCGAGGAGCACGACGACACCCCCGTACGCAGCCCTCAAAGCGACGCGGCCGTTCCGGCCACGGGCCCCTGGCGGCCGCCGCGGGGACCGGTGGTGTGTCTGGGGGAGACCATGGCGGCCCTGGCCCCGGCCCCGGTGGACTCGCTGGACGACACCGAGTCCCTGCGCCTGTCGGTGGCGGGCGCCGAATCGAACGTGGCCATGTACCTCGCGGACCTGGGCCTGCCCGTCTCCTGGCTCTCGGCGGTCGGTGACGACGCGCTCGGCCGCCGGGTCCGGGCGGCCGTCGCGCGGGCGGGCGTGGACGTCTCCGGCGTGCGCACCGATCCGGCACGGCCGACCGGCCTGCTCCTGAAGGACCCGGGCGCCGCCGGGACCCGCGTGCACTACTACCGCCGGGGTTCGGCGGCTTCGGCGCTCGGCCCCGACGTGCTGGACGACGAACGGTTCGGCGGGGCCGCCCTCCTCCACCTGACCGGGGTGACCCCGGCGCTGTCCCCGTCCTGCCGGGCCCTGGTGGAACGGGCGCTGCGCACTGCGCCGGCGCGGCGCACCCACGCCGTCAGCTTCGACGTCAACCACCGCCCCGCGCTGTGGCCGCCGGACACGGCCGCCACGGTGCTCCGGGACCTGGCCGACCGTGCCGACATCGCCTTCGTCGGCCTGGACGAGGCCCAGGACCTGTGGGGCGCGGACCTGGCCGCGACCGACGTCCGCCGGTTGCTGAGCGGCCCGCGCGTCCTCGTCGTCAAGGACGGCGGGCGGAGTGCCACCGCGTTCACCGGGCAGGGGGAGTGCACCGTGCCCGCGCTGACCACCGAGGTCGTGGAGCCGGTGGGTGCGGGCGACGCGTTCGCCGCCGGATTCCTCGCCGGACTCTGGCGCGGAACGGACCTCACCCGGGCCCTGCGCCTGGGCCACATCACCGCGGCCTCCGCGCTGAAGGTCGTGGGGGACCACGGGCCCCTGCCCGACGAGGACACCGTCGGGGCCATGCTGTCCCTCACCGAACAGGACTGGCGTCGGGCGCCGGTGTCGTAGGGGTCAGCACGCCCTGCTCGTGGCCCCGTCCACGACGAAGCCGATCCCGATGCCGAGCATCCAGGTGTCCTTCGCCAGGGCCGTCCCGTCCTGCGTCGGGCGCAGGCTGCCCTCCTCGCGCATCCCCGGCGTGCGCAGGTACAGACCCACCAGCCCGGCCGAGAAGGCGGTCAGGCCGATGCCGGCGACAGCCGTCGGCACGACCGGCAGGAGCAGCGCCGCACCGAGCGTGATCTCACCGGCGGAGAGTAGGCGGAGGAAGGTCGCGGGCCGCAGTCTGCCGAGGAACGGATAGGTGTTCTTCGCCATCCCGTGCATCATCGCGGCGGTCTGCTCGTCGGCCCCCCGCTTGGCCAGACCGGAATTGAGAATGAAGGCCCCGGTGGCGAGTCGTGGGGCGACGTGCCTGAGCTCGATGGGCAGACGCATGGGAACTCCTAGCGGCGTTTCCTCGAAGACACGCCCAGGCTAGGCCGCCCGTGTGCCCGGCGCAGTGCGGGCGTCCGAGGCCTGCGCCGATCGGGTCACGGCGCCCCCGTCGCGTACGCCCGGGCCAGTACGGGCGGATACTCCCGCCGCGGGACGCCTCGGGGGCCGCCGACCGGCAGCGTGGGTGGCGTGAAACTCGGCCGCCCCGCACGCAGGGCCTCCCTCGTCGTCCATGTCCTCGCCTCCGCCGCCTGGCTCGGGCTCACCCTCGGGCTGCTAGCGCTCGGCGTCACCGCGGCTGCCGACGCCTCCCCGGTCGCGGTGGAGGCCGCCGTCCGCTGCATGAAGCTGTTCGCCGACTGGCTGCTGCTCCCCCTCGCCCTGCTCACCCTGGTGAGCGGTCTGGTGCTGGCCCTGGGCACGCGGTGGGGCCTCGCCCGGCACCGGTGGGTGTACACGAAGTTCTGGCTGACCCTCGGCACGACCGTCGCCACGCTCTTCGCGCTGCGCCCCGGGGTGGACGCGGCGGTCGCCGCCGTGGCCGCCGGCGAGCCGCTGCCCGACGCGGGAGACGTGCTCTTCGGGCCGGTGGTCTCCCTGTCCGCCTACGTGTTCATGACGGTGCTGTCGCTCCTCAAGCCCTGGGGACTCACCCGGCGCGGCCGCCGGCTGCGCGAGCGTCCTGCGGGCGTCCGCCCGCCGCTCACCCGCTCGGGCACAGGGGCCGGCCCACCCAGGAGAAGCTGGAGAAGGACCTAGCGGCCGCCCTCACCTCCCTGGGCCGCAGCGTGCGCCGCGGCTACCCGGTCGACGAGGCCAAGGGCCACGGATTCATCGACAGTCAGCGCGCCGGCATCGAGGTCTTCCTCGGCACGGCCCTCGCCCGGCAGTTGCGCGCGGAGAAGGCGATCACCGGCGTCTTCGACGAGCGCTGCATGGGCATGTACAACGCCGTCACCAACCGGTGGTTCTTAGTATGAGCCCATGAGCGGCTCAGTTCCGGACACGATGCGGGCGGCGTACATCGACGCCGTCGGACCCGCCGATGCCATCCGGTACGGAGAACTCCCCGTACCACCGACCGGGCCCACGGACGCACTGGTTCGGGTGGCGGCCGTAGCCGCCAACCCCGTGGACACCTTCGTACGGTCCGGTGCGTACGCCACACCGCTGCCGCTGCCCTTCGTCGTCGGCCGCGACCTGGTGGGCGAGGTCGCCGTGGCCGGACCCGGTGCCGCGGGCCTCACCGTCGGGCAGCGGGTGTGGTGCAACAGCCTCGGGCACGCGGGCCGGCAGGGTTCCTTCGCCCAGTACGCGACGGTCGCCGCCGAACGCCTCTACCCGGCGCCGTCCGGCATCGACGCGGAGCACCTCGTGGCGGCCGCCCACCCGGCGGCCTCCGCCTGGCTCGCCCTGTTCCGGCACGGCCGGCTGCGGGCGGGGGAGACCGTGTACGTCGGAGGCGGCGCGGGGAACGTGGGCGGCGCCGCCGTAGCCCTGGCCGCCCGGGCCGGGGCCCGCGTGGTCGCCACGGCGCGTGCGGAGGACGCCGGGGCGGTGCGTGAGCTGGGCGCCGCCGAGGTCCTCGACCACCACGCGCCCGACCTCGAAGCGCGCGTGCGCGGGGCCGCCCCCGACGGCTACGACGTGCACCTGGACACGTCCGGCCAGGGGGTGCTCGCCGACGCCGTGGACTCGCTGGCGCGGGGCGGGCGGCTGGTCGCGATGGTGGGACTGGGCACCGGGCCGTCCGCACTGTCCGTGGGCGGGCTCTACACGAAGGACGCGAGCATCGTCGGGTTCGCCATCAGCAACGCGACGACCGCCGACCTCGCCGAGGCGGCGCGGGGCGTCGTGGGCGTCCTCGCGGACACCCCGTGGCGCCCGCGCATCGCCGACCGGCTGCCGCTGTCGATGACGGCCGAGGCCCACCGCAGGCTGGAGGCCGGCGAGGTGCGGGGGCGTCTGGTCCTCAGGCCCTCTTGATCGTCTTTCCGGCCGGCCGGGCGCGGTCCATGATGGGCATGTCGGAGAAAACCCGGAATGCGAAACCCGTGACAAGAGCGTGGGGGTCCAGGAATGCGCCGTGAAGACCTGCCGGCACCGGAGTCGGGACTGCTGCTCACCCACTTCCTCACCGTGGCCGACGTGCCGCGCTCGCGCGCCTTCTACTCCGAGGTGCTCGGCGGCGAGGTCGTGCTCGCGGAGAACCCGTGCATCGTCAAGCTCGCGAACAGCTGGATCATCATGAACCCGGGCGGCGGACCGACGCCGGACAAGCCCGACGTCACCCTGCGCCCGCCGGAGGACCCCGGGACGGCCACGAGCTTCCTCAACATCCGGGTGGCCGACATCGAGCGCTGCCACCGGGAGTGGAGCGCGCTCGGCGCCGAGTTCCTCACCCCGCCGATCGACCGGAAGGCCGAGCTGCGGTGCTACCTGCGCGACCCCGACGGGTACCTGATCGAGGTCGGCCAGGCCACCGGGCTGCTGGAGGGCATCCTCGCCGATCCGCCCGCGGGCCGGGGCTGACCCCTGCCGGCGGGTCCGGCAGGGCCTCTCAGGGCTGCGGGCGGACGGTCAGCATCTGCTGGGCGTGACCCACGGGACCGTCCAGATCGTGCAGCACGGTGCTGGTGATGCCCTGGCCGGTGGGCCCGAAGACGACGGTGGTGTCCAAGCCGGTCCAGCGCCCCCGCGGCGCGCGGTGCAGGTGCAGGGTCAGATCGACGTTCGGGAACATCCACTCCCGCGGCGACTGCCGCACCGCGATGCCGTTGGCCGTGTCGACCAGCGTGACGTAGGAGGCCAGCGGACTCGCGCTCTCCCCGGCGACGAGGTCGAGGCCGGTGGAGATCCAGGCGGTGGTGCGACCCGGCCGGGGCGGGGCGAGCGGGCGTACGTCCAGGGAGGCGATGTACCCGCCGGGCCACTCGGTGTCCATCGGCCAGCGGGACAGCGTGTCCGGCGAGGCGAGCCGGTCGGCACCGCCACCGGCGACGGCGCTCGTGTCCCCGTCGGCCAGCAGCCACGCCCTGGCCCGTGCCACCGACCGGTCCGCTATCAGCACGGTCGCCTCGACCAGCTCGATGGTGCGTCCCGGCCGGACGGTCTCCACCCGTATCTCGCACTCGTCGAGCGCCGGGCGGCCCAGGATGTCGAAGCTGATCCGGCTCAGTGACATGCTCGCACCGGCACGACCCGCCAGATGGCGGTCCACGGCGTGGACGATCAGCCCCCCGAGCGGACTGAAGTGCTGCTCGTCCGAGCTCCACGCGCCGCCCGCGTGCGGAGTGGGCTTGTAGCGGTGCTCGTCGATCCGCTCGTAGTAGCTGTCCGGGGTCGCTGTGCTGGTGTTCAACGGGCTGCTCCTGGGACGACGGCGGGGCCGCGACCAGGATAGTTCGGCGGCGAATCACCGCCCCGACCGAGTGATGCGCCCCCGGCTGGGAACCCAGACGGCCCGAATGCCGAAGGCGGGGCGCGCAGGCGAAGGAGCACCACGATGGCGAAGAAGCGCGACGACCGCGAGAGCCTGAAGAAGGGCGACAAGGTCACCTGGAGCAGCCACGGCTCCCGCACCGAGGGGGAGGTGGAGAAGAAGATCACCAAGCGCACCGAAGCGGCCGGCCGCACCGTGGACGCCTCCGCCGACGACCCGCAGTACCAGGTCCGCAGCGACCGGTCGGGCCGGTCGGCGGTGCACAAGCCGTCCGCGCTGAAGAGGAAGTGAGGAGCCATGGACGGCGACGAGCAGGACCGGACCCGGGACGACTTCCACGAACTGGTGAACATGACACCGGCCGGACTGGACCGGTGGCTCGACACCGACGAGTCGCGGGACGCCGGGCACCACCAGGACGGGGGCGAGTCCGTCGGGCACGCGTCCGGCCGCCGGATCGTCGAGATCCTGCGCAAGAACAAGGGCGACCTCTCCGACGACGACTACGAGCACATGCGCAAGGTCGTCGGCTACGTCCGACGCCACCTGGCCCAGCGCCCGTCGGGCGACGTCGAGGACACCCGGTGGCGGTACTCGCTCATGAACTGGGGCCACGACCCCCTGGCCCGCCATGGATGACGACGACCCGCACCGGCGCCCCGAGGGCGTCAGCGACGAGACCGTCGAGGCCCTCGGGTCCCTGTCCAAGGCCCTGGAGACGACCGAGTGCGCCCGCGGCCACCTGTTCGCCTTCCACCAGCACACCGGCTCGGCGGACTTCGAACTCGACCGCGCCGTCGAGCTGCTGCGCGCCGCGGGGCACCCGGAGCTGGCGGAGCGGGTGCGCACCGAGATCCTCGGCCGCAACGTCATCCCCGGCCACTGGACGTTCCAGATCGTCGACGCCTACGACCGGACGTACTACCAGCCGTTCCGGGACCTGGAGCGGGATGCGGTGGCGCGTCTCGCCGCGGGCCGCCGCCACCTGTACGAGGCGGAGCTGAAGGAGGTCCGGCGGACCCGGAACCACCCGGACCACACATCCCGTCCGGACGGCCCCCGCGCCTGACGGTCGCCCGCGCCCGGGGCTCCGTCGCGTCCGCGGGCCCGCCTGAAGCGGCCCAGGCCCTCGGAGAGGCCGACGATCGGGTCCCGGGGGCTCGGGCGCACGCCCGGGCGATGCGGCGATGGGGCCTGGGGAGCCGCGCGGGCCGGGTCCCCAGGTGTTGGCCCTCGGCCTCGTGCGGCGTGTCGGGCATCGTCGGGCCTGGGGTGTTCGGTCACCTGGCCGGCGTCGGAGCACGCGATGTGCGAGGCAGGAGGCAGGAGGCAGGAAAGTCTTGATCGCCGGGCGGCTCGGGGCCGTGGGTGTTGGCCCCCGGCCCCGGTGCGGGGCGGGGCGACCGCGTGGGGCTCAGGATTCGGCGCCGTCGCGGGCCGGACCAGGCGGTCCGGCGGCGCGGGCGGCGGCGCGGGCGATGTTGCGGGCCATGCCGCCGAAGACCACGGCGTGGAAGGGCCACACGCTCCACCAGTAGGCCTGGCCCGCCAGCCCGTGCGGATGGAACAGCGCCCGCTGGCGGTAGCGCGTCCGCCCGGCGTCGTCGGTTTCGGCGTACATCTCCAGCCAGGCCAGCCCCGGCAGCCGCATCTCGGCGCGCAGCCGCAGCAGCTTGCCGGGGACGATCTCCTCCACCCGCCAGAAGTCCAGCGAGTCGCCGACCCGCAGCCGGGCGGCGTCCCGGCGTCCCCGGCGCAGGCCCACCCCGCCCACCAGCCGGTCGAGCCAGCCCCGTACCGCCCACGCCAGGGGAAAGGAGTACCAGCCGTTGTCGCCGCCGATGCCCTCCACGACCCGCCACAGCGCGTCCGGCGGCGCGTCGACGGTCAGGGCGCGGTCGTCGGTGTAGAGGCTGCCGCCGGCCCAGTCGGGGTCGGTGGGCAGCGGGTCGCTGGGTGCCCCCGGCACGGACGCGGACGACCAGCGGGTGGTGACCCGGGCCTCCCGCACCCGTTGCAGGGCCAGCCGCAGCGCGTCGTCGAAGCCGAGGGGGTATCCCGGTGGCGGCGGGACGTACCGCACGATGTCGTTCTCGCCGCACACCACCTCGTGCCGCAGCGACTCGGTGAGCGGGCGCGCGATGGCCGCCGGGACCGGCGTGACCAGCCCGACCCAGTGGCTGGACAGCCCGGGGGACAGCATCGGCACCGGCAGGATCAGCCGCCTGGGCAGCTCGGCCACCCGGGCGTAGCGCTCCATCATCTCCCGGTAGGTCAGGATGTCCGGGCCGCCGACGTCGAAGGTCCGGGAGACCTCCGCCGGCATGGTCGCGCCGCCCACCAGGGCGCGCAGCACGTCCCGCACCGCGACCGGCTGGATGCGGGTGTGGACCCAGCTGGGCGTGACCATCACCGGCAGCCGCTCGGTGAGGTAGCGCAGCATCTCGAAGGACGCCGACCCGGAGCCGATCACGACCGCCGCGCGCAGCACCGTCGTGGGCACACCGGAGGCCAGCAGAATGCGTCCGACCTCGGCCCGCGAGCGCAGATGCGGTGACAACTCGCCCTCCGGCACTCCGGACGGGGTCAGGCCGCCCAGGTAGACGATGCGCCGCACGCCCGCCGCCGCGGCCCGCTCGGCGAAGGTGCGCGCCGCCCGCCGGTCGGTCGCCTCGAAGTCGTCGCCGGTGCCCAGCGCGTGCACCAGGTAATAGGCCACGTCGACGCCCTCCATCGCCCGCGCCACCGAATCGGCGTCGGTCACGTCGCCCCGCACCACCTCGGCCCTCCCGGCCCACGGATGGTCGCGCAGCCTGTGCGGGGAGCGGGCCAGGCACCGCACCCGGTGTCCGGCGTCGAGCAGTTCGGGCACGAGACGGCCCCCGACGTATCCCGTCGCGCCGGTGACCAGGCAGTCGAGGCCCGCCCCGGCGCCCCCGCCGCTCGTCCTCCCGGGTCCTTCGGCTGCCTGGCTCATGTGGCTCCGTCGCTCGCGGGACAGTCGTCACCGTGATCCCTTCCCCCGAACGGGACGCGGTCGACGCGTCCGGGCCCAGATCGACCCTTCTATACGCTGATCACGTGGCGACAGCGAACCAGCGCGGACAGCACGCGCACGAGCGGGGGACCGGACCCGGCCCCGAGGCGAGCGACCTGTACGTCCTCGCCGTCCAGCTGAGGCGGATGAACGGCGAGATCAACCGCGTCGTGCACGGTTTCGCCGGTGCCCACACGCTGCACGCCACCGACATCCAGGCCCTCGCGGCGATCCTGGACGCGCCCGAGCCCATGACGCCGGGACGGCTGCGCCGGCACCTCGGGCTGACCTCGGGCGCGGTGACGGCCTGCGTGGACCGGCTCGAGCGTGCCGGACACGTGCGCCGGGTCCGGGAGAGCGCCGACCGCCGGGTGGTCCACCTGCACTACGTGCCCGAGGCCCGTGAGGCGGCCCGACGGTACTTCCGTCCGCTGGCCGACGCCGCCGTCGCCGCCCGGGCACACTTCGACGACGGCGAACTGGCCGTCGTGGCCCGCTTCCTGGCGGCGTTGAACGAGGAGCTGAGCCACGTGGTGTCGGACGATCGCTGAGCCGCCGCGCCCCGGCGGACGGCGCCGGGGCGCGGCGTCAGGCGGTCCGGTGACAGCCGAAAGTAACTCGATAATTGAGATTGTTTATGATCGAGCTGCATTTGGTGCCAGCGCCCCCCGAGATTTGGAGACCCGACACCGATGTCCACCCCCTCCCGACCGTCCCGAAGCCCCCGGCGCGCCCGATGGCTCGTCCCGGTCCTGCTCCTCCTGGTCTGGCTCGTCGTCGGCGGAGCGCTCGGTCCGTACGCCGGCAAGCTCGGCGAGGTCGCCACCAACGACCAGGCCTCCTTCCTGCCGCGAAGCGCGGAGTCCACGCGGGTCGTCGACGCGCAGCAGGCCTTCCAGCAGGACGAGACGCTCCCCGTGATCGTCGTCTGGACCGCCGACGGTGACGGCGACGCGGCGGTCACCGCACACCAGCAGGCCGCCACCCGCTCGGTCGCGGCTCTCGAAGGCGACCCGGGGATCGTCGGATCCGCGAGCCCCGCGCTGCCCTCGGACGACGGCCGGGCACTCCAGGCCGTCGTCCAGGTCGAGCCGGACCTCGGCGAACGGCTCCCGGAGGTGCTGGCGGACATCGGCGAGGCCGCCGGACAGGTCCCCGGCACCCAGGCCCAGCTCGCCGGTCCCGCGGCCTCCCAGGCCGACCTCTCCGACGCCTTCGCGGGCATCGACGGACTGCTGCTCGCCGTCGCGCTGATCACGGTCCTGGTGATCCTGCTGCTCGTCTACCGCAGCGTCCTGCTGCCCCTGGTCATCATCCTGAGCGCGGTCTTCGCACTGGCCCTGGCGTGCGCCATCGTCTACGCGCTGGCCGACCACGACGTCGTACGCGTCGACGGACAGGTCCAGGGGATCCTCTCCATCCTGGTCATCGGCGCCGCCACCGACTACGCGCTGCTGCTCACCGCCCGGTTCCGTGAGGAACTCGCCCGCCACCCGGACCGCTTCGGCGCCGTGCGTGCCGCACTGCGCGACTCCTGGGGCGCCGTCGTCGCCAGCGCGGCCACCGTCGCGCTCGGCCTGCTGGCCCTGCTGCTCAGCGACCTGACCAACAACCGCGCGCTCGGGCCCGTCGGTGCCATCGGCATCGTCTGCTCGGTGCTGAGCACGCTCACCTTCCTGCCCGCCGTCCTGGTGCTGCTCGGCCGGGTCGCCTACTGGCCGGCCAAGCCGGTGCGGACCGGCGACCCCGAGGCCGGACACCGGCTGTGGCACCGTGTCGCCGCGCTCGTGGACCGCGCTCCGCGCCGCATCTGGGCCGTCTCGCTGGCCGCGCTGCTCGCCTGCGCCGCCTTCGCGCCGACCCTGAGCTCCAAGGGCGTCCCGCTCGACGAGATCTTCGTGAACGACGCTCCCTCCGTCGCCGCCCAGCAGACCCTCGCCGAGCACTTCCCCGGCGGTTCCGGCAACCCCGCCGTCGTCATCGCCGAGGCCGACCGCCTCGACCCGGTCCTCCAAGCCGCCCGCGACACCCGCGGCGTCGCCTCGGCCGACCCGGTGACCGACTCCGGCCGCCCCGGCGCCGGTACGCCCCTGGTGGTCGACGGACGCGTACGCGTCGACGCGACGCTCAAGGCGCCCGCCGACAGCGACGCCGCCAAGAGCACGGTGGTCCGGCTGCGGGCCGCCGTCCACGAGGTCTCCGGGGCGGACGCCCTCGTGGGCGGCTACACCGCCCAGCAGTACGACACCCAGGAGACCGCGGGCGAGGACCGCACGCTCATCGTGCCCGTGGTCCTCGCCATCATCCTCGTCGTCCTGGTCCTGCTGCTGCGCTCCCTGCTGATGCCCGTCCTGCTGGTGGCGACGGTGGCGCTGAACTTCCTGGCCACCCTGGGCATCTCGGCGCTCGTCTTCACCCATGTGTTCGGCTTCAGCGGCACCGACGCCTCCGTCCCGCTGTACGGATTCGTCTTCCTGGTCGCCCTCGGCGTGGACTACAACATCTTCCTCATGTCCCGGGTACGGGAGGAAGCGCTGCGCCACGGCGTGCGCGAGGGCATCCTGCGCGGGCTGACCGCCACCGGCGGAGTGATCACCTCGGCCGGCGTCGTCCTCGCCGCCACCTTCGCGGCGCTCGGGGTGATTCCCCTGGCCTTCCTGCTGCAGATCGCCTTCATCGTGGCCTTCGGCGTCCTGCTGGACACACTGGTGGTGCGCTCCCTGCTGGTCCCGGCGCTCGCCCGCGACATCGGCGCCGTCGCCTGGTGGCCCGGGCGGCTCGGACACCGGACCCGGGCAGGGCGGGGATGAGCCGCCCCGCCCCGGCCGTCACGCCCTGACTGTCACGCCTCCGAACGCCGCTCCGACGGGCGCACGGTGCCGAGAAAGCGCCGTACGTCGATCTCGATGACGACCCGCTCCGGGTTCGCCCGGGGCTGCCGGTAGCGGGCCGCGTAGCGGGTCTCCGCGTCGCGGACCGCCCCGGCGTCGTCGCGCACGGAGGCCACGCCCTCCAGCGTGGACCAGCGCCGGCCGTCCACCTGGCCCACGGCGACGACCGCCCCGGCGGCCCGCCGGACGTTGCGCGCCTTCGCGGTGTCCCGGCTCGTGATCACCCGCGCCGTGCGGGTGGCGTGGTCGTACGTCACCCCGACCGGAACCAGGTGCGGCGTTCCGTCGGCCCGCGGCGTCGACAGGAAGCACACCCGGCGCTCCTGCCAGAACCGGACGAACTCGCCGTCCGCGTCGTGCTGTTCCCCGGTGTCCATCCGCTCTCCTCGGCCGTGCCACGTGTGTCCCGTGTGCACCAGCATCGCCCGGCGGGCCGTCCGGCCGCTCGGCGGGGTGCGTGCGGCGTCAGGCGGCGTCGCGGTCGGACACCCGGCCCGCGCCGGTCCCTTGGTCCGCGCCGCTCCCGCCGCCCGGGAGGAGACGCAGGTGACGGCGCCGGGCGTGCCGGGGCGGCGCCGGATCACCGAACAGCCGGTCCTCCAGATACGTCATGGTGAACAACAGCAGACCCAGTGCGGGCAGCAGCAGGACGGCAACGGTGACCACGCCGGGGACCCCTTCCGCCGAGGGACGACGCCACGCGGGTGCCCGGACGGGCGCCGTTGAAAGCCGTCATGTTCGGGCGGTGCTCGGGTAGGCGGCTCCGACGACGGACACGTCGCCCCCGAGGAACGGAGCAGCCGAGCCGATGTCGCACACCTCCCCGTCCGCCGAACCGGCCACCCACCCGCAACTGGCGGGCTCGTGGTCGGACTGGATCGGCGACCACACCACGGCACTGATCGGGATACCGCTGCGCATCGCGCTCATCGTGGTGATCCTGCTCGTGCTGCGCGCGGTGGCCAAGCGGGCCATCACCCGGGTCGTCCAGCGGGTCCTGGAGCCGTCGGCGGGCGAGGCCGAAAGCAGCCGCACCCGCAGGCCGTCCCGCGGCGCCGCCGTCCTGCACCGCGACCGGTCCCGGGCACGGCAGCGCCGGGAACAGCGGGCCCGCACCATCGGCTCGGTGCTCAGCAGCGCCGTCACCATCGTGCTGTTCATGGTCGGCGTGGCCATGGTGCTCGACCAGGTCGGCATCGCCCTCGGCCCGCTGCTGGCCAGCGCCGGGGTGGTCGGCCTGGCCATCGGTTTCGGCGCCCAGAGCCTGGTCGCGGACTACCTGTCCGGGCTGCTCATCATGGTCGAGGACCAGTACGGCGTCGGCGACTCGGTCGACCTGGGCGAGGCCGTCGGCGAGGTGGAGCACGTCGGACTGCGCCTCACCCACGTCCGCGACCTCAACGGCGGCCTGTGGCACATCCGCAACGGCGAGATCCTGCGGGTCCGCAACGACAGCCAGGAGTGGGCCCGCGCCGTCCTGGACGTCGCCGTGTCCCACGACGCGAACCTCGACACCGTCTACCGCGTCCTCGAGGACACCGGTCGCGCGCTGCGCGAGGAGCCGGACTTCGCGGACGTCCTGCTGGAGGATCCCGCGGTGTGGGGCGTGCAGTCCCTGGACGCCGACGGGATGCTGGTGCGCCTCGCCGTCAAGACCGTGCCGCTCCAGCAGTGGGGCGTCACCCGTGAGCTGCGCCGCCGGGTCAAGGAGGCGCTGGACGAGGCGGGCGTCGAGATCCCCTTCCCGCGCCGGGCGGTGTGGGTGCGCACCGACAGCACGGGCGGTACCGACAGCACGGGCGGCACCGGCGGCGACGCTGAGGCGCTCACGCGCTGACGGACCGCTCCGCCGACGCCGGATTTGCCGGACCGGCAAAGAGCTTTGGCGCCGCCTGGCCGGCCGGGGCAGTCTGCACACGGAGCGCGGCTCTCGCGCCTCCCCCCGAGCAGTCGACCCCGGCCCCAGGAGGCACCATGACCGACATCCCCGCGCCGGCACCCGCCGCGGAATTCTGGGAGGCCCGCTACCGCGACTCCGGCCGCGTGTGGAGCGGACGCCCCAACGAACTGCTGGTGCGCGAGGCGGCCGCCCTGACGCCCGGCACCGCCCTGGACCTCGGCTGCGGCGAGGGCGGCGACGCCGTGTGGCTGGCCGCCCAGGGCTGGCGGGTCACCGGCGTGGACATCGCCGCCACGGCCCTCGAACGCGCTGCCGTGCACGCCGCCGAGGCGGGCGTCGGGGACCGTGTCGCCTGGCAGCGGCACGAGTTGGGCGAGTCGTTCCCCGAGGGCACCTTCGACCTGGTGAGCGCGCACTACCTGCAGTCGCCGGTCGCCCTCGACCAGCGGGGGGTCCTGCGCCGCGCGGCGGCCGCCGTCGCACCCGGCGGCACCCTCCTGCTCGTCCTGCACGCCGGCTGGCCGTCCTGGCAGACCGAACCCCCGTTCGATGCAGAGTTCCCCACCCTGGACGGCGTGCTGGTCGACCTCGGTCTGCCGGACGACGGATGGACCGTCGAGACCTGCGAGACCGTCCGCCGCGCCAGCGCCTCGCCCGACGGCGCCGAAGGCCACCGCGAGGACCATGTGTGGCGGTTGCGGCGAAGCCGGTGATGCCCGCTTCGACCGATTTGTTGAAAAAGTTATCTCATGAGTTTTCTGAGAGATAGGCATGGTTTTGTGAGTACGGGGACACCTGTGGTGTGAAGGCTATTGGCCGACCAGAGGGAGATGGTGACATGCCTTCCAAGGAGACGGTGACCGAAGAGATCACCCGCACCCCGAACATCGACATCGACGCGGCGCTCGACCCGGCAGAGGCGGAAGGCGTCTTCCGCGACAGCCGCGAGTGCGCGGCACTGGCCCTGGCGGGCGGTGACTACGGCCTGCTGCTGTCGCCGCCGACCCCGCGCCCGAAGAAGGGCTGACCGACCGACAGGAGCAGTGAATGCACCAGCCAAGCACTTCGTCCTTCCTGAAGGACGCGGTGCGGGAGTTGGCAACCGGCGTGGCCTCCGCTCTCAGCAGCGGGGGCCACGGCCCGGTGTCCGGGGACCTGTCGCCGGCCACCGGCGCCGACGGCTTCGCACCGGCCGCCGTCCGGGTCCTGGGAGCCGACTTCCTGCTGCCGCACCTTCTCTTCGGCACCCGCCCGGGCGAGGCCGAACTCGCCCTCTTCCGCCAGGCCGTGGAGAGCTACCCGCCGCGTGCCGACGCCGCGCCCACCGTGGTGTGGAGCCACTGGGCGATGACCCGGACCCTGCACCGGCTGGCGGGGCCCGCCCCGACCGGCCCCGAACCGGCCGCCGGCTGGCTCGACGTCGCCGACTGGCGGACGCTGAGCCACCAACTCGCCGTCCTGGCCCCGCTCGCCCTGCCCGGCGAGGAATGCGCCGTGGCCCGCGTGGCCCGGCAGCGCCCCCTCGACCTGGCCCGCGGCTTCGTCCGCGCGGTCCGCCGCCGGGACTGGCTCCAGGCGGCCGGCGCCGGCCGCTGGCTGACCCTGCTGGACGGCGTCCCGCAGACCCTCGGCCTCGAGTCCGGGCTGGACTTCGTGGAACTCATGGCCGACGACGACCCGCAGGTGGGCCTCCAGGTACGGGCGGCCCGGCTGCTGCGGGCCGGAGCACTCGTGTGACCGCCGTGACCGTCCAGGAGGCGGTCCGCAGCGTACGGGACGTGGCGGAGACGGCACTGGCCTGGGCGGACGCGCACCGCGACGCGTTCACCCTGGGCGACGACGCCCTCGCCGCGCACGCCGAGGTCGACCGCACCTGGAAACCGCTGGGCGAACTCGCCCAGGTGTGCGCCACCGTGACCGCGCTCACCGGCCCCGCCGACCCCCTGCACACCCGCGCCCGCGACCTGCTGGCCCACGCCTGGGAGCAGACCGGCCGGGGCGCGCTCCTGCCCGCCCTGCAACACCAGGAGCCCTTCGCGACGTACCCGCTGGAGGTCTATGCCGCCTTCGCCGCGGCCGGGCTGCGCCACCGCGAGTACGAGAGGGCCGCCGCCGCGGTGGCCCGTACCCGGGGCTGGCGGCTCACCGAGCAGGACCCGACCCGCCGGCTGGGCGTCCTGGCGGCCGAACGGCACAGCGGCATCACCCGGCCCGGAGACCCCGACGCCGTACGGGACGGCACCTGGCTGGGCGGCCTGCCCGAACCGTGGACCTTCGAACGGTCCGCCGGATACGCCCTCACCCATGTCGTCTTCCACCTCACCGACTGGGGCCGGGCCGGTCCGGCCGGCGTCCCGGCCCGTCTCGCGCAGTATCTGACGCAGTGGCTGCCGCCCTGGCTCGACACCTGCCTGGACGCCGGCCTGTGGGACCTGAGCTGCGAACTGCTCGCCGTGGCGGCGAGCGTGCCCGGCTCCCTCGACCCGCCCGCACTCCAGGAGGGGTGGCAGCGCCTCGCGGCGGCCCGGCACCCGTCGGGCGCCCTGCCCGAGGTGGCCGCGGCCCCCGCCGACGACTTCACCCACTGCTACCACTCGACCCTGATGGCCGCGTTCGCGGCGACCCTCACCCATGTACACCTCGGCGGACAAGGAGCGCTCGGATGACCGCCACGCGCCTGATGCACACCGTCGGGGCCCGCGCCCTGGAATGGCTGTGGGCCCACCGGGACGGCTTCCGGCTGGAGCCCGACGCGGACCCCGAGGTGGGTTTCCTCCAGCGCTTCAAGCCGATCGGCGAACTGGCCCTGATCTGCAAGGTGCTCTTCCGCGAGGGCGTGGCCGGCTCCCGGCAGACCGAACTGGCCCGACGGCTCCTCGACCACGCCTGGCGCGAGAGCCTGGACGGCGGCCGCATGCTGGTGCGCGGCCAGCGCACGGAACCGATCTCGTCCATCCCCTTCGAGGTGTACCTGCCCTTCAGGGAACTGGGCCACAGTCAGCCCGAGCTGGAACGGGCCGCCGTCCTCAACCACCGGCTGGACAGCTGGGCGTCCTTCGAGCGGACCCCCACCCGAAGACTGGGCCTGGCCGCGTTCCAGCGCCGCTTCGGCCTGAGCCCCCACCCGTCCGAGGCCGAGGCACTGAGCGACACCTGGCTGGCCCGCACCCCCGAACCCTGGACGGTCGAGGGCCACATCGCCTACGACATCACCCACGCCGTCTTCCACCTCACCGACTGGGGCGAGAACCCCACCGGCCTGCCGCCGCACGTCGCCGACTACCTCACGGCCTGGCTGCCGAGCTGGATCGACGACTGGACGGACCTGGAACGCTGGGACCTGCTCGGCGAACTCCTCGTCGTCGACGCCTGTCTGCCCGAACCCGTCCTCGACGAACGGGCCTGGGAGGCGTTCGCCGCCGCCCAGCAGCCCGACGGCGCCATGCCCGCGATCCGCGACATGCCCGAGGGCGACCCCGACGAGGTGTTCGACATCGTCTACCACCCGACGCTCGTCGCCGCCTTCGCCTCCCAGCTGGCCACCTCCCGCGCCCTCACCGAGCTGGCGCACTCCGCGTCGTGACGGGCCCTCGCACGCCCTGGCCGGGCGTCCCCGCCACCGAGGAGTCCGCCCCGCCGCAGCGGGCACCGAACGACGACACGGCGCTGCGCGAGCGGCTGACCGAGGCCGTGCACGCCTGCGACGCGCCCGACGTCGTCCTCGCCGTGTCCCGGCGCGGCCGCCGCACCCTGTGCGCGGGCGGCACCGCCCCGCCGCCCGCCGTCCCCCGCGAGGACCTGCGCTACGAGATCGGGTCGGCGTCCAAGACGTTCGCCGCGCTGCTGCTGACGCGCCTGATCCGGCGCGGCGTGCTCACCGGCGGAGAGCCTGCCGCCGGCTGCCTGGACCCCGGGAGGGCGCCCGGCCCGCACCCCGTGACGCTCGCGCACCTGATCACCCACACGTCGGGACTGCCCGCCCTGCCGGCCGGCTTCCTGCGCCGGGGCCTGCCCGCCTGGCACACCAACCCCTACGCCCGCTACCCGGCCGAGCGGCTGACCGAGACCTTCCTGCGCCACGAGCCGAAGCACCGTCCCGGCACCCGCTGGCACTACTCCAACTACGGCGTCTCCGTCCTCGGCCACGCCCTCGCCGCGACCACCGGCACCGCCTGGGAGGACCTGATCACCGGACAGGTGCTGCGCGCCCTCGGCCTCAGCGGCACCGCCCTGCGGGCACAGGGCCCCGAGACCGACGCCGTGGGCCACCGCAAGGACGGCCGCACCCCCGTCCCGCCCTTCGACGCGGGCGGCTTCCAGGCCGCCGGAGCCGTCCGGTCCACCCCCAACGACCTGCTCACCTTCCTGGAGGCGCACCTCGACCCGGACCGCTCACCGGCCGCCGGCGCGCTGCGGGCGGTGCGGGTGCCGGTGCTCCGGCGGGGACTGGGACACCGACACGTGCACACGGTGGGGTGGTTCCGGCACCCCACGGACGGCGGGCCGATGTACTTCCACAGCGGCGCCACCCTGGGCCAGCAGGCGTTCCTGGGCTTCCGGCCCGACACGGACACGGCCCTGGCCGCGGTGTGCAGCCGGAGGTTCCGCGCCCGGGACCCGTTCATCGCCACCGCCTACGCGCTCCTGGCAGAGGGATAGCCCGCCGGGACACGGGCCGGCGCGGGGCCCCTTCGGGCGGCCCCGCGCCGGACGGCTGTCCGTCAGACCCGCTGCCACAGGGCCGGGGCGCTCGCCGGTGACCCGGCGCCCTGGGCCTGGTGGCCCTGGAGGCAGCGGTAGCGCACGCCGTCGTAGGAGACGGTGGTGCCGACCTCGTAGACCCGGCCCGCGGTCCACGCGTCCGCCGCCGCGTTGTCCTGCGGCGCGGGTGTCCCGGTCGCGGCGGAGGTGGTCTTCAGAGTGAGGCCGAAGTCGCTGAGCAGCGGATTGATCGGCTGGTAGAAGGTGGTCCCGCCGTTGGTGCAGTCGCCGGAGCCGCCCGACGTGGTGCCCTGCGCCTGGATGCCGGACACGAAGGGGCCGCCGGAGTCGCCGGGTTCGGCGCACACCGTGGTCTCGGTCAGCCCGTCGACGGTGCCCTCCGGGTAGGTGACACTCGTGTCGTGCTGCTGGATCGTGCCGCAGTGCCACCCCGTGGTCGAACCGGAACGGCACACCGAGGCACCCACGAGAGCCTCCACCGACCCGGCGAGCTGGATCTTCTCGCCGCCCTCGGCCTTCACGTCCGGCGTGGCGGTCCAGTCGGAGTTGACGCCCACCCAGGCCATGTCCTTGCCGGGGAAGGTGGAGGCCTGGAAGGTGCCCTGGTCGGCCTCGTTGAACCCGGTGGTGGTGGCGCCCGGGTCGCCGCAGTGCCCGGCGGTGGCGAAGCCCTCCTGGTCGTCCTTGGTGACGGAGAAGCCGATGGAGCAGCGGGCCTGGTCGTTGATGTAGTAGGCGTCGCCGCCGACCAGGTCCTCCAGCACCCGTGGCTGGTCCGGCGAGACGCGGACGCCCACGTCCCCGGCCGGCACACCGGCGGCCTCGACGAAGGCGGCCGCGGCCGACGCGCCGGTCGCCTGGACCGTGACCCGGTTGGTCTTCACGTCGACGTACCAGACCGGCGTCTGCCGGGTCCGGGTGCGGACCGCGGCGGCGTCCAGCTTCTCCTTGACCGCGCGCAGCTCGGCGAGGTTCCGGCCCACGACGGCGGCCTTGGCGCCCTGCGCCTCGATGGCCGCGGTGTCCGCGGCGTCGGTGGTGGCGACGGTCAGCTCGGCGGAGGTCGCCCCACTCACCCAGGCACCGGCGAAGCGGTCGCCCAGCGTGTTGCGCAGCATGCCCGCGCGGGTGCCCGCCTCCGCCTCGTTGACCAGCCGGGCCGCCGCCTGTCCGGGCGCCAGCTTCAGGTCGCGCTCCATCGCGCTCAGCATGCGCGCCGGCGCGGTGGCGGCGTCGGGCGTGCGGGCCACGGCGGGCCGCGGTCCGGGAACGGGCGGCGGCGCCGCCGAGGCGGCCGAGGGTAGTGCGGTCAGAACCAGGGCGCCGAGCGCGGTGAGGGCTGCGCGGCGGCTGCGCGCGGCATGTCTGCCGACCATGCGATGTGCCTCCTTCGGACGCTGTGCGAGACAGCGGTGTTCGGTGGGCGACCGTGGGTCACGGCGCGCCCGCGACGAAGTCACAGGCCTTGCCGCAAAGTTCCCGGGCGATGCCCCACCCCGGACTGTTTCGCGCTATGGGGTACGCCGTGGGTGCCATGTGCAGTACGCGGACGTCCTCCCGCCGGGCGGACCCGGGTCAGGCGGGCTTCAGCCCCGGTTCGCCCGCCTCGGTGACGAAGGACGCGGCCGTGGTCACGGCGGCGCCGGGCGTGCTGATGGCGGAGACCGTCCTGAAGTCGAGGTGGGTGGCCTGACGGCCGAGTTCGGCCCGGACGTAGCCGCGCTTGCCGTTGTAGAACTTCATGTGCGGGTTGGCCTTGAGATACAGGTCCCAGTTGGCGGGCTGCTCCACGCCGTCCCGGCCGCTGGCCACCGAGGTGCAGGTGACCTCGGTGCCGACGGTGGCGGAGGCCGGGTCGTCGAAGTCCTCCTTGACGTCGAGGGCGTAACCCACGTGCACGTCACCCGTGAGGATCAGCCAGTTCTCGACCCCGGCGGCCTTCGCCCCGGCGACCACCCGGTCGCGCGAGGCGCGGTAGCCGTCCCAGGCGTCCATGGAGAGCGCGGCGTCGGCGGTCACGTCGAACTTGCGCTGGGAGAAGCACACCTGCTGGGGCATCACGTTCCACAGCGCAGTCGAGCCCTTCCAGCCGTCGAGCAGCCACTGCTCCTGCGCGGTACCGGTGATGGTGCGCGCCGGATCGTCCGACTCGGCGCCGGGGGCGTGCGGCCGGTCGTCGTAGGCCTGGTCGGAGCGGTACTGGCGGGTGTCCAGGATGTCGAACTGGGCGAGCGTGCCCCAGTGCAGCCGGCGGTACAGCCGGGCGTCGGGACCCTGCGGCAGCTGGGCGGCACGCAGCGGCTGGTTCTCCCAGTACGCCCGGTACGCGGCGGCGCGGCGCAGCAGGAACTCGGACGGCGGGATGTCGTTCTCGGGGATGCTGCCCGCGTAGTTGTTCTCGGTCTCGTGGTCGTCCCAGGCGACGACGAACGGGTGCGCCGCGTGTGCGGCCCGCAGGTCCTCGTCGCTCTTGTAGAGCGAGTAGCGCAGCCGGTAGTCCGCGAGGGTCATCGTCTCGCGGTTGAACACGTCGGGCAGCGTGATGTCCGTGTAGCGGCGCTCGCCGCCCTCGGAGTTCACCGCGTACTCGTACAGGTAGTCGCCGAGGTGGAACACCACGTCGACGTCGTCCTCGGAGACGTGGCGGAGCACGGTGTAGTAGCCGTCCTGGTAGGCCTGGCAGGCGACCGCGGCGAGCTTCAGCGACGGCGTGACGCTGCCTGCCGCGGGGGCGGTGCGGGTGCGGCCCGCAGGGCTGAGCCACGCCCCGGCGCGGAAGCGGTAGTAGTAGACGGTCCCCGGTGTCAGGCCCTTCACGTCGACGTGGACGCTGTGGTTGTACTCGGCGTGGGCGTCGGCGGTGCCCCGGGACAGGACGGCCGCGAAGTACTCGTCCAGGGCCACCTCCCACTCGACGGTGACCCGCTCCGTGCCCATCCCGCCGTCCTCCAGGAACGGCTCGGGGGCCAGCCTGGTCCACAGCAGCACCGAGTCCGGCAGCGGGTCGCCGGAGGCGACACCGAGGGTGAAGGGGTCCTTGCTGATCCGGGCGGTGCGTTCGGGCGCGGCGACCGCGCCGCGGGCCGGCAGGTTGGTGGAGAAGGCGAGCGCGGCGGCGGCCGCGGTCACGGTCAGGAAGCGCCTTCGGCCGAGGTGCCGGGCGGCGGCGCCCAGCACGGCGTCGTGGGGGGAGAAGGCGTGCTCGGCCAGTGCGCTGGGTCGGCCCGTGGGCGCCATCTGGTGTCCTCTCGTACAACGGGGCGATGCGCGGACCCCGCATGTTAAGCAGACAAAACGCCCTAAACGGGCAGGGCTTGCGGAGTGATCACACAGGAGGAGGTACGCGCGTGTGGGCGCGGTCCCTCCGGGGCACCCGGGAGCCATGGCCAGGACACGGCGCTACGAGGTGGCGGCCTCCGGCCGCTGGTGGGACGAGGACGACGGCCGCTGGCTGCCGGCCGGTGAGGTGCACGCCCGGGAGCCGGGCAGGAACGAGACCGTGTGCGGCCTGTCCCTCCACCGCTCTCGGCTCTCCCGGTTCTCCGCGGTCACCTGGACCGACGTGCTGCCGGAGTCCGGGGGCGCCGCCGACGCCGTCCGCCGGGTCTGCCCGCGCTGCGCCGCCGCGGCCGGCCGCCGGGGCGCGGACTCCCGGCCCGCCTGGCGGCGCGTCGACCCGCGCCCGTAGGGGCCGGACGAACCGTCCGGCCCCTGGGTCACGCGATCGGCCGCCTACGACGGCAGCGGTGAGCGGCTCACCCGGATCTTGGACTGGCCGTGCGGACGCTTCTCCCAGTCCTCCATGAACCGCGCGTGCAGGTTGTGCTGGGCGGCCAGGGTGAGCAGCGTGTCCGTGCGGTAGTAGAAGTCCTCGCGGAGCACTTGGTGCTCGGTCCCCTCCGTCCGGTCGAAGGTGAAGTCGAAGAACCCGGTGTCCGTCAGGACACGTCCGACGTGCGCCAGGCACTCGTCGATGACGTTCAGCGGCGAGTGCGAGAAGACGCTGTGGGCGTGGACGACGTCGAAGTGGTCGTCGGGCAGGAACTTCAGCCGGAGGTCCCCGGTGATGGTCAGGTGGGGCAGCTTGGCCTGGAGTCCGCGCTCGGTCAGGGTCTTCTTGGCGGCGATGAGGATGTCCGGCGAGATGTCGACGCCGTAGTAGTGGCCGGTGTCCAGGTGGTCGATGAACCGCCAGCCGCCGCGCAGGTTGCCGCAGCCGATGTCGAGCATGCGGTGCCCGGGGCGCAGCCCGTGCTCGACCAGGTAGTCGAACTGCATCTGCCCGAGCGCCAGCCAGCGGTCGTGGGTCTGGCTGCCCACCGCGGCCTCCGGGCTGCGCCGGGTGTCGGAGGCCATCACCGCCCGGTAGTAGCCGACGTGGTCGGGGTGCTTGACCCGCAGCCACGCGTCCCGGCCGGCCCGGCGGACGTAGGGGCCGACGCGCTCGGGGTGGCGCAGCGCGTACCCGACCTTGTGCGTGAGCGCGGCACGGTTGCTGCGCAGCTTCTTCCGGGACTTGGCGTCCTTGGGCATGGGGGGAACGACCTCCGTACGAGGGACTCGGACTGGAACTCGGACTGGAGCTTGGACTGGAACTCGGACTGGAACTCGGACCGTGGGACCGGATTGGCCTCGTGGTAGCGGGAGACATACCCGTGCCGGGTCATGCACTCCCGCGGTCCCCGCCCGGAGGGGAAGGCGCACTCCGGCACGGGTCCCGGCGGCCGTAACCGGTGATCAAGGCCGTGCCCGGTGGACCACTTGTCGCCCGTCGGCTCCTCGGGCTGCCGCCCGTCGCCGACGCACCGGTGCGGCGGAACCGGACGGTGCCCTCCATGGACTCTCCGTCCAGCAGCTGGACGTGTAGTCTGAGCCGTATGGACGAACCCGCACTGGACGCCGAACGCGACGCCGTCCTCGCCGCGCTGCGCCCCGTCGTCGACGGGATCGCCGCGACGTTCGGACCGGTCTGCGAGGCCGTGCTGCACGACTACCGGCGCCCCGAGCGCTCGGTCGTGGCCGTCGCGGGGTCGGTGACCGGGCGGACGGTGGGCGGCGCGATGAGCGAGATCGGCATGCGCGTGCTGGCCCGCGGCGACGAGGCGCACGACGAGCTGAACTACGTCACCCGCACGGCCGACGGCACCCTGCTCAAGTCCTCCACCATGGTGTTGCGCGACTCCACGGGCGCCGTCTTCGGTGCCCTGTGCGTCAACCTGGACGTCACCGCCGTCGACCGGGCCCACGCCCTCCTCGGCGCCCTCGCCGGGACCGCCCGCACCCCCGCGCACGTACCGGCGACCACCTTCGGCGACGACATCGACGCCGTGGTCGACGCCATCGTGGACGCCCACCCACTGCGCCGCGACACCAGTTGGGCGGCGCTGGACCGGGAGCGGCGGCTCCAGCTGTTCCGCGACCTCGACGGGCGCGGAGTGTTCGCCGTACGCCGCTCGGTCGAGCACGTCGCCACCCGGCTCGGCATCTCCCGCGCCTCCGCCTACCACTACCTCTCCCAGGCCCGCGCCGACACCGGCCCGGCCGCCGACACCCCGTGAGGACATACGTGACGACCACCACACCGCCGGTCACCCTCGACGACGTCCGTTCCGCCGCGGCCCGGATCAAGGGCGTCGCGCACCGCACGCCGGTGCTGCGCTCGCGCACCCTCGACGCCCTCGTCGGCGCCGAGGTCTTCCTCAAGTGCGAGAACCACCAGCGGGTCGGCGCCTTCAAGTTCCGCGGCGCCTACAACGCGGCCTCCCGCCTCACCCCGGAGCAGCTCTCCAGGGGTGTCGCCGCCTACTCCTCGGGCAACCACGCCCAGGCGGTCGCCCTGGCCGCCCGGGAACTGGGCACGACCGCGGTGATCGTCATGCCCGAGGACGCGCCGCCCTCCAAGCGGGACGCCACCACGGGCTACGGCGCCGAGATCGTCACCTACGACCGCTACACCGGCGACCGCGTGGCCGTCGCCGAAGCGCTGGCCGCCGACCGCGGACTGACCCTGATCCCGCCCTACGAGCACCCGCACGTCATCGCGGGCCAGGGCACCGCCGCCCTCGAACTGGTCGAGGAGACGGGGGAGCTGGACGCGCTGGTCGCCCCGGTCGGCGGCGGCGGGCTGATCGCCGGGAGCGCCACCGCCATCAAGGCCCTGCACCCCGGCACCCGGGTGATCGGTGTGGAGCCGGAGGCCGGGGACGACACCAGACGCTCCCTGGCCGCGGGCCGGCGGATCACCGTGCCGGTACCGCGCACCATCGCCGACGGCCAGGCCCTGCCCACCCCCGGCGAGCTGACGTTCTCCCTCAACCGGCGCCTGCTCGACGGGATCGCGCTGGTGTCCGACGACGAGATCCGGGACGCGATGCGGTTCGCCTTCGAACGGCTGAAGACCGTCCTCGAACCCAGCGGGGCCACTCCGCTGGCCGCCCTCATGAACGGCCGGATCGACGCCCTGCCGCGCCGCGTCGGCGTGATCCTCTCCGGCGGCAACGTGGACGCCGCCCGGTTCGCCGAACTCTGCGGCGCGCCCCGCTGAGCCGCGCGCGTCCCCCGGATGGCGCCGCCGAGTTGACAGGCGGACGATGGAGTGGTGGGGACAGGGAAAGGAGGAGCGTCATGCTGGAGGCAAAGACGCTCGACAAGCCGGACGAGCGGCGTGATTTCCCCCGTGGGCACATCGAGGCCGTGCACATGGAAGGGCTCGACTTCGCCGTCGCCACCTTCGAACCGGGCTGGCGCTGGTCGGAGTCCGTGGCACCGATCGCGGGCACCGACAGCTGCATGATCCACCACAACTGCTACGTGGTCGAGGGACGCATGCACGTCCGCATGGACGACGGCACCGAGAGCGAGGTGGGTCCCGGCGACGTCTTCGTCTGCTCGCCTGGCCACGACGCCTGGGTCGTGGGCGACGGACAGTGCGTCGTGTACGACTTCGCGGGCAGCATGGCGAAGGAGTACGCCAAGGCCGACTGACGCGCCGGCCGGCAAGGGGAAGGGGCGACCGGTCGCCCCTTCCCCTCGTCCCCTCTTCTCCTTGCCGCTCACGCGGCCAGCGTCACCGCCCCCACCGCCGGTGTCCGCAGCACCCGCCGGGCCGTGCCCAGGCTCGTCCCCAGCGTCACCGTCGCCGCCAGCGCCACCATCGCGAGCCACACACCCAGGAACTGGTCCGGCAGCACCGCGTCGGTGCGGACCACCGTGAACGGCACCACACCGGCCAGCGCGGCCACCGTGCCGAAGAACACCCCCGTGACCGTGAGGATCACACCCTCGGCGCCGACCACGCCCAGCACCTGCCCCGGAGTCGCCCCCGCCAGCCGCTGCTGACCGAACTCGCGCGAACGGTACGTCGTCGCCGCGTACAGCGAGTTGATCAGCATCACGCACACGAACACCGCGATGATGCCGACCACCGTGAGGTTCAGCGTCTCCAGGTTCTTGGCGTCGACCGACTTGACCAGACCCGAGGCCTTCACCGCGTCGCTCTCCACCGACTGCATCGTGATC
Source organism: Streptomyces sp. NPDC001599 (assembly GCF_042893535.1). Taxonomy (NCBI): domain Bacteria; kingdom Bacillati; phylum Actinomycetota; class Actinomycetes; order Kitasatosporales; family Streptomycetaceae; genus Streptomyces; species Streptomyces sp. NPDC001599. The sequence goes on from NZ_JBIAVA010000003.1 coordinate 286,345, forward strand.
GTCGCCGTGGACACCGCGGTGAACAGGATCAGCGAGACCAGGATCCCGGCCATGTGACTCGCCCGCTCACGCAGGTTGCGCACGGCCAGCCAGCCGCTCGCACCGCTCAGCGGCAGCCGGTCGAGCACGCCCTTCAGCAGTCGCGGCGACAGCAGGGCGAAACCGACCGACAGCAGGATCGCCCCGTAGGCCGGAGCCGCCATCAGCATCTCGTCCGTCGCGGAGAACAGGAAGGTGGCACCGGCCGCCGAAGCGCCGGTGACCAGCGCCGCACCGGCCAGGAACCGCTTCGCGCCGGCCCGCTCCCGGCCGCGGCGCGTCAGGCGCCGTACCGCCAGGAACGCGGCGCCGGCGGACGCCAGCAGGGTGATGGACACACCGCTCGACAGCGCGACGGGCCCGAAGGAGTAGTCCACGGACCGCGCCACCTGGCCGCTGTCGTGGAACATGCCCAGCAGCGCCCGTCCCCCGAGCATCGCCGGGCCGATCGCGAGGGCCGCGCCCACCAGCGCCACGGCCACCGCCTCACCCACGACCATCCGCTTGATCTGCGCCGGGGTCGCCCCCGAGCAGCGCAGCAGCTCCAGCTCGGCGGTGCGCTGGCGCACGTTGACCGTCAGCGTCGAGGCCACCGCGAAGAACACCAGCAGGGTCCCGTAACCACCGACGACGCCCGCCGACGTGCCCAGGGTCTCCGCGCTGACCGGGTCGACGCCGCCCTGCCCGGACGTGTCGTGCATCGAGTTGAACGTCATGATGATCGCCGCCCCCAGAAAGGCGGACAGCAGCGTCGCGAGGAACCGCCCGGGGCGTTGCCGGATCGACCTGAGAGCCAGTACGAACATCGCTCACACCCCCGCCGGCATGTCGTCGCCCAGGTGCGCCAGCCGCTCCGCGACCGCGTTGGGGGTGGGCGCGTCCATCCGCCCCGCCAGCCGGCCGTCGGCGAGGAAGACCACCGAGTCCGCGTACGAGGCGGCCAGGGGGTCGTGCGTCACCATCACCACGGTCCGCCCGTGCACCCGCACCGCCTCCTGGAGGAGCAGCAGCACCTGCCGGGCGCTGCGCGTGTCCAGCGCGCCCGTCGGCTCGTCCGCGAAGATCACCCGCGGTTCGGTGACCAGCGCCCGCGCGATCGCCACCCGCTGCCGCTGACCGCCGGAGAGCTGGTCGGGTCGGTGACCGAGCCGGTCGCCGAGGCCGACCGAGGTCAGCACCTCGCGGGCGCGCCCGCGGTCGACGCGCTGTCCGGCCAGCTTGAGCGGCAGCACCGTGTTCTGCGCGACGGTCAGCGTCTCCAGCAGGTTGTACTGCTGGAAGACGAACCCGACCCGGCCACGCCGGAACCTGGTCAGCTCCGCCTCGCCGCCACCCGTCAGCTCCTTGCCGTCCACGCACACGATGCCGCTGTCCGGCCGGTCGAGGCCCGCCGCGCACTGCAACAGCGTGGACTTGCCCGAGCCGGACGGTCCCATCACCGCGGTGAACGTGCCGCGTCCCAGGCTCAGCGTCACACCGTCCAGAGCGGTCACGGCGTTCTCCGCCGAGCCGTACGTCCGGGTCACCTTGACCAGCCGGAGTGCCTCGGGGGCGGGGCCGGGGCCGTGGTTGCCTCGTGCGCCGGAGCGAAACATCGTGATCACCTTCCGTGTGGCACGCCCTGTGCGGTGCCTCGTGGAAGACGCTACGGAGAGTGGGGCCGGGCCACACTGGGTGCAGAACCCGTATCGGGGGGTGTACTCAGCGACACCCCGCCGCGCTACGAGCCGCCCACCAGCACCACTTCCAGGGTGCGCGGGCCGTGCACCCCCTCGACGCGGTCCAACTCGATGTCACTGGTCGCGGAGGGCCCGGAGATCCACGTCAACGGCCGTTTCGGATCGAGGCGTCCGAGCGCCTCGGGCACCGAGGACACGACCTGGTCGGGTACCCGCACGACGCAGATGTGGTGGTCGGGGACGAGCGTGATGCGCCGCCGCCCCTGGTCGGGGGAGCCGTCCAGGACGATCGTGCCGGTCTCGGCGACGGCCACGGCGCAGCCGGTGACCACGCTGTCGACCTCGTCGAGTTCGTGCGGGGTGCTTGCCGCCCGGTCCTGGACACGGGTCGCGCCGACCGTCTCCAGCCACCCCGGGGGCAGTTCCGGCGGGACCACGACGCTCCGCGAGCCGTGCGCCGCCAGGAGCCGCGTCAGCAGCTCGGGCAACTCCCCCTCCGCGCACCGGTGGACGATCGCCCGGTAGTCCGCCAGGTTCTCGGCGAGGAGGTCCACCGTCTCCGGCACCGACCGGCGCCCGTGCTCGCGCAGATAGTCCCGGGCGACGGCCTCCTCGTAGGGCCTCGCGTCGTCCGGCACGTCCGCCAGGGCCCGTCGCACCCGGCCCAGAATGCGTTCCCTGCTGTTCACTTCGCTCCGTCCTTCCCGCCGTGCGTGCGCTGCCACCAGTCCCGGAACGGCTCCGCGGGCACCGCCGGCAGGTCCCGGGTGCCGCTCCACGCCCGGCCGGGACCGGGCAGCGTGCGCGGATGCAGACGGCGGGTGCGCGAGGCCATGCGCTGCCCGGTCCGCAGCGCGGCCGGGCGCGTGAGCGCCCACTGCGCCGCCCGCATCGCCGCCCGCTCGGCGGCGTGCCCCTTGGCCGGCTTCAGCACCACCCGGTTGCCGCCCCGGACGGCCGGCCCGCCCTGCACCACCCGCTCCCGCAGGTGCACCAGCACCTCGGGGATGTCGATGGCGACCGGGCACACCTCGTAACAGGCGCCGCACAGCGAGGACGCGTACGGCAGTGAGGCGTCGATCTCGCTTCCGGTGCCCCGCAGTTGCGGGCTGAGGATGGCACCGATCGGGCCCGGGTACACCGAGCCGTAGGCGTGGCCGCCCGCCCGCTCGTACACCGGGCACACGTTCAGGCAGGCCGAGCAGCGGATGCAGCGCAGCGCCTGGCGGCCGACCTCGTCGGCGAGCGTGTCGGTGCGGCCGTTGTCCAGCAGGACCAGGTGGAAGGTGCGCGGACCGTCCTCGTCGGTGGTGCCGGTCCACATGGACGTGTACGGGTTCATGCGCTCGGCCGTCGAGGAGCGGGGGAGGGTCTGCAGGAAGACCTCCAGGTCCTGCCACCTCGGCACGATCTTCTCGATGCCGACGACCGAGATCAGCGTCTCGGGCAGGGTCAGGCACATCCGCCCGTTGCCCTCCGACTCCACGACCACCAGCGTCCCGGTCTCGGCCACCACGAAGTTGGCCCCGGAGATGCCGACCTTCGCCCGCAGGAACTTCTCCCGCAGGTGCAGCCGGGCCGCGTCCGCGAGTTCCGCGGGAGTGTCCGTCAGGTTCTCGGGCGCGGGGCGGCCCCACTCGCTCATCTCGGAGCGGAAGATGTCCCGGATCTCGCCGCGGTTGCGGTGGATGGCGGGCACCAGGATGTGCGAGGGCCGGTCCTTGCCCAACTGCACGATCAGCTCGGCGAGATCGGTCTCGTAGGCGTGGATGCCGCGGGCCTCCAGGGCCTCGTTGAGGGCGATCTCCTGCGTCGCCATCGACTTGACCTTGACGACCTCCGACTCGCCGGTCGCCTCGACGAGGCGGGCGACGATCTCGTTGGCCTCGTCCGCGTCGGCGGCCCAGTGCACCGTGCCGCCGGCGGCCGTGACCGCCTCCTCCACCTGCACCAGATACCGGTCGAGGTGGCGCAGCGTGTGGTCCTTGATCTGCTTCCCGGCCTCGCGCAGTGCCGCCCAGTCGTCCAGCTCCGCCACCGCGCGGGCCCGCTTGTCCCGGATGGTGTGGGTGGCGTGGCGCAGATTGCCGCGCAGCGTCTCGTTGCCCACGGCCTCCCGGGCCGCGACGGGAAAGGCCGGCATTCCCACGAACGTCCCGCTCATACGGCCGCCTCCCGAGTGCTCGCCAGGATCTCCGCGATGTGTACCGGCCGCATGCCCGTGCGCAGCCGCGCCATGGTGCCGCCGATGTGCATCAGACAGGAGTTGTCGGCCGCGCACAGCACGTCCGCGCCGGAGGACTCCGCGTTGCGCACCTTGTCCGCGCCCATCGCAGCCGACACGTCGGAGTTCTTCACGGCGAAGGTGCCGCCGAACCCGCAGCACTCCTCGGCGCCCGGCAGGTCCACGAGTTCCAGCCCCTTCACCGCCTCCAGCAGCCGCCGCGGCCGGTCGCCCAGGCCGAGGCTCCGCAGGCCGTGGCAGGTCGGGTGGTACGTCACCGTGTGCGGGTAGTACGCCCCCACGTCGGTCACCCCGAGCACGTCCACCAGGAACTCCGTCAGCTCGTACGTCTTCGGCACCACCGGCGCCAGCACGGCCGATAGCGTGTCCCCGCGCCCCTCCGCCCGCGCCCGCTCGCCCATCCGCGGATACAGCTCCCGCACCATCGCGCCGCAGGAGCCCGAGGGCGTCACGATCGCGTCGTAGTCCGCGAACACGTCGGCGAAGTGCCGGGCCAGCGGCTCGGCCTCGTGCCGGTAGCCGGTGTTGTAGTGCGCCTGCCCGCAACACGTCTGGGCCATCGGGAAGTCGACCTCGACACCGAGTCTGGTCAGCAGCCTCACCACGGCACGGCCGGTGTCCGGATAGAGCGTGTCGTTGACGCAGGTCAGGAACAGGGCGACACGCATCGCGGCTCCTCGTGTTCGATCATCGGATGAATGATGAGTGCAGACTAGTCGGCCGATCCGGCGCTGGGGACCCCCGGCTCACCGGTCGGCGAGTCGGGCCGCGGCCGCCCGCCAGCGCGCCGGGTCGCCGCGCGGTTCGTACCGGGTCAGCGACTGGGTGCGCGCCAGCAGCCGGCGCATCCCCGCCAGGTCGCCGACCAGCCCGTGGGCGCGGGCCTGCACCAGGACGTTGCCGAGTGCGGCGGCCTCCGTCGGCCCCGCCACCACCGGCAGCCCGCAGGCGTCGGCGGTCAGCTGGCACAGCAGCGCGTTGCGGGTGCCGCCGCCGACCACGTGCACGACGTCGACCGGATGCCCGGCGAGCCGCTGCGCCTCCTCGACGGCCGCGCGGTGGGCCAGCGCCAGCGAGTCGAGGATGCACCGGGTCACCTCGGCGGGCGTCTCGGGCACCGGCTGGCCCGAGGCGCGGCACGCCTCGGCGATCCGCTCCGGCATCCTCCCCGGCGCCAGGAACGCCGCGTCACCGGCGTCGACCACCGAGCGCAGCGCCGGCACCCGCGCCGCCTCCAGCAGCAGCCCGCCCAGATCGGGATCGCCCCAGGCCCGCACGCACTCCTGGAGCAGCCACAGCCCCATGATGTTGCGCAGGTAGCGGACCGTGCCGTCCAGCCCCAGTTCGTTGGTGAAGTTGGCGGCCCGGCTCTCCTCCGTCAGCACGGGAGCGGTCAGTTCGAGACCGGCCAGTGACCAGGTGCCGGTGCAGATGTAGGCGAACCGTTCGCCCGAGGCCGGTACGGCGGCGACCGCGGAGGCGGTGTCGTGCGAACCGACCGCCGTCACCGGCACCGGTCCCGCCAGCCCCGTCTCCTCCAGCACCTCGGGCCGCAGCAGCCCCGCCGCGTCCCCGGGCCGGCGCAGCGGCGCGAACAGGCCGAGGTCGATCCCCAGCCGGTCCGCGACCTCCCGCGACCAGTCCCGGGTGCGGGGGTCGATCAGCTGGGTGGTGGAGGCGTTGGTCAGCTCCGTGCCCTGCTCACCGGTCAGCCAGTAGGTCAGCAGGTCGGGGATGAGCAACAGCCGCCGGGCCGCCGTGAACTGGGCCGTGCCCCGGGCGGCGACGAGCTGGTACAGGGTGTTGAAGGGCGCGTACTGCAACCCCGTCGCCGCGTACAGCTCACCGGCGGGCAGCGAGGCCCACACCTTCTCCGGGACACCCTCCGTGCGGGCGTCCCGGTAGTGCACGGGGTTGCCGAGCAGCGCGCCGTCCGCGTCCAGCAGACCGTGGTCGACGGCCCAGCTGTCCACGCCGACCGAGTCCACCGGACCCGCCGCCCGCAGGCCGTCCAGCACACCGGCGTACAGCGCGAGGACGTCCCAGCGCAGCCCGTCGGGCGTGCGGACCGGCCGGTTGGGGAAGCGGTGCGCCTCGGTCAGCTCCAGCCGGTCGGCGCCGACGCGGCCGACCATGACGCGCCCGCTGGACGCGCCGAGGTCGACCGCGGCGAACGCCTTGGCGTCGTTGGCGGTGCTCATCGCAGGAACGCGGCGGCGACACCGGCGTCGACCGGGACGTGCAGACCGGTGGTGTGCGTCAGGTCGCCGCCGGTCAGCGCGAACACGGCGTTCGCGACGTGCTCGGGCAGCACCTCGCGCTTGAGCAGGGTCCGCTGCGCGTAGAACTCGCCCAGCTTCTCCTCCGGCACGCCGTACACCGCCGCCCGCTTGGCACCCCAGCCGCCCGCGAAGATCCCGGAACCGCGCACCACGCCGTCGGGATTGACGCCGTTGACCCGGATGCCGTGCTCGCCCAGCTCGGCGGCGAGCAGGCGCACCTGGTGGGCCTGGTCGGCCTTGGTGGCGGAGTAGGCGATGTTGTTGGGGCCGGCGAACACGGCGTTCTTCGACGCGATGTAGACGATGTCGCCGCCCAGCTCCTGCGCGGTCATCACCCGGGCCGCCTCGCGCGAGACGAGGAAGGAGCCGCGGGCCATGATGTCGTGCTGGAGGTCCCAGTCCTTGGCCGTGGTCTCGAGGAGCGGCTTGGAGATGGAGATCCCCGCGTTGTTGACCACCAGGTCGACCCCGCCGAAGGCGAGCACGGCCGCCCGGAAGGCGTCGGCGATCTGCTCCTCGGAGGTGACGTCGACGGTCACGGCGACGGCCTTGTCGTCTCCGCCCAGCTCCTTTGCGACCGCCGCCGCGTTCTCGGCGTTCAGGTCGGCCACGACCACACAGGCACCCTCGTCCACCAGCCGCCGCGCGATCGCCTTCCCGATCCCGCTGCCCGCGCCGGTCACCAACGCGACACGGGTGGCCAGCGGCTTCGGCCTGGGCATCCGCCGGAGCTTGGCCTCCTCCAGCGCCCAGTACTCGATGCGGAACTTCTCCGACTCCTCGATCGGCGCGTACGTCGACACCGCCTCGGCCCCGCGCATCACGTTGACCGCGTTGACGTAGAACTCGCCGGCCACCCGGGCGGTCTGCTTGTCCTTGCCGAAGCTGAACATGCCCACACCCGGCACCAGCACGATCGCCGGGTCCGCGCCGCGCATGGCGGGGGAGTCCGGCTCCGCGTGCCGCTCGTAGTAGGCGGCGTACTCCTCGCGGTAGGCCGCGTGCAGCTCCTTGAGCCGGGCCACCGCCTCCGCCAGCGGCGCGGCCGGCGCCACGTCCAGGACCAGCGGCCGCACCTTCGTCCGCAGGAAGTGGTCCGGGCAGGAGGTGCCGAGCGCGGCGAGCCGCGGGTGCTCGGCCCGCGCGAGGAAGTCCAGGACCACGTCCGCGTCGGTGAAGTGCCCGACCTGCGGCCGGTCCTGCGAGGCCAGCCCCCGCACGTACGGCGCCAGCGCCGCCGCCCGCTCCCGCCGCTCGGCCTCGGGCAGCGCCTCGTACCCCTCGACCACCGCGCCGAACGGCTCGGCCTTGCCGCGCTCGGCCAGGAAGGCCTCGGCGGTGCGGATGATGTGCAGCGAGTTGCGCTCGCACTCCTCGGAGGTGTCGCCCCAGGCGGTGATGCCGTGCCCGCCGAGCACACAGCCGATGGCCTGCGGGTTGGCCTCCTTGACGGCCGCGATGTCCAGCCCGAGCTGGAAGCCGGGCCGCCGCCACGGCACCCACACCACGGTGTCGCCGAAGCACTCGGCGGTCAGCTTCTCCCCGTCCGCCGCGCAGGCCAGCGCGATCCCGGAGTCGGGGTGGAGGTGGTCGACGTGCGCGGCCTCGACGAGCCCGTGCATCGCCGTGTCGATCGAGGGTGCGGCGCCGCCCTTGCCGTGCAGGCAGTAGTCGAAGGCGGCGACCATCTCGTCCTCGCGCTCGACGCCCGGGTAGACGTCCTTGAGCGCCCGCATCCGGTCCAGCCGCAGCACGGCGAGCCCGGCCCCGGTGAGCGTCCCGAGATCCCCGCCGGACCCCTTGACCCACATCAGCTCCACCTCACCCCCGGTGACGGGATCGGTTCCGGTGCCCTTGGCGGAGGTGTTGCCACCGGCGTAGTTGGTGTTGCGCGGATCGGCACCGAGCCGATGGGAACGGGCGAGGAGGGCGGCGGCTTCAGGGTGAGATGCCATGACAGTGCCTTTTCGATCGAGGGGAGGAGACGCGCCCTTCAGGGGCGCGGGGAACTGCGCGACCAGCCACATACGGCCCGCAGTCCGCGAACAACACAAACCCGGCAGACGCTTACGGACTAGGCCCCCCACCCCGCCTGCTGCCCGCCAACCCGCTCGGCGACGACCTTCTCGCCCCAACCGGACGCCCGGTACGCCTTCATCGGCTCGGGGTCCAACCCCGACTCCTCCCGCACCTCTCGCAGCAGCGGACGCACGTCCGTGTTGTACGCGTCCATCAGTACCGCGTTGGCCTCCAGCACGTCCCCCGAGCCCTGCGCAGCAGCCAGCGCCGAACCGTCGACCAGCAGCGCCTTCGCCGTGGCCTCCTGCACGTTCATCACCGACCGGATGATGGCCGGGATCTTCGCCTCGATGTTGTGGCACTGATCGAGCATGAACGCGACGTCGGAGGTGAACCCGCCCCCGCGCACCACCTCGTACATGATCCGGAACAGCTGGAACGGGTCGGCCGCGCCCACCATCAGGTCGTCGTCGGCGTAGAACCGCGAGTTGAAGTCGAACCCGCCGAGCTTCCCCTCCCGCAGCAGCGTCGCCACGATGAACTCGATGTTCGTGCCCGGCGCGTGGTGCCCCGTGTCGACCACGACCTGGGCCTTCTCGCCCAGCTTGAGACAGTGCGCGTACGCCGTGCCCCAGTCCGGCACGTCCGTCGTGTAGAACGCCGGCTCGAAGAGCTTGTACTCCAGCAGCATCCGCTGCCCCTCGCCGAGCCGCTCGTACACCTCGGCCAGGCCCTCGGCCAGCCGGTCCTGCCGGGAGCGGATGTCGTCCTGTCCCGGGTAGTTCGTGCCGTCGGCGAACCACAGCTTCAGGTCGCGCGACCCGGTGGCGTCCATGATGTCGACGCATTCCAGCAGGTGGTCGACGGCCTTCCTGCGCACCGCCGCCTCGGGGTGGCAGATGCTGCCCAGCTTGTAGTCGTCGTCCTGGAAGGTGTTGGAGTTGATCGCGCCGATCCGTACGCCCCGCTTCTCGGCGTGCCCGGCCAGCGCGGCGTAGTCCTCGACCCTGTCCCACGGGATGTGCAGGGCGACGGTCGGGGCCGCGCCGGTGAACTCGTGCACCTTCGCCGCGTCGTCCAGCTTCTCGAAGGGGTCACGCGGGACACCGGCCTGGGCGAACACCTTGAAGCGGGTGCCCGAGTTGCCGTACGCCCACGACGGCGTCTCGACGGCCTGGGTCTTGAGCGCGGCTTTCACCGCGGCGAGCTCGGTCACTTCGGCGCTCCTGTGGCATCGGGTCGTGGCCTGCTGTGAGTACGACCATGGGTGAAACGATTCAGAACGCGAAGCTATGAGCCGCTCGAAGGGGTGTCAACCCTTCCGGCCGCTCCGACTGTTCGTGACTCGGTCGTGACCTTCGGCTATCGAAAGTTTTTGGACCCGGAACCATTGACGTGACATACCCTCGCTGCCTAACGTCCCCGGCAACCGAGTTGAAACCTTTCACGACGCCGTGAGGGCCGTCCCGCCGGCGTCGTCGAGGAGCCCCCAATGACCCACCCGTCCGACACGGGTTCGGCCCCGGTTCTGGCGCTCAGGGACGTCTCCAAGTCCTTCGGCGCGGTCCGTGCGCTGCGGGACGTCTCCCTGGAGCTGTTCCCCGGCGAGGTGCACGCCCTCGCCGGTGAGAACGGCGCCGGAAAGTCGACCCTCATCAAGACGCTGGCCGGAGTGCACCGGCCGGACGCCGGCCACGTGCTGCTCGACGGCGCACCGGTCGTGTTCCACGGTCCCCGCGACGCCCGCGACGCCGGCATCGCCGTGATCTACCAGGAGCCCACCCTCTTCCCCGACCTGTCGATCGCCGAGAACATCTTCATGGGCCGCCAGCCGCGGCGCGCCCTCGGCCGCATCGACCACAGGGCGACCCACGACGCCACCGCCGCACTCATGCGGCGCCTCGGCGTGGAGCTCGACCCCGACCGGCCCGCGCGCGGCCTGTCCATCGCGGACCAGCAGATCGTGGAGATCGCCAAGGCGCTCTCCTTCGACGCCCGCGTCCTGATCATGGACGAGCCGACCGCCGCCCTCACCGGCAGCGAGGTGGCCCGGCTCTTCGGCGTGGTGCGCACCCTGCGCGACCAGGGCGCCGCGGTGCTGTTCATCTCCCACCGCCTGGAGGAGATCTTCCGCATCTGCCGGCGGGTCACCACCCTGCGCGACGGCGCCTGGATCGCCAGCGAGCCCCTGGAGGGCATGACCGAGGACGACCTGGTGCGCCGCATGGTCGGCCGCGACCTCGACGAGCTGTACCCCAAGCAGGAGGTCACCCCCGGCGAGAGGGTGCTCAGCGTGCGCAGGCTGACCCGGGAGGGCGTCTTCACCGACGTCTCCTTCGAGGTGCGGCGCGGTGAGATCGTCGCCCTGGCCGGGCTGGTCGGCGCCGGACGCACCGAGGTCGCCCGCGCCGTCTTCGGCGTCGACCGCTGGGACGCGGGCGAAGTGGAGGTCGACGGGAAGCCGCTCGTCAATGGCGCGCCGTCCACCGCGATGGCCGCCGGTCTCGCGCTCGTGCCGGAGGACCGCCGCGCCCAGGGGCTGGTGATGGACATGTCCATCGAGCGCAACATCGGCCTCACCGGCCTGCGGACCACCGTGAGGGCCGGCCTCGTGGACCGCGGCGCCGAACGCAGCCGCTCCCTGGACTGGGCGGTCAAGCTCCAGGTCAAGTACGCCCGCATCGCCGACACCGTCGCCACCCTGTCCGGCGGCAACCAGCAGAAGGTCGTCCTCGCCAAGTGGCTGGCCACCGGCCCCAAGGTGCTGATCGTGGACGAGCCCACCCGCGGCATCGACGTCGGCACCAAGGCGGAGGTGCACCGGCTTCTCTCGCAGCTCGCCGCCGACGGCGTGGCCGTTCTGATGATCTCCTCGGACCTGCCCGAGGTGCTCGGCATGGCCGACCGCGTCCTGGTGATGCACGAGGGCCGGCTGACCGCCGAGATATCCCGCTCCGACGCCACCGAGGAGACCGTGATGGCCGCAGCCACGGGGAGGGCCGCCGCATGACGGTCACCGCACCCGAGAAGGCCTCCGCGGCCGATGTGCCCAAGGCGGGCGCCACCCGGCTGGTGGACCGCATCTTCAAGATGCGCGAACTGGCCATCCTGCTCGTCTTCCTGGTGATGATCGGCATCACCCAGGCCGGCAACAGCGAGTTCCTGTCCGAGCAGGGCATCAAGGACCTCCTGCTGAACGCCACCATCCTGGTCCTGGTCGCCACCGGGCAGTCCCTGGTCGTCATCACCCGCAACGTCGACCTGTCCGTCGGCTCCACCCTCGGCATCAGCGCCTTCGCCGCCGGCACCTACCTCCAGGGCGGCGGCAACCCCGTCGTGGCCGTGCTGCTCGCCGTGCTGACGGGCGTCGGTTTCGGCCTGCTCAACGGCGCGCTGGTCAGCCTCGGCCAGGTGCCCGCCCTGGTCGTCACCCTCGGCACCCTCTACATCATCCGCGGCATCGACTCCATCTGGGTCGGCTCCCGGCAGATCACCGCGGCCGACCTGCCCGGCGGCTTCGTCGACTTCGGCTCCGGCGGCATCTCCGCCGTGCCCTGGCTGGCCATGATCGCCCTCGCGGTGCTCGTCGCCACGGCCTACTACCTCAAGCACTTCGGCAGCGGACGCGAGCTGTACGCCCTCGGCTCCAACCCCGAGGCCGCCCGGCTGGCCGGCATCCCGGTCCGCAAGCGGATCCTGGCCGCCTACACCTTCTGCGGGGCCCTCGCCGGACTCGCCGGCGCCCTCTACCTGGCCCGCTTCGGCAACGTCGACTCCGGCACCGGCAACGGCTACGAACTGACCGTCGTCAGCGCCGTGGTGGTCGGCGGCGTCGTCTTCACCGGCGGCTCCGGCAGCGTCTACGGCGCGGCCCTCGGCGCGCTGCTGCTGACCTCGATCAACAGCGTGCTGCCCGCCCTCGGCGTCAGCTCCGTGTGGGTGCTGGCCATCAACGGCATCCTGCTCATCCTCGCCATCGCCGTCGACCGGATCGTCGCGCTGCGCGTGGCCAACGCCCTGAAGAAGAGGAACGCCCGCCATGGCTGACAGCTCCCTGACGCGCGCCGTCCGCTGGGACACCGTGGTGGGCGCCCTGCTCGTGGTCGTCCTGCTGCTCTCCTTCGGCTTCGTCGACGGCTTCGGCAACGCCCTCAACCTGTCCTTCCTGATCGGCAACACCCTGCCGATCGCGCTCATCGCCCTGCCGATGACGCTGCTGGTCGTCTCCGGCGAGATCGACCTGTCGGTCGCCTCCACCGCGGGCCTGTCCGGCGCGGTCATGGGCGCCCTGTGGAACCAGGGCATGACCATCGAGACGATCATCCCGATCTGCCTGCTGCTCGGCGTGGTCTGCGGTCTGGTCAACGGCCTGCTGGTCACCCGCCTCGGACTGCCCTCCCTCGCCGTCACCATCGGCACCATGGCCGCCTACCGGGGCATCGCGCAGATCGTGCTCGGCTCCGACGCGGTGACCGACTTCCCCTCGCAGTACCTGGACTTCGCGGCCGGACGCATCGACGGCACCTTCGTCCCGTACGCCTTCCTGCCGTTCCTCGTGCTGCTGGCCGTCGCCGTCGTCGCCCTGCACGCCATGCCGTTCGGCCGGTCGCTGTTCGCCGTCGGGGCCAGCGAGGAGGCCGCCCGGTTCGCCGGCATCCGGGTCAAGCGGCAGAAGCTGATCCTGTTCACCCTGACCGGCCTGATGTCCTCCCTCACCGGCGTCTTCTGGGCCCTGCACTACGCCAGCGCGCGCTACGACAACGCCACCGGCCTCGAACTGTCCGTCGTCGCCGCCGTGCTCCTGGGCGGCATCGACTTCGACGGCGGCAAGGGCACGCTGGTCGGCGCCGTCGCCGGTGTCTTCCTGCTCGGCGCGCTGCAGAACGTCATGAGCCTCCAGGACGTCTCCGCGCAGTCGCAGATCGTCGTCACCGGCGTCCTGCTCGTCCTCTCCGTGCTCGGCCCGCGCGTCGCACGGCAGCTCTCCCTCGCGAGGGCCGGACGCAGGGCGGCACCGACGCCCCCGCCCAAGGCGCCCGCCCCCACTCCGTAACGCCGTCCCCGGCTCCGTCCACCCTCGTAAGGAACCCACCATGCGCAAGTCGTCCATCCGCCGCACCTGCGCGGCCCTCGCCGCCGTCACCTCCCTCGCCCTGGCGGCCACCGCCTGCGGCGGCACCACGAAGGAGGACGTCAAGGACGAGGGCGGCAAGGCCGCCACCGCGGGCAAGGCAGACCCGAACGCCGCGACGAAGAAGGGGCTGACCGTCGGCTTCCTGCCCAAGCAGGTCAACAACCCCTACTTCACCGTCGCCGACAAGGGCGGCGAGAAGGCCCTCAAGGAGCTGGGCTCCAGCTACAAGGAGGTCGGCACCTCCAGCGGCACCGACACCGCCGGCCAGGTCTCCTACGTCAACACGCTCACCCAGCAGCAGGTCGACGCCATCGCCGTCTCCGCGCAGGACCCGGGCGCCCTGTGCACCGCGCTCAAGCAGGCCATGAAGAACGACATCAAGATCGTCACCTACGACTCGGACACCAACCCCGAGTGCCGCAACGCCTTCATCTCCCAGGCGTCCGCCGACGACATCGGCCGCACCCAGGTGCAGCAGATGGCCGAGCAGATCGGCAACAAGGGCGAGATCGCGATCCTGTCCGCCGCGCAGACCGCGACGAACCAGAACGCCTGGATCGAGATCATGAAGGACGAGCTGAAGGACCCGAAGTACAAGGACGTCAAGCTGGTCAAGGTCGCCTACGGCGACGACGACGCCCAGAAGTCCTTCCAGCAGACCCAGGGTCTGCTCCAGGAGCACCCGAACCTGAAGGGGATCATCTCCCCGACCACCGTCGGCATCAAGGCCGCCGCCCAGTACCTGTCCGGCTCCAAGTACAAGGGCAAGGTCAAGCTGACCGGCCTCGGCACCCCCAACGACATGCGCAAGTACGTCAAGAACGGCACCGTCGAGGCGTTCGAGCTGTGGGACCCGGCCAAGCTCGGCGAGCTGGCCGCGCGCACCGCCGTCGCCCTGTCCTCCGGGCAGATCACCGGCAAGGAGGGCGAGACCTTCAAGGCCGGCGCCATGGGCGCGTACACCATCGGCAAGGACGGTGTGATCAACCTCGGCAAGCCGACCGTGTTCACCGCCGACAACGTCGACCAGTTCAACTTCTAGCCGCGGCCCTCAGTACTCGTCACGGGAGCGGTACTTCATGCAGCGCGTCTGTTTCCTGCTCAAGGTCCGCCGGGACCGCATCGCGGAGTACCGCGAACGCCACGCCGCCGTGTGGCCCGAGATGTGCGAGGCACTCTCCGCCACCGGCTGGCACAACTACTCGCTCTTCCTGCGTGACGACGGCCTGCTCGTCGGCTACCTGGAGACCGAGGACTTCGCCGCCGCCCGGGCCGGCATGGAGGCCACCGACGTCAACGCCCGCTGGCAGGCGGAGATGGGCCCGCTGTTCGAGTCCCTCGACGGGGCCCGCCCCGACGAGGCGATGAAGCCCCTCACCGAGGTGTTCCACCTCGCCTGACGGGCGCCGTATCGGGGTGGCCCGGGTACTGTGTGAAGGTCCCGCGGCCGCCCCCACACCCACCCCGACCTCGGAGGTCCCTGCCCGATGGCCCATTCCGTGGGTATCAAGGACGTCGCCCGCGCCGCCGGAGTTTCCGTGGGCACGGTCTCCAACGTCATCAACCGCCCCGACACCGTCGCGACCGAGACCCGGGCGCGGGTGCTGTCCGCGATCGACCGGCTGGGCTACGTCCGCAGCGAGTCCGCACGCCAGCTGCGCGCCGGCCGCAGCCGCATCATGGGGCTGCTCGTCCTGGACATGGGCAACCCGTTCTTCGTCGACGTCGCCCGCGGTGCCGAGCGGGCCGCCCGCGACGCCGGGCTCGGCGTGATGGTCTGCAACAGCGCGCAGAACCCCGGCGAGGAGGCCGAGTACCTTTCGCTCTTCGCCGAGCAGCGGGTCCGGGGCGTCCTGCTCACCCCCGCCGACGCCACCGGCCGCAACATCGAGGGCTTCCGGCGCCACAACATCCCCTTCGTCCTCGTCGACCGCGTCGCCGAGGGCACCACCGAGTGCTCGGTCTCCGTCGACGACGTCGCGGGCGGCGCGCTGGCCGTACGCCACCTCGTGGACGCCGGACACCGCTCCATCGCCTACGTCAGCGGCCCGCCCGGCCTCAACCAGGTCCGCGACCGCCGCACCGGCGCCCTCGCCGCGCTGGCCGAGGCCGGGCTCGGCCCCGACGCGCTGCGCGAACTGCCCACGGAGCGCCTCGACGTCGCCGCGGGCCGCGACGCCGGCGCCCGCCTGCTGGGCCTCGCCGAGCGGCCGACCGCCGTCTTCTGCGCCAACGACCTGCTCGCCCTCGGCGTCCTGCAGGCCATGTACGCCGCCGGGGTCGGCGTCCCCGACGACCTCGCGATCGTGGGCTACGACGACATCGAGTTCGCCGCCGCCGCGGCCGTCCCGCTCACCTCGGTGCGCCAGCCCGCCGTCACCATGGGCGCCATGGCCGCCGAGCTGCTCCTGGAGGAGACCGAGCTGGAGGGCACCGACCGGACCCACCCGCACCGGCGGGTCGTCCTCCAGCCGGAGTTGGTGGTGCGGCGCTCCAGCCTCGCCGCGCGCTGACCGGCCGTTCAGTAGATCCTTCAGTACGATTTCATGATCCCGGGGGTCGGCGGCCGCAGGGCGGTGTGCTGAACTGGGACACGGCCGAAAGAATCGGCCGCCAGATCCGTCCGCCCCGGGAGACCCCTTGAGCGTCAGCTACCGCCAGCCAGGCGTCGTCCTCACCGACCGCCGTTTCACCGTGCCCCTCGACCACGCCGACCCCACCGGGGAGACGATCGAGCTGTACGCCCGCGAGGCCGTCGCGAGCGACAAGGCCGACAAGGACCTGCCCTGGCTGGTCTACCTCCAGGGCGGTCCCGGCTTCGGGGCGAACCGTTTCATCGGCCGTCCCGCCTGGTTCGGCCGCGCCCTGAAGGAGTACCGCGTCCTGCTCCTGGACCAGCGCGGGACCGGCGCCTCCACCCCGGCCAACCGCCAGACGCTCCCGCTGCGGGGCGGCCCCGCCGAGCAGGCCGACTACCTCGCCCACTTCCGCGCCGACGCCATCGTCCGCGACTGCGAGGCCATCCGCCCCCAGGTCACCGGCGGCGCCCCCTGGGCCGTCCTCGGCCAGAGCTTCGGCGGCTTCTGCACCGTCGCCTACCTCTCGCTGGCCCCCGAGGGCCTCAGCACCGCCCTGATCACCGGCGGTCTGCCCTCCCTGGACGCCCATGCGGACGACGTCTACCGGGCCGCCTACCCGCGCATCGAGCGCAAGGTCGCCGCGCACTACGCCCGCTACCCGCAGGACGTCGAGCGCGCCCGCCGCATCGCCGACCACCTCCTCACCCACGACGTGGTCCTCCCGGGCGGCTACCGCCTCACCGTGGAGGCCTTCCAGTCGCTCGGCATCATGCTGGGCGGCAGCGAGGGCAGCCACCGGCTGCACTTCCTGCTGGAGGACGCCTTCGTCCGCACCCCGAACGGGCACGAACTCTCCGACGCCTTCCAGGAGCAGGCGCAGGGCCTGCTGTCCTTCGCGGCCAACCCGCTGTACGCCCTCATCCACGAGGTCATCTACGGCCAGGACGCCCGGCCCACCGCCTGGTCCGCCGAGCGGGTCCGCGCCGAGTTCCCGCGCTTCGACGCCGCGAAGGCCCTCGCGGGCGACGAACCCCTGCTGTTCACCGGCGAGTCGATCCACCCCTGGATGTTCGACTGCGACCCGGCGCTGCGTCCGCTGCGCGAGACGGCCGAACTGCTCGCCGCCCGCACCGACTGGGCCCCGCTGTACGACCCCGCCCGCCTCGCCGCCAACGAGGTGCCGGCCGCCGCGGCCGTCTACCACGACGACATGTACGTCGACACCGCCCACGCGCTGAGCACCGCCCGGACGATCCGGGGCCTGCGCACCTGGGTCACCGACGAGTTCGAGCACGACGGCGTTCGGGCCGGCGGCCCCCGCGTCCTGGACCGGCTGCTCGCGCTCGCCCGCGACGAGGCCTGAACGAGGCCTGAACGAGGCCGGGCGCGACGTCCGGGCGGGATCTTCGGGTGCGATGTCGGTGGCGCGGGTTAGTGTGCGGGCATGACGGAGCCGACGATCACGCAACTGGAGCCCATGCCCGGCGACTGGCGCCGCGCCCTCGCCGTCGTGGCCCACCCGGACGACCTGGAGTACGGCTGCTCCGCGGCGATCGCGGCCTGGACCGACGAGGGCCGCGAGGTCGCCTACGTGCTCGCGACCAGGGGCGAGGCGGGCATCGACACGCTGGCGCCCGCCGAGTGCGCCCCGCTGCGTGAGCGGGAGCAGCGGGCGAGCGCCGCGGTCGTCGGGGTGAGCGAGGTGGAGTTCCTCGACCACCGGGACGGCGTCGTCGAGTACGGCACCGCACTGCGCCGCGACATCGCCGCCGCGATCCGGCGGCACCGGCCCGAACTGGTCATCACCATGAACCACCGGGACACCTGGGGCGGCGTCGCCTGGAACACCCCGGACCACGTCGCCGTCGGCCGCGCCACGCTCGACGCGGCGGCCGACGCGGGCAACCGGTGGATCTTCCCGGAGCTGACCGACCAGGGCCTGGACCCCTGGAACGGCGTGCGCTGGGTCGCGGTCGCCGGTTCCTCCTCGCCCACCCACGCCGTGGACGCCACCCCGGGTCTGGAGCGCGCGGTGCGCTCGCTGCTCGAACACCGCACGTACATCGAGGTACTGACCGATCAGGACCCGGAGACGTACGTGCGCGGATTCCTCACCGGCTTCGCCCAGGCGGCGGGGGAGCGGTTCGGCGGAAAGCCGGCGGTGACCTTCGAAGTCTTCGCGCGGTAGCGGCATGACGGGGGAGCAGGGCACGCGGGGAGAGAGGGACATGGGGGGAGAACGGGACGTGCGGGGACAGCAGCGACTCGCTGAGCGCTTCGAGGAGCACCGCGGGCAGCTCAAGGGGGTGGCCTACCGCATGCTCGGCTCCCTGGCCGAGGCGGAGGACGCCGTGCAGGAGGCCTGGCTGCGGCTCGACCGCTCCGGTGCGGAGGGCATCGACAACCTGGGCGCCTGGCTGACCACCGTGACCGGCCGGATCTGCCTGGACCTGCTGCGTTCCCGCACCGCGCGCCGCGAGGAGCCGATGGCCGAGGGCTTCGACTCCTTCGTGCCCGACCCCGTGCTGCGGGCCCTGCCCCGGGCGGACCCGGAGGCGGAGGCGCTGCACACCGACTCGGTGGGCATCGCCCTGCTGGTGGTGCTGGAGAGGCTGGAGCCGGCCGAGCGGCTGGCGTTCGTCCTGCACGACATGTTCGGCGTGCCCTTCGACGACATCGCGCCGGTCGTCGAGCGCACCCCGGCCGCCACCAGGCAGCTCGCCAGCCGGGCCCGGCGTCGGGTGCGCGACGCGACCCCCGCCGCCGAACCGGACCTCGGCCGTCAGCGCCGGGTGGTGGAGGCGTTCCTCGCCGCCAGCCGCGCCGGTGACTTCGAGGCGCTGGTGTCCGTCCTCCACCCGGACGTGGTGCTGCGGGCCGACGCGGGCGCGCTGGCCCGGGGCATCGCGGCGTCCAAGGTGGCGCGGGGAGCGCGGACGGTCGCCACCGGTGCGTTCCACTTCCGCCACCTCGCCGGACTCGCCCACGTCGTCCTGGTCAACGACGCGGTCGGCACCGTCGCCGTGTCCGACGGGCGGCCGGTGTCGGTCACCTACGTCACCGTCGCCGACGGCCTCATCACGGGTCTGTACATCCTGTCGGACCCGGAGCGGCTGGCCCGGCTGGACCTGTCCGCGCTGGCGGCCTGACCGGCCCGTATCCTCGAGGACATGCGAGAACACACGCCGGACCGGACGGATGCCCCGGCCCGGGCGGAACTGCGCGGCGACTGCGCGAGCTGCTTCGGCCTGTGCTGCGCGGCCCTGCCGTTCGCCCGCTCCGCGGACTTCGCGATCGACAAGGACGCCGGAACGCCCTGCCCGAACCTCCGCACCGACCACCGCTGCGGCATCCACACGACGCTGCGGGAGCGCGGCTTCACCGGCTGCACGGTCTACGACTGCTTCGGCGCCGGGCAGCGGGTCTCGCAGATCACCTTCGGCGGCCGGGACTGGCGCGCGGGCCCG
This sequence comes from Streptomyces sp. NPDC001599, assembly GCF_042893535.1. Lineage (NCBI taxonomy): Bacteria > Bacillati > Actinomycetota > Actinomycetes > Kitasatosporales > Streptomycetaceae > Streptomyces > Streptomyces sp. NPDC001599. The sequence continues at coordinate 305,789 of NZ_JBIAVA010000003.1, forward strand.
CCGGAGCGGACCCGCCGCATGTTCGACGTGTTCCCCGTCGTCCGCCAACTGCACGAGCTGCTCCGGTACCTGACCGAGACGCTGACCCTGCCCGCCGCCCGCCCGGTCCACGCCGACCTGCGCGGTGCCCTCGGCGACACCGAACGCCTCGCCGAGGGGACCCCCGAGGAGCTGGCCGCCCTCGACGTGGCCGCGCACCGGCAGCGGGTCAACGTGCTCCTGCTGCGCACCAGCGAGCTGGTGCGGGCCGGCACCCGCGGCCGGAAGAAGAACCGCCGCAACGCCGACCTGATGGGCGCCCGTCTCAAGGGCGCCGACCTCGCCGGTGCCGATCTGCGCGGGGCCTGCCTCATCGCCGCCGACCTCACCGGCGCCGACCTGCGGGGCGCCGACCTGATCGGCGCGGACCTGCGCGACGCGGACCTCACCGACGCGGACCTGAGGGGCGCCTTCTTCCTGACCCAGCCGCAGGTCAACGCGGCCAGGGGCGGCCCCGGCACCAGGCTGCCGGACTCAGTCACCCGCCCGGTGCACTGGACAGCCGGGCGCTGAGACGGAGTCCCCGGCATTGTCGGCCGCCCCTGCTCCGCCGCCCGTGTCGGCCGTGCGGCGACCGGGCACGGGCGCGGCCGCGGTCCGCCGGACCAGGTGCAGGCGCAGCCCCTGAGGCATCAGCGTCAGCCGCTCGGTCACCCGCAGCCGGTAGCCGGCCTCCGGCCGCAGCTCGTAGCGGCGCAGCAGCAGCCCGAGGACCAGCGTGGCCTCGTGCAGCGCGAACTGCCGCCCGATGCACGCCCGCGCCCCCGTGCCGAACGGCTTGAACGTGTGCGGGGCGCGGGACCGTACGGCCTTCGCGTCGAAGCGGTCCGGGTCGAACCGCTCGGCGTCCGCACCCCACACCTCGGGGTCGCGGTGCAGCATGCCCGTGAGCACCAGCGCCCAGGCCCCGCGCCGCATCGGGTGCGCGCCGCCGAGCACCGTGTCCTCCCGTGCCTCGCGCGCGAAGCCCGGCGCGGTCGGCCACAGCCGCAGCGACTCGTCGAGGACCCGGCGCACATGACGCAACTTGGCCACCTGCTCGTAACCGGGTGCCTCGGTGTCGCCCCACACCCGGTCCACCTCGGCGCGGGCCCGGGCCGCGACCTCGGGGTGCTGGGCGAGGTAGTGCAGGGCGAAGGAGAGCGCGCCCGAGGTGGTCTCGTGACCGGCGACGAGGAAGGTGATGACCTGCCGGCGGACGTTCTCGGGCGACAGCCGCTCACCGGTCTCCGGATGGGCCGTCTCCAGCATCCGGTCGAGCAGGTCGCCGTCGCCGCCACCGCCGCCGCTCGCCCGGCGTTCGCGGACGAGGTCGTCGACCGTGCGGTTGAGGTAGGCGATGTCGGCGGCGTTGCGGCGGCTCGCGTCGCGCAGCAGCCAGGGGGCGAGCGGCGCGGGCACCGTGTTGAGGCGCTGCGCGTAGCCGAGCGTGCCCACCATGGCGGTGACGAAGGGATGGAGGCGGGAGCGTTCGAAAGAGCCGAAGTCGTGGCCGAAACCGGTGCGCGCGATGGTCTCCAGCGTCAGCTTGGTCATGTCGCCGGGCACGTCCACCGCCCGGCCCGACGACTCCGCCAGGTCCCAGTGGCCGGTGAGCCGCGCGGCCACGTCCAGCATCATCACGTGGTACCCGGCCATGGCCTCGCGGCTGAAGCCGGGCGCCAGCACGTCGTGCGCGAGCTGCCAGTTGGGCTCGTGGTTGTACGCCGTGAACAGCCCGTCCCCGGCGACCGGCCGCAGGTTGGCCACTCCCAGGCCCACGTGCTTGGCGAACCGCGTCTCGTCCGCCAGGTCGGCGGCGAGGGCCCCGCCCCACACGAACACGAACTCCTTGCCGAAGGCCCGCCGCCGGAATATCGGCCCCAGCCGCCGCGCGTACTGCAGCGAGTCCTGCATCGGGGTGCGCCTGCTCGCTCCCACGACGTCTCCGAGCAGGGGCAGCCGGTACGGGGGGTGCGGGATGCGGTGCAGTTCGGGCCAGCCCAGCTCGGCGCTGCGGAAGCCCTTCGGCAGTCCGTCCCGGGCCGGTTCCCTCGCTGTCTGGGCCATGACGCGATCTCCCTTGACGCAGCGGCGTGTTGCACGAGCCGAGGCGAGCGTGTTGTACATGGATTCAATAACGCGCCCCAGTCTCGACCCGTTGTTGAACCCGCGTCAAGTAAGGTGCGGGGCATGGCCGCGAACCAGGGCGAGCGCATCCGCCGCCGGCTCAGCACGGGCGAGCGCCGGGAGCAGTTGCTCTCGGTGGGCGCGCGGCTGTTCTCGGAGAGCCCCTACGACGAGGTCTGGATCGAGCAGGTCGCCGAGATCGCCGGGGTCTCCCGCGGGCTGCTGTACCACTACTTCCCGAACAAGCGGGACTTCTTCGCGGCGGTCGTCGAGCGCGAGAGCGAGCGCATGCTGCGGATGACGGCGGCCGTGCCCGGCGTCCCGGTCCGTGAGCAGCTCACCGCCGGCCTGGACGCCTACCTGGAGTACGTGCGGGCCCACGCCCACGGCTACCGCGCCTTCCACCGCGCCGACGCGGCCGGCGACCGGGCGGTGCGCCGCGTCTACCAGAAGGCGCTCGCCGCGCAGGAGCGGCAGATCCTCGCCGCCCTGGCCGCCGACCCGGAGTTCGGCCCGGCCTTCGAGGAGCGCGGCGGCGTACGGCTCGCGGTGCGCGGCTGGCTGGCCTTCACCACCGCGGTGTGCCTGGAGTGGCTGCGGGATCCGGAGCCCGCCCGCGAGCAGGTGCGGGACCTGTGCGCACGGGCGCTGCTGGGCGCCATCGCGCCCTGAGGTCCCAGGTTCCGGTCGCGGGTCCCAGGTCCCAGGTTTCGGATCGCGGGTCCGGCCGTGTCGTGGTTGGCGCACGCCCCGATCTCCGCTAAGTTAGGTGAGCCTTACCTAATGAACTGTGAACGGAGGTTGGGATGGGTGACAGCCACACCTGGACGGCCGCACCCGGCGCGGCGGAACAGGCCCGTTCCGTGCTCGCCGCCGCCTGGTCCTGCGCGGTGACCGCGGAGGGCGGCCGCGAGGAGTTCGTCGGCGCGCACACCGTGGCCGAGGACGGCCGGGTGCTCCTGCACGTGCCGGAGGACAGCGCGCTGCTCGCCGCCGCGGTGTGCGCGCCGCGCGGAGAGCCGTCCGCCGTGCTGGAGTTCGCCGACGTCGCGCCCGTCCCGGTGCGGGGCCGGATCAGGGCCAGGCTCTGGCTCGCCGGCTGGTTCGCGGTGACGGACGGGCACCTGGCCTTCCGGCCCACCCGTGTGGTGCTGCGGCGGCCGTCCGGCGCCGTGGTGGTCGACGTCGACGAGTTCGGCGCCGCGAAGCCCGATCCGCTGGCCCTGGCCGAGGCGCGGCTGCTGACCCATCTCGCCGACTGCCACGACGACGCCGTGCAGCGGCTGACCCGGCTCGTCGACCCGGACAGCCTGCACGGAGCGGTCCGGGTGCGGCCGCTCGCCGTCGACCGGCACGGACTGACCCTGCGCGTCGAACGCGTCCGTGACCACGGCGACGTACGCCTGCCGTTCCACGCGCCCGCCGACGAGATCGCACAGCTCACGGAGCGGGTCCACGTGCTGCTCGCCCAGGCGGGCGCGGCCTCCTGCCCCCGGGCCCTACAGCGGCAGCGCACAGACGGCGCCGGGTGAGGCGAACGGCTCGCCCGCGGGGCGCAGTTCGCCGTCCGCGCCGACGCGGAACACGGCGACGGTGCCGGACCGCTGGTTGGCCGCGAACAGCAGCCCGCCGTCCGGGGAGAAGGCGATGTGCCGGGGGAAGCCGCCGCCCACCGGTACGGTCCCGAGCAGCCGGAGGCGGGCGCCCTGCGCCTCCACCGCGTACCGGGCGAGGCTGTCGTGCCCCCGGTTGGCCAGGAAGGCGTACGCGCCGTCGGCCGTGACCAGGAGCTGCGCCGGGTGGTTGGTGCCCGGTCCCGCCCCGGTGGACTGTGCCTCGCCGACGGTCAGGCGTCCCGTCCCCGGGTCGTACGCGCAGACCGCGACCGTGTCGTCGAGCTCGTTGGCGATATAGGCGTGGCGTCCGCCGGGGTGGAAGGTGAGGTGCCGGGGCCCGGCGCCCGGCCGGGTCCCTGCCCGCGCGACCTCCGTGAGGGTCCCCGCGCCCTCGTTCAGGCGGTAGGTGTAGACGGTGTCCGTGCCGAGGTCGACGGCGAGGACGTGGCCCCCGTCCGGGGCGGTGACGACCTGGTGGGCGTGCGGGCCTCGCTGTCCCGGGCCCGGCGCGGGAGTGGAGTGCGTGACCAGGTGGGTGCGCTCGCCCAGCGCGCCCGAGGCGTCGACCGGGTGTACGGCGACGCTTCCCGAGCCGTAGTTGGCGCTGAACAGCCAGCGCCCGCCGGGGTGCACCGACAGGTGGCAGGGTGCCGCGCCGCCGGTGCTCCGGCTGCCCAGCACCCTGTGGTCCGCAAGCCGGACGGCGGTCACCGCCCCCTCCTCGCGCTCGCCGACCGCGTACAGGGTCCGGCCGTCGGGATGCACCGCCAGGTACGAGGGGTCGTCGACCTCGGCGAGGAGGCCGTGGCCGGTGATCCGGCCGGTGCCGGGTTCGTACGCGGCGAGCCCGATGCCCTTGCCGCCGCCCTCGGCGGAGGTGTAGGTGCCGAGGAGCAGCGGGCGCGGGCCCGAGTCCGCCCGCTCCCTGCCGGACGCGCCCTCGCTCGCGCGGGCTGCGGTGGGCGTCGCGGCCGGCGTCCGCGTCCCCGCCGGGCCGCCGCACGCCGCCGCGGGCAGAGCCGCCGCCGCGGTGGCGGTCCGGGCGAGGAGCCGGACGAAGCGCCGCCTGCTCCAGCCGTAGCCGTCCATGCCGCCCTCCCGTACCCGTTCCGCTCCTCGCGCCCTACCAGTCCCCGTCCTGCACGGGCTTGCCCGGTGCGTCCCCCAGCGGGTGGACCTGGTGGGGCGCGGGCGGCTGCCACGGCTCGTGGTCGTCGCCGATCCAGTCCCCGACCGGCTGCACGTCCTGGAGCGGCCCGGTGGGTGCGAGGTCGTGGGCGTCCTGGTCGTAGTAGTCGTACCAGGGCAGGCCGGCCCGGGTGTACGCGGCCCGGTCCACGGGAGAAGGCGGCGGCGCCTCGCCGGTGATGCGGCGCCACTCGGGTGGCGTCACCAGGTGCACGAAGACCCGGCCCGCCGGCCGCTCGGCCCAGTCCGTGAGCGGCCGTTGGTCGCGGTACACCTCCTGGCGCATGGAGCCGCCGACACCGAGCCCCATGGCGGGCGCCGACCGGGCCCGGGGAGCAGCGCCGTAGCCCGGGGCCGCGCCCGGGGCGGCCGGGGCCGACATCGGTGCCGGAGCGCCGAGGGCCCCGCCCGAACGGGCCGCCCTGCGGGCCGTCTCCGCACGCCGCCGCTCCTCCTCGCGCCAGCGGGCCAGCTCCGCGTCGCCCAGGGTGAACGCCTGCAACTGGACGCCGCCCCAGACCTCCTCACCGGTGACCTGGCCCTCGACGGTCGCCCCCATGCCGAGGGGCACCGCCACGAACTGACGGACCGTGCCGGTCCCGGAGTTGATGCCGTCCAGCCAGGGCTGGCGGGGAAGGACCACGTAGTTCTGCGGATCCCGGGACAGCCGGTCGCTCCAGGGCCTGCCCGAGACCGCGCACACCTTGCCCACCCCCACCTGGAGCGCGGCGGGCTCCCGAGTGCCCGCGAAACTCAGCCACATGGCCTCGCGCAGGTACACCGGCAGCATCACGCCGCCCCGTGCCCGCCACGCCTCGGGCACGCTGTCGGCGTAGTCGCAGACCCGGCGGACCGGGAACTCGCCGAGCCCGGGCGGCAGCGGGTGCGTGCCCGTCTCGGGCAGCCGCAGGGTGCGTATGAAGCGGACCGTCGCGCCACCGGGCAGTGTCAGCCGGTTGCCGTCGATCCGCACACTGGTGTCGGTCATCCGAACGCCCCCTCATCGTGCCGTTCACGCGCCGTCGTCGGCCGCGCGTCGTTCCGTCGTCCCTCAAGGGGAACGCCGGGCGGCGGTGCCGCGGTTCCGCCTGCGCAGCGCGGCCCGCACCCGGTCCCGCAGCCGGGTCAGCCGCGGCATGCGCTCACGCTGCTCGCGCGTGTGGCGGTCCAGCTCCTCCAGGAGCCGGCGGGAGCGGTGCTCGGTGTCCATCTCGTCGATGATCCGGTTCACCTCGGCCAGCACCGCGCCCCGCAGCTGCCACTGTGTCGCGTCGCGCCGGACCTCCTCCAGCAGCAGGTCGGCCAGCCTGTCCCGGGTCGCCGCGGCCTGGCGCAACTCGGCGGTCAGCCGCTCCTCCGCGGACTCGGCGTTCTCACTCACGCTGCTGGTGACCAGTACCGAGAAGCTCACCACGGCGTCCGCGATCTCGGACAGCAGCTGCTGGACGGCGACTCCCGTCTCCGGCGCGAACAGGGGCTCCGGCTCCCGCTCCTTGGCCAGGTCGGTGAAGCTGCGCGCGAGGACCCGCATGACCACCGTGCAGATCTCCAGAGTGTCCAGGCCGGTGCGCAGCACGACCCGGTGCAGCAGCCCCTCGCGCACCCGGGGGTTGAAGCGCAGACTGTCCTCGGCCTGGCGGAGGTCCTCGTCCACCTCGCCGATGTCGTGGTCGAGCCGGCGTGCCTCGTGCAGCCGGGCCGCCGCCTCGTGGAACGGCGTGCTGCCGGCGGCCTCCTCGCCCATGCGCAGCAGCAGTTGCCGCACCTGCCGGGCCAGCCCCACGACGGACTCCCCGGCCTGCTCCACCCACACCGGAGGCGCGAGGATCAGGTTGAAGACGAGACCGACGATCGCTCCGATCAGGGTCTCCACCACCCGGGCCCAGGCGAGGCTCCCGTGCGAGGTCACGCCGAGCACCAGCATCGCGCTGATCGCCACCTCGGCGGTGAACTCCTCGGCGCGCACCAGGTGCCCGACACCCAGCGCCGCCACGATGATCAGGGCCAGGCTCCACCAGCTCAGCCCGACCAGCTGGCTGAAGGCGATGGCGACCAGGACGCCCGCGACCACGGCGTTCACCCGGCGGAAGCTCATCTTCAGCGTGGCGTACAGGGTGACCTGGACGACCAGCAGCGCGGTCAGGGGCGCGGTGAGCGGCGCCGCCGACTTGTCGGGGGTCAGCCGCACCGCGATGACATAGGCGATCGAAGCCGCGGCGGCGGAGCGCAGGGCCTGCACGACCATGGGGTCCCGCAGCCACTTCACCCGCCGCAGAGCCGTCCTCGCGGCCTCAAGCACATCCCGCATCCTCGGGCTGTTCCCTTCCGCAGGCGCCTCGAACGTGTCCGATCAGGACGGTAGCCGGACGCGGGCGGCAGGGCCCCTCTCACGCGCCGGGCGCCGCCGGACGGGTCAGCCGGTCACCTTGGCGACGAACGCGGACAGATTGCCCAGCGTCCGGGCGACCTGCTCCTCCAGGGTGAGGCTCTCCTCGAAGCGGGCGCCGCTCTGCGACACCTTCTTGCCCCGCAGGTACAGGGAACAGGCGAGATCGGTGCACATGTACAGGCCGACCGAGTTGCCCTCCCGGCCGGCCGCTCCGGCCTTGCGCGCCGTCATCAGGGCCACGCCGCCCCGGGGGTGGGTGGTCAGGCACAGCGCGCACATGCTGCGCTGGAAGTAGCCGCTCCGGGCCGGCTGGAAGCGCAGCGCCACACCGGTGAGGCGCCCGTCGAGGTCGGCGACCAGGTAGCTGCGGTCGGGCGCCCCGGGGTCACGCCAGCCGAGGAAGTCGAGATCGTCCCAGGGGCGCTCGTCCAGGTCTCGGGGGACGGTCAGGCGCTTGGCCTCGCCCTTCGAGCAGTTGATGAAGGAGGTGCGGACGTCCTGCTCGTCGAGTGCTCTCATGGGAGCCTCCCCTTGGTCAAAGGAACCTAGGATCTCTAGGTTTCCGCCTAGCGTAGATAGCCTACGAGCGGAGTCGCCACCGGATTTCGAGGAGGCGAGTTCATAGCATGAATTAAGTGCAAAGGGAAGTCGCGTACGGCCCTCCGGCGGAGGTATCTTGCAGACCGGGCACGGCACGGGAGGAGCCACATGGCGGGGCGGAACGGGCGCACGGTGCGCGACCTCAGGCGGGCCAACCGTACGGCCGTGCTGCAACGGCTCTACTTCGACGGACCGCTCAGCCGCTTCGAGCTGGGCCCGGCGACCGGCCTCAGTTCGGGTTCCGTCAGCAACGTGGTCGCCGACCTGGTCGCCGACGGACTGGTGGAGGAGGCCGGCAGCGTCGACTCCGACGGCGGCAGGCCCCGCACCCTGCTGCGCGTGGCCCCCGCCAGCGGGCACATGATCGGCGTGGACGTCGGCGAGACCCGGGTGCGGGTCGAACTGTTCGACCTCACGCTCACCGAACTCGCCCGCGCCGAACGCCCGCTGGCCCCGCAGCGGCACGACGTCGACGTCATCGTCGGACACGTCCGCGACGGCATCGCCGAGGTGCTGGCCACGGCCGGACTCCCGCCCGAGCGGCTGCTCGGTGCCGGGATCGGCGTCCCCGGCATCGTCGAGCACACCGCCGACCGCGGTGCCGTGGTGCACGGCCAGACCATCGGCTGGGACGCGGTCCCGCTGGAGGCCCTGCTCCGCGCCGGCTCACCACTGCCCGACACCGTCCCCTGGCTCATCGACAACGGCGCCAAGACCCTCGGCCAGGCCGAGATGTGGTTCGGCGCGGGGCGCGGTGCCCGCAACGCGGTCGTGGTCCTCTTCGGCTCGGGTGTCGGCGCCAGCCTCGTCACCCCCGAGGCCGAGCAGGGCCGGGCGGTCGAGTGGGGGCACCTGACGGTCCGGGTCAGGGGCCGCCGTTGCCGCTGCGGAGCACTCGGCTGCCTGGAGGCGTACGCCGGTGCGGAGTCGCTGCTGGCCCGCTGGCGGGAGGAGGGCGGCCGGGTGCCCGAGGGCACCGACGAGGAGACCGCCCTCACCGCGATGCTCGCCGCCGCCTACCCGGCCGACGGCGCGGCGGCCGACCCGGTGGCGCTCGCCGTCCTGGAGGAGACCGCCGAGTACCTGGGCGCCGGCCTGTCCGACCTGATCAACCTCTTCCAGCCGGAGCGCATCCTCATCGGCGGCTGGGCCGGCCTCCAGCTCGGCGCCCGCTTCCTGCCCGCCGTACGGCGCCACGCCGTGTCGTACGCGCTGCGCCACCCGGCCCGGAAGGTGACCGTCGACCTGGGGCGGCTCGGTCCGGACGCGGTCACCGTCGGCGCCGCGATCCTGCCCCTGGCCGACTTCTTCGCGCGCGGCGGCAGACGCCCGGAACCGGCCCCCGAGTACCCGGTCCCGGCCTGGCGCACGGCGCTCGAGGAGCGGGCGCCGCACTGAGGTTTCGCCGGTCGCCGATGAGGTACCCGACGTCGCTCCAAGACCCACGGGAAGGAGCGCGCCGTGTCCGACCACCGCCACGAAGGACCGGGTGAGAACGGTGCCCCCGTCCCGCGCGACATGCCCGACCAGCAGGCCGGCGACCACGACGACCCGTGGGAGGCCGCCTCGCCCACCCGCGAGCAGAGCGAGCACCGGCAGGGCCCGGACGGTGAACGGCCCGAGGACGACGCGGAGAGCGCCGGCGACGCGGAGACGGGGCCCGTGCCCGACGTACCCGACACCGACGAGGCGGGCACGGGCCGCCAGGGTGCACCGCACTCGGCTGCCGTACACCCCGAACACCCGGTGCCCGACGAGTCCTCCGGCTGAGGCCGGCCCGCGCGGCTCAGCCCACCTTGCGTCCGCGCATCGGCTCCGTGTCCGCCCCCGCGCCCTGTCGCAGCCCCCGCAGGAACTCCTCCAGCACCTCGGTGGCGGTGCGCGTCGCGCGCCAGCCCAGCTCCACCCGCGCCCGTGTGCAGTCCATGACCGGCAGTCGCAGCACCGCGTCGAACAGGTGCGGTGAGGCGGGCAGCAGCCGCATCCCCCAGGCGGCCGCGATCGCCGAGCGGGCCGCGGTGCGCGGCAGACGCACCGGGCGCACCCCGAGCAGCTCGCCCAGCAACTCGGCGTCCACCGGCGGCTCGGCCGCGAGATTGAACGCACCCCGGGCGTCCGCGGACCGCACCGCCAGCCGGTAGGCCTGGGCCGCGTCGTCCGTGTGCAGGGCCTGCACCCGCAGACCGGGGACGTCCGGCAGGAACGGGAGCAGTTCCGGACGCGCCGCCGGACCCGGCAGGAACCGGCCGCCGAAGATCCGGCGCTGCTCGCTGGCCGACTCCCGCTTGAAGAGGAAGGCCGGCCTCATCCGCACCACCCGGATCCCCGGGTGATCGCGTTCGAAGGTGTCCAGGGCCCGTTCCAGATAGGCCTTCTCCCGGCAGTACGCGGCGTCCGGCCAGCCGTGCGTCGGCCAGGACTCGTCCACCGCGTGGTTCTTCGGCCCCGGCGAGTACGCGCCGACCGACGAGGCGTGCACCAGCGCCGGCACCCCGGCCGCGGCCACCGCCTCGAACACCCGGATGGAGCCGAGCACGTTCGTGCGCCAGGTCGTCGCAGGGTCGTGCGTCGGCTGGAACGCCCAGGCCAGATGGACCACCGCGTCGGCGCCCGCGAAGTGACCCGTCAGGTCGCTCTGCTCCGAGGCCAGGTCGACCGCGGCCCACTCCGTCTTCGCCGGCGACCAGCCGGGGATCCGCCGGGCCAGCCCCAGTACGGAGCCCACCTCCGGATCCTCGGAGAGAAGCCGCACCACGCTGGTGCCCACGTTGCCCGTGGCACCCGTGACCACGATCCTGCTGCCGGTTGCGCTGCTCACCCTGTGCTCCTCTCGGCCGCTTGCCCGTGCGGAGAGCACCGGGTACCCGCCGCCCGGGAAGGGCACGCAAGGAGAAGCCCCGACCGCGACGGGGGAATCACGATCGGGGCGGTACGAGGTGGATACGGACGGCGGTCGCCTCTCGGCGAAAGGCTCCACAGGGCTTCAGCCGAACGATCGTCCCTGTGGGCAATAGGTGAGGCCCGGGGACACTGTCCCGTCCGTACCCACGGTCTGTTCAACGGCGAACGACCGGCCGGTGTTCCACCGTCTGTCGTGGTTTGGGGTGATGTGCGTCACTGCTCGGTGGACTCACGGGGCTCGGGCACGATCTCGGCCCACAGGTTCTCCGCCTGCAACAGCAGCGTGCCGAGCACCGCGGTCCGGGCCGCGCCCTGCCCGGCCTGCTCCCGCAGCCCCTCCTGCAGCCGCAGGTGCAGCTCCTCCATCGTCTCCTCGGTGGCCGCCGCCGGATCGGCCTCGGACCGCTCGCCCGCCCACCGGTCCGCCTCGGCGTGACAGGCGTCGCCGATCAGCCGCAGCAGGCGCGCGTACAGGTCGAGGACCGGACCCTCGGGCGGTGCAGGCGTCCGGTGCTCGTCGGCCGCCACCGCCAGGGTCCGGGTCAGCGCGCCGAGGTTCCCGGTGACCCGGCTCCACCGCCGGTCCTCGTCCTCCGGCGGGACGACGGTGGGCCCGCGGTGCAGCCGCCGCAGTGGCCCCGAGGTCAGCCGCAGGCTCTCCCGGCTCCACGACCGGGCGGAGTACAGCGCCTCCAGCCGCCGCTCGAGCCGTGCCGCGTCACTGGTCCAGCCCGCCGCGCTCTGCGCGTCCCACTGGGTCTCCCGCAGGTCGGCGGCGACGGAGTGCAGGAGGTCGCCCGCCTCCCGGGCCAGCGCCGCGAGGTTCTCCCGCACGTCCCGCAGGTGGATGGGCGGCAGCACCAGGGCGTTGACCGCCACGCCGATGAGCGCCCCGAGCGCCGCCTGCCCCACCCGGTGACCGACCGCGGCGGCCGAGACGCTTGTGCCGGAGGCCAGGACGAACACCGCAGTGGTGGCCGCGTAGATGCCCTGCCCGCCGAAGCGCGACCAGTTCGCCACCAGCATCAGCACCGGCAGCGACAGCACCAGCGCCCCCGTGTTGTCGTCCGTGATCGCCTGCGCCGCCGACGCCCCCAACGCGCCGGCGCAGATCGCCGCGAACTGCTGCCCGGCCTGCCGCACCGAGCTGTAGACGGTGGCCTGCACCAGGACCAGCGCCACCCAGGGGGCCATCAGCGCCATCGGGTCGCCCAGCCACACGCCCGCCACGGTCCAGGCGATCAGCGCCGCGCCCGCGGCCTTCAGCGACTGCACGACCAGGTCGCGTTCCCGCCCCGGCCCCCGCCAGGCGGCGCGGACGGCCCGTCCGACGGCACACGCCTCCCACCACACCGCGGCCGCGGGCCGCCGTCCCCGGAGTGCCTCCCGGAGCGTGTGTACCACAGCGCTCATGCGGTGCCGGACGTCCGCGTGGCCCGCGGACCCGTCCCGATGAGCGGCGGGCGCGGCAGGTGGGGCGGGCGAGGGGACCGCGGCCTACGGGGCAGGGACCGGCGCCTCATGCCAGCGGGCTCCCGCGCAGCGAGGCCAGCAGGTCGGCCGGGTCGGCGTAGACCGCCTCCGCTCCCGCCTCCTCCAGGTCGGCGCGGGGGAGACCGCCGCACAGCACGCCCACGCACCGCACCCCGGCGCGGCTGCCCGCACGCATGTCCCACACGGTGTCCCCGACGAAGACGGCCCGCTCCGCCGGTACCCGGGCCAGCTCCAGGGCGTGCTCGACCGGTTCCGGGGCGGGCTTGCCCGCGTCCACGTCGTCGGCGCTCGCGGTGGCGTCGATCGCGTCGTCCGCGTCGATCGCGCGCCGCAGGGCGCCCAGCTCCGGCCCGCCCGCCGAGGTGGCGAGCACCACCTTCCAGCCGTCCGAGGCCAGGCGGCGCAGCAGGTCCCCGGCGCCCGGCAGCGCGGGCAGCCGGTCGAAGTACTGTCCGTACAGCGCCTTGTGCGCGGCGCTCAGCTCCGCGTCCTGCTCCTTGTCCCGGTCCTCGCCGAGCAGCCGGGCGACGAGGTCGCCCGAGGCCAGGCCCACGGCCCGGTGGACCGCGTGCATCGGCACCCGGTGTCCCGCCTGCCGGAACGCCTCCCACCAGGTGGTCACGTGCAGGTGATTGGTGTCGACGAGGGTCCCGTCGACGTCGAACACGGCCGCCCGTTCCATGCGCTGTTCCCTCCTGGTCCCTTCCCGGCCCGTTGATCGGCGGGCGGGTACCACGTCAGCGGCTCGCCACTCCGGCCGGTGTACGGCCCTCACGGGTCCAGGCCAGCAGCTCGTCCAGGGACCAGGTCGTGACCACGCGCTCCGGGGGCACCCCGCACTCCTCGGCCCGGGCACACCCGTGGATCTGCCAGTCCAGCTGACCGGGCGCGTGCGCGTCCGTGTCGATCGAGAACAGCACGCCGGCCGCCACCGCACGGCGCAGCAGCCGTCGCGGCGGGTCGAGCCGCTCCGGACGGCTGTTGATCTCCACGGCCGTGCCGGACTCCGCGCACGCGGCGAACACCTCGTCCGCGTCGAACGCCGACTCCGGGCGCCCCCGGCCGGTCAGCAGCCGGCCGGTGCAGTGCCCGAGCACGTCCGCGTGCGGATCGCGGACGGCCCTCACCATCCGGCGGGTCATCGAGCGGGCGTCCATCCGCAGCTTGGAGTGCACGGACACGACGACCACGTCGAGCCGCTCCAGCAGCTCCGGCTCCTGGTCGAGCGAGCCGTCGTCGAGGATGTCGCACTCGATCCCGGTCAGCAGCCGGAACGGCGCCCAGGCGGCGTTCAGCTCCGCCACCACGTCCAGCTGCTCGCGCAGCCGCGCGGGGGAGAGCCCGCGGGCCACCGTCAGCCGCGGCGAGTGGTCGGTCAGGGCCGCCCACTCGTGCCCGAGCGCCGCCGCGGTCCGGCCCATCTCCTCGATCGGGCTGCCGCCGTCGGACCAGTCCGAGTGCAGATGGCAGTCGCCGCGCAGCCGCTCCCGCAGCCGTTCACCGCCCCGGGCGAGCGGAGAGTCCGCCTCGTCCTCCAGCTTCGCGAGATAGCCGGGCACCTGGCCGTCCAGCGCCTCGCGCGCCACCTGCGCCGTCTTGGGCCCGACCCCCTTCAGGGACTCCAGGGAACCCGCCCGCTCGCGCAGCTCGGCGGACGACAGCCCACCGAGCACTCCCGCCGCGGTACGGAAGGCCCGGACACGGTACGTCGGGGACTGGGCCCGCTCCAGGAGGAACGCGATCCGCTCCAGCGCCTCGACGGGGTCCATGGCCACCTCCTCGCGCGCCTGTGCCCGCACGTCCAGGGTTCCCCAGAGCGCCTGGGCCCGCACCACGAGCGGGGCCGCTCCGTGCGCCGCGGCCGGGCGCCGGGTCCTCGCTCGCCCGGGTTGCGGCCTACCCTCTAGGCATGACCGAGATCGACAGCCCGCACATCGGCAGTCCGCGGATCCTCGTGCTCGGGGTGCAGGCGGGCCCGCCCCCGTTCCGGATCGTGGAGATCGACGGCCAGGTGGTCGGTGAGGCCAAGGCCGTCACCGACGTCCTGGAGGCCGCCGCCGCGTTCGGCATCACGGTCCACGACCTGGACGACCCGGACGTGGTCCGCTGGGTGGGCGGGGACAAGTTCACCTGGACGCCGCGCTAGGCGGAGCCCCGCCCCCGCCCCGTGCCTCAGCCGACCGTCCACTTCTGGTTGGCGCCGCCCGTGCAGGTCCAGATCTGCAGCCGGGTGCCGTTGGCCGAGTTGTTGCCGGTGACGTCGAGGCACTTGTCGGCCTGCGGATTGACGATGTCGCGCGCGGCCGTGACGACCCATCGCTGGGCTGCGCTGCCGTTGCAGTCCCACAGCTGGACGAGCGTGCCGTCCGCCGTGCCGCCCGCGTCGACGTCCAGGCACTTGCCCAGCGCCCGGATCGTGCCGTCGGAGCCCACCGTCCACCGCTGGGCCGCCGTGCCGTTGCAGTCGTAGAGCTGTACGGGCGTGCCGTTGGCGGTGTTCGCGGCGGCGACGTCCACGCACTTGCCGGCCAGGCCCCGGATCGCGCCGCCGGTGGGAGTCTCGCCCGTCGTCACCGACACGTGGTCGACGACGAGGGTCTGCGGGAAGACCGTGGAGCCGTCCGGGTCGCCGGGCCAGTATCCGCCGACCGCCAGGTTCAGGATCAGGAAGTACGGCCTGTTGAACACCCACTGCTTCCCGCCCAGGTCGGCCGGGGTGCGCCGCTGGTAGACGGTGCCGTCCACCGACCAGGTGATGGAGTCGGGCGCCCAGTCGACGGCGAAGGTGTGGAAGGCGTCCGCGAAGGCCTGCCCGCCGGGCAGGGTGTATCCGGCGCCGATGCCGCCCGCACCGGAGTAGCCGGGGCCGTGAATGGTGCCGTGCACGGTGGAGGGCTCGAAGCCGACGTTCTCCATGATGTCGATCTCGCCGGAGTCCGGCCAGTTCACCGGGGTGCCCAGCATCCAGAACGCGGGCCACATGCCCTGGCCGCGCGGCACCTTCATCCGTGCTTCGACGTGGCCGTACTGCGCCGTGAACTTCCCCGAGGTGTTGAGCCGGGCGGAGGTGTACTGGCAGGTGCCGTACCAGCACTGGTAGTTGGCCGGGTTCTCCTTGCGGGCGGTGACGACCAGGTGGCCCTGGCCGTCCAGGGCCGCGTTCCGGTTGCCGGAGGTGTAGTACTGCCGCTCGTGGTTGTTGACGTTGTCGCCGGTCTCGATCTGCCACTTCGAGGAGTCGACGGCCGCGCCGGCCGGGCCGTCGAAGGTGTCGGAGAAGACCACGGCGGCGGCCGCGGAGGACGAGGCCCCGGCGGACCCGGCGGCCGGGGGGGTTTCCGGGTCCGCCTGGGCGGGGCCGGTCACGAGGGACGCGGCCAGCCCGGCGGACAGGGCGGCGGCGAGGAGGCATCTGCGGAGCAGGCGTGGGCGGGCCACGGCTCTCCCTTCCGTACGGCGCCTCGCGCGAAGGCACCGACCGAGGTGGGGGGTTGGGGATGACGCCTCTTTATTCAAGTAGTGAGATAAGGGGCGGTCAATACCTTGGTACGGACCAGATGGTCCGGTCTCAGGTACGTCCCCCGCGCGCGTGCACCGTGCGGCTCATGCGCCGGCCGAGGACCAGGTAACCGATCAGCGCCCCACCGGTGTTGAGGATGACGTCGTCGACGTCGAAGGCCCGGCCGGTGACCAGGACGCCCTGGGCGGACTCCACCAGCAGCATCACGACGGCCGTCAGCAGCAGCACGCGCAGCACCCCGCGCGTGCGCGGGGCGACGACCGGGACCAGGACGCCGAACGGTACGCCGAGCAGGATGTTCCCGCCGATCTGTTTGACCGCGTCGCGCAGGGCGGGCTGGTCCAGATAGGCCTTCAGCGAGCGTCCGGGGTGCAGGTTGGTGTGCGTCAGGGCCTCGGACGCGGGGGAGGGGTGCAGGGTCAGCCGCGCCAGCACCACCGCGAACGCCACCATGAAGACGAACGCGCACGCCGTCGCCAGCAGTCGCAACGGCAGGGCGAGCGTGTGCCGTTCGGGACGGTCGCCGCCCCGCGGCTTGCCGGCGCGGGGGTGCGGCCGCGAACGTGGTCGTGAGACGGCACGAGCCATGTCGGTCCTCCAGTCGTCAACTTCCCCGCGTGGTAGCGCGGTTACCCGCCGAACCGCCGAGGATGCCCGGCGAACCGCACGCCCGCTGCGCACAGCTGTCCGGTTTCCCCTCCACGGGACGGGGCACCCCGGCCGGGGGAGTCGCCGCGCGCCGCCGTCGGCCGCCCCTCGCACGGTGCTTGGATGGCGGCGAAGCCGGAACAACAGCGACAAAAGGGTGGCGTGTGAAGAGTCGTAGGACACTCCTCGCCGCGGTCGAGGTGGCCGCCTGGTGGGCCCCGCTCACCGCGCTCTGGCTGGTCCTCGTCAGCACCGTCGGCCCCCTGGAACTGGCCGTGGGTGCGGGTGCCTCGGCCGTGACGGCGCTCGTCGCCCGGGCCGCGCGGCGGGCGGTGAGCGGCCCGTGAACGGCTGGATCCTCGCCGCGGCCGTGGTGCTCGCCGCGGGTGTCGGAGCCACCCTGTGGGGCGTGGTGACCGGACCCCTGCGCCGCCGCGCCGCCGCTCAGAACCTGTCCACCGCGCTGGCCTGCCCCGCCTTCCTGCTGCTGGCCCAGGGCTACGAACGGCCCGCCTACGTCGACCTCGCCCTCGTGCTCGCCGTCCTCGGGCCGGTGGGCACGCTGGTCTTCGCCCGGCTGCTCGCCGACGAACTGGCCGACGACCCGCCGCACGCCCGGGGCCCGACCCTCACGGCGGCGGCCCTCGGCGCCGCGGTCGTGGTGGCGGTGGGCGTGGCCACCGGTCCGGGCCGGGCCCTGGTCAAGCTGCTGGTCGTCGGGGCGCTGCTGGTCGGCGGCAACCTGGTCGCCTCCCGGGCGCTCGCGGGCGGGATGCAGGAGGGCCGCCGTGACTGAGGCCGTGATCGTCCTCGCGCTGCTGCTGGTCGCCGTGTCCGCCACGGCGGCGGTGGCGGTCCGCGACCCGGTGCGCCAGTCACTGGTCCTGGCCGTCCTCGGCGTCGTCCTCGCCGTGCTGTTCACCGTGCTCCAGGCACCCGACGTCGCCCTGTCGCAGCTGGCGGTGGGCTCCGCGCTGACCCCCCTCCTGCTGATGCTGACGGTCCGCAAGGTGCGCCGACGCGGGCAGCGCGGCGACGGCGGGCACGGCGGCCCCGCCGAGCGGCGCGGAAGGGAGAGCGGCCGGTGAGCCCCCGCGCGCGGCTGTGGCTGGTGGCCGTGGGCGGCGCCGGACTCGCCGCGCTCCTCCTGGCCGCCTGCCTGGACCTGCCCCGCTTCGGCGGCGACCGGCACCCCTACGGCGACCGGGCCGTCGAGGCGTCCCTGAGCCGGCACACCGCCAACACCGTAGCCTCCGTCACCTTCGACCAGCGGGCCTTCGACACGCTCGGCGAGATGAGCATCCTGTTCGCGGCGGTCCTCGGCTGCGTGGTCCTGCTGCGCCAGACCCGCGACGAGCACCGGGCCCGCCCCGAACCGGCCGCCGTCTCTCGGCCCGTGCGCCGCTACGCCCTGCTCGTGCTGCCTCTCGCCCTGCTGACCGGCCTCTACGTCGTCGCCCACGGTCAGGTCAGCCCCGGCGGCGGCTTCCAGGGCGGCGTCGTCGCCGCCACCGCCCTGCACCTGCTCTACCTCGGCGCCGACTACCGCGCCCTCGAACGCGTACGGCCCCTCGTCCCCTACGAGACGGGGGACGCGCTCGCCGCCTCCGCCTACCTCGTCACCGGCCTGGCCGCCCTGCTCGGCGGCTCCGCCTTCCTCGCCAACACGCTGCTCCCGTACGGCACGTTCAACACGCTCGCCTCCGCCGGCACCGTCCCGCTGCTGAACGCCGCGATCGGCATGGAGGTCGCCTGCGCGGTCGTCGTCCTGCTCGCCGGGTTCCTGGACCAGGCCGTGGAGATCGCGGACGAGGGCGAGAACGCCGAGGGACACGACGACGCCGACCGGCGCGGGAAGTGAGAGCCCCATGTCCGAGCTGACGCACGTGCTGCCCTACCTGGTGGCCGCCTGGGTCTTCCTGGCCGGCTGCTACGGCCTGGCCACCAGCCGCGACCTGGTCCACGCGGTGGGCTGCCTGTCCGTGTGCCAGGCCGCCACCTACGTCCTGCTGCTGGCCGTCGGCTACCGCGACGGCGCCACCGCACCGGTCTTCTCCGACCTCGCGCCCGGCGCCCGGCCGGTGGTCGACCCCGTGGTCCAGGCCCTCGCCCTCACGGACGTCGTCGTCGGAGCCACCGTCACCGCCCTCCTGCTGGCCCTGGTCGTCCAGGTCGCCAAGCGGCACGGCACCGTCGACCCCGACGAACTGAGCGAGCTGCGCGGCTGATGCACCACCTGCTGCCCCTCCTCGTCGCCCTCCCGCTGCTCGGCGCCGCCCTGCTCGCCGCCTGCGGCCGGCTGGTGCCCCGCCCCGTCGCGGAAGGCGTGGCCTGCGCCGTCGCGGCCGGTACCGCGGCACTCGCGGTCCTCCTGCTGACGCGGTCCTCGCCGCCGCTGACCGAGTGGGTGGGCGGCTGGGAGCCCGTGGCGGGCCACAGCGTCGGCATCGTCCTGACGGGTGACGGCCCCGGACTCGGCACGGCCGCGCTGGTGTCCGTGCTGACCCTCGCCGCCCTCGCCTACTCCTGGCGCTCCTTCGACGAGCCGCCGCACGGCCACGCCGGGGCGTTTCCGGCGCTCGTGCTGGTCTTCCAGGCCGGCATGTGCGGCTTCGTGATCGCGGGCGACCTGTTCAACGCGTTCGTCTGGTTCGAGCTGATGAGTGTCGTCGCCTACGCCCTGACCGGCCACCGGGTCGAGGAGGCCAGGGCCGTGCAGGGCGCGCTGACCTTCGCCGTGGTCAACTCCCTGGGCGCCTACGCCCTCCTCATGGGCATCGCGCTGCTCTACGCCCGGACCGGCGAACTCGCCCTGGCCCGGATCGGCGACGCGCTGGACGCCCACGGCCCGCCCGACGCACTGGTGCTGACCGGCTTCGTCCTCGTGCTGACCGGCCTGCTGGTCAAGGCGGCGGCCGTCCCCTTCCACTTCTGGCTGCCGGACGCACACGCGGTCGCCCCCACGCCGGTGTGCATGCTGCTGTCCGGCGTCATGGTCGAGCTGGGCGTCTTCGGCGTCTGGCGGGTCTACGACACCGTGTTCTCGGGCCCCGGCGGACTGCCCGCCACCGACGTGGAGCGGGTGCTCACGGTGCTGGGCGCGCTGACGGCGGCGCTCGGCGCGGTGATGTGCTGGCACCAGCGGCACATCAAACGGCTCCTCGCGTACTCGACGATCGCGCACACCGGTCTGTTCCTGCTGGGGGTCGGCACCCTCACGCCCGAGGGCGACGACGGAGTCGCGCTGTACGTCGTCGGGCACGCCGGGGTGAAGGCCGCGCTGTTCGCCTGCGCGGGGATCCTCCTCGACCGGTACGGCAGCGTCGACGAACGCGTCCTGCACGGCCGCGCCCGTCCGCTGCGCGGCGTCGGCGCGATGGTCGTCGTAGGCGCGCTGGGCCTCGCGGGACTGCCGCCGTTCGGCACGGCGCTCGGCAAGTCCGTCACCGAGGAGGCGGTGGGCGGCCCGCTCACCGTGCTCTACGTCCTGGCGAGCGCGGTCACCGCGGCAGCCGTACTGCGGGTCGCGGCCCGGGTGTTCTGGGGCCTGGGCCCCGCACCCGAGGACGCCGGCCAAGGGGGCGCCGCCGACGCCTACGAGACGACCGGCGCGGGGGAGGAGCCGGAGACCCGGCAGCAGCTCGGCCGGGTGCCCGACACCATGACGGCCGTTCCCGCCCTCCTGCTCGCCGGGGCCCTCGCGGCCGGTGCGGTCCCCGGCTTCGGCGACGCGGTGGCCCACGCCATGAGCGAGGCCACCTCGGCCGGTCTGGTCCACACCTCCGTGCACTGGACGCCCCTGGGCGTCGGCCTGGGACTCCTGTCGACCGTCCTGGCCGTGGCGCTGGCCGCCGTCGCCGTCGGCCGCCCCGGGCTGCTCGCCGTACCGGACTGGGCGCTGCCCCTGCGGCGGCTGCAGTCCGGGCACGTCGGCGACTACGTGGCCTGGCTGCTGGTCGGCACCGCCCTGCTGGGGGCGCTGGCCCTCCCCGGCGTCCTGTCCGGGTGAGCCGAGCGGCACCCACGGCCGACCGGCCTAGGGGGTGTCGTTTGGATCTTGCCGGGGTCGCGGGGTCTGGCACGCGCATCTGCGGCGTTGTCGTCGGTTGCCAGGGCTCCGCCCTGTCGCCCTCCTCCGCCTTGCAGCTCCACGCACCAGACCCCGCTCGGGTCGGCCACAAGGCAACGGAGGCTGCGGCCGGCCTGATCCAAACGACACCCCCTAGGTCCCGTACGTCACCCGTACCTCCTCGAAGCCGAGTGAGGTCAGCAGTCCCCGGAGCATGGCGGTGGTGTTGCTCTCCGCACGCGCCTTCAGCTCACTGTCCTTCGCGGCGTCACCGATGTGCCGGGCCGCGAGCTTCTGGACGGCCTGTTCGCCGTTCGGGTTGTCCGAGAACAGGTCGCCGAGCCGGTCGAGCAGCCCCCGCTGCTTGGAGACCGCGTAGGAACGGTCGGGGTCGAGCGCCGGTTCGCCCAGCGCGGCGTGCGGCAGCCGGAGCGTGGCCGAGGTCCGCGCGTCGTCGACCGTCACGTCGTCCTCGTCCACCTTCCCCAGGTCGACGAAGGCGTCGACGGTGCCGGCCCCGACGTACAGGGTGCGGGAGCCGCGGATCGCGTCGGGCAGGAATTTGGCGTCCTTCTCCAGGTCCACGACGACCTGGAAATTGCCGGATGCGGCGTCGTAACGGCTGATGTCCTGGACGGACTTCAGCAGAGCGGGACCCGAACGGTCCTGGGTCTCGGAGCCGAACAGGTCCTTCAGCCCCGGTACGACACTCAGGCGCAGCCCCGCGAACAGCACGACGAGCACCAGCACCAGCGCGGTCAGCGCCTTCGCCCAGCCGGGCATGCGTCGCGCGGGCGTCTCGGCGGGGCTCGTGGGCTTCCTGACGGGAGTCGTCATGGCGACGGCCCTCCTTCCTACTCACCCGGATGCCCCCCAACTCCCTTGCCAGACCCGGAGTTTCCGGGATTCAGCGGACGGTCCGCGCAGGGGTGCGAGGACCAGAGGGCCTCCCCGCGCGTCAGTCCCGGCAGCCGCAGCTCGGCCTCCCGCACCCGCCGGGCCGGCAGCTCGCCGGTGACGATCCAGGCCGGGTCGCCCCCCGTCGTTCCGGTGAAGTCCGCGCCCAGCGAGGCCAGCAGGGCCGTCACTGCGGCCAGCGTGTCCGCCGGGACCTCCGCCTCGAAGGCCTGGTACGGCTCGTGGAGCACGGTTCCCGCCCGCGCGAGGGCACGGCGCAGCACGAGCGGTGTCAGCCCGCGGAAGTCGGCGGCCGTGCTGAGCACCGAGTCGAAGCCGGAACGGACCAGCGTGACCCGGTAGTCGGTGACCGCGGCACCGGTCAGCCCGGTCCGCAGCGTGGCGTGGACGGTCTCCTCGACGGCCTGGTGGAAGGCCCGGGGGAGCGCGCCGAGTTCCGTCTCGTACCCGAAGGCGCCGCCGGAGCCGCGCGGACCCGGTTCGACGCGCAGCCCGATCGTCGCGAAGTACCGGGTGCGGTCCAGCCACGGCATCTCCTCCGCGGCCTCGCCCGTGCCCGCCGGGCGCTCCAGGAACCGGACGCGGCCCGGCGTGAACTCCGCCTCGATGCCGAAGTCCTCGGCCAGTGTCGCCGCGAGCACCTCCATCTGGACCTCGCCGTACAGGAGCAGGGCGGTGGCGCCGGACGCCGCCGGGCCGGCGTGCAGCAGCGGATCCTGGTCGGCCAGCGCCAGCAGGGCGGAGCGCAGCGGCGCCGCCTGCTCCGGGTGCCGGGCCCGGACCAGGGTCTGCAAGGTCGGTGGCGCGAACTGCGGTGCGCGACCGGTCGGTTCGCCGAGCCGGTCGCCGACGCGCAGACCCCCGGGGACGGTGAGCGCGGCGATGTTCCCGGCGGTGAGCGTGGCGTCGCCGCCGACGACGTCGAGGCGGGTCACCCGGCCGGAGACCTCGGTGGTCCGCCCGTCGGACTCGCGCCGCAGGAAGGTGAGCCGCATGCGCGGGTGCACCTCGCCGCCGTACAGCCTGAGGTACGCGGTGCGCTCGCCGGCGGGTCCGGGCCGCACGGCGAAGACCGTGCCGCGCGGTTCCGTGCCGCCGGACGTGCCCGGCGTGGCGGCCGGGACCAGGCCGACCAGTCCCTCGACCAGCTCCGCGACGCCCTGGCCGCCGAGCGCGGAGCCGTGGTACAGGGGATGGAACGAGCCGTCGGCGGTACGGGCGGCGAGGGCGGCGGCGAGTCCCGCCTCCGTCGGCTCGGGGCCGTCGACCAGCGCGGCCAGGATCTCGGGGTCGACCTCGGCGAGCGCCTCCGCCGTCCGCCCGTCGGGCGGGCGGCGGGTGACCCGGGCGCGTGGGGTACCGGCGTCCGTCACCTCGGTCAGCGGCGCTACGTGCGGCGTCAGCAGGCGCCGGACGTCGCCGAGCAGCGTGTCCGTGCGCGCGCCGGTCCGGTCGATCTTGTTGACGAACACGAGCGTGGGCAGCCGCAGCCGCCGCAGGGCGCGCATCAGGACGCGGGTCCGCGCCTGGACGCCCTCGACGGCGGACAGCAGCAGCACCGCCCCGTCGAGCACCTCCAGGGCCCGCTCGACCTCCGCGACGAAGTCGGAGTGTCCCGGCGTGTCGATCAGGTTGACGCGCGTGTCGCCGACGGTGAAGGCGGCGACGGCGGAGCGGATGGTGATGCCGCGGCGGCGCTCGATACCGCCGTCGTCGGTGACGGTGTCGCCGGTGTCGACGCTGCCGAGCCGGTCGACGGCGCCGTGGTCGAACAGCAGCCGTTCGGTGAGGCTGGTCTTACCTGCGTCGACGTGGGCCAGGATGCCGATGTTCAGGGTGCGCATGAGTGGAGGAGTCCTCGGGAGCCGTGAGCCGGAAGGGGCGCTGGGGGAATCCGAGGAGTCGGCGCATGCGAGGGATCCTGACGTGAGGAGGCTGGACGAGCCCGTGTGCGGACGGACGGCGCCATCATGGCGCGGGGCCCCGGGCGCGACGCAACAGGATTTCCGTAAGCTGGGGATCCCGGCCGGAGGGGATCACGCGAGGAGCGGTCCGTGCGAGACATCGCCGTGTTCAGCGGTAGTGCCCACCCCGAGCTGGCCGAGGAGGTCTGCGCCCAGCTGGGCGTGCCGCTCAGCCCCACCCGGGTCAGCCGGTTCGCCAACGACTGCCTCGAGGTGCAGCTGATGGCCAACTGCCGCGAGCGGGACGTGTTCCTCGTCCAGCCGCTGGTCGCACCGGTCCAGGAACATCTCGTCGAGCTGCTGATGATGTGCGACGCGGCGCGCGGCGCGTCGGCGGGCCGCATCACCGTGGTCATGCCGCACTACTCCTACGCCCGCTCCGACAAGAAGGACGCCCCGCGCATCTCGCTGGGCGGGCGCCTGGTCGCCGACCTGCTGGTGGCCGCGGGGGCGAGCCGGGTCCTCGCCATGACCCTGCACTCTCCCCAGGTGCACGGCTTCTTCTCCGTCCCGGTCGACCACCTGCACGCGCTGCGGGAACTGGCCGCGCACTTCCGGCAGTACGACCTCTCCCGCGCGACCGTCGTCTCACCGGACCTGGGCAACGCCAAGGAGGCCGCGGCGTTCGCCCGGATGCTCGGCGCCCAGGTGGCGGCCGGCGCGAAGCAGCGGTACGCCGACGACCGGGTCAGCATCAGCTCGGTGATCGGGGACGTCGCGGGACGGGATGTCATCGTGCTCGACGACGAGATCGCCAAGGGCAGCACGGTTCTCGAACTCCTCGACCGGCTCCGGGAGTCGGGCCCGCGCACCATCCGCCTCGCCTGCACGCACGGGCTGTTCGCGGCCGGTGCGCTCGGGCGCCTGAGCGAGCAGCCGGACGTGCTGGAGATCGTGTGCACCAACACCGTGCCGGTGCCGGTGGGCGACCACACGGACAAGCTGCGGATCCTGTCCATCGCCCCGGCGCTCGCCGAGGCGGTGCGCCGCATCCACAACGGCGAGTCGGTCAGTGCCCTGTTCGACGCCCGGCCGGCCGGCTGACGCCGAGGGCCTCGTCCAGGGTCGGCCACGGCGGCAGCAGCCGCGCCAGGCCGGTGATCCGCAGCATGCGCAGGGTCAGCGCGTGGGTGCACACCAGGTGCACCTGCCCGCCCCCGTCGAGCACCTGGCTCCGGGCCCGGTACAGCAGGCGCAGCCCGGAGCAGTCGAAGAACTCGATGCCGCCGAGGTCCAGGACGACCCGGGCGCCGGGACGGCCCGTCTCCCGGTCCAGGTACGGAGCGATCTCCGCCGCCGAGGCGATGTCGATCTCGCCCCGGAACTCCAGCACCGTGTGTCCCCGGTGGTGGCGCACACGTAGGTGCCGGGTGGGCGACGCGGATTCCTGCCGCACGAACCTTGCCTCCAGCCTGTCGCGGCCGCTCCGGCCTGCTTCCGGGGGCTCAACTACCCAGTCCGCTCGGAAAGTTACCCCGATCGAGCGAGTTTGAGCATGTTCGATTGACATATGTCATCGAAATCTCAGAGCCATGTCCGACCGCCCGCCGATCAGGGGGATGACCACGCCCGGTCGACCGCTCAGTCGATCTCGAGGACGAGCTTGCCCGTGGTGCGGCCGGTCTCGCCCAGTGCGTGCGCCCGCGCCGCCTCGGCCAGCGGGAACGTCTGTGCGATCGTGGCGCGCAAGCGTCCCGACTCGACCAGGCGGGCGATCTCCTCCATACCGGCCCGGTCGGCGTCGACCAGCATCCGCACCGCCCGCACACCCAGCCGGTCGGCCTCCTCGTAGAAGTCGTCCGACCCGACCGGCAGGATCGAGACCACCACTCCGCCCGGCCGCAGCACCCTGAGGGACCGCAGTGACGTGTCGCCGCCGATCGTGTCCAGGACGACGTCGACGTCCTTCACCGTCTCGGCGAAGTCCGTCTCCCGGTAGTCCACGGTCTCGTCCGCCCCGAGGGAGCGCAGGAACTCGTGCTTGCCGGCGCTCGCCGTGCCGATCACACGGGCACCCCGTGCCTTGGCGATCTGCACCGCCACATGGCCCACACCACCGGCCGCCGCGTGGACGAGCACCCGCTGCCCCGGCTGCACCTCCGCGCGCTCCACCAGGGCCTGCCACGCCGTCAGCGACACCAGGGGCAGGGCACCCGCCTGGACGTGGTCGATCCCGGACGGCTTGGGCGTGAAGGTGCGCGCCGGGGCGGTGACGTACTCGGCGTGGGAACCGTGGCCGAAGGGGTAGGACAGCATGCCGAAGACCTCGTCACCGGGACGGAACGCGGCGACGCCGATCCCCACCGACTCCACCACCCCCGACACGTCCCAGCCCAGTACGAAGGGCGGCTCGCCGAGGAAGCCGCCGGTCGCCCGGTGCTTCCAGTCGGTCGGGTTCACCCCGGCGGCACGCACCCGGACCAGTACCTCGTTCGGGCGCGGCTCGGGGCGTTCGGGCCGTACCTCCTTCAGGACCTCGGGACCGCCGAGGACGTCCTGGCCGATGGCGCGCATGGTGTTCATCGAGACCTCGCAACTGGGGGAGGGGAAGGGAGGGGACGGGCGGCAGGCTCTGCAACCGTGCCGGCCGGGTGGCTGCCCGCCGACTGTTTCCGCCGGGCCGGGACATCCGCAAGGTACAGGGCGGGGGCACGACGGCCCGTCGCCCGGAATCCTTCGGAGGAGACATGGCACTGGTCAACGCGGGCGTCGTGGTGCTCGACTGCGCCGAACCCGAGCGGCTCGCCGAGTTCTACAAGGGGCTGCTGGGCGCCGAGGAGAGCGACGTGAGCGCCAACCGGATCGAGATCGAGGGCCCCCGCGGCTTCCGCATGGCCTTCCGGCGGGACGTGAACGCCACCCCGCCGAGCTGGCCGCGCCCGGAGAACTCCCTCCAGGTCCACCTGGACTTCGTGGTGGCGGACCTGGACGAGGCGGAGCGCGCGATCGTGGGGCTGGGCGGACGTCCGGTGGAGGCGAAGGACCCGGCCGGCCCGCACGAGGAGCGCGGCTTCTCCGACCCGGCCGGCCACTCCTTCACCCTCCGCCGCACCCTCGCCCCGACGGCACCCAAGCAGGGCTAGGGGGTGTCGTTTGGATCTTGCCGGGGTCGGAGCCGGCCTGATCCGAACGACACCCCCTGGACGCTGCCGGGCGGCGCGGCTCAGTCCCGGCCCTTCGCGGGGACCGGCCAGGAACCGGTCGAGCGTTCGATGGCCTTGGCGCCCGTACGGTCCACGGCGCTGCGCACCGCGGCGAAGATGGCGCCCTGGATCGCCGCGGCCAGCAGGATCTCGCCCCAGCCGCGGTCCGGGTCGAGGGCGTCGGGCGCGTCGTCCTCGTGCCGGATCACCTTCCAGGTCTTCTGGAACGTCATTCCGGCCAGCGTGCCGCCCAGCCAGCCGAGCGCGAACCCGACGGGCTTGTAGGCGAGGGGGAGCTTCTTCTTCTTTTTCTTCGCCGTCTTCGCCATGGGAATCTCCTTGCCTGGTGTGCGCTGAATGGTCGTACGGATCCCGGGTCAGGGCCTGCCCCGCGCCGGCACCTCCTCCTCGGCCCGGGCCGGCCCCGGCGGGGTGCCATCGCCGAACGGACGCCCGCCCAGCTCCTGCCGGTGGTGGGGGGTGAGCCAGCCGGCCAGGTCCGGGCCCAGGGGCACGATGCCGGTCGGGTTGACGCCGGTGTGCACCTGGTAGTAGTGGCGCTTGATGTGGTCGAAGTCGACGGTGTCCCCGAATCCGGGCGTCTGGAAGAGATCGCGGACGTACGCCCACAGCACCGGGTTCTCCGTCAGCTTCCAGCGGTTGCACTTGAAGTGGCCGTGGTACACGGCGTCGAAACGGACCAGCGTGGTGAACAGCCGGATGTCCGCCTCCGTGATCGTGTCCCCGACCAGGTAGCGCTGCCGTTCCAGCCGGGGCGTCAACTGCTCCAGCCGCCGGAACACACCCGCGCACGCGGCCTCGTACTCCTCCTGGCCGGTGGCGAAGCCCGCCCGGTACACCCCGTTGTTGACGTCCTCGTAGACGCCCGCCATCACCTCGTCGATCTCGTCGCGCAGGGCCCGCGGGTACAGGTCGGGCGCGCCCGGCCGGTGCAGCGCGGTCCACTCGGTCGCGAGGTCGAGGGTGATCTGCTGGTAGTCGTTGGTGACGAGCGCCCCGCTGGGCACGTCCACGACCGCGGGCACGCTCACCCCGCCCGGGTAGCCGGTCTCCCGCCGGTCGTAGGCCTCGCTGAGGTAGCGGATGCCGAGGACCGGGTCGCGGCCGTCCGGGTCCAGCGTGAACCGCCAGCTGCGGTCGTCCTGGATCGGGTCGGCGACCGCCAGGGACAGGGCCTCCTCCAGGCCCAGCAGCCGCCGGGAGACCAGGGCCCGGCTCGCCCACGGACAGGCGCGGCTCACCACCAGGCGGTAGCGGCCGGCCTCCACGGGCCAGCCGTCCCGGCCGTCCGCCGTGATCCGGTCCGCGAAGTGGCTCCGGGACCGTTTGAACGCCTTCTTCCCGTAGCCGCTGTTCCCGGGCGTCCCGTCGTCACCGCTCATGCCCCTGCCTTCCTTCCGCCGTCCGAGTCCCTGCGTCGGTGGTCGTGTGCGTCGGTGGTTCCGTGCGTCCGTGTCCTCGACCGGCCGTGCGCCCTTGCACCGGCCCCTTGTAGAGGCGTTCCCCGTTTTCGCCGGTCGGCACTGGCGGCCACCCGCAGGGCGGGGTGTGAGGCGCGCCGGCCGGGGCAGTCGGGGCTTCGTGAGTGGGACAGCCGGGGAAGAGAAGCCGGGCCGGAAGGCCGACCGCAGGACACGCGTCACCGTACTCGTGGCCCTGGCGGCCAATCTGGTGATCGCCGTCGCCAAGGCGGTCGGCGGGTTCGTCGCGGGATCGCCCGCGCTGCTGTCGGAGGCGGCACACTCCGTCGCGGACAGCATGAACGAGATCTTCCTCCTCGCCGCACTGCGCCGCAGCCGCCGCCCCGCCGACCGAAGGCACCCCTTCGGCTACGGCAAGGAACGCTTCTTCTGGTCGCTCCTCGCGGCCGTCGGCATCTTCGTCATGGGCGGCTGCTTCTCCTTCTTCCAGGGTGTCGAGGCCCTGCGCACCGGCGCCGACGAGAACCTCGGCGGCTACGTGGCCGGACTGATCGTGCTGGGCCTTGCCCTGCTCGCGGAGGGCGGCTCCCTGCTGCGGGCCCTGCACCAGGTGCGGGGCCAGGGCGGGCTCGCCGACGGGATGCGGGACCCGGCGCTGCGCACGGTCGTCGCCGAGGACGGCACCGCGGTGCTCGGCGTCTGCCTCGCCATGACCGGCATGGTCCTGCACATGGTCACCGGCCAGGTGGTGTGGGAGGCTTGCGCCTCGCTCGCCATCGGCGCACTGCTGGTCTACGTGGCCTACCGGCTGGGCCGAGAGGCCCGCGACCAGTTGATCGGCGAGGCCGCCGACCCGGAGGCCAGCGGCCGGATCCGGGCACTGCTGCGCGCCCAGCCGGAGATCGACAGTGTCGAGGCGCTGTTCACCATGAAGACCGGCCTGGACTCGGCCCTGGTGGCCGCCCGCGTCGATCTCGTGCCGGGCCTGGACAGCGAACGGGTGGAGGAGGTCGCCGTGCGCATCAAGAGGTCGATCGCGCGCACCGTCCCCGAGGCGGACCAGGTCTTCCTCGACGTCACGGACCGGCCCGCGCGGGAGGCGGCGCAAAGCCCCGCCGCGACGGGGGAACGCGGCGGGGCCTGAACGACGTGTTCCCACAACCCGCCGGCCCATGCACGCAGATCCGGGAAACTCCCGCACGCCCGGTTCAGCCCGCGTGGGACGGCTCCAGGACGAAGACGGGGATCTCCCGGTCGGTCTTCTTCTGGTAGTCGGCGTACGACGGAAACGCCGCGACCGCGCGCTCCCACCACTGAGCCTTCTCCGCGCCGGTGACCTCACGCGCCGTCATGTCCTGCTTCCTCGGCCCGTCCTGGAGCTCCACCCGGGGGTCGGCGGTCACGTTGAAGTACCACACCGGGTGTTGGGGAGCCCCGCCCAGCGAGGCGACCGCCGCGTAGCGCCCGTCGTGCTCGACGCGCATCAGCGGCGTCTTGCGCAGCTTGCCGCTGCGCGCGCCCCGGGTGGTCAGCACGATCACCGGCAGCCCCGTGTCCCTCAGGGTCGTGCCCCGGGTGCCGCCCGAGCTCTCGTACAACTCGACCTGTTCACGCACCCACTGCGTCGGGCTGGGTTCGTACTCGCCGTCAAGAGGCATGTGCGTCCGTCCGTGTTCGTCGTGACATGGGGCCGGCGGACCGGCCCCTTCCCATCCTTACCGCATCCCGTCCCCCGAACCCCGTGCCGCTCGGCCAGTCACGGGGCGCGATCGGGGCCGCGGGAGGCCGCGATCACGCCATGCGCGTCGCGGCGGAGACCGGCACGCAAGGGTCCTACCACCCCTGGAGCGGTGTTCCCCGGCCAGTCTGCCTCCGCCACCGATCTGGCCGAACTTGCCGTCGCCCCATAGGTGCCCCAGGCATCTAATGAAGATCGATCCGACGCCCTCCTCGTCTGCGAGGTCTTCCATGACGGACACCGACACGACGACGCACACCCACCCGGCACCCGCCGTCGCCTTCCCGCAGGACCGGACCTGTCCCTACCACCCGCCCGCCGCGTACGACCCGCTGCGCGCCGCCCGTCCACTGGCCCGGATCACGCTCTTCGACGGCCGCCCGGCCTGGCTGGTGACCGGGCACGCCGCCGCGCGCCGGCTGCTGGCCGACCAGCGCCTGTCGACCGACCGCACCCGCGACGGCTTCCCCGCCACCTCGGCGCGCCTGGCCGCCGTGCGCGAGCGCAGGACCGCCCTGCTCGGCGTGGACGACCCCGAGCACCGCGTCCAGCGCAGGATGGTGCTCCCGGAGTTCACCCTCAAACGCGCCGCCGCACTGCGCCCGAGCATCCGGCGGATCGTCGGCGAACGGCTCGACGCGATGATCGCGCAGGGTCCGCCCGCCGACCTGGTGACGGCCTTCGCGCTGCCCGTGCCCTCGATGGTGATCTGCGCGCTGCTCGGCGTCCCCTACGCCGACCACGAGTTCTTCGAGGAACAGTCCCGCCGGCTGCTGCGCGGCCCCCTGCCCGCCGACACCAGGAACGCCCGCGACCGACTGGAGGCGTACCTGGGGGAGTTGGTCGACCGCAAGCGGCGGGCGCCCGGCGAGGGCCTGCTGGACGACCTGGTCCGGCGACAGGAGAGCGAGGGCGCGACCGACCGCGAACAGCTGATCGCCTTCGCGGTGATCCTGCTGGTCGCGGGTCACGAGACCACCGCCAACATGATCTCGCTGGGCACCTACACGCTCCTGACCAACCCCGGGCGGCTGGCCGACCTGCGTGCGGACCCCGCGCTGCTGCCCGACGCCGTGGAGGAGCTGATGCGCGTCCTGTCGATCGCCGACGGGCTGCTGCGGATGGCCACCGAGGACATCGACGTGGACGGGCAGACCATCCGGGCCGGCGACGGGGTCGTCTTCGCCACCTCCGTCATCAACCGCGACGAGAGCGTCTACCCCGAACCGGACGCCCTCGACTGGCACCGCCCGGCCCGCCACCACGTCGCCTTCGGTTTCGGCATCCACCAGTGCCTGGGCCAGAACCTGGCCCGCGCAGAACTGGAGATCGCCCTGCACACCCTCTTCGACCGGCTGCCCACGCTGCGCCTGGCCGCCCCGGCGGACGAGATCCCCTTCAAACCCGGCGACACGATCCAGGGGATGCTGGAACTCCCCGTGGCCTGGTAGGAGGCTCCCGGCATGCGTATCGGCATCGACAAGGACACCTGCATCGGCGCGGGCCAGTGCGCCCTGACCGCCCCCGGTGTCTTCACCCAGGACGACGACGGCTACAGCACGCTCAGGCCCGGCCGGGAGGACGGCGGCGGCAGCGCGCTGGTCCGGGAGGCGGCCCGCGCCTGCCCCGTCGGCGCGATCACCGTCTCGGAGCGGGTCGGCTGACCCCGGCCGCGCCCAGCAGCACCCGTGCCGCCTCCCGTGCCTGGCGCGCGGGCTCGGTACCGCCCGCAACGCCCGCCGTCACCATGGCGCCCTCCGCCAGCAGGAAGAGCTGCCCGCCCAGCGCGGCGGGCAGCCCCGCGCCGGCCGCCAGAGCGTCGAGGAAGGCGCGGAACGCCGCCTTGTGCGCCCGCACCCGCTCCGCCACGGCGGGTGAGGCGGGGCCGAGTTCGCCGTAGGCGTTGATCCAGGCGCAGCCGCGGAAACCGGGCTCCGCGAACCACACGCCGAGCCAGTCGAACACGGCCAGGACGCGCTCGCCGGGCTCCTCGTGCCGGCCGACGTACTCGGCGAGCCGCCCCCGCCAGCGCACGTCGCGCCGGTCCAGAGCGGCCACGACGAGCTGTTCCTTGGCCGGGAAGAGCTGGTAGAGGCGTTTGAGCGACACGCCGGAGGCGCCGCGGACCTCGTCCATGCCCACCGCCCGCACGCCCCGCGCGTAGAAGAGCCGCTCCGCCGCGTCCAGCGCCCGCTCCCGAGCGACCTCGCTGTCCATGGGGACCTCTTCCTTGACCGGAGAACGTGCGTTCTCCTACGGTAGCAGTCCAGTGGAGAACGCTCGTTCTCCACTGCTGCCCCTGGAGGTTCAGCCATGACGACGACCGACCGGCCGCCCCTGCCGCCGTTCACCCGGGAGACCGCCGAACGCAAGGTGCGGGCCGCCGAGGATGCCTGGAACACCCGCGACCCGCACCAGGTCGCCCTCGCCTACTCCGAGGACTCGGTCTGGCGCAATCGCGACGCCTTCCTCACCGGCCGCGCCGCCATCGTCGAGTTCCTGACCGCCAAGTGGCAGCGCGAGCGGCAGTACGCGCTGCGCAAGGACCTGTGGGCCTTCGACGGCAACCGCATCGCCGTCCGCTTCCAGTACGAGTCCCAGGACGCGGACGGCCAGTGGTGGCGCTCCTACGGCAACGAGTTGTGGGAGTTCGACGAGCACGGGCTGATGACCCGGCGCGAGGCGAGCATCAACGATGTGCCCATCGAGGAGGAGGACCGGCGCATCCTCGGTCCGAGGCCCGCCCAGTAGGGTTTCTGGATGAGCGACCGGGCTGGAAGCGGCAGGACCGCACGACCCTTCCTCTACGTCGTCGTCTGCGCCGCGGGCGTGGCCGAAGGCGTGGGCGGGCTGATCGACGCGGCGCGGGGACGCGGCTGGGAGGTCGGGGTCATCGCGACACCGGTCGCCATGGGCGGCTTCTTCGACGCGGACGCCGTCGAGGCGCGGACCGGCCGTCCGATCCGCTCGGCCTGGCGCACGCCCGGCGATCCGCGGCCCTTTCCGGCGCCCGACGCCGTCGTGGTCGCTCCCGCCACCTTCAACACGATCAACAAGTGGGCCGCGGGCCTGGCCGACACCCTCGCCGTGGCCACCCTGTGCGAGGCGAGCGGCCTCGGGGTCCCCGTCGCCGTCCTGCCGTGCGTGGGCGAGGCGCTGGCCTCGCACCCCGCCTACCGGGAGAGCCTGGCCCGGCTGCGCGCGATGGGCGTGCGCTTCGGCGACCCGTACGCCGGGGACGCGGGGGAGGAGGGCGGCCGCCCGGAGTTCGGCTGGGAACGGGCCCTCGACCTGGTCCAACGGCGCTGACCCGGCCGGGGCCCGAGCCCGCGCGAAGTCGTACGCTCGCCCTGGTACAGATGATCGGCGACGACGGGAGCAGCAAGGTGCAGTACGTGAAGCTCGGTTCGACGGGTCTGGACGTCTCGCGGATCTGCCTGGGGTGCATGACCTACGGCGTGCCCGACCGCGGCACGCACGAGTGGACCCTCGACGAGGCGGCCTCGCGTCCACTGATCCGGCAGGCGCTGGAGGCCGGCGTCACCTTCTTCGACACCGCCAACGTGTACTCCGACGGCACCAGCGAGGAGATCGTCGGCAAGGCGCTGGCCGACTTCGCGCGCCGCGACGACATCGTGCTCGCGACCAAGGTGAACGGCCGGATGCGCCCCGGGCCGAACGGCGCCGGACTCTCCCGCAAGGCGATCATGACCGAGATCGACCACAGCCTGCGGCGCCTGGGCACCGACTACGTCGACCTCTACCAGATCCACCGCTTCGACCCGCACACCCCGGTCGAGGAGACGATGGAGGCGCTGCACGACCTGGTGAAGGCGGGCAAGGTGCGCTACATCGGGGCGAGTTCGATGTACGCCTGGCAGTTCTCCAAGATGCAGTACACCGCCGAGCGGCACGGCTGGACCCCGTTCGTGTCCATGCAGAACCACTACAACCTGGTCTACCGCGAGGAGGAGCGCGAGATGCTGCCGCTCTGCGCGGACCGGGGCGTCGGCGTGCTGCCCTGGAGCCCGCTCGCCCGCGGCCGCCTCACCCGCGACTGGGACACCGCCACCGGGCGCAGCGCCACCGACAACTTCGGCAGCACCCTCTACCAGGAGGGCGACCGCGCCGTGGTGGAGGCCGTCACCCGCATCGCCGGTGAGCGCGGCGTCCCGCGCGCCCAGGTGGCCCTGGCCTGGCTGCTGCACCAGGACACGGTGACCGCGCCGATCGTCGGCGCCTCCAGGCCGGGTCACCTCGAGGACGCCGTGGCGGCGGTCGAACTCACGCTGAGCGAGAAGGAGATCGAGGAGCTGGAGCGGCCCTACGCGCCGCACCCGATCGCCGGTCACTGAGCGGGCAAGCGGCACCGTCGGGCACCGGTGCCTCAGGGGCCGGTGCCCGCGTCCAGGGCGGTGACGGACACCGACGACTCGTTGCCGCCGACCGGGACCTCGCCGGCCGTCCACTTCACCTTGAGGGGCTCCCGCTCGTCCGGCGGGGTGACGAGCAGCGCCGCCGGGGTGGCCGTGCGGGCGCCGCTGATCTGCGGACTGGAGAACGACAGCCCGGCCCACGCGCTCTTGCCCGGCGTCAGCGTGAGCGTCTCGGGGGAGCCCGGCGCGCGCTCGGGGTCCGGGCCCAGCTGCTTGCCGGACGCGTCCACGAAGGCGGCGCCCGGATAGCCGTACACCGTGCAGGTGCGGTCGGAGGTGTTGGTCAGCACGACGGGGAAGTTGCGCTGCCCTGCCCCCGGGTCCACGCGGCCGACGGTGGCCCGCAGTTCCGAGGTGTGGCAGCGGCCGTCGGTGCGGGCCGACGCGGAGGCCGAGCCCGCGGTGTCGGTGGGCGTGGCGTCGACCGCCGGCGCGCTGTCGCCGGGCGTCGCGCTGCCGCTGTCCGGGGCCGTGCCGGCCGTGCGGGCGGCCTGGCTCGGCTGCGGAGTGCCGCTCGATGCGGCGCTCTCGCTGCCGCAGGCGGTCAGCAGCCCGAGCAGCGCGGCCCCGCTCGCGAGCAGGGCCGTCCGGCGCAGCGGCTGGGACGTGTTCGCCATCGCTCCTCCACACTCCCGTCAAACTCGCGTGCGGTCCCGGCGCGACCGGCATCGCACACCCCCGTACTGCGAGTGTCCCGCGGCACGGCCCGGGAAACGAGGGGCGCACTCCGCATCGGGGCGGGTGGCTCACGCCTCGTCGTCGAGCAGCCCCAGCTCCGCCCAGATCGTCTTGCCCTCGGCCGTGTGCCGGCTGCCCCAGCGCTGGGTGAGCTGAGCCACCAGCAGCAGCCCGCGCCCGCCCTCGTCCCAGGTCCTGGCCCGGCGCAGGTGCGGCGCGGTGTGGCTGGTGTCGGAGACCTCGCAGATCAGGGTGGCCGTGTCGTGGATCAGCCGGAGCCGGATCGGCGGGGAGCCGTACCGGATCGCGTTGGTGACCAGTTCGCTCACGACCAGCTCGGCGGTGAAGGTCGCCTCCAGCAGGTTCCAGTCGGAAAGCTGGTCGAGGACCTGCTTGCGTACCGGGGCGACCAGCGCGGGGTCGGCGGGGATGTCCCAGGTGGCGACCTGTCCGGCCGGCAGCCCCCGGGTCCGGGCCAGCAGCAGCGCCACGTCGTCGGCGGCGCTGCCCGACGGGAGGAGGCGGTGCAGCACCCGGTCGCAGGCGGTGTCCAGGGAGTCGGCGGGGGCGGCCAGTGCCTCGCGCAGCAGCGCCTGGCCGGCGTCGGTGTCCCGGTCCCGGCTCTCGACCAGTCCGTCGGTGTACAGCGCCAGCACGCTGCCCTCGCGCAGCTCCAGCTCGGCCGACTCGAAGGGCAGTCCGCCCACGCCCAGCGGGGGCCCGGAGGGCAGCTCGACCTGCTCCGGCGGACCGTCCGGCGGGACCAGGACGGGCGCCGGGTGCCCGGCCCGCGCCATGGAGCAGTGCCGCGACACCGGGTCGTACACCACGTACAGACACGTCGCGCCGACCTCGCCCGCCCGGTCGTCGCCGGACTCCTCGGACAGCCGGACGACCAGGTCGTCCAGATGGGTGAGCAACTCCTCGGGCGTCAGGTCGATGTCGGCGAGGGTGCGGACGGCGGTGCGCAGCCGGCCCATCGTGGCCGAGGCCGGGATGCCGTGGCCGACGACGTCCCCGACGACCATGGCGACCCGCATTCCGGACAGGGGGATGACGTCGAACCAGTCGCCGCCGACGCCCGAGCGGGCCGCGGGAAGGTAGCGGGAGGCCGCCTGCACCGCGGCGGTGGGCGGCAGCCACCGGGGCAGCAGACTGCGCTGCAGGGTCAGCGTGGCCTCGCGCTCGCGGGAGTAGCGGCGGGCGTTGTCGATGCAGACGGCGGCGCGGGCGCTGACCTCCTCGGCCAGCAGCACGTCGTCGTGGGTGAACGGGTCGGGACGCCGGAACCGGGTGAAGACCGCGACGCCGAGGGTGGTGCCGCGGGCCTGGAGCGGCACCGACATCGTGGAGTGGATGCCGTACTCCTTCACCCGCCGCAGGCGGGCGGGGTCCCACTGGAGCCAGCGTTCCAGGTCGCCGTAGGCCTCCGAGGCCACGATCACCTGCCCCGAGAGCAGGCACTCGGCCTGGGGAGAGCCGGCCGGGTAGACGTCCAGCCGACCAATCTCCGCCACCGCCTGTGGGCCGCCCTCGGTGATCGACCGGTGCGCGGTGCGGCGCAGAGCGACCGGCGGTTCGACCAGGGTGGCGGGCTCGCCGCCGTGCTCGTGCGGATCCAGCAGGTCGACGCTGACGAAGTCGGCCAGCGGGGGAACGCACACGTCCGCCAGCTCCTCGGCCGTACGCGTGACGTCGAGGGTGGTGCCGATGCGCACGCTGGCCTCGTTGACCAGTTGCAGCCGCTCCCGGGCGCGGTGCTGCTCCGTGAAGTCGTGGGCGCTGACACACACGCCGAGCACCTGACCGTCGGCGTCGGTGAGTGGCGCGATACGGGCGTTCCACGCGTGGGCGCGGCTCTCGCCGACGGCCCTGAGGCGGGTCTGCAGGTCGTGCCGGCGGCCGGTGGTCAGCACGCGCCGCATCTGCCGTTCCAGCTCCGCGTTCTGCGGCCGGGCGCTGAAGTCGGTGGCCCGCAGTCCGCGCACGCGGTCGGGCGGGAGCCCCAGCAGCCGCGCCATGGCGTCGTTGACCCCGCGCAGCAGGAGCCGCTCGTCGAAGATCATCATGGCGCAGGGGGACTGGGTGAGGGCTGCCCTGACCAGCGGGTCGTCCTCCGGTTCCGGACCGGATCGCAGTGGGGTGGCCGCGAGCCACGTGGGCGGGGCGCCGTCCGCAGCCGGTCTGCGGTGCGCGAGCACCCACACCGACACGGTGTGTCCGTCGCGGTGCCGCAGGGCCAGGGTGCCGCTCCACTGGTCGTCGTCGTGTCCCGGCGGTGTGCCGTCGTGGTCGTCCGCGAGCAGGTCGGCGGCGGGGTGCCCGACCACCTCGGCCGCCGGGTGGCCGAGCAGCAGGCGGGCGCCCTCGTTCCACTCCCGCAAGGTGCCGGAGCCGTCGACGACGGCGCGGGCCGTGGCGGCATCGTCGAACGGGTTGACCGGACTCATCGTCGCCACTCCATTGCGCACACTCACGGTGATCAGCGCGTCACCTTGTTTCCAGCCTAGTGGGTTCGGGCGCCGTGCGGATCCGTACTCACCGGGCGCAGGGTGCCCGACCGCCCCGCGTATCACCGGACCGGTCGGGCGACGCAGGGTAGAAAGTGCTTTCCGCGGCCTTGACGGGTGCGTATGGCTCGACGTCAGAATCTGTTTGTTCGCGATCGCTTGTGAGTACTTCTGAGTGCTGATGAGCCTCGATGAGTTCTGATGAGGGAGATCCGTCATGACGGTCACGCGCAGATCGGTTCTGATCGCCTCCGCCGCCACGCCCGCGGCGGGGATGGCGCTCGCCGCCCCGTCGGCGTGGGCCGCGGACGCGACCGGCGGCTCGGCGGGCCGCAGCACCGTCTCCCTGCGGGACGGCTGGCGCTTTTGGCTGATCGACCCCGACGGCGCGGCCGAGGACGTCACGGACGCCGCCGATCCCGCCCACGACGACTCGCGGTGGCGCGAGGTCGCCGTCCCGCACGACTGGAGCATCGAGCAGGCGCCCACCACCGAGCACGGCACCACCAGCGGCACCGGCTTCCTGCCGGGCGGTCTCGGCTGGTACCGCCTCGCCTTCACGCTGCCGCCCGCCCTCGCCGGTAAGCGGATCTCGGTCGAGTTCGACGGCGTGTACATGGACTCCCGCGTCCACTGCAACGGCCGGGAGGTCGGCCACCACCCCTACGGCTACACCGGCTTCGCCCTCGACCTCACCGATCTGCTGCACACCGACGGCCGCACCGAGAACGTCCTCGCGGTGCGGGTGCGCAACCAACTGCCGAGCAGCCGCTGGTACTCCGGCAGCGGCATCTACCGCGAGGCCCGGCTGGTCGTCACCGAGCCGGTGCACGTACGCCGCTGGGGCACGTACGTCACCACGCCGCGGGTGGGCGAGGACAGCGCCCTCGTCCGGGTCCGGACGTCGGTGGTGAACGCCGCGGGCACCGCGCGCGAGGTCGAGATCCGGTCGGCGGTGAAGGACGCGGACGGCCGCACCGTGGCCCGCACCGCCTCCACGGTGGACGTCACCGACGCGGCGTCCGCGACCCACGAACTCACCGTCGCACGCCCGCGGCTGTGGGACTTCGCGAGCCCGCACCGCTACACCCTGCACACCGAACTGCGCGTGGGCGGCCGGACCGTCGACACGTACCGCACCCCGTTCGGCATCCGCACCTTCCACGTCGATCCGGAGGAGGGCTTCCACCTCAACGGCAGGTACGCCAAGATCAAGGGCGTCGATCTGCACCACGACCTCGGCGCGCTCGGCGCCGCCGTCAGCATCGACGCGATCCGCCGCCAGATGACCCTCATGAAGTCGATGGGCGTCAACGCCTTCCGCACCTCGCACAACCCGCCCTCGCCCGAGATGATCGAGGTCTGCGAGGAGATGGGCATCATCATGCTGGTGGAGGCCTTCGACTGCTGGCGCACCGGCAAGAACCGCTACGACTACGGCCGGTTCTTCGACGAGTGGTGCGAGCGGGACGCCACCGAGATGGTGCTCGCGGCCCGCAACTCGCCCGCCGTCGTCATGTGGTCCATCGGCAACGAGGTCCCCGACTCCACCGCCACCGCCGGACTCGCCATGGCCGACCGGATCATCGAGGCGATCCGCGCCGCCGACGACACCCGTCCGCTGATCATCGGCTCGGACAAATACCGCCGGATGCCCGCCAAGGGCTCCGCCGCCGACCTGATGCTCGCCAAGCTCGACGGGCTCGGCCTCAACTACAACACCGCCAAGTCGGTGGACGACCTGCACGCGGCCTATCCGCACCTGTTCCTCTTCGAGTCCGAGTCGTCCTCCGAGACCTCCACCCGCGGCACCTACCAGGAGCCCGAGCACCTGAACACCGGCGAGAACCACACGCCGGGCAGGCGGGCCACCTCGTCCTACGACAACAACCTCGCCTCCTGGACGATGAGCGGCGAGTACGGCCACAAGAAGGACCGGGACCGCAAGTGGTTCGCCGGGCAGTTCCTGTGGTCCGGCATCGACTACATCGGGGAGCCCACCCCCTACGACGTCTTCCCGGTGAAGGCGTCCTTCTTCGGCGCGGTCGACACGGCAGGGTTCCCGAAGGACATGTACCACCTGTTCCGCAGCCAGTGGACGGACGAGCCGATGGTCCACCTGCTGCCGACGACGTGGAACCACCGCGTGGGCGACACCGTCGAGGTCTGGGCCTACACCAACGTCGACACCGTCGAGCTGTACCTGAACGGCAAGTCCCTCGGCACCCGCCGTTTCGACACCAAGAAGACCGTCGACGGCCGGACCTACCTGGAGACCACCGAGGCCACCGGCGACGACAAGACCTTCACCGGCGGCCCCTACCCCGGCAGCTACACCAGCCCGAACGGCAGCGCGGGCAAGCTCCACCTGACCTGGCAGGTGCCCTTCGAGGCGGGCGAGCTGAAGGCCGTCGCCCGGCGCGGCGGCAGGACGGTGGCCACCGACGTCCTGCGCACCGCCGAGGCGCCGCACGCCCTGCGCCTCACCCCGGACCGCGAGTCCGTCGACGCGGACGGCCGCTCCCTGGTCTTCGTGACCGCCGAGGTGGTCGACCGGCACGGCGTGGTGGTGCCGGGCGCCGAGCACCTGATCTCCTTCGACGTCGCGGGCGGCTCGCTCGCCGGACTGGACAACGGCCGCCAGGAGAGCGCGGAGCGCTACCAGGCGAGCACCCGCACCGCCTTTCACGGCAAGGCACTGGCCATCGTCCGGGCCGGCACCCGGCCGGGCACGCTCCGGGTGACGGCGCGTGCGGACGGTCTGCGCACGGCCACCGCGGCGGTGCGCGCCCGGCGGGCCGAGGACCGGTCGACCACACCGGCCGCGGAGTTCCGCCCCGGGCATCCGGCGCCCGTGGAGCACCCGTACGCGGACGCGAGCTACTCGGGCCGGACCGACACCCTCCCCGCCGCCGTGCTCGACGGCGACCCGGCCACCGGCTGGTCCAACGGCTTCCACAAGGCGGCCACCGCCCTGCTGCCCGCCTTCGACGGAGCCCGCGCCGAGGACTGGATCTCGGTCGACCACGGGCGCACGCGCACCTACGACCGGGTCGAGGTCTCGTTCACCGTGGACGACGGGCACAGCCTGCCCGCGGCCGTCGGAGTGGACGTCTGGGACGGCCGTGCCTGGCGTGCGGCCGAGGAGGTGCGGACCGACTGGGCCACCGCCTCCGACACGCCCACGGTCATCGGCTTCCGTCCGCTGCGCGGGACCCGGATCCGTCTCACGCTGACCAGCCGTCACCCCGGTGAGGCGCGGGGAGCGGTCCGCGTCAGCCGCCTGGAGGCACCCGCCGCCTGAGCCGCGTACCACGGTCCGGGCGGGAACCGGTCGGAAAACCGGTCCCGTCCGGACCGTTGACGGCGTGTCATGTCTGCCACAAGCATGTCCTGCGACCGCATTTGGGAGCGCTCCCATTCATGGCGAGCGCCACCTCCCCCGAGGAGCCCGGACGTGAAAAGACGCAGAACCGCGCTCGTCTCCCTGACGGCCCTGCTGGCGGCGGCCGTCACCGCGCTGCCCGCAGCCCCGGCCGGCGCCGAGGAGACCGAGCAGGTCAGGAACGGCACCTTCGACAACGGCACGGACTCCTGGTGGACGAGCAGCAACGTCACCGC
Source organism: Streptomyces sp. NPDC001599 (assembly GCF_042893535.1). Lineage (NCBI taxonomy): Bacteria > Bacillati > Actinomycetota > Actinomycetes > Kitasatosporales > Streptomycetaceae > Streptomyces > Streptomyces sp. NPDC001599. Next base: position 346,812 of record NZ_JBIAVA010000003.1, read on the forward strand.
CGCCGTGACCGACGGCCGGCTGTGCGCCGACGCCCCCGGCGGCACCACCAACCGCTGGGACGCCGCCCTCGGCCAGAACGACGTCACCCTGGTCGCGGGGGAGTCGTACAAGTTCTCCTTCACCGCCACCGGTACGCCCGCCGACCATGTGGTCCGGGCGATCGTCGGCCTGTCGGTGTCCCCGTACGACACCTACTTCGAGGTCAGCCCGCAGCTGAGCGTCTCGGGCAACACCTACTCGTACACCTTCACCTCGCCCGTCGACACCGCTCAGGGCCAGGTCGGCTTCCAGCTCGGCGGCACGCCCGACGCCTGGCGGTTCTGCGTGGACGACGTGTCCCTGCTGGGCGGTGTGGCGCCCGAGCCGTACGTGCCGGACACCGGGCCGCGGGTGCGGGTGAACCAGGTCGCCTACCTGCCGTCGGGGCCGAAGAACGCCACGCTGGTCACCGACGCGACCACCCGCCTGCCCTGGCAGCTGAAGGACGACGCCGGGCGGGTCGTCTCGCACGGCTGGAGCAAGCCGCGCGGCGTCGACGCCTCCTCCGGGCAGAACGTCCACTCGATCGACTTCGGCCGCTACAAGAAGCGCGGCGAGGGCTACACCCTGGTCGCCGACGGCGAGACCAGCCGCCCCTTCGACATCGGCACGGCCGCATACGAGCGGCTGCGCCTGGACTCGGCGAAGTACTACTACACGCAGCGCAGCGGCACCGCGATCAGCGACGAACTCCGCCCCGGCTACGGACGTCCCGCCGGACACGTGGGCACGGCGCCCAACCAGGGCGACACCGAGGTGCCCTGCCAACCCGGCGTGTGCGACTACACCCTCGACGTCTCCGGCGGCTGGTACGACGCCGGCGACCACGGCAAGTACGTCGTCAACGGCGGCATCTCCACCTGGGAGCTGCTCAGCACCTACGAGCGCTCGCTGCACGCCCGCACCGGGGAGCCCCGCAAGCTCGGCGACGGTTCACTCGACATCCCCGAGAGCGGCAACCGGGTGCCGGACATCCTCGACGAGGCACGCTGGGAGCTGGACTTCCTGCTGAAGATGCAGGTGCCGCAGGGAGAGCCACTGGCCGGGATGGCGCACCACAAGGTCCATGACGAGCAGTGGACCGGGCTGCCGCTGCTGCCCAGCGACGACCCGCAGAAGCGCGAGCTGCACCCGCCGACCACCGCGGCGACCCTCAACCTGGCGGCGACGGCCGCGCAGGCCGCCCGCCTGTACCGCCCCTACGACCGGGAGTTCGCCGCGAAGGCGCTCGACGCGGCCCGCACCGCCTGGAAGGCCGCGCTCGCCCACCCGGACCTGCTCGCCGACGAGAGCGACGGCATCGGCGGCGGCGCCTACCCCGATGCCAAGGTCGCCGACGACTTCTACTGGGCCGCGGCCGAGCTGTACCTGACGACGGGGGAGCGGGACTTCAAGGACCACGTGCTGAAGTCCCCGGTGCACACCGCCGACATCTTCGGGCCGATCAGCTTCGACTGGGCGAGCACCGCGGCGGCCGCCCGCCTCGACCTGGCGACCGTCCCCAGCCGGCTCCCCGGCCGCGACCACGTCCGCCGCTCCGTAGTCCGGGGCGCCGACGGCTACCTGGCCACGCTGAAGGCCCATCCGTACGGCATGCCCTACGCGCCCGCCGGCAACGTGTACGACTGGGGCTCCAGCCACCAGATCCTGAACAACGCGGTCGTCATCGCCACCGCCTACGACATCACCGGCGGTGCCAAGTACCGCGACGGCGCCGTCCAGAGCATGGACTACATCCTGGGCCGCAACGCCCTGAACATGTCGTACGTCACCGGATACGGCGAGGTCAACGCGCACAACCAGCACAGCCGCTGGTACGCCCACCAGCTCGACCCCGCCCTGCCCGCGCCGCCCGACGGCACCCTGTCCGGCGGTCCGAACTCGAGCATCCAGGACCCCTACGCGCAGAGCAAACTCCAGGGCTGCATCGGCCAGTTCTGCTTCATCGACGACATCCAGTCCTGGTCGACCAACGAGCACACGATCAACTGGAACGCCGCGCTGGCCCGGATGGCCTCCTTCGTGGCGGACCAGGGATGACCGGCTGACCCCTGCGCATCGCGCCCGAGGGCCGCGCCGCTTCCGCGGAAGAATGCGGAAAGCCGGTGCGGCCCTCTCGGCATGCTGGGGATCATGGCATGCCTGGGATTCTGACCTTCTTTCAAAGGCGGCCGATGTTGCCCGGTCGCCTTGTTGACCATGAGTGGTTTGTGCGAGAGTGAAGCACCCGTGCGGGGGGTAAAGGCCGGGTCTCGCACGCGCTTTGACGGGCCGGGTCCGATTTCGCCATGGCGAATTCACGCCTCCCGCGCTCCGCCCAAGAGGTACACACCAATCCGTGGGTCTTTTTCGGCGATCGGAACTTCTGAGTCACCTGCGCGTGGGAAGGAAACATCTCAGTGCCCACCCCCCACCCCCCTCGGCCCGCCCACCCGCCCTCCGGCGGGGATCCCGGGGAGTCCGACGAGTTGCTGGCCGCGCGGCTCCGGGACGGCCCGGAGAACGAGGCCGCCCGGATCGCCGCGCTGCTGATGGCCCGGCACTGGCAGCCGGCCCACGACTACGCGACCATCTGCCTGGCCACCTCGGCCCAGGTCACCGGCATGGTCACCGCCGCGGCCTGGCACCGGGTGCTGGCCCGTCTCGCCGAGGGCGAGCCGGCCACCGCGCTGCGCCCCCGGCTGCTGGTGGCCGTGCGCGACACGGTCCGCCAGTGGTCCGGCGACGACGCGATATCCGGTGCTCTGCCGCAGTTGCTCAAACCCGCAGGGGGACGGGGTATGCGGGCGGCGAAGTCCCTGACTCCGGAAAACCGCACGCTGGCGGCCCGGGCATTCGCTTCTCTTCCCGGACCTGCCCGTTGTTTGCTGTGGCACACGGAGGTCGAAGGAGAGTCCATAAGCGTCCCGGCCGGTCTGCTGGGCATGGACACCGACACCGCGTCGGCCACTCTCGAACAGGCGCGTGAGAAATTCCGCGAGGGATGTCTGCAGGCCCACCGGCAGCTCGCGCCGAGCCAGGAGTGCCGCTTCCACAGCCGACTGCTCGACGTCCCGATTCGCCGGGGCGGTGCCCTGCTGCCGGACGTCCGCAAGCATCTGGCGGACTGCCGTCACTGCCGGCACGCGGCCGATCAACTCGGTCACTTCGAGCGGGAGTTGGGCACGCTGATCGCCGAGGCCGTGCTGGGCTGGGGCGCCCGGCGCTATCTCGACTCCCGCCCGGCGCGCGCGACGCTGGGCGTGCTGGCCAAGGGCGCCGCCCGGCATCGCGGCTCACGCACCGGGCTGCTGGCCCGGATCCCCGTGCCCGTGCTCCGGGTGCCGGGCCGCCCGCGCTCCGGCCGGTCGGTGCTCCGGCAGTTCGGCGCCGCCTCCGCCGGGGTGCTGGCCATCGTGCTCGTGGTGAGCGTGTGGTCCTACGACGGTGGCGGCGCCGATCCGGCCGCCTCCACCAGCGCGGTCGACGGCGACGGCGAGACGTCCGCGACGAGCCGTCCGAAACCGCCCGACGCGGCCGGGATGCCCACGTCGGCGGACCGCACGCGGCTGCGCAACGTCGCCGCGAACCTGTGCCTCGACGTCCAGGGCGAGCCGAAGGCCGGAGCGGGTGCCCGGCTGGCGGAGTGCTCCGAGGCCGGGACCCAGCAGTGGACCTACGAGGACGACGGACTGCTGCGCAGCGTCGCCGACCCGGGGCTGTGCCTGGACTCGCGGGCGGACGCCGGAGTCGTCATTCTCGGTACCTGCGCCGACGAGGGAACCGAGCGCGGCGAGGACGTGCGCTACGAGCTGACCGGCCGGGGCGAGCTGGTGCCGCGCGGACAGAAACTGCTCGCGCTTGCCACGACCACCCGCGCCCCGGACGCCGACATCGTCGTCAAGGTGCACGACGGCTCCGACGACCAGCGCTGGCGCACCGACCCGGTGCCGACGGCGGAGGGCTCCCTGTCTATCGCCCGTACCGACGCCCCGGGGGCGCGGTCCGTGGACCTGTCCGGCGGCTGAGGAGGACGGTGCGCCCCGGTGTGCGCCGATGGCATCGTCAGCGGAGTGGAGGGGCGGTGCCGCCGTCCCTCACACCGGGTCCTCCACCAGGTCCGCGGGCCCCGGGGTGGCCGGTGAGGCGTGCCCGGACAGGGCCAGGGTGAGATCCAGTTCGGCGAGCAGGCAGCGGATCACGTGTTCGACACCGGCCTGGCCGTCCAGGCCGAGACCGTAGACGTAGGGACGGCCCAGGAGCACCGCACGGGCCCCGAGCGCGAGTGCCTTGAAGACGTCGTCGCCGGTGCGGACACCGCTGTCGAACAGCACGGTCAGCCGGTCGCCGACCGCCTCCACCACGCGCGGCAGGGCATCGGCCGCCGCGACCGAACCGGCCACCTGGCGGCCCCCGTGGTTGGAGACGACCACGCCGTCCATCCCGGCGTCGGCGGCGAGCCGGGCGTCGTCCGGATGCAGGACGCCCTTGAGGACGATCGGACCGTCCCAGTTCTCCCGCAGGAACGCCAGGTCGGGCCAGGACTTGGCCGGATCGGAGAACATGCCGACGAAATGCATCACCGCCGCGTTCGGGTCCTCGTGCACCGGCTTGGCCAGCCCGGCCCGGAAGGCCGGGTCCGAGAAGTAGTTGGCGGTGCCGACTCCGTGCAGGAACGGCAGGTACGCCTGGTCGAGGTCGCGCGGGCGCCAGGACAGCAGCGGCGTGTCCAGCGTGACGAACAGCGCCGTGTACCCGGCCGCCCGGGCCCGGTCCAGGAAGCTGCGCGCCACTTCGCGGTCCCGCGGCCAGTACAGCTGGAACCAGCGCTCGGCGTCGCCCATCGCCTCGGCGACCTCCTCCATGGGCGTGCTGGAGGCGGAGGAGAGGATGTACGGCACGCCCTGGGCCGCGGCGGCCCGGGCGGCGGCGGGCTCCGCGTCGGGATGCATGATCGACAGCACGCCGACCGGCGCGAGCGCCAGCGGGGCGGACAGGGCGCGGCCCAGCACCTCGACGCGCAGGTCGCGTTCGTGCACGTCCCGCAGCATGCGCGGAACGATCCGGCGCCTGGCCAGCGCGGCCCGGTTGGCGCGGGCGGTGCTGCCGTCGCCCGCGCTGCCCGCGACGTATCCGAAGGGGCCGGGCCCCAGGCGCCGCTCGGTGAGCTCCTCGAGCCGGGTCAGGTCGGTGGGCAGGCGCGGGACCGCGCCCGTCATGCCGTTCAGATAGATCTCGTACTGGAAATCCGCCCAGTGCTTCGGCATCCCAGGTCCGCCTCTCGTCGTCGAGCTCGCGCTGCCGGCACCATACCCGCGGGTATGCCGGGGGTGGCGGTCAGGGTCGACGGACCCTGTTCCGGGGGTGTTTCAGGCCTATTGGCAAAGGTGCGGATCACGCCATTCGGCCAGTTCTGTTCTCAATAATCGATCAAGAAAGGCCCAGTTCCGGACTTGGAACGTTCTAATTCTGTGACTTCGCGCCACTGATTCAATACGCAATGTTACCGAAACCCATGGGGTCGAGATGTGTTTCGGTGCCGGACTCGGCAGACTCGCGCTCGCCGCTCCGGCACCGACCGGGCCGGGCCGGCACCACCCTCGAAACGAGCGGAAGGATGCACACAATGCGGAACACCGCGCGCTGGGCAGCGACTCTGGGCCTGACGGCCACCGCCGTCTGCGGGCCCCTCGCCGGGGCCTCCCTCGCCTCCCCGGCCAACGCCCCCGCGTCGCTCTACGCCCCCTCGGCCCTGGTGCTGACCGTGGGGCACGGAGAGAGCGCTGCCACCGCCGCACCCCTGCGCGCGGTCACCCTGACCTGCGCCCCGACCGCCTCCGGCACCCACCCGGCGGCCGACGCGGCCTGCGCCGAACTGCGCGCCGCGCACGGCGACCCGGGCGCCCTGGCCGCCGAGGACTCGGTGATGTGCACCCGGGAGTACGCCCCCGTGGTCGTCACCGTCGACGGCGTGTGGCAGGGCCGGCGCCTCTCCTACGAACGCACCTTCGCCAACGAGTGCGTGAAGAACGCGGGCAGCGCGAGCGTCTTCACGTTCTGAGGGACCGGGACCGATGGGACCGTGCGGCGTGATCGGCTGCTCGCTACTGGGGAGTGCGAGCGCCGCCGTACGGGTCCCGCGGGCCCGCACCGGGGACGGCGGACGGAGTGGGGCCGTCCGCCGTTCTCCCGGTTCACGGGCGTGGTCACTCGTTCACGGCCGGGCCGTCCGCGGCCTGGGAGGGCCGGGCGCGGTGGCTGGTGTCGCACCACGGATAGCGCCGACTGCGCCGGCACGTGCACAGTGCCACCCGGAAGCGGTCGGAGGACACCGTCGTCCCGTCCTCCAGCTCCACCTCCACCGGCCCTTCCACCAGCAGCGGCCCCCGGCGCTGGACCTTGATCCGGCGCGGGGCGTTAGGCGGGCGCGGGGTGTCAGACGGGGAGTTCGGCACGGACGACCACCAACTCCTCCTCGTAGTCCGCCAGGGACAGCAGCCCGCGCTGGCGCAGCCAGCGCTCCCGGCCGCGCACCACGGGACCGAACGCGATCCGCCGCCGCCGGATCACCGCCGCCTTCAGGCCGGCCTCGCGCAGCAGCCCGACAGTCCGCCCCGGGTCACTGAGCGCCGACTGCACGAGCAGCAGCACCCCGCCGGGACGCAGCAGCCCGGGCACCTCCCGGCAGATCCGGTCCAGGACCGTGCGACCGTCGTGACCCGCGTCCCAGGCCCGCGCGGCACCACGCGGCCGGCGTCCGGAGGCGGGCGCCGGCACATACGGCGGATTGGCCAGCACCAGGTCGAACGACTCACCGCGCACGGGTGTGAAGAGGTTGCCGTGCCGGACGCGGATCCGCAGCCCGGCCCGGGCCGCGTTGAGCCGCGCGGCGCACACCGCGCGCCACGACACGTCCACCGCGGTCACCCGGCCGCCCCGCAGCGCCGCCGCCAGGGCGAGGGCACCCGTGCCGGTTCCCACGTCGAGCACGGCCGCGCCCGGCGGGAGTGACTCGTCGGACAGCGCCCCGGCCAGCAGGGCGGTGTCCTCCTGAGGGGCGTAGACGCCCGGTAGCACCATGAAATTCACGGATCCCACGTACCCCGGTCGTCATGAAATATGAGAAATTTCCCCGTGAGTACGGCGAGTGGCGGGCAGCGGCGTACGCAGGGACGACCGCCCCGCGCGCCAGTCGGCGAGCAGCCGGGCGCCGAGGCGCTCTTCGAGGCAGCCGGTGGCGTCGATGCCGAAGGCGACGTCCGCCGCGAGATGCGGCTCCTGCTCCAGCAGGCCGTTGATCACCTCGTGCCGCACGATCTGCTCGTGCACCGCGTCGGCCTCGACGTGCTCGTCGTAGAAGTGCTCGGCCGCCGGACCGGCGCCCGTGCGGCGCATCGCCTCGGCGAGCCGCCGGGAACCGGGTGACGAGGTGATCTCCACCGCCGCGAAGTGCCCCACCAGCGCCCCGCGCAGCGACCGGTGCAGGCCGAACAGGGACATCATGTTCACCGTGGCCAGGCACTCGGCCGAAGCCGCGTCCAGATGGGCCCCGTACGTCGTGTCCAGGTCCAGGTCCGCCATCAGGTCGGCGAACAGGCGGGCGTGCACCCGGTCGGCGCGGCCGCCCCCGTACTCGTCGAACTCCACCGCGGCCATCGCCGCCTTCGAACGGCCCCACAGGCGCGGCAGCACCCAGGCGTGCGGATCGGCCTCCTTGAGGTGGTACAGCGAGCGCTGGGCCGCGTACTCCCGCAGCTGCCACAATTCGCCCTCGTCCCGCAGGAAGTGGCTGACCCCCTCGCCGTGGACGGGTTCGACGAGCAGCGCCCCGACCGCGTCCGCGACGCTGTCGTGGACCGGGGTGTCGGCCCGCAGGGCGGACCCGAAGCGCCGCTCCAGCGCGGCCCGGACGCCGAGCAGGGCGGGGTCCCACTCCAGGTCGGGGGAGACACCCGCGAAGCCCCGGTAGTGCAGCTCGTAGCACTCGTACAGGGCGAGCTGGAGGTCGTCGCCGTACACGGGCGCGGCGGCGACGGCCTCGGGGGAGGGCAGCGGGCCCGTGCCCAGCAGATGTGCGCCGACGGCCTCGGAGACCGGTCCCCGGGCCGTCGGCAGCTGTGGTCCTTCGCGGTCGTACTCCATGCGACGCGAGTACCCGGACACCGCCTTGGCACCCCCGGCCGCGCTCAGCGGCACCTCACTCGCCCTCGACATCCTCCTGGGCGCCGGTGTTCGGGGAGGTGGCGTCCCCCGCCTCGCCCCGGTGCTCGCCCTCGTCGGACTCCGCCTCGCGGGGCCTGGCCTCCTCGATCTCGCGCAGGACCTCCTCGACCGCGGTCTCGGGCTGCTTGTGGTCGTGCTCGCCGTTCTGGGACACGGGGTCCTCCTTCTCGCTTGTCGTCCTCGCTTGTCGTCGTACCGCTCCCGCTTCCGGTCGTTCAGTTCGACGTGGACGCCAGGCGCAGGGGCACCGGCGCCGGGGGAGCGGCCTCCTCGCTGCGGCGCACGACCTCGGCCCACCAGGCAGGACCGTCCTCGATGTGGCGCAGCAGGACGCCCTCGCGGATGGCCCAGGGGCAGAGCGCCACCGACTCCAGACCGGTCAGCTTCATCGCGGTGTGACCCACTACGGCGCCCGCCAGGCTCTGGGCCGCGCGCGGCGCCGAGATGCCGGGCAGCCGGGCCCGCTCCGCGGCGGACAGGGCGGCCAGCCGCTCCACCGCGTCCCCCAGGTCCGAGCAACGCATCCGCCGCTCCGTGAAGGGCCCGTGCCGGCCCGGCGGGGCGCCGCACAGCCGCCCCAGCTGCTGGAACGTCCGCGAGGTGGCCACGGCGGTCCGCGGCCCCTCCCAGCGGATCCGCGCCGCCGCGTCCCGCAGCTGGTGGCGGACCTTGCGCCGCAGCGCCTTGACCTGCTCCGGCGAGGCCGGGTCCCGGCCGCCCGCCAGGAACTCGTGGGTCAGCCGGGCGGCCCCCAGCGGCAGCGAGGCCACGAAGCCGGGCAGCCGGCCACGCCCGAACGCCACCTCCAGCGAGCCGCCGCCTATGTCGAGCAGGGCGAGCGGACCGGACCGCCAGCCCATCCAGCGCCGGGCCGCGAGGAACGTCAGCTCCGCCTCCACCTCCCCCGGCAGGGTGCACAGCGGCACGCCGGTGCGGGCGTGGACGGTGCGCAGCACCTCACGCCGGTTCGGCGCGGCGCGCACCACCGCGGTCGCGAAGGCCAGCGGTCCCGACGCCCCCCACCGGTCCGCGGTCCTGCTCGCTTCGGCGACCGCCCCGACGAGCCGCTCCACGGCCTCCTCCGGGACCGGGCCGCCCGGCCTGACCTGCTCCGACAGACGCAGCCGCCACTTCGCGGTGTGCACCGGCAGCGGGACGCCGCCCTCGGCGTCCGCCACCATGAGCCGGACCGTGTTCGACCCCACATCCACCACGCTCGTACGCATGAGGGCAACAGGTACCCATTTGAGCGCCGATCAGGCCAGCTGCCGCCGCACCAGCTCGTGCAGCCGGCCGCCGGTGTCCGCCAGCAGCCGGGCGGGCGGGCCCTGCTGGGCGACCTTGCCGTCCTCCATCACGATCACGCGGTCGGCGTCCAGGACCGTGGACAGGCGGTGCGCGATCACGATCCGGGTGGCGTTGAGCGCCTTGGTGGACTCGATCACGGTGCGCTGCGTCTCGTTGTCCAGGGCGCTGGTGGCCTCGTCGAAGAAGAGGATGCGCGGCCGGCGGATCAGCGCCTGCGCGATCATCAGCCGCTGCCGCTGGCCCCCGGAGACCGCCCCGCTGCCCGACACGATGGTGTGCAGCCCCATCGGCATGCGTTCGATGTCCTCCGCGAGCCCCGCCATCCCGGCCGCCGCCATCGCCTCCTCGGGCGTGTACGGCTCGGTGCCGCAGATGACGTCCAGGATCGAGCCGGTGAAGGGCTGGGCGTGCTGGAGCACCACCCCGCACTGTCTGCGCACCGCCGACTGGTCCAGCGCGGCCAGGTCCTGGCCGTCGTACAGGACGCTGCCCGACAGCGGCCGGTCGAAGCCGATCAGTAGCCGCAGCAGGGTCGACTTGCCGCAGCCGCTGGGGCCGACGACCGCCACGAACTCGCCCGGCCGCACCTCGAAGGACACGTCGTCCAGGACCAGCGGCCCGTCGTCGGTGTACCGGAACGACAGCCGGCGCGCCTCGATCGCCCCCGACAGCGGCCCCGGCCGGGTGCTCGCCGTCCGTACCTCGGGCGTGGCGTCCAGGACCGGCCGGATCTCCTCGAACAGCGGCAGCGCCGCCACTCCCGACACGAAGGCACCGGTCAGCTGGGTGACCGAGGTCAGCAGCATCGTCACCGAGGCGTTGAAGGTGAGGAACTCCGCTGCCGACATCGAGCCCCGCGCCGGGCCGGCCAGCAGCATGAACATCAACAGGGTGCACAACGGCAGGTACACCGCGCCGAGCACCGCGTTCAGGTTCTTGATCCGGCCCGCCCGCTGCTGGAGCTCCCGGCTGTGCGCGAAGCGCTCCGCCCACGCCGCGTAGGCGTAGTTCTCGGCCGCCGCCACCCGCAGCTTCGGCAGCCCGCGCAGCGTCTGGAACGCCTGGTTGTTCAGCTTGTTGGTGAGTTTGACCAGCCGCCGCTGCCAGCGCACCTGCCACAGCCCGAGCCCGAGGAACACCCCGGCGACGACCACCAGCATGCCGATCGCCGCGAACGCCATCGGCACGCTGTACCAGAGCAGCAGACCCAGGTTCATCGCCCCGACGGTCACCGACTGGGCCACCGTCGGACCGACGCCCGCGAGCAGTCTGCGGATCGCGCTGATCCCCATGGCCGCGCTCGCCAGTTCGCCGGTGGAGCGTTCGGTGAAGAACCTCGTCGGCAGCCGCAGCAGGCGGTCCCACACGGCGGGCTGGAGCGTCGCCTCGATCCGGCCCTCCAGGCGCAGGATGGTCAGGTTCTGCAACAGCATGAAGGCCGCCGCGACGACACTGCTCAGCATCACCGCGAGACACACCTGCACGATCAGACCGGTCTGCGCCTTCGGCACGAACTCGCCGAGCACCCGGCCCGTCGCGATCGGCACCAGCGCGCCGAGCGCCACCGTCACCAGACCCGCGAGCAGCAGGGACGTCAGGTCCCGGCGCGTGCCCGCCAGACAGAACCGCAGCAGTCGCAGCGGACTGAGCCGCCGCTCCGGCAGCGGCCGGTAGAACATCACCGCGCGCGGCTCGAACTCCCCGGCGTTCGCCCGCTCCACCGGCGTCTCACGACCGGTCGCCGGATGCACGGCCACATAGCCCCCGCGGCGCCACAGCAGTGCCACCGGCGCCCCCGACAGGGTGCGGTGCCCGACCAGCGGCCCCACGTCGTCCCGCCACCAGCGGTCCTCCAGCCGCACCGACCTGGTCCGCACCCGCGAGGCGAGCGCGATCCGCTCCACCGGGTCGAGCCGGTCGCTCTCGGTGCCGCCCGAAGCCGGTTCGGCGAGCGGGATTCCGGCGGCGCGGGCGACCAGCTTGCAGGCCGCGTACGTGGCGTCGGCGTCGGCGGCCGTGGTGCGCTGCGCCGACCGCTTGCCGATGGAGGCCAGCAGCGTCCGGTCGGCCTGCGCGCGCACCGCCTCACCGGCCTTGATACCGGCCGCCGTCCGGGTCTCGTGGGTGCGCTCCAGCTGCTCGATCCACCGGTCCAGGGTGGTCAGCAGCCGGTACTGCTGGTCGACCATGCTCTGCCACAGCGCCGGGTCCATCAGCAGGTCGGCGGCCGCCTCCTCGCCGTACACCGCCCCGTACTGCACGCTGCCCGGCGGGACCTGCATCCAGAACACGTCGTCGTCGGTGGGTGCGGCGGCCCGCTCCGTGGCCATCGGCGCCTGGAACAGGACGGTCAGGCCGCGGCCCACGCCGAGGGCGAGGGCGTACTCCAGCGGACTCGTCGTCGGCGGGACGTACTGGGGGTTGCCGTACGCGTCGTACGACCAGGTCTGCGTCTGCGCCGGCTGGTACAGCTCGCGCAGCGCGATGCGGTGCACCACGCAGTCCCGCAGCGGACGCGCCACCAGCGTGTGCTGCGGCCCGTTGACCGGTCCCAGCAGCACCGAGCCAGCCGCCAGGCGCCCCAGGTGGTGCCAGTGGCCCTGCTCCCCGGCGTCCACCGCGAACAGGTCCACCGCGCCGGACACCACGAGCCACAGCACCTGCGGCCCCTCCAGGTCGAGGCGGTTGAACCCGGCGCAGTCGACGCGCGTGCCCAGCGAGCCGAGCGCTCCCAGGACCAGGTCACCCTGCCCCTCGTGCACGGTTGTCATCTCACCGCTCCCTGACCAGCGCCGCGTACGCGCCACCGCGCGCCAGCAGCTCCTCGTGCCGCCCGCGCTCCACGACCGTGCCGTGGTCGAGGACGACGATCTCGTCGCTGTCCCGCACCGTGCTCAGCCGGTGCGCGATCACCACGCACGCGCAACCGCGCCGGCGCAGGTTGTCCATCACCACCAGCTCGGTCTCCGCGTCCAGCGCGCTGGTCACCTCGTCCAGGACGAGGATGCTGGGCCGGCGCACCAGGGCCCGCGCGATCTCCAGGCGCTGGCGCTGCCCGCCGGAGAAGTTGCGGCCGTCCTGCTCCACCGGGCTGTGCAGGCCGCCCGGCCTGCGCGTCACCACGTCGTACAGCGCGGCGTCCTTCAGCGCCTCCACCACGGCGTCGTCGGGGATCGACGGGTCCCACAGCGCCACGTTGTCGCGCACCGAGCCCTCGAACAGGAACACGTCCTGGTCGACGAAGGAGACGGAGGACGCCAGCGCCCCGCGCGGGATGTCGTCGAGCCGCTGCCCGTCGATGCGGATCACGCCGTCCCAGGGCGCGTACAGGCCCGAGATCAGCCGCGACACGGTCGACTTGCCGCTGCCCGAACCGCCGACCAGGGCCACCTGCTGCCCCGGCCCCACGGTCAGGTCGAAGCCGGTCAGCAGCGGCTTGTCGAGCGGGTTGTAGCCGAAGGAGACGTTCTGCAGCTCCACGTGCCCGCGCAGCCGGCGGGTGGAGTCGCCGCCACCGGGGCGGTCGTAGAGCGGATCCGCCCGGAAGTTCTCCACGTCCTTCAGCCGGGCCACGTCGGCCGCGAAGTCCTGGATGCGGCCCGCGACACCGTTCAGCCGGGTCAGCGGCGCGGTGAAGCGGACCACCAGCGCCTGGAAGGCGACCAGCAGCCCCACCGAGATGTGCCCCTCGACCGCGCGCATGCCGCCGATCCACAGGATCAGCCCGCTGTTCAGCGTCGCCAGCGTCGGCGCGACCACGCCCAGCCAGGCACTCGGCACCCCGAGCCGCTGCTGCTCCTCCAGCGTGGTGGCGTGCTGGCCGGCCCACTTGCGGAAGTAGCCGTCCTCGCCGCCGGTCGCCTTCATCGTCTCGATCAGCTGGAGGCCGGTGTACGCGGTGTTGGTCAGCCGCGCCGTGTCCGCCCGCAGCTTGGCCGTACGGGTCGCGCGCAGCCGGATGACGACCCGCATCGCGAGGATGTTGAGCAGCGCCACACCGATGCCGACGAAGGTGAGCTGCGGGTCGTACGTGTACAGCAGCACGGCGTACAGGACGACCACGATCGCGTCCACGCCCGCCGCGGCGAGGTCGCGGGCCAGCGTTTCGGCGACGGCGTCGTTGGACTGAAGGCGCTGCACCAGGTCGGCGGGGCTGCGCTGGGAGAAGAAGGTCACCGGCAGCCGCAGCAGGTGCCGCAGGAAGCGGGCGCTGGAGAGGGTGGAGGAGATGATGCGGCCGTGCAGCAGGTTGGCCTGCTGGAGCCAGGTCAGCACCACCGTGAGCAGGACGCAGGCCCCCATCGACGCGAACAGCACGCCGAGCAGCGAGGTCTGCCCCCCGATGAGGAACATGTCGATGTAGGTGCGGCTGAGCGCGGGCACCGCCGCGCCGACCGCCACCAGGAGCAGGCTGGCCAGCACGGCGGCGGGCAGCGTGCCCGCGGTTCCGCGCAGCCGGGCGGGCATCGCGCCGAGCACACCGGGCTTGCGGCCGCCGCGGGCGAAGCCGTCACCGGGCTCCATGGTCAGCACCACACCGGTGAAGGAGCCGTCGAAGTCCTCCAGGGACACGAAACGGCGGCCCTTGCCCGGGTCGTTGATGAACACGCCGCGCCGCCCGAACCGGCGGCCCATGCCGTCGTAGACGACGTAGTGGTTGAACTCCCAGAAGAGGATGGCCGGTGCCGTCACCTCCGCCAGGGCGGCCAGGTCCATCTGCATGCCCTTGGCGGTGAACCCGTAACTGCGCGCCGCCTTCAGCAGATTGCTCGCCCGGGACCCGTCGCGGGAGACGCCGCAGGCGATCCGCAGCTCCTCCAGCGGGACATGGCGGCCGTAGTGCCCCAGCACCATGGCGAGGGAAGCGGCACCGCACTCCACGGCCTCCATCTGGAGCACGGTGGGCGTGCGGACGGTCTTCGCGCGGCTCTTCGGCACGCTGCGCCTCGGCGGGGCGGCGCGGCGTCTGCCCCGGGTCTCCTGTGCGGTGCTCACGGCAGCAGCCAATCGACGGGACGCTGGTCGGCCAGCCGGATCGAGCCCGAGGCCAGGGTCATGGAGGTCAGTCCGAAGGGCGGTCCGTCGGCCGAGGACCACTCGTAGCCGCTCTTCGTGGACTTGGAGGTGTCCAGCCGCACCGTCACGGCGACCGGCCTGCCGTCCTCGGTGAACTGCTCGCCGAGCGCGCTGTCCCCGAGGAACGCGCCGATCGTCTGCGCCGACTGGGCCGAGCGGTCCACGGACTTCACCTCCCCGTGCAGGACGCCGTACTGCTGGGTCGGCACCGACTGGACGGTCAGGTCGACAAAGGCGTGCGCGGGGATGGCGGCGGCCTTCTCGGCGGGGACGTACACGGTGGCGTAGAGGGGGTCGTCGGCGTGGGCGACCTTCTCGACGGACGCGACGTTCGCGCCGGTACCGATGATCTGCCCGACGGTGGCCGCGAGTGCGCTGACCCGGCCGGCGTCGACCGTGCGGACCACCGTCTCGCCCTTCGCGGTGCGGACCTTCAGCACCGGGGCGTCGGCGGCCAGCCGCTGACCCGGACGGGCGAGGACCGCGGTGACCTGCCCGGAGACGGGACTTTGCAGGAGGTAACTGCCCTGGCCGTGGGTGAGGATGGCGGGCGCGGACACGGTGGAGGTCACCGAGCCGCCCACCGCCCACACGGACGCGGCGGCCATGGCGATCACCGTCACGGACAGCACCAGCCAGCCCTGGGGGCGGGCGAAACGCACCGGGAGATCGAGCTCCTCCGGTGACTGGAGTTTTGCGAGGGCCTGTTGGCGGAACTGCACGGCTGACGTATCCAGGGCTCGGTGAGAACGGCCGAAGGGGGAGAACGGCCGAAAAGTCCCGGAGCCTGGACGGCTCCGGGACTCAGCGACGCAAGGGCGCGATCAGAGACCGGCGACCAGGCCCTGGACCGGGGCCGTGTTCAGGCCGGTGGCACCCTCGACCGTGCCGACGACCGTGTCGAGCAGGCCGGAGACCGGGGCGATGCCGTCCACCAGGCCGGTGACGGTGCCGACGGCGTTGACGTTCAGGCCGCCGGAGACGTTGTCGAGGTCGGCGTCGGAGATCTCGACGGTCTCAACCTGGGGGGTGGAGTTCATGATGGAACTTCCCTTCGTATAGCTATTTCACAAGGGGGGAGCGGCCCCCTCTGGGGACAGATGACGGCCGCGACCGCGGGCGCCGGGCGCCCTTTTCCGGAGCCCTCCGCGGCCCCCGCGGTGCGATGGATCAAAGCACGCGGCCGGTCCGGGCTTCCAATCAAACACCCCTCTCACCAGCACACTTGCGAGGCCCGCGCGCCCAAGCGTGCAGGGGTGCGCACGCCTTCGCGGCGACTTCTTCACACGGTGCGCGAGATCGGCTCGTGCGATCCCTTGCCCCTGCCGAGGTGATTGGGACACTCCGGCCCCAAAGGCGTACGGGCCGCCGCGGGCTTGTGCAGATGCTCCAACGGGAGTGACCGGGTTGGGCATTCGATGTGCAGATTCGCTGAAGCAGTCATTCCGCTCCGTGATCGCGACGGTGTGTCGTCGGGCGAACGCGGAGGGTGCCGGAGTGGCGCGCGGATCGGCGTGCCTGCGGTGCGAGCCGACGGACCGTCTGAACACGCCGCCCGGCCCGTGCGTACCAACAGCCGTCCAGGCGCCCCCAACAGCTGCCGGACCGGCGGGTGCCAACCCCGGTCCCAGGAGGTCGAGAAGGTTGAGTCACAAGCGAATCCCGAAGCGCAGGGCCGCGATGGCGGCGGGCGGTGTGGTGGCGCTCGGCGCGGCCGCGATCCTGCTGCCGAACGCCAACGCCTCGCAGGACGGCGGCTCCTCGGACGATGCCGCCGCGGCACCCAGGACCCTCAAGGCGGCGGACGCGTCGGATCTCGCCGCACGGCTGGCCGGCCTGCTCGGCGACACCTTCGCCGGTTCCTACTACGACTCCGGCGCGCAGCAACTCGTCGTCAACGTCGTCCCCGGCGACGACGACCAGGTGGTCGCGCAGGCCGAGAAGGCGGGCGCGGAGGTGCGCGAGGTCGACAACAGCATGGGCGAGCTGCGCAGCGGCGCGCAGACCCTGAAGGCCGAGGCGAGCATCCCCGGGACCTCGTGGGCGATCGACCCGCGCACCAACAAGATCCTGGTGACCGCCGACAGCACCGTCACCGGCGACCGGTGGGACCGGCTGGAGTCCACCGTCGACGGCCTCGGCTCCGGCATGGCGACGGTCAGGAAGTCCGCGGGCACCTTCAAGACCTTCGCGTCGGGCGGCGACGCGATCTTCGGCGGCGGAGCGCGCTGCTCCCTCGGCTTCAACGTCACCGCGGGCGACGGCTCGCCCGCCTTCCTGACGGCCGGTCACTGCGGGGTCGCGGCCGACCAGTGGTCCGACGCACAGGGCGGCCAGCCGATCGCCACCGTCGACCAGGCGGTCTTCCCCGGCGAGGGCGACTTCGCGCTCGTCAGGTACGACGACCCGGCGACCCAGGCGCCGAGCGAGGTCAACCTCGGCGACCAGACCCTCCCGATCAGCGGGGCCGCCGAGGCGGCGGTCGGCCAGGAGGTCTTCCGCATGGGCAGTACGACCGGGCTGGCCGACGGGCAGGTGCTCGGCCTGGACGCCACCGTCAACTACCCCGAGGGCACGGTCACCGGCCTCATACAGACCGACGTCTGCGCCGAGCCAGGCGACAGCGGCGGCTCCCTCTTCACGCGCGACGGCCTCGCGATCGGCCTGACCTCCGGCGGCAGCGGTGACTGCACGGTCGGCGGCGAGACCTTCTTCCAGCCGGTCACCACGGCCCTGGAGGCGGTCGGCGCGACCCTTGGGGGCGGGGACGGCGGTGCGGGCGCCGGAGACGCGGGCGACGGCGGTGCGGGGGACGCCGGTGACGGCGGTGCCGGCGCGGGTGACGCGGGCGATGCGGGGGGTGCGGGCGACGGTGGTGCCGGTACGGCGGACGCGGGTGACGGTGCGGCCGTCGGCGGTGCGGACGGTTCGGGGCTGACGGGCTGACGCCACGTTGTCCCGGCCCGGGCTGCCGCCCGACCCTCGCCGGGGCCGGGCGGCAGCTCGGTCCGGTCCGGGTGACCGGTGGACGCGCCGACCTGGCGGCCGCAGCCGGCAGCAGGTGTCCGTGCCCCGCGCGCCCGTGCGACGGAGGCGCGGGCCGCGGACGGCTCGGCGCGGCCGGTCTGTCCCCGGGCGCGCTGCCTGACGCACCTGCCGTCCGGCTGCGGGCGGCAGCCGGGGACGGGTGTCCGTGGCCCGCGCGCCCTCGTGACGGGGGCGCGGGGCGCGGATGGCTCGGCGCGGCCGGTCTGCCCCCCCGGGCCGCGCCGCCTGACGCACCGGTTCGTGTTCCTCCGCGCAGCGGCGCGGGCGCGAAGTGCCTGTCCGCGAGCCCCGGAGTGCTCCTGGTCGCCGGTCCCCGGTCCCCAGGGGCTGCGCAGATGACCCATAAGCGCTGTAATGGCCAGGTGGCCGGAGAGGACGCTGCGGAACGCGGACCGAGGACGCTGCGTGCCGAGGGCGCCCTGAACGCGATCGTGGCCGGACCGGTGCC
Organism: Streptomyces sp. NPDC001599; assembly: GCF_042893535.1. Classification (NCBI taxonomy): domain Bacteria; kingdom Bacillati; phylum Actinomycetota; class Actinomycetes; order Kitasatosporales; family Streptomycetaceae; genus Streptomyces; species Streptomyces sp. NPDC001599. The sequence goes on from NZ_JBIAVA010000003.1 coordinate 364,934, forward strand.
GCACGAGCGGCTGCGCGGGATCCTCGAACAGGCGCTGGTCTTCGCGGGCGCCTCCTTCGCCGCGCTGTACACACCGGGCGACGACCGCGAGTTGCTCTGCCTGGTCGAGTCGGCCGGAGTGCCCCGCACCCTGTACGGCGTACGCGACAGCTACCCCGCGTCCGGCGGCTCCCCGGTCGCCGACGCCCACCGCGCCGGCCAGGCGGTGTGGATCGGGCCGGAGGAGTTCGCCGGATCGGCGGAGTCACGGCATGTGCCGTCCAGCGGCTTCTCGCTCGCCGTCCTGCCCGTACGCGGGGGCGGCGGCGGCTGCCTCCTCGCCCTGACCGAGCGCCCGGACGGGTTCGACACCGACGACCGCACGTGCCTGGAGGTGATCGCCGAGGCGATGACCTGCCCCGCCCCGGCCGGGACCGCCGAGCGCGCCGAGGCCGGTGACCTCCAGCCGGACGCCTTCACCCTGGCCATGGACACCGGCCGGGCGGAGGTCGGCGACGACATCCTGCGGCTGTTCGGACTCGCCCCCGGGGAGTTCGACGGCAAGGTCGAGACACTGCTCGGCCTCACCGTGCCGGAGGACCTGCCCTCGCTGATGTCGGTGACCGAGTCCGACCACATGACGATCGGTGAGCGCGAGCTGGAGTTCCGGGTGCTGCAGCCCACCGGCCCGCCGAAGTGGCTGCGGCTCAGCGGGCGCCTGCTGCCCGGCGGCGACGGCCGGCCGGCCCTCCTGGTCGGCACCGTGGCCGACGCCTCCACTCTGCGTCCGGACGTGACCGACGTCGCCCGCGTCCAGCGGCTCGCCGCCGCGCTCGCCACCGCCGGGACCGTCCGCGACGTCAGCCAGGCCGTCGTCGCCGCCCTGCGCAGACCGCTCAGGGCCGACCGCATCGCGCTGGCCGAGCTGGAGAACGACCGGCTCGTCGTCACCGTCCTCGACCCGCCCGACCCCGAGTCCTGGCCCGAACTGTGGCGCCTGGAATGGCGCACCGAGTGGCCGGACGCACCGGTACGGGCCATGCCCACCCTGGCCGCCGCGCTGCGCGAGGGCCGCGCCCGTATCTGGCCCGCCGGCACCGGCGACCTGGAACCCGCCCTCGCAGACGTCGGCCCCGGCGGCCTCGCCGTACTGCCGCTGCCCGCCGGCGGACGCATGGCCGGTGCCTGCCTGATCGGCTGGGACACCCCGCACGACTTCGGCCCCGACGAGCGCGCCCTGCTCACCGCCTCCGCGGGCCTGGCCGGACAGGCCCTGATGCGCGCCCACGCCTTCGACGCCGAGCACGAGCTGGTCGGCATGCTCCAGCGCCAGCTGCTGCCGCGCCGCCTGCCCAAACTGCCCGGCGCGGTCGCCGTCGCCCGCTACCTGCCCAGCACGGCGGGCCTGGAGCTGGGCGGCGACTGGTACGACGTGATCCCGCTGCCCGATCATCACGTCGCCCTCGTCATCGGCGACGTCCAGGGCCACAGCGCCGGTGCGGCCACCCTCATGGGCCAGATGCGCACCGCCCTGCGCGCCTACGCCGTCGAGGGCCACCCGCCGGACGTCGTCGTCTCCCACGCCAACCGGCTGCTGACCGGCATGGAGACCGACCTCTTCGCCACCTGCGTCTACGTCGACCTCGACATGGAGGAGGGCTCCGCCTGGTGCGTGCGCGCGGGCCACCTGCCACCGGTGCTGCGCCACCCCGACGGCAGCACCGAGATCGCGGAGGTGGAGGGCGGCCCGCCGCTCGGCGTGGTGACCCAGGCCGACTTCCCGATGAGCCCGCTGCGGCTGCGTCCCGGCACGCTGATCGCCCTCACCACGGACGGCCTCGTGGAGACGCCGGAGTCCGACATCGACGAGGGCATGGACCGGTTCGCGCACGCGCTGGCCGTCTCCGCCCCCGGGCACCTCGGACTCGTCGCCGACGCCCTGCTCGGCAACGCGCGCCGCAACGACGACGTGGCCCTGCTGCTGGTGCGCTACGACGGAATGGCACTGCGCCCGCTGCGCGAGAGCTGGTCGGTGTGGCGGCTGCCCGAGGCCGTGCGGCACGCCCGCCGCTTCACCCGGCGCACCCTGCGCACCTGGGGAGTACCGGACGACGACATCGACGGAGTGCTCCTGATCGTCTCCGAGCTGGTCACCAACGCGCTCGTGCACACCGACGGCAGGGTACGGCTCGACCTCACGCTGATCGGCGGACGGCTGCGCGTGGCCGTCGCCGACGCCTCGCCGCGCACGCCCGTCAAGCCGACCAGCATCGGCTGGGAGGCCACGGGCGGACGCGGCATCCTCCTCGTCGAGGCGATGTCGGCCACCTGGGGGACGCTGCCGGTCAGCGGGGGCAAGCAGGTGTGGAGCGAGATACCGGTGGGCGGCGGCTGAGCCTCGCGGGCCGCGCGCCCCCCGGGTTTCACGGGTCGCCGCGCGGGGACCCGGACGGGCGAACACACCAGAAGCGGAACCAGAAGGAAGATGATGCCCCGTGACCACGGACACCGGCGGCAAACCCGCCGTCCGTCGGCTGGAGACAGGCTGGTCGAAGGCCCGTCGCCTGCGGAGCAGGGGCGTGATGCGCACCTGTGTACCCGCCGTGGAGGACGGCAGCACCGTCCACGCACCGCAACCGGGCCAGGAGTCGAACATCGTCCGGGGCGAGGACTGACCGAGCCCCGAGGGTGGTGACACCGCCCAGCGCGCCGGCCTTCGTGCCGGCGCGGTGCGCGTTCCGGGGCGGTCGCGGACCGCGAGGGGCACGCCGGTACCGTCACAGGCGTCCCGCAGTACCCGCAAGAGGGCACGGAGCCCGCGACATGGCACGGATCCGCTCATGAACATCCTGGTCACCGGCGCCGCCGGATTCATCGGCTCCCGGTACGTCCGCGGGCTGCTCGCCTCCGACGCGCCCGGCGCACCGCGGATCACCGTGCTGGACGCCCTCACCTACGCCGGAACCACCGCCAACCTCGAACTCGGCCACCCCCGGCTGGAGTTCGTGCACGGCGACATCCGCGACGCGGCGCTCGTGGACAAGCTGACCGCCGGGGCCGACCAGGTGGTGCACTTCGCCGCCGAGTCCCACGTGGACCGCTCCATCCACGCCGCCTCCGACTTCGTCCTCACCAACGTCGTCGGCACCCAGAACCTGCTCGACGCCGCCCTGCGCCACGGGGTGGGCCCCTTCGTGCACGTCTCCACCGACGAGGTCTACGGCTCCGTCGGCTCCGGATCGGCGACCGAGGAGCACCCCCTGCGGCCGAGTTCCCCGTACTCCGCCTCGAAGGCGTCGGGCGACCTGCTGGCCCTCTCCTACCACCGCACCCACGGCCTCGACGTACGGGTGACCCGGTGCTCCAACAACTACGGCCCGCGCCAGTTCCCCGAGAAGCTCGTGCCGCTGTTCGTCACCCGTCTCCTGGACGGCCACCGGGTCCCGCTGTACGGGGACGGCCGCAACGTCCGCGACTGGCTGCACGTCGACGACCACTGCCGGGGCGTCGACATGGTCCGCACCCGCGGCCGGGCCGGCGAGGTCTACAACATCGGCGGCGGCACCGAGCTGAGCAACCGCGACCTCACGGGCCTGCTCCTCGACGCCTGCGGCGCGGGGCCCGACCGGGTCGTGCACGTCGAGGACCGCAAGGGCCACGACCTGCGCTACTCGGTCGACTGGAGCAAGGCCCGCGAGGAACTGGGCTACCGCCCCCATCGCGACTTCGCGACCGGGCTGGCCGAGACCGTCGCCTGGTACCGGGACAACCGGGCCTGGTGGGAGCCGCTCGAGCGGCGCGCCGACGCGGGGTGACGGGCCTGGTCCGGACGGGTCAGCCGTGCGTCTTGGCCAGCAGGTCCAGGATGTCCCGCGTCGTGCCCGTCTCGCCCAGGCGCGGGAAGATCCGCTCGACGCTGCCCCGGTGCGCCTCGGCACTCATGTCGCTCATGGCGTCCGTCGCCAGCGTGACGTGATAGCCGTGCTCGTGGGCGGCGCGGGCGGTGGACTCCACACCGATGCTGGTGGCGATGCCGGTCAGCACGATCTGGGTGACGCCGCGGCGGCGCAGCTGGACATCGAGACCGGTGCCGTGGAACGCGCCCCAGTTGCGCTTGGTGACGGTGAGGTCGCCGGGGTGCCCGGCCAGTTCGTCGACGACGACGTCCCAGCCCTCGGGCCGCGGCCCGCCGGCGCCGCCCGCCTCCGTGCGACCGGGCACGGCGTCCGCCCCGTCGGCGGCGAAGGAGACCCGGACCAGCACCACGGGCAGGTCGCGGGCCCGGAAGGCTTCGGCCAGTTCGGCACTCCGGGCCACGACCTCGGCGCCGGTGTACGGCTCGGTGGGCGCGGCGACGATCCCGGCCTGGAGGTCGATCACGACGAGGGCGGTACGGGGGTCCAGGGCGGTGACGGTCATGAGGCGGTGCCTTTCGGATGGTTCTCACGCGGTTCGGCCGCGGTCGAACCCACGGTAATTTCGACAGGTAAAACTGTCCAGCCAAGCCTGCACAGTTTTACCTGTCGATTAAGCTGGACCGCGTGCGTCTGCTGATCACGTCCGACACCCACCTGCCCAAGCGCGCGAAAGAACTGCCGGCGCCGTTGCTGGCGGAGCTTCCGCGCGCGGACGTCGTCCTGCACGCGGGGGACTGGGTCGACACGGCCACCCTCGACCTGCTGGAGAGCCGCAGCCGCAGACTCGTCGGCGTCCACGGCAACAACGACGGACCCGCGCTGCGTGCCCGGCTGCCCGAGGTGGCCTGCGCGGACCTCGGCGGCCTGCGCTTCGGCGTCGTCCACGAGACGGGCGCCGCACAGGGGCGGGAGGCCCGCTGCGCCGCCCGCTTCCCCGACCTGGACGTCCTCGTCTTCGGGCACAGCCACATTCCGTGGGACACCACCACCGCCACCGGCCTGCGACTGCTCAACCCCGGTTCGCCGACGGACCGGCGCCGTCAGCCGTACCGCACCTACATGACCGCCACGGTCGCCGACGGGCGACTGCGGGACGTCGAGCTGCACCGGCTGCCGCAGCGGTGAGCAGCGGCCCGCAGCGGGACGGGCGGCACCCGTGAGGGCGCCGCCCGGTGCGGACCGGGCCGCTCCGTGTCGGAGGAAGCGGCCCGGGCGCTTCTTCTGGAGTGCGCTGTCACGGACCTCCTTCCGGGGCAGTGGTGTCGAGGGCATGCATGCCTCGTCCGTTTCCGGGCGACTACCCGTGCCGGGCCGCCTCACACATGTGTGCGGGGACGATCCGCCCGGCCCGGACCGCGTGGCGCCTCAGCCGGCCGACGGCCCCGTCCAGTCCGCCGCCACATGGCCGATGCGGACCCGCTGCGGGTGATCGCCGACGGGCACGGAGACCGACTTCTCGCCGGTGGCGAAGTCGATGGCCGTCACCTGGTCGGCGCCGCTCTCGGAGACCACGCAGTGCGTGCCGTCGCCGCTGACCGTGGCCCAGTAGGGCTTGGCCGCGGGCACGAGCGGTCCCTCCTGGAGGGTGTCGCGGTCCACGACCGTCGCATAGTCGTCCATCGTGCCCGCGACGCAGATCCGGGCGCCGTCCGGGCTCATCGAGAGGCCGTGGTGGCGCGAGTCGTTGACCCACTTCGTGCGGTCCTCGCTGGTGGCGGGGTTCTTCGGCAGGGTCTTCGTCCGGGTGATCCGGTCCCCGGCGACGTCGTACTCGAAGAAGCCGTTGAAGAACGAGACCTGGAAGTACAGCTTCGACTCGTCGGGCGAGAAGACGGCGGGCCGCACCGCGTCCGAGTGGTCGCCGAGGCCGATCGCGTCGAGCCGCTCGCGCATGTCGATGACCCTGACCCGCTCGTACGTCCTCGCGTCCACGACCGTGATGCGCCGGTCGCCCTTCGTCCAGTCGAGCCAGGGGGCGTCGAGCGCGGTGTTCACCTCGCCGATGGACATGTTCCAGATGTACCTGCCGTCGCTGCTGAAGATGTTCTCGTGGGGCTTGTCGCCGGTGCCGAACGAGCCGACCTGCTCACCCGTCTCGATGTCCAGGACGTGCACGGTGTTCGAGGTCGACGCCGAGACGGCGACCCGGGTGCCGTCGGGGGAGACCGCCATGTGGTCGGAGCGGTAGCCCGAGACGGGGAAGCGCCAGTTGATGTCGCCGGTGGCGAGGTCGACGGAGACCACGTCGGCGAAGCTCGGCCGGGAGACGACCACCGAGGCGCCGTCCGGGGTCGAGTACATGTCGTCGACGAGCTGGTCGTGTCCCTCGCCGACGCCGTTGCGGATGGCCTGGAAGTAGATCCACTTGATCGGATCGGCGTTGATCTCCGCCATCCGCTCCGCCTTGTCCGGGACGACGTCGATCCGGCCGATCCTCGCGAAGTCACCGGTGGACCGGATGACGTCCGCGGTGCCGTCCCAGTTGTTGCCGACGAACATCACCTCGCGCAGGGCGGCGGGGGCGTCCGGAACGGCCGAGGCCGTGGCGGCGGGGGCGGCGACGGTGAGGGCGAGGGCGGCGGCTACGGCGCCGAGGTGCCTGGTCGAGAAGGCGGGCATGGTGCTCTCCTCCGGCAGGGGGCGTGGTGTGGGGGTGCTGGAGCACGGGGTGCTGGCGCGCGGGAGCGCGCAATCTGAACACAGCCGCTTTCAGAGTGAACTTACTGCAAAGTAAGGAAGGAGTGCCCTTCTCCACAAGGTCGCGGACACGACAAAATCGGCCGGAGAGCGAGGAGTCGGCGCGTGGGAGGAGGCAGCGGGTGGCGGGCAGGCTCAGGGCACCGACGGGCCGCTACGGCGGCAAGTCGGCCGCGCAGCGGCAGGCCGAGCGCCGCCGGCGCTTCCTCGACGCCGCACTCCAGCTGTTCGGCGACAGCCCCGGCTACCGCGCCACGACCGTCGCGGCCCTCAGCGACGCCGCAGGTCTGTCCACCCGCCAGTTCTACGAGGAGTTCCGCACCCTGGAGGACGTGCTCGCCGCGCTCCACCTCCAGGTCAACGCCTGGGCCGAGGAGGCCGTCCGCACCGCGGCCGCGGGCGCCCGCGGCCTGCCCCTCCCCGACCGCGCCGCCGTGATCTTCCGCGCCTACGCCGCCAACGTCACCGCCGATCCGCGCCGCGTCCGCATCACCTTCGTGGAGATCGTCGGCGTCAGCCCGCGCCTGGAGGAACAGCGGCTGGCCCGCCGGGCCCGCTGGGTCGACCTCATCTGCGCCGAGGCCCGGTCGGCCGCCGTACGCGGGGAGGCGGCGGCCCGTGACTACCGGCTCGCTGCCACCGCGTTCATCGGCGGCGTCAACGGCCTGCTGCACGACTACAGCGCGGGCTGGGTGGACGCGACCCTCGACGAGGTCGTCGACGAACTGGTCCACCAGCTCCTGGCCGTCCTGCGCCCGCCCGGCCCGCCTCCGGAGGGCTGACCGGCCCGCCCTCGGCAGACCGCCGGCTACTCGTCCCAGGCCTGGATCATGGTCTGCTCGACGATCTCACCGTCGCGCAGCGACAGCATCGACTCCGCGAGCACCCGCACGCCGTCCGGATAGGTGCACTCCTCGGAGAACGCGACCTGGTCACCCTGGACCACACAGCGTGCCATCCGGTGGGTCATGTCGCGGCTGTAGACGTCGTCGAGCATCTCGGCGATCTCGTCCCGGCCGTGCAGGACCTTGGGACGGCTGGGCTGGTCGTACCGGTCGACGATGCGGACCTCCGCGTCCGGCGCGTACAGCGACAACAGGGGCGCCGCCGTCTCTCCTTCGATGCCCCGGCGCAGCGCTTCGGTGTCGAAGCCGGGGCCTGCCGTGGTACCCATGACGACCTCCTTCGGACGTCGAGGGCCCGCGACCCGGAGCTCGAACGGGCCGCCTCGGCCCTCTCCCTTCGAGCTTCCTCCGTCCCGGCTGCCACGGCAACGGTGACCGTGACACTGGTCCTCACGGGTGAGCGGCGCCGCCCGCCCGTGTCCACGCCGTGCCCGCCCGCGTTGCTCAGCACATGATCTCAACACGACGTATCGTCGCCGTCGTCGGGCTCGCCGCCGGTGTCACCGGCCTCGCCGCTCCGATGGCGAGCGCGGCCGGCGGGGGTCCGCTGGGCACGGAGAAGCTCAGCGTGACCAACACCCTCGACTCGCTCGCGGTCGGTGACATGCCCGCCGAGGACCGGGCGCGGATGCCCCTCCCGTCCCAGCAGCTGCACCGGCTCCAGGACCTCCAGCAGCTCCAGCAGGTCACCGGCCTGGTCTCGCCCGTCTTCGGCGTGGTCCCCGCCCTTGGCTGACGCCCGCGTCAGCCACCGGTCGCCAGGAACTGGGTGGCCGCCAGCTCCGCGTACAGCGGATCGGCGGTCACCAGCTCCCGGTGCGTGCCGACCGCACGCACGCGCCCCGCGTCCATCACCACGATCCGGTCCGCCGTCGTCACCGTGGACAGCCGGTGTGCGACCACCAGCACCGTGGTGGTCCGGGCCACGTCCGCCACGGTGTCGCGCAGCGCCGCCTCGTTGACCGCGTCCAGCTGCGAGGTGGCCTCGTCGAGCAGCAGCAGACGCGGCCGGCGCAACAGCGCACGGGCGATGGCCACCCGCTGGCGCTCACCCCCGGACAGCTTGGTGCCCCGATGCCCGACGAGCGTCTCCAGCCCGTTCGGCAGCCGTTCGACCAGACCGTCCAGGCGGGTCGTCTTCAGTACGGCGGCGAGGGTCGCCTCGTCCCCCTCCGGATTGCCCAGCAGCAGGTTGTCCCGCAGCGAACCGGACAGCACCGGGGCGTCCTGCTCCACATAGCCGATCGAGGCCCGCAGCGAGGACAGTTCCCAGTCGGCGAGGCTGCGGCCGTCCAGCGTGATCTCCCCGGAGTCCGGGTCGTAGAAGCGCTCGACGAGGGAGAAGACGGTGGTCTTGCCCGCACCGGACGGACCGACGAACGCCGTCATCCCGCGGGCCGGCACCTCGAAGCTCACCCCGTGGTGGACGTACGGAAGATCGTCGGCGTAGCGGAAGCGGACCTCGCGGAAGGCTACGGACGCCGGTGGCGCGCCCGGCGACGGCAGTGGGACCGGCCGGGCCTGCGGCTCCGCGGGCAGGAGCAGCGCGTCCTGGATCCGGCCCAGCGCCGCCCGGCCCGTCTGGTACTGCGTGATCGCGCCGACGACCTGCTGGATCGGGGACATCAGATAGAAGACGAACAGCAGGAACGCGACCAGCGTGCCCACGTCGATCGCTCCCGTCGCCACCCGCGCCCCGCCCACCGCGAGCACCGTGATGAAGGCGATCTGCATCGCGAGCCCCGCCGTGTTGCCCGCGGCGGCCGACCACTTGGCGGCGCGCACACTCTGCCGCCAGGACTCCTCGGCGGCCTCGTGCAGCACCCGCTCCTCCCGGGGCTCGGCGCCCGACGCCTTCACCGTGCGCAGCGCGCCGAGGATCCGCTCCAGCGCGGCGCCCATCACGCCCACCGCGTCCTGCGCCTGCCGGCTCGCCCGGTTGATGCGCGGCACGATCAGCCCCAGCACCGTGCCCGCGCCCAGCACCACCGCCAGCGTCACCCCGAGGAGCACGGGATCGACGACACCCATCATCACCAGCGTCGCCACCAGCGTCAGCCCGCCGGTGCCGAGGCCGATGAGGGAGTCGGTGGTCACCTCGCGCAGCAGCGTCGTGTCGGAGGTGATCCGGGCCATCAGGTCACCGGGCTCGGTGCGGTCCACCGCCGCGATCCGCAGCCGCAGCAGATACGACGACAGGGTGCGCCGCGCCCCGAGCACCACCGACTCCGCGGTGCGCCGCAGTACGTACGAACCCAGCGCGCCCAGCGCCGTGTTGGCGACCACGAGCCCCGACATGGCCAGCAGCGCCCCGGTGATGGCCCGGTCGTGCGCCAGGTCGTCGATCAGTTCCCGCGCCACCAGCGGCAGCAGCAGCCCGGTGGCGCCCGTGACCAGGGAGAGCAGCGCGCCCGCGAACAGGGCCGTGCGGTGCGGGCGTACGTAGGACAGAAGCAGCCGCCAGGCGGGCGTACCGGTCTGAGGCTGTGCGGTGGTCACGTCGCTCCTTCGGCACACGGACGGGGCACCCAGGCTACGTCGGCGCCGGACACCACGACGCGCCGGTCCGCGCGAGAGCACCCGTCCTCCGGGAACCGCCCCGTCACCTGCCCCTTTCCGATCACTTGCGCGTAGGGTCTGGGGGAACGCTGAACGGCCGAGGAAGGGGTCAGGACCATGGCGCAGGAAGTACGCGGCGTGATCGCGCCGGGCAAGGACGAGCCGGTACGGATCGAGACGATCGTCGTGCCGGACCCCGGCCCGGGCGAGGCCGTGGTCAAGATCCAGGCCTGCGGGGTGTGCCACACCGACCTGCACTACAAGCAGGGCGGCATCAACGACGAGTTCCCCTTCCTGCTCGGGCACGAGGCCGCGGGCGTGGTCGAGTCGGTCGGCGCCGGTGTCACCGACGTCGCCCCCGGCGACTTCGTGATCCTCAACTGGCGTGCCGTGTGCGGGAAGTGCCGGGCCTGTCGGCGCGGGCGCCCCTGGTACTGCTTCGACACCCACAACGCCGAGCAGAAGATGACCCTGGCCTCGACCGGCCAGGAACTCTCCCCGGCCCTCGGCATCGGCGCCTTCGCCGAGAAGACCCTGGTCGCCGCCGGGCAGTGCACCAAGGTCGACCCGGCCGTCTCCGCCGAGGTGGCCGGGCTGCTCGGCTGCGGCGTGATGGCCGGCATCGGCGCCGCCATCAACACCGGCAACGTCGGCCGCGGCGACACCGTCGCCGTCATCGGCTGCGGCGGCGTCGGCGACGCGGCGATCGCCGGGTCGTACCTGGCGGGCGCGTCGAAGGTGATCGCCGTGGACATCGACGACCGCAAGCTGGAGACAGCCCGGGGCATGGGCGCTACCCACACCGTCAACTCCCGGGAGACCGACCCCGTCGAGGCGATCCGCGAGCTGACCGGCGGCTTCGGCGCCGACGTCGTCATCGAGGCCGTCGGCCGCCCGGAGACCTACCGGCAGGCCTTCTACGCCCGCGACCTGGCCGGCACCGTCGTCCTGGTCGGCGTGCCCACGCCCGAGATGAAGCTGGAGCTGCCGCTGCTCGACGTGTTCGGCCGCGGCGGCTCGCTCAAGTCCTCCTGGTACGGCGACTGCCTGCCCTCCCGCGACTTCCCGATGCTGATCGACCTCCACCTCCAGGGCCGCCTGGACCTCGGCAAGTTCGTCACCGAGACCATCCGGCTCGACGAGGTGGAGCAGGCCTTCGACCGGATGCACGCCGGTGACGTGCTGCGTTCGGTGGTGGTGCTCTGATGGCTCCCCGCATCGAACGCCTCGTCACCTCCGGGCAGTTCAGCCTCGATGGCGGCACCTGGGACGTCGACAACAACGTCTGGCTGGTCGGCGACGACCACGAGGTGGTGGTCGTCGACGCCGCCCACGACGCCGACGCGATCGCCGAGGCCGTCGGGGACCGGCGGCTCACCGCCATCGTGTGCACCCACGCCCACAACGACCACGTGGGCGCCGCGCCCGCGCTCGCCGAGCGCACCGGCGCCACCATCTGGCTGCACCGCGACGACCTGCCCCTGTGGCAGCAGACCCACCCCGACCGCGACCCCGACGCGTGGCTGACCGACGGCCTCGTCATCGAGGCCGCCGGCGCCGACCTGACCGTCCTGCACACCCCGGGCCACGCACCCGGCGCGGTCTGCCTCTACGACCCCAGTCTCGGGACCGTGTTCACCGGCGACACCCTCTTCCAGGGCGGTCCCGGCGCGACCGGCCGGTCCTACTCCCACTTCCCGACGATCATCGACTCGATCCGGGACAAGCTGCTGGTCCTCCCGCCCGAGACGGAGGTCCGCACCGGTCACGGCGACTCCACGACCATCGGCGCCGAGGCCCCGCACCTGGACGAGTGGATCAAGCGCGGGCACTGACCGGGCGGTCGCCTCCGAGACCGCCCCGGCAAACGCGTAAACGCGTGAACGCGGGGACACGCGGTAAAGGTGACAGAAGATGTCCGGTTTCCCGGGCACTCTCGAACACGACATCGCTCGTGCGGGACGTGTGGGACGTGTGGGAGAGGAACGGGAGCCGGACATGACAGGGTCATCGAAAGGTCCGCTGACGGGCAGGGTCGCACTGGTCGCCGGGGCGACCCGCGGCGCCGGCCGGGGCATCGCCGTCGAACTGGGCGCGGCCGGCGCCACCGTCTACGTCACCGGCCGCAGCACCCGCGCCCGGCGCTCGGAGTACGACCGCCCCGAGACCATCGAGGACACCGCCGACCTGGTCACCGAGGCGGGCGGTCACGGCGTCGCCGTACCCGCCGACCATCTGGACCCGGCTCAGGTCGCCGCCGTCGTCGACCGGATCGCCAGCGAACAGGCCCGCCTCGACATCCTCGTCAACGACATCTGGGGCGGCGAGACCCTCTTCGAGTGGGACAGCCCGGTCTGGGAGCACGACCTCGACAAGGGGCTCAGGCTGCTGCGGCTCGCCGTCGAGACCCACGCCATCACCAGCCACCACGCCCTGCCGCTGCTGCTGCGCCGCCCCGGCGGACTGGTCGTCGAGGTCACCGACGGCACCGACGCCTACAACCGCGACCACTACCGCAACTCGTTCTTCTACGACCTCGCCAAGACGTCCGTCCTGCGCATGGCCTTCTCCCTCGGGCACGAGGTGGGACCGCGCGGCGCCACCGCCGTCGCGCTGACCCCCGGCTGGCTGCGCTCGGAGATCATGCTCGACCACTTCGGCGTGCGCGAGGAGAACTGGCGCGACGCCCTCGACCGCGTCCCGCACTTCGCCATCTCCGAGACCCCCCGCTACGTCGGCCGCGCCGTCGCCGCCCTCGCCGCCGACCCCGGTGTGGCGCGCTACAACGGGCGGTCCTTCTCCAGCGGCTCGCTCGCCCAGGAGTACGGCTTCACCGACCTCGACGGCAGCCGCCCGGACGCCTGGCGCTATCTCGTGGAGGTGCAGGACGCGGACAAGCCCGCGGACGTCACGGGGTATCGCTGAGCGTCGGCAGAGGCAGGCGGGCGGAATGACCGGTGGGCAGGCCCAGGTCGGCCCGTACGGCGGCGTAGTAGTCCGCCCGCGCGACGCGCTGCCGTTCGAGCAGGTCCCGCCACGCCGTACGGTCGCGGCTCTCGTCGCGGACCAGCCGCTCCATGTCCATGAGGACGACGACCCAGGCCCGCGCCTTCTCCACCACCTCGGGGCTGCCCAGCAGGAGCAGCGCCTCCCAGTAGGGGTCACGGGCCGCCGTGGCCTCGGCCATCGACGCGTCGGCCTCCCGGGGCGGCAGCGGATGAGGGTGCGGGTCCAGACCGAGCGCGGACGCCCCCCGGTAGGTGAGGGTGACGGACGTCTTCACCGCCCGCGCGTAGTCCGCGTACGCCGTGAACCGCCGCTCCTGCCAGTGGGCCTCCCGCTCCCGCCGGAACCGGGCCCGGTCGCCGCGGACCACGGCGAGATAGGAACCGAGCGCCCCGATGACGACGCCTATGAGCGCGGGGAGTTGCTGCAAGAAAGCGGACATGGCCGCACGCTATCTGCCCCTGTGATCGCCGCGGTACTACCGTCTGGCCCATGACGGACACCAGGCGTTTCACCGACCACGCGGCACTCGTGACGGGCGCGGCCCGGGGCATCGGCGCGGCCACCGCACGCCGGCTCGCCACGGAGGGGGCCCGGGTCCTGCTGACCGACGTGGACCAGGTCGCAGCGCGGCGGACGGCGGCGGAACTGGCGGGCGAGGGGCTCGGCGTGACCGCGTTCGCCTGCGACGTGCGCGACCGGGTGTCCGTCGAGACGGCCGTCGCCCACGCCGTGGAGACCTTCGGCGGACTGGACGTGCTGGTCAACAACGCCTTCGCCTGCACCCCGGACGCCCCGCTCTTCGAGGACGAGCCGGACGAGGTCTGGGCCCGCGACCTCGACGTCACCCTCACCGGCGCCCACCGCTGCTGCCGGGCCGCGCTGCCCCACCTCGCGGCCTCCGGGCGCGGCGCGATCGTGAACATCGGCTCGGTCAACGGGGTCCAGGACTTCGGCAACCACGCCTACAGCGCGGCCAAGGCGGGTCTCGCCTCGCTGACCCGCACCCTCGCCGGACACGCGGGCCCGCGCGGCGTCCGCGTCAACCTCGTCACGCCGGGCACGGTGCGCACCACGGCGTGGGAGGGCCGCGACGAGGAACTGGCGGCAGTGCGGGGCCTGTACCCGCTGGGCCGGGTCGGCGAGCCCGAGGACGTCGCGGCGGCCGTCGCCTTCCTCGCCTCGCGCGACGCCGCCTGGATCACCGGGACCACCCTGGCGGTCGACGGCGGCCTGACCGCGGTCAACACCGGCTTCCGACGGGCGATCGCGGGGGCGGGGGGCTCGGACTGACGCAGCGCGGCAGTCCGGTGCGGTTCCGGTGCGGTCCGGTGGTGTTTGTCACGGTTGCGTCGCGGCGGCAGGCGGCACGCAACCAAAGCCGACGGGCGGCGGTCTAGCATGCCGGGATCGCACCAAGGCGACCTTCCGCCCGGCGCACCGCCTCGACGCGAAAGGCATGACCGGCCATGGGGGACATACGCAGACGGGGAGCCGTCGCACTCGGGGTCACCGCACTGGTGGCACCGCTCACACTCGCGCTCACTGCGGCACCGGCCCAGGCCGCGAGCTGCACCGCGAAGGCGGGTCCGTACCAGAAGAAGGTGGAGAAGTTCCTCGGCCGCAAGGCCGACGGCAAGCAGTCCACCGCCGACTGCAAGGCGATCCGCGCCTTCCAGACCAAACACGGCATCCAGCCCAACGCCGGCTACGCGGGGCCCATCACCTGGGGAGTGATGGACCTGATGACGAAGCAGAAGGCCGTCGGAAAGAATCCGAACAAAGCCGGCAAGTGCCCCACCAACAAGGGCCGCATCGCCTGCGTGAACCTCAGCCTCCAGCTGAGCTGGATCCAGGACGGCAAGAAGCTGGTGTACGGGCCGGTGCCGGTCCGCACCGGGCGCAACGGCTACGAGACCCGCACCGGTCTGAAGAAGGTCTACTGGCGCAACATCGACCACGTCTCGACCATCTACCACGTGCCGATGCCCTACAGCCAGTTCTTCGACGGCGGCCAGGCCTTCCACTCCGTCGGCGTCAGCATGTGGAACCCGCCGGGCTCCCACGGCTGCGTCAACATGACCAGGACCGCCGCAAAGAAGTACTGGTCGCTGCTGAAGAAGGGCGACGACGTCTACGTGTACGGCCGCAAGCCGGGCACCTGACGGGCACGGGCGCCCGGCTCGCGCCGTGGCGCCTCACAGCTCGGGGGCGTCCCCGAAGTCCGGTATCTCCAGCCGGATCCCGCCCTGCCGTGCGGAGTCGTGCGCGACGATGCCCGGCAGGGTGTAGCGGGCGGCGACCCACGCGTTCACGGAGGGCAGCGTCCGGGAGTTGACCGCGGTCACGAAGTCGTCCACCAGGAAGTGGTGGCTGCCCTCGTGCCCGTTGTGCATCCGGTCGAACACCCGCGGCAGCCGCGCCCGGTCGTGCACCGGCGCCGAACCCGAGGTGAAGGCGGCCCGCAGCTCCGGCGCTATGTGCCGGAGCGACGGGTCGTCGGGGGACGTGGTGGGCTTGGGCTCCAGCAGCTCGCTGATGTCCTCCACCCCGGTCTTGTCCTGCCACAGCGCCACCGTGGCCAGCTGCTCCATGCTCGCCTCCGTGCCGAAGAACCGGAAGCGTGACTCCCTGATGTGCGAGGGGTAACCGACCCGCCGGAACTCGTTTGTGCGGAACGAACCGCCGCCGGCCACCTCGAACAGCGCGGTCGCGTTGGACACGTCGTTGTCGAACCGGCTGACCGACCGGTCGAAGACCCCGTCCCCGCGCTCGTCCACCACGCCGATCGCCGAGACGCTGACCGCGTGCGTCCGCCAGGCGCCCAGCACCCCGCCCACCGAGTGCGTGGGGTACAGCAGCGGCGGATAGCTCGCGGTGGCCTTCCAGTCCTCGCCGCCGCTGTACCGGTACGCGTCGTAGAAGCCGAGGTCCATGTCGTGGACGTAGTCGCCCTCGGCGTGGAAGAGCCTGCCGAAGGCGCCCTCGGCGATCTTGTTGCGGGCGTGCACGGTCGCCGGGTTGTACTGGCTGGTCTCACCCATCATGTACGTCAGGCCGGTCGCCTTGACCGCGTCGATGATGTCCGCGATCTCCTGCGCGCTGATCGCCATGGGGACCGCCGAGTAGACGTGCTTGCCCGCGCCCAGCCCCTGGAGCACGAGCGGGCCGTGGGTCCAGCGCTGGGTGAAGATCGCGACGGCGTCGACCGCCGGGGACTCCAGCATCGCCTCGTAGCTCGGGAAGGTGCCGGCCAGGCCTTCGGCGGCGGCGAGCCGCTCGGCCCGCTCCGGCAGCAGGTCGGTGACGTACACGTCACGTACGCCCGGGTGTGCCCGGAACAGCCTGGCGAACTGCCCGGAGAACTGGCCGGCACCGACGATGCCGAGGGAGAACGTCATGGGTGGGGTGCCCTTCACTGGTCGTGCGACTGGTCGTGTGACTGGTCGCGTCACTGGTCGAGCGAGCCGGGTGTCCAGGATCCACAGCCAGACGATGCCGGCCACGACGTTGGACATCAGATACGGCGTGAGCACGATCCCGCGCAGCACCGCGGGTTGGGTGAGCCGCTGGAGCAGCACCGCGACGGCCGGCGCCGACACCGTCTGCACCCCGATGTTGACGACCACGTAGACGACCGTGACCGCAGCGAGTCCCAGAAGACGGGGTCGTGAACCATCCGCACGTAAGCCGAGGAGCGCCGGCGCGACGAACGACGCGGCGAGACGTCCGTCACCCCGGTTCCCGGCAGGGCTGCTGGAGGCGACGGCCATCGGGAGACTCCTCTCGTATGCGGCGGCCCGGACTCATTTACTTTTGAGGCAGAACAATCATGTCGTCAAGGGGGCGTACGCACCTCTCTGTTTCCCTTCTCCGAAAGATCGCACGGGCGTAAAGTGACCTTGTTATTTCCGATGTGGAAGAAACTGGAGCGCGAGCCCATGCCCACACGCCCCGAAAGCTGGCCGCCCCTGAGCCCCGGGGAACGCTCCGTGGCGATCGAGGTCCTCGTGCACGGCCCGCTCTCCCGCAGTGAGATCGCCCGGCGGCTCGGCCTCTCGCCCGGCAGCCTGACCCGGCTGACCAAACCGCTCATCGAGTCGCGGCTGCTGGTCGAGGTCCCGGAGGCGGGCGGCGGCCCGGCCGGAGTGCGGCAGGGGCGCCCGTCCCAGCCGCTCGACGTGGTCGCGGACTCCCGGTACTTCCTCGGCTTCAAGGTCACCGAGGACATGGTGTACGGCGTCGTCACCACCCTCAGGAGCGAGATCGTCGCCCGCCACGACCGTGCGCTCGCCACCCACGACCCCGCCGAGGTCGTCGACCTGCTGGCCGGCATGACGGCCGAACTGTCCCGCGGCCGGCCCGGGGTCGCCGGGGTCGGCATCGGCGTGGGCGGGCTCGTCGAGGACCGGGCCGTCGTCGGCGAGTCACCCTTCCTGGGCTGGCGCGGGGTGCCGCTGGCCGCGCTGGTGGAGGAGCGCACCGGGCTGCCCGTCGTCGTCGAGAACGACACCGCCGCCTTCGTGGAGGCCGAGACCTGGTTCGGGGCGGGGCGCGGACTGGACCGGTTCGTCGTCCTCACCATCGGCGCCGGCATCGGGTACGGGCTGGTGCTGGGCGGCCGGCGGGTGCCGTATGCCGGGGACGAGGACCGCGGCTTCGGGCGGCACTGGATCCTCGACCCCCACGGCCCGCTCACCCCCGACGGGAGGCGCGGCAGCGCCGTCTCGCTGCTGACCATCCCCCACATGCGCTACCAGGTGCGGGCCGCCACCGGCCGCGACCGGACCTATGAGGAGATCCTCGCGTCCGCCGCCGCCGGGGAGCCCGTGGCCGCGCGGGTCGTGGCGGAGGCAGGGCGGGCGCTGGGCACCCTGGTGGCGCAGATCGCCAACTTCGTGATGCCGCAGAAGATCCTGCTCGCGGGGGAGGGGGTCGGGCTGATGGAGGTGGCGGGCGACGTGGTGGCGGAGGCCGTCCGGGACAACCGGCACCCGCGGGCCGCGCCGGTCGGTCTGGAGACCCGGGTGTCCGACTTCCACGACTGGGCCCGGGGCGCGGCCGTGCCGGCGATCCAGGTGCTGGTGCTGGGGGCCGCGCCGGTGTGAGCGGGCGGGGTGAGCGGGCGGGGTGAGCGGGTGGGGTGAACGGGTGGGCCGTGTGCGGCAGAACACATGTGGTGGGAACGAACTCGCCGGTAGGTCTTGACAGATGAGAGCATGGACGTGATCAGTAACACGGTCCGATATGTCCGCTTGGCTCGCGATTACTCACATCGTCTTCACGCGGGGCGCCGTATGCTTCACAGCATGTCCACCACTGTTGAACCCTCCTCCGAGCGATCGGCTGCCGAGGTCAACGAGGAGATCCGGGCCCTGTGGCTCCGGTCGGGCGGGACACTGAGCGTCGAGCAGCGCGCGGAGTACCAGCGGCTCGTCATGGAGTGGGCCAACGCGGCCCCGGAGTCCGTGACGGCCGCCTGACCGGCACCGCCCAGGACTCCTCGCCGTCCCGGCCCTCCGGCAGCCCCGAGGGCGGAGCCTCGTACCGGCCCGGTCAGCCCCACGTCGCCGAGTACCGCCGCCGATAGGCCTTGCGGTCCTGCTCCTCGCGAATCCACCGCGTGGCCACCAGCGCCACCAGGCTGCCCGCGACGACCAGCAGGCCCGGTCCAATGTTCCGGCGGTCGGTGAGCCGGGCGAGCAGGGTCGAGCCGTCGACGCCCGTCGCAGGGGCCGGCGCCCCCGCCCCGGAGGTGCCCGGTGCCCGGGCACCCGGTGCCTGGCCGGCCGGTGCGGAGGTGCCCGCCGCGGCACCCTCCCGCCCCGAGACGATCAGCCGGACCCCGAGCGACTCCATCGCCTCCGGCAGTGGCTGGAAGAACGTGGTGCCGCCCTTGGCGCAGTCGCCACTGCCACCCGACGTCACCCCGAGCGCGACGCCCTCGGAGAACATCGGCCCACCGCTGTCACCGGGTTCGGCGCACACGTCGGTCTCGATCAGACCGGTGACCGTGCCCTCCGGGTAGTTGACCGTCGCGTCCAGCGCCGTCACCCGGCCGTCGCGCAGCCCGCTGGTGCTCCCGCTGCGGAACACCCGCTGCCCGACCGCCGGTTCGCCCGCCCCCGTGATCCGCACCCCCTTGCCGTCGCCGACCGCCACCACGCCGGCGCCGTCGCCCGCCTTGCCGTTCTCGTACCTCACCAGGGAGAAGTCGTCCCCGGGGAAGCTCCCGGCGACCGTCCTGCCGACCTGCCGGTCACCCGTGCCGTCGCCGAACCAGACGGATCCCGTCGGGCCGCAGTGACCGGCGGTGAGGATGAAGTCGCTCGTGCCGTCGGTCACGTTGAATCCCGCCGAGCAGCGGCCCGCCGTGGACAGGATCGGCTCCGCCCCGTTCAGACGGGTGGTGAACGTGCCCTCCGTACGCTCCATGCGGACGAACCCGCCGATGTCCTCCGCGACGCCGGTCAGCCGCGACCAGTCGGACCCGGACACCGTGCGGTCGCCCCGGACCACCACCTCGTTCGAGCGGTAGTCCAGCGCCCACGCCGTACCGGTCACCCGGGGCGCCGACCGCAGCGTCGAGGCCGCCGACCGCAGCTCGGACATGCTGTGCCGCACCCGCTTCGCCGTCGCACCGGCCCGCCGCACCGCCTCGGCCGCGCGCTCGTCCGTGACCGCCACCACCGGCCGCCCGTCGGAGCCGACCCAGTGACCCGCCGTACGATCCGTGCCCAGCCGGGACACGAGGCCGGCACCGGCGCCGGACGGGGTCTGCGCGAAGGTGTGCGGCGCGGCGGACGCGTCGGGGGGCTCACTCGCCACGGCCCGGGTGACCATCGTCCCCCCGAGCAGCAGACCGCCGACGGCCGCCAGCCGTGCCACCCGCCGGACGATGCGTCGTCGTGCGTGCCTCATGCCTGCGCTCCCGAACCCGACCGCGCGGCGTCGCCGCCGCGGGGGCCTCCGGACGTCGAGCACCCTCCTCCCATACGGCGGCGGGAACCTCGGTGTTCACCGGGCCGGAGTCTTGTTCCCCCGTCCCGTCACCGCGTCCTATCTTGGCCCCATGACCAGCAACCCGTGGGACCAGGCCGGTGAACCGAACCCGCTGCGCGCACTCACGCCGGACCAGCTGCGCCGACGCACCAGCATGAAGTGGCGCACCCACCCGGCGGACGTACTGCCGCTGTGGGTGGCCGAGATGGACGTGCCGCTCGCCCGGCCCGTCGTGCGTGCCGTCACCGACGCCATGGAACTCGGCGACACCGGCTACCCCGTCGGCACCGCCTACGCCGAGGCGCTCGCCGCCTTCGCCGGCAAGCGGTGGGGCTGGGACGGCCCGGCCGTGGAACGCACGGCGATCGTGCCCGACGTGATGCTGGGCGTCGTCGAGATGCTCAAGCTGGTCACCGGGCCCGGCGACCCGGTGATCGTCAACCCGCCGGTGTACCCGCCGTTCTACCAGTTCGTCACCCATATGGACCGGCGCGTGGTCGAGGCGCCCCTCGGTCCGGACCTGCGGATCGACCTCGGCGTGCTGGAGGAGGCCTTCCGGCGAGCCGCCGCGGGCGGCGGCCGGGCGGCCTTCCTGCTGTGCAGCCCGCACAACCCCACCGGCACCGTGCACACCGCCGGCGAACTGGCGGCCGTCGCCGCCCTGGCGGAGCGGTACGGCGTCCGGGTCGTCGCCGACGAGATCCACGCTCCGGTCGTCACCGCCCCCGACGCGCGGTTCGTGCCCTATCTGAGCGTGCCCGGCGCCGAGCGCGGCCTCTCCCTGATGTCGGCGTCCAAGGGCTGGAACCTCGCCGGACTCAAGGCGGCCCTCGCCGTCGCGGGCCCCGGGGCCGCCGCCGACCTGGCGCGGATGCCCGAGGAGGTCGGTCACGGGCCGAGCCACATCGGCGTCCTCGCCCACACCGCCGCCCTGCGCGACGGAACCGCCTGGCTGGACGCCGTGCTGGCCGGGCTCGACGAGAACCGGCGGCTGCTCACCGGCCTGCTCGCCGAGCGGCTGCCCGGCGTCGTGCACCGCACCGGGGAGGCGACCTACCTCGCCTGGCTCGACTGCCGCGCCCTCGGCCTCGGTGACGAACCGGCGGACGTCTTCCTCGACCGCGGCCGGGTGGCCCTCAGCTCCGGCGTTCCCTTCGGCAGCGGCGGGGCGGGGCATGTGCGGCTCAACCTGGCGACCTCGCCGGAGGTGCTCACGGAGGCGGTGCGGAGGATGGCGGCGGCCCTGGAGTGAGGCGGGGGCGACGCGTGGGCCGGAGGGGCGGGCCCCTGGGCCGTGGGCGGATCGGGGAGCCGTGCGGGACAGGCCCTTCGCTCTCCGGCCGTCCGTCCCGCTGGGGGGACTATCGGGTGCGGGTGATCGACTTGTGCTCGACGTAGCCGGTCGGACCGGCCTTACCGTACTCACAGCTGGGGCCGCTGGCCTTGTAGCCGCCGAAGCTGATCGGCGATCCGTTCAGCGTGACGGTGCCGGTGCGCAGCCGGCGCCGGCAGTGTCCAGGGCGCGGTCGGGATCAGAGGTCCAGGTACCGCCGGACAGGCCGTACTGGGAGTTGTTGGCGATTCGGCGCCTACGACGACGATGACGACGCCGTATGAGGAGCAGGGCCGGCGGGGCGGGCCGGCGCGGGCGGCCCGGCGATCCGGTGCTTCGACCGGCCCGCTGCCGCGCCCGCACAGTGCCGTCAGGTGGTGGGGTAGTCCGCGGAACGGCTGACCTCGGCCCACTTGCGGGCCTCGGCCAGACGGCCTTCCTCCGAGCTGATCGCGATCTCCAGGGCGTCGCTGCCGAGCAGTAGCCGGCGCGGGGGCTCCTCGGCGTCCACGGCGCCGATGATTGCGCGGGCCATGCGGTCCGGGTCACCGGGCTCCTTGCCGGCGTAGTCCGCGAACCGGGCCAGCCACAGGCCCACGGTCTCCTCGTAGTCGGGGGTCACGGGACCGGAAGGCTCCGCGGCACCCGCGGCCCAGCCGGTGCGGATGCCGCCCGGCTCGACGATGGTGACCTTGACACCGAACGGTGCCACCTCGTTGGCCAATGCCTCGGAGAACCCCTCGACGGCGAACTTCGCAGTCTGGTAGGCGCTCAGACCCGGCGTACCACCCACACGTCCGCCGATTGAGGAGATCTGTACGATGTGCCCGGACCGCTGGCGGCGCATGGCCGGAAGGACCGCCCGGGTCATGTTGACCACGCCGTACAAGTTGGTATCGACCTGCGCGCGGAACTCGTCTTCGGGAAAGTCCTCGATCGAGCCGCTGGTGGCGTAGCCGGCGTTGTTGACGACGACGTCAACCGATCCGAACCGTTCCATCGCCGCGGCCACCACGTCCCGGGACTGGACCGCGGAGGTGACGTCCAGCGCCACCGCCTCCAACTGGTCCGGGTGCTCGGCCCTCAGGGAAGCCAGCGCCTCCGGCTTGCGGGAAGTCACCACGACGTTGTCGCCGGCCCCCAGGGCCGCGAGCACCAGGGCCCTGCCGAGGCCCTGCGAGCCCCCCGTGATCAGCCAGGTTCGTGCCATGACGCGTGCCTCGTTTCGTCATCTGCTTCGCCGCCCGAATGGGACAGCAACTTAACTGTAGACAAAATCGGCCTATCTGCAACATCAATGATGCAGTAAATGTTAGTGTTGCATCTCACATGGTGATGTTATTCAGTTAACTAAGGCACGGGCGTAGAATCTCGGCATCATGAGAGCTGACGCCGCGCGTAACCTGACTGCCGTCCTCCACGCCGGAGCTCGACTCCTGGCAGAGGACCCCGGCGCCTCCATGACGGCCATCGCCACCGCCGCCGGAGTGGACCGCACAACCGTCCACCGCCGCTTCGCAAACCGTGAAGCCCTGCTCAGCGCCGTTTTCCAGGCCAAGCTCGACTCCGCCGAACGCGTCCTGGACGAAGCCCGCCTGCTCGAGTCCCCCTTGCCGGTCGCCCTCCACCGTTACCTGGAGGGGATCATCCCCGTCAGCCGCGAATGGCCGGTCGACATGCGTCTGATGATGCAGAAAGACCCCGCCGCCTGGACCCGCCGGGAGGAGCAGAGCGCGCGCCTCGACGCCTTCATCCGCCGCGCACTGGACGAGGGCTACCTACGAGCAGGCGTCGACGCAACCTGGGCACGGACGATCCTGGACGAACTCGTCGACACCGCCGCCCACCGATTCCCCGACCTCGAACCCCCACAGGCCGCCGACCTCGTCGCCGCCACCCTCCTGAACGGCCTCGGCGCGACCTGACACCACCATCCACCGCGGAACGCGACTGTCGCTGAGGCGGGGGGGGGAGTTGAGGTGTTGGTGATGGGTTGATAACTGGGTTCGATGCCGGCAGTTCCTGGCCCTTACGGCGGGGGTGCGGGACGACCAGACCGGTGCCCTGGTAGCCGCCATCAGCGATAGTCGTTGTGGGGCCGACGGCAGCCTTGGCCCGGACTCCTCCCAGCCGCGGGAGTCGTGCCGGTTCCCCGGCGAGGGCCGACCGACCACGACGACCAGCCGTGTGTCAGCGTCTATGACGACCTGGTGGGCAGTGGAATAGCGGTAGTTCTTCGACGGCTCGGCCACCGAGTGGTCGCGGGTGGGCACCAGGGTGCCGTCGACGATGAGCACGGTGTCCTTGCGGAGCAAGCTGTCGCATCGTCAAGTTCGTGCGCCAGTACGCCGTCACCAGCAGGACACGGTCCTCCAACGGCAGGCTCCAGGGCCGGCCGCGCTGCTGATCCGAGGCTTGCTCGCGTCGCACCGAGGCAACCAACTTGCCGAAGCAGCGCGAGTTCAGCCCGGTGAAGGGCTCTGTCCAGGACCGCACCGACGCCGTGATCACACCAGCCACAGCGTGATCGTTTCACTCGGGGGGAAGCAACCAACGTCTCGTACCTTCTCGGCCTGAGCCGGTCCAGAATGCCGCCATGGCCGAGGAAGAGCACAACAAGCCCGCTGTACGCTCCTTCCTGTCATGCGCCACCGAGGTGGCGCGGCTGATGGATCTCGAGAACGCGGCCGACGTGCCGGAAGCGCACCGCGCACGGCACTTGGCCGATGCGGTGCGCAAGCCACTGCTCGAACGCACCCACCTGCCCGAAGAGTTCTTCGCCCGCGATCCCGCCATGGATGAGTCCCACGATGTAATGGCCGAGTGGCGGGAAACCGTTCGGTGATCAGCCATGTGACTGGGACGCCGCGAAACCTGAGTCGGCCCCGTTGCCATGGGGCTGTTGGTTCACTCTGACCAGTTACGGGACAGGTCTTAGACTTCCGGAGCATGAACGACGACGCGTCACTGGCCCGGCTCGGCGCCGGCAAGTACCTGCTGGTCACCACCTACCGGAAGAACGGCACGCCGGTCGCCACCCCGGTGTGGGTCGTGCTGGACGGGGCCGCGCTCGGCGTCTGGACCGTGGCCGACTCCTGGAAGGTCAAACGCGTGCGCAACCGCGCCGACGTCCTGGTCGGCCCCTGCGACGTGCGCGGCAGGCCGACCGGCGAGCAGGTCCCGGGGACGGCGGAGATCTGCGACGCGGCCACCACCGCCCGCTACCGGCAACTCCTCGCCCGCAAGTACGGCGTCGTCGGGCGGCTCACCCTGCTCGGCAGCAGGCTGCGCCGTGGGCTCGACGGCACCCTGGGAATCCGCGTCACGCTCACGTCCGTACCACCGGCCGGGAACTGACCCGCCCTCAGGTCCAGGCCCGGTACGGCTCGTCGACCAGCTGGAAGACCGGCTCGCCGCGCACCGGGTCCTTGGCCGTGGACAGCCGCACCCGGTCCCCGCTGTGGATACCGATCAGCGGACCCATGACCCGGCCGCGCAGCACGAAACCCTCGGCCATCTCGATGAGGGAGACATTGCGTGCGGCCGGGGTGTTGCGGTGCACCACCGTGGCGTGGCGCACCGTCCCCGTGCCCTCGCTCCGCTCCGTCCGCAGCTCGCTGCCGCGACAGACCGGGCACAGCACCCGGTGGTACATGGCGGTGCCGCACCAGGTGCAGCGCTGGTAGAAGACGGCCTCGGTGTCCGGGCCCCGGTCCTCGGCACTCGGGTCGAGCAGGCCCGTCGCGGGGCCGGCCGCCTGCTGAGCGACGTTTCCTGAGTGGTACACGCTGGTCAACTCCCTGCACTCGGGCCGGAATCCCGCGTGCGCGGTCACCGGGCACGCGTGTGCGCGGCTCACCGTGCCGCCGTGCACGCACCACAGGGTATGGCACTGAGTGTCACGCGTAAAGGCACTCGGTACCCTTGATTCCGGGTGGATGAGCGACGTGGGCGAGCGACGTGGATGAGCGAGCGGGTCCGTCGTGTCCGGCCGTCAGTCGTGCGCGAACGCCGTCTCGATCTCCCGCAGCACCTGCCACAGCGGTGTCCCGCGACGCGCGGCCACGACCACCACGTCCTCGGGCGAGGTGCCGCGGGGCGGCACCGGAACGTCGCCGAACGCGGACTGCGCGTACGCCAGTGCGTGGTCCACCGCGGCGCCCGCGTCGTCGCGCCCGTCCGAACGCAGCCAGGACCGCAGGGCGTTGTTGTGCGCCGCGACCACCGCGGCCGCGATCACGTCGGCGCGCAGGCTCCCGTCCGGGCGTCCGCCCAGCCGCCCGCGCAGGTACTCGGCGAGGGCCCGCTCGTAGCGCCACACCACCGACAACTCGTAGGCGCGCAGACCGGGGACCTTCTTGGTGAGGCGGTAGCGCTGCACGGAGAACGCCGGGTTCTCGGCGTACATGCCCAGCACCAGCCGGGCCGCGTCGCAGACCCGCCGCACCGGGTCGGCGTCCTCGGGCGAGCGGGCCAGGAACGCCTGCATGTCGGCCAGGCACCGTTCGTGGTCCGGGAAGACCACGTCCTCCTTGGACGGGAAGTACCGGAAGAAGGAGCGCCGTCCCACGCCGGCGAGGGCAACGATGTCGTCCACGGTGGTCTGGTCGTACCCCCGCTCCAGGAACAGCCGGAACGCCGCCGCGACCAGCGCCTCCCGCATCGGCGGACGGACCTCCGCCGCGTCCGTCCCGTCCACGCGGCGGGGCGCCGCACTGCTGGTGCTCATGAAGGGGAACGTAGCAGCCCGACGAGGAGCATGGCACTCAGTGCAGTCGTCGGGGGGAACTGAGTGCACCCGCGGTCCCGCGGTCGTGGTCGCATACGATCACTTCCGATCATCCCCGGAGGAGTCCCGCATGCCGTTCACCCGCTCCCGCATCCTGTACGTCACCGACCTGGCCTACCAGGCGCGCGGGCGGCGCTACTGCGACGAGGACATCTACCTGACCTCGCGGCTGCGCGAGGAGTTCGACCTGGCCCTGTGCCATCCCCGGGACGCCGCCGCGCTGCTGGACGGCTTCGACGCCGTCGTCGTCCGCAACAGCGGTCCGGTACAGGGGTACGAGGCCGCCCACACGGCGTTCCGCGAGCGCGCCACCGAGCGCGGGACGCGCGTCTACAACCAGCTCACCGGCCGGGCGGACATGGTCGGCAAGCAGTACCTGCTCGACCTCACCGCCGCGGGGTACCCCGTCATCCCCACCGTGGACCGTGCCGAGGACCTGCACCGGCTGCCCGTCGCGGACGAGTACGTCGTCAAGCCGAGGCTCGGCGCGGACTCGGCGGGCCTCAGGATCGTCCCCGCGGGCCGGGTGGCCGAGGCGCTGGACGGCGCCGGGGACCTCCTCGTCCAGCCGCGCGTCGACTTCGCCTACGAGGTCTCCTTCTACTTCGTCGACCACGACTACCAGTACGCCCTCCACGCCCCGCACCCCGACCGCCGCTGGCAGCTGGAGCCGTACGACGCCACCGTGGCCGACCTCGACTTCGCGCGGCGGTTCATCGAGTGGAACGGTGTCGACCACGGAATCCAGCGCGTCGACGCCTGCCGCGCGCCCGGCGGGGAGCTGCTGCTGGTCGAGCTGGAGGACCTCAACCCCTACCTGTCCCTGGACGCCCTCGACGAACCGGCCCGCGACGCGTTCGTCAGCGCCCTGCGCACGGCCCTGCGGCGTCTGCTCGCCGGCTGAGCCGCCCCGGCGGGCCCACAGCGGAACCTGGGGGTGTCGTTGGGATCTTGCCGAGGGTCGCGGGGCCTGGAGCCGGCCTGGTCCAAAGGACACCCCCTAGCATGGCGGCCATGGACGTGTTCCTGGACCGGCTCGACCCGGACATGTGCGTCGTCACGGCCGCCGCGGACGGCGAACGGGCCGGCTGCCTGGTCGCCTTCTCCTCGCAGTGCTCGCTGAAGCCCGTGCGGTACGTCGTGTAGATCTCCGACGTCAACCGGACCTTCCGCGTCGCACGGTCCGCCGACGTCCTGGCGGTCCACCTGCTGGCCCGCGACCAACGCGAGACCGCCGAGCTCTTCGGCGGGCTGACCGGCGACGACGTCGACAAGTTCGGCAGGGTCCGCTGGCGGGAGGCGTACGGAGGGGCCGCCGTGCTGGAGGACGCCGAGGCGTGGTTCGTCGGGCGGGTCGTGGAGCGGACGTCGGGGGGCGACCACGTCGGATTCGTCCTCGAGCCGGTCGAGTGGGGCGGGCGTGGGAAGACCTCCGCCGGACCGCTGCTGCGGCTCGCCGACGCCCGCACCGTCCGGCCCGGGCACCCCGTGGACTGACGCGCCACGCTGCCGGCGCGGGTCAGCGGGTGGTGGCCCGCTCGGCCAGCGCCTCGGTGACGGCCCGCACGCTGCGCGCGATGTGCTGCAACTGGAGGACCTCCGCCGCGTACAGCTTGATGGTGTGCTCGATGGCCGCCTCGTGCAGGCCGAGCCGCGGCAGGTCCGCCCGGGCGGTCTGCAGCGCGGTGCGAGCCACTCGGATCTCGTGCTGGACCTGGATCTGCGCATGGCGGGCGAGCAGCACCGGGTGCCGCATCAGGGCCGGATAGCCGGCGTAGCGCGCCGGGACCAGCTCGCGCAGCCACCTGGTGGCCGAGCGTTCCCAGTCGTAGCTGCCGGGGGTCTTGACCTGGCAGGGCCAGTCCGGGCTGATGCGCGTGGTCGTCAGGGGCATGATCATCGCTTCCGGGTGTGCGGCGTCGACGGGGTGGGCGACGGATGGGGGCGGTCCCGGTCCAGGGGACGACCGGGACCGCCGCGGGCGCTCGCGCAGGCGATGCCCGACCGGAACACCCGGTGCGCCGGAGCGGGTAGGAGTCGGCGGCCGAGGTGTTCGCGGCAGGTGCGGACGCGCTCCGGGGCGGCCGGGTCGCGATCCGTGAGCAGTATTTATATATGCCAACCGCTTTGCAAGACGTATGAAAACATTCATGCCTGCTTTGACGGGGATGGCCCCGTCTGCGCCGACCAGTCGCCGGGCGAGACCGTCCCGGCTCAGTCCCGCAGGAAGAACTGGTGCTGGTCCGCGACCTGCTCGTACTCCTCCAGCCGCGCCTGCGTCCGCTCCGGATCGGCGTCGGTCATGGCCTGGAGCAGCGCCGCGCACATCACGCCCGGCGCGGCGTAGGAGTCGAAGACCAGGCGGGACCCCGTGCCGGTGGCGAAGGTGACGTCGGCCTCGTCCACGACGGGGCCGAGCGCCAGGTCGGTGATGAGCGCCACCTTCAGCCCGGCACCGCGTGCCACGCGCACGGCGCCCAGGGTCTCGTGGGCGTGCCGGGGCATGGAGAAGGCCAGCACCCAGGTGCCGCCCGCCTCCCGGGACTGGAGCAGGGCGTCGTAGGCGACGGTGCCGCCCCGGGTGACCAGGCGCACGTCGGGATGGACCCGGCGGGCCGCGTAGGCGAAGTACTCGGCGAGCGAGACGGAGATGCGCAGCCCGAGGACGGTCAGCGGCGCCGAGGCGGCCAGCTTGCGGCCGACCTCGATCACCCGGTCCGCGTCGGCGAAGTCCCGCCGCAGGTTCTCCAGGTTCTCGATCTCGGCGTCCACGGCCGCCTGCAGTTCGTTGCCCCGGTACTCCTCGGCCGCGGACCCGCCCCGGCCGCCCAGCGCGATCGCCTGGAGTTGCTCCCGCAACGCCGGGTAACCGCTGAAACCGACCGCCGAGGCGAACCGCGTCACGGACGGCTGGCTCACGCCCACCCGGTCGGCCAGGTCGGTGATCGACAGGAACGCCGCCTCGGTGAGGTGCTCGATGAGGTACTGCGCGATGCGGCGCTGTCCCGGGGAGAGGCGGGGCCGGTCGAAGAGCGTCCTGAGCCGGGAGGTGGGGGAGATCTCCGAGTCGGGGGCCGCACGTCCCGAGGTGATCGCCGACGCCTGGGCACGTGCCTGCTGCGGCGATGGCACGGGTGCGCCTCCTTCGTCTCCCATGTCTCCCACGGAGGTCAACATAGCCCACCCCCGCCGCCCCACGACCGGGCCACCACACGACGACGGCACGACTCCGCCCCGGCCGGGGACGGCACCGCGGCCCCCGGACGGGGATAGCACCGCGTCGCCCGGGAACCCGCCGTCACGGAAGGACCCGCAGACACGTACGAGGAGCCGACGTCATGACCGTCCCGGAAGAGAACCGGCCGAAGACCGACACCACCGACGACGTTCTCGGTCGGCGCCGGCGCGAGCGCGAGGAGGACGGACCCCGCCCGCCGGGCGGTACCGGCCGTACCCTGCGCGAGGCCCTCGAGGAGGCGCACGTCCGCCCCGACGACTTCGACGAGGAGTAACCGGGTCACGCAGGCGTTGAGGGCGCGGGTCCCCGAGCGCCCGGCGGCGGGCCCGTGACCACGCCTTCCGGTACCACCAGGTCGGCCCGGTGCCGGGTGGCGGCGACCAGGTCGGCGTTGCGCTGATCGGGGCCGAGTGCCCACGCGGCCGCCTCCGCGGGGGACTTGCCGAAGCGCTCGTGCCGCGCCACGAGCCGCCGCACGCGCTCGCTCTCCTCCAGCGCGCAGAACCACACCTCGTCGAGCCCGGCCCGCACCCGCGACCAGGCCCCGGTCTCCAGCAGCAGGTAGTTGCCCTCCGTTACGACCAGCCGGGCGGAAGGCGGCACCGGTACGGCCCCGGCGACGGGCTGCTCCAGCACCCGCTCGAAGCCCGGCGCGTACACGGTCTCGCCGTCCGGCTCCGCGCGCAGCCGGTCCAGCAGCGCCGCGTACCCGGCCGCGTCGAAGGTGTCCGGTGCCCCCTTGCGGTCCCGGCGGCCCAGCCGGTCCAGTTCGGCGTCGGCGAGGTGGAAGCCGTCCATCGGCACGTGCGCCACCCACGGCTCGCCGTCGCCGTTCAGCGCCCGCACCAGACGCGCGGCGAGCGTCGACTTCCCGGCGCCGGGGCTGCCCGCGACACCCAGGATCGCCCGCCGCCCGTCCCGGGGCAGCCGGCGGGCACGGGCGAGCAGATCGTCGAACGTCAGCGGCACACCCCACAGTGTGTCACCTGATCGGACCCGTCCCGACGGGGAACTGTGGGGGTATGACGACGCAGCTCGGACTTCCCGACGACATCCAGGCCTGTCTCTTCGACCTCGACGGGGTCGTCACCCGGACGGCGGTGGTGCACGCCGCCGCCTGGAAGGCGACCTTCGACGCCTTCCTGCGCGAGCGGGACGGCGCGGGCTTCCGGCCGTTCACCGACTCCGACTACGACCAGTACGTCGACGGCCGCCCACGCGCCGACGGCGTCCGCTCCTTCCTCGCCTCCCGCGGCATCGAACTGCCCGAGGGCGCCCCGGACGACCCTCCGGACGCGCGGACCGTGAACGGCGTCGGCAACCGCAAGAACGAACTCCTCCTGGAGAAGATCCGCACCGACGGCGTGCAGCCCTACGAGGGCACGCTGCGCTACATCGACGCGGTCCGCGCCGCGGGCCTCGCCACCGCGATCGTCTCCTCCAGCGCCAACACCCGGGACGTACTGCACTCCATCGACGCCGAGCGGCTGTTCGACGTACGGATCGACGGCGTGGTGGCCAGGGAACGGAAACTGCCCGGCAAACCACACCCCGACACCTTCCTCGCCGCCGCCCGCGACCTCGGCGTCGAGGCCTCCCGCGCCGCCGTCTTCGAGGACGCGCTGGCCGGCATGGACGCGGGACGCTCCGGACACTTCGGCTACGTCGTCGGCGTCGACCGCGTCGGCCAGACCGACGCCCTGTACGCCCACGGCGCCGACCGCGTCGTCAAGGACCTCGCCGAGCTCGGAGGCCACGCGTGATCACCAACCGGACGTACACCGTGGAGCCCTGGAGGGTGCGCGAGACCGCCCTCAACCTCGACCTCCTCGCGCAGAGCGAGTCCGTCTTCGCCCTGTCCAACGGCCACGTCGGCTGGCGCGGCAACCTCGACGAGGGCGAACCGCACGGCCTGCCCGGCAGCTACCTCAACGGCGTCTACGAACTCCACCCGCTGCCTTACGCCGAGGCGGGCTACGGCTACCCGGAGTCCGGCCAGACCGTCATCAACGTCACCAACGGCAAGCTGCTGCGGCTGCTGGTCGACGACGAGCCCTTCGACCTGCGCTACGGACGGCTCGGCAAGCACGAACGCACCCTGGACCTCAGGCGCGGCGTGCTGGAGCGCAGCTGCGAATGGACCTCCCCGGCCGGTACGACCGTCCGGGTGCGCTCCACGCGCCTGGTCTCCCTCACCCAGCGCGCCATCGCCGCGGTGGAGTACGAGGTCGAGCCCGTCGACAGCCGCACCCGGATCGTCATCCAGTCCGAACTGGTCGCCAACGAGAGCCTGCCCTCCTCCGACGGCGACCCGAGGGCGGCCCAGGCGCTGCAGTCCCCGCTGGAACCGGAGGAGGACCTCGCCATCGGCTCCCGGCTGCGGCTGGTCCACCGCACCCGGCGCAGCGGGCTCAGGGTCGCCGTGGCCGCCGACCACGTCGTCGACGCCCCCGGGGAGATCACCACCACCAGCGAGAGCAACACGGACGTGTCCCGCCTGACCATCACCTCCGTCCTGGACCCGGGACAGCGGCTGCGGGTGCAGAAGACCGTCGCCCACGGCTGGTCGGGCGCCCGCTCCCGGCCCGCGATGAGCGACCAGGTCGAGGCAGCGCTGGCCGCCGCCGCGCACGGCGGCTGGGACGGCCTGGTGGCC
The DNA here is from genome assembly GCF_042893535.1 of Streptomyces sp. NPDC001599. NCBI lineage: Bacteria > Bacillati > Actinomycetota > Actinomycetes > Kitasatosporales > Streptomycetaceae > Streptomyces > Streptomyces sp. NPDC001599. The sequence goes on from NZ_JBIAVA010000003.1 coordinate 397,015, forward strand.
GAACAGCGGGACTACCTCGACGACTTCTGGGCCCGCGCGGACGTCGAGGTGCACGGCGACGAGGAGATCCAGCAGGCCGTCCGCTTCGCCCTGTTCCACGTGCTTCAGGCCGGCGCCCGCGCCGAGCAGCGAGCGATTCCGGCCAAGGGACTGACCGGTTCCGGATACGACGGCCACGCCTTCTGGGACACCGAGATGTTCGTGCTGCCCCTCCTCACCTACACCGCGCCCAAGGCGGTCGCCGAGGCGCTGCGCTGGCGGCAGGCCACCCTGCCCGCCGCCCGCGACCGCGCCACCCAGCTCGGGCTGCGCGGCGCCGCCTTCCCGTGGCGGACCATCGACGGCTCGGAGGGCTCCGCGTACTGGCCGGCCGGCACGGCCGCCTTCCACGTGGCCGCCGACATCGCGCACGCCGCGGTGCGCTACACGGCGGCGACCGGCGACACCGACTTCGAACGCGAGACCGCCCTGGAACTCCTGGTGGAGACGGCCCGGCTGTGGCGCTCGCTGGGTCACCACGACCCCCACGGCGTCTTCCACATCGACGGCGTCACCGGCCCGGACGAGTACAGCGCCGTCGTCGACGACAACACGTACACCAACCTCATGGCGCGCTCCAACCTGCTCGCCGCGGCCGACGCGGCCGAACGCCACCCGGAGGAGGCGACCCGGCTCGGCGTCGACGAGGAGGAGAGCGCCGCCTGGCGGGACGCCGCCGAGGCCGTGCACATCCCGTACAACGAGGAGATCGGCGTGCACGAGCAGCACGCCGGCTTCACCCGCCACCAGCGTTGGGACTTCGCGAACACCGGCGCCGACCAGTACCCGCTGATGCTGCACTTCCCGTACTTCGACGTCTACCGCAAACAGGTCGTCAAGCAGTCCGACCTGGTGCTGGCCATGTACACCTGCGGCAGCTGGTTCGACGCCCACTGCGACGAGGACCAGATGGCCGCGAACTTCGCCTACTACGAGCCGCTGACCGTGCGGGACTCCTCCCTGTCCGCCTGCTGCCAGGCCGTCGTCGCCGCGCAGACCGGCCACCTGCGCCTGGCCTACGACTACGCCACCGAGGCCGCCCTGATGGACCTCGCGGACCTGGAGCACAACACCCGCGACGGCCTGCACATCGCCTCCCTGGCCGGTACGTGGATGGCGCTGGTCGCCGGATTCGGCGGCACCCGCCGGGAGGGCGACAGCCTGCGCTTCACACCCCGGCTGCCCGAGAAGTTCAGCCGCCTCGCCTTCCGGCTCCAGTTCCGCGGCCGGTGCCTGCAGGTGGAGATCGGGCCCGACCGGGCGTCGTACTCGCTGCTGGGCGGACCGCCCCTGACGATCCATCACCACGGGAGTGAGGTCCACGTGGACGGGGCCGAGCCCGTCACTCTCGGCATCTCCGCGCCCAAGTGGCGGCCCACGCCCGAACAGCCCCCGCACCGCCGCCCGGGCGTCACCGAGCGGCCGGTCCCGAGCGACGGATGAGTCCGCGCGACTGGCCGAGTTCCGTCCTGCGTATCGGTGGCCCGCGGGTTAGTTTGACCATGTTTTCCGGGACTGCGCGCTCCCGCGGGTTCCGGGCTCCAGCCACTGACGGCAGGAGGTGAGCGACGAGCGACCCCGCGACGAGCGGGGGTGACGAGGGGTGCACCATGGCCGACGGCGCGAACGCAACCCTCGTCGGCAGACGCGCACGCGGGGGCGAGGACGCGGGGGCTTCTGGTGCCCCCCGACGGCTGCGCGGCGCCGCCCCGGTCGCGGCGGTGGCCGCCGTCTTCACCCTGGCCCAACTGCTCTTCGTCCACCCGACGATGGGCCTCGGCTGGGACGAGATCGTGTACGTCAGCCAGGTCACCACCCACCACCCCGCCGCCTTCTTCAGCGCCCCCCGCTCCCGCGGCGTCTCCCTGCTGGCGGCACCCGTCGCCTCCTGGTCGGCGTCCACCGAACTCCTGCGCGTCTACCTCGCCCTCCTGTCGGGACTGGGCCTGTACCTCGCCCTGCGCGCCTGGAAGGGCCTCTTTCCGGCCCGGGTCCTCGCCACGGCCGGCGCGTTCTTCGCCACCCTGTGGGTGACCCTCTTCTACGGTCCGCAGGCCATGCCCAACTACTGGGTCGCGATCGGCGCCCTGATCACCGTGGGCTGCTCCCTGCGCGCCCTGGGAGCCGGGCGGGGACGCCCCGGCCGAGGTGCGCTGTGGGGGGTGGCGGCCGGGGCCGTGCTGATGGCGCTGATGCGGCCCACCGACGCCGTCTGGGTGACCCTGCCCCTGCTCGCCCTCGTCCTCGTGCGCCGCCACTGGCCGCTGCTGCTCGCCCTGGCGGGCGGCCTGGCGGCCGGGGGAGTGGAGTGGGTGATCGAGGCGTACGCCTGGTACGGCGGCCTCGGGGAGCGACTGTCCCGGGCCTCCGAGATCCAGGGCGGGCTCGGCTGGAACATCGCCGTCGACGACCAGATGCGCAGCCTGGGCGGCCGGGGACTGTGCCGGCCGTGCACCGGAGCGATGCCGCACCCGGTCGTCACCCTGTGGTGGCTGCTGCTCCCGCTCGTCGCCGTCCTCGGTGTGGCCGTCGCGGTCCGGGCCCGCCGCGCCACCGCGACCCTGGTCCCCTTCGCCTGCGCCGTGACGGCCGCGGTGCCGTACCTGTTCATGATCGGTTACGCGGCGCCCCGCTTCCTCCAGCCCGCCTACGCCCTGCTCGCCGTGCCGGTTGCCGACGCGCTGTGGCACCTGGTCAAGGCCGGGCGGGACCGGTGGCGGCCGGTGGCCGCGACGCTGGTCGCGCTCGCGGTCGCCGGTCACCTGGCGGTCCAGTTCTCGGTGCTCGCGGGCACCGTGGACCGCAACGTCGAGAGCCGCGAGGACTGGGCCCGCGTGGCCGGCGAACTGCACCGGCTCGGGGTCCGGCCGCCCTGCCTGCTCACCGGGCACGAGTCCATCCCGGTCGGCTACTACACGGGCTGCTCCTCCGGCTCCACCAGCGGCAACAACGAGAACACCACCGCCGCCGAGATCGTGGACGCCGCCCGGCGGATCCCGGTCGCCGCGATCACCGGACCCGGCGGCACCCCGCCCGGCTACGCCCGCGACTGGACCCCGCACCGCATCACCGACCTGGAGATCCGCGTCGCACCCCCGGGTTAAAGATCGCGTATCGGGAAACGCGAACCGGACAGCGAGAGCACCAGCCGACGCGAGCGCGAGAGGGAGGCAGCGATGGGCACGGACCCCATGGCCGACGACGCCTACCAGCCCACCGGCGGCAACGAGGAGCAGGAGGACGCCGCGCCCCTCGACCCCCAGGACGCCCTCGACGAGCGGACCTACGACGACACGCTCGACGAGGGCTACTCCCCGCCGGAGAAGCCCCTGGGCGTGACCAAGCACGGCACCACGGCCGCCGAGCAGCACGACGGCGAGACCCTCGACGAACGGCTGGCCGAAGAGGTCCCCGACGTGACCGCGCCCGACGGCGACGGCGTGGGCGACGAGCCCGGCGGGGAGGGCGAACCGGTCGACCCGGAGGCGGGTACCGACCGCGCGGGCCGTCTGGTCGCCCCCGACGAGGGCGTACGTACCGACACCACCAAGGAGACCGTCGCCGAGGACGTCGGCATCGACGGCGGAGCCGCGGGTGCCGAGGAGGCCGCCGTGCACGTGGTGGAGGACGAGACGGAGCTGCCGGAGTCCTGAGACCGCGAAACGCCGGGAGCCCCGGACGGACGAGGCCGTCCGTCCGGGGCTCCCGGCGGTCAGGGCAGCAGCTTGTCGAGGGCAGAGGGGCCCTCGTCGGCCAGCTTGCGCCTGGCCCACTCCAGGTTCTGCGGGGTGACGTCCCGGCCGGCCGCCAGGACCAGGTCCTCCGGGGACACGTCCGTGCCGGTGCGGGCGTGGAGCAGGTCGTCCGGAGTGGCGCGGTCGTCGCCCGCGCGGGCTTCGGAGGGCCGGGAGGCGTCGGGCTGTGACGTCGACATGATCAGTGCTCCTCGAGTCCGGATCGCTGCTTCGGTGCCGTGCTGTTGTCGGTCCCGAATATCCCGATATCACCATTCAATGCGGAACCGGCCCGCGCATCCGCAGTGGCGGCGGCGAAGGAGTGAGCACCAGCATCGTCACGTCGTCCTGCACGTCCGGGCTGAAGCGTGCGAGGTCCGCCCAGACCAGGTCGGGGAGGGCGGCGGAATCCTCCCCCGCGAGGCCGCTCAACCGCTGCGCCAGCGGGTAGAAGGCACCGCTGCCGTCCCTCGCCTCGACCACCCCGTCCGAGGCGAGGAAGAGCCGGTCGCCGGGGCGCAGCGACACCGTGCACGCCTCGATCGCCCCGGCGTCCGCGAGCCCCAGCCCGAGCGGTGTCCACGGCGAGACCTCCAGTTCCGCGGCGTCCGCACCGCGCAGCAGCAGGGGCGGCGGGTTGCCGCACACGACGACCCGCACCTCGAGCGCGTCGGCGGAGAACTCCAGCAGCGCGGCCGTCGCGAACAGCTCGGCGTGCCGTGCGTCCGCCGAGTCCACCAGCAGCCTGCGGTCCAGCCGTCCGGCCACCGACGCCAGGTCCGGCTGGTCGAGCACCGCCTCCCGGAACGCACCCAGCAGCGAGGCGACGGTGGACACCGCCGACAGGCCGTGCCCCTGCACGTCACCCATCACCGCCCGTACGCCGAAGGGGCCGTCCCGCACGTCGAAGAAGTCGCCACCGACCAGAGTCCCGCGCTGCGCCGCCCGGTACAGCCCCGTGCAGCGCACCGCCCCCACCCGCTCGGGCAGCGGCGGCGCGACGGCGTGCTGAGCGGCCTCGGCGACCGTGCGCTCCAGGCCCAGCTGGGCGTCGCGGCGACTGCGCACGAAGGACACGAAGACGCTGAGCACGGCGACGAAGACGATGGTCAGCAGGTCCGCGTCGCCCGGCCGGTCGAGCTGGAGGGCCGGGATGTGCAGCAGTGCGATCACCACACCGCCCAGCACGGCGGTCGCCAGCGGGCCGTAGGACAGCACGGCCAGCGGCGGGATGGCGCCCAGCAGGAACCCGATCTCCAGCGGCTCGTCGCTGAGCAGCGTCGCCGCGCAGATCGCCGCGACGAGGGCCGGCGGCAGCAACCGCACCCAGCGGGGCGGCGGCGCCCCGCTCAGCCAGCTCCGCCGGTCCTCGCCCCCGCGCGGCGGGGCGGACACCTTTCGCACACCCCCACGCTCCTACGCCGCCGCGCCGCCCGCACGTGGAGAGACGTCGGGCGGACGTGGTCGCACGGCTCCTAGAAGGCGCCGAGCGTCAGCCGGAGGCCGGTGGGCGCCGTGTCCTGGATGTAGGAGGCGAAGTCGGCCACGTCGTCGAAGGCGAAGCCGTACGCCCGGCCGTCCTCGGTGGCCGCGTGCACCGCCTTCGCGTAGTGGTTGGTCAGCGCGGTTCCGTAGAACGTCGCCGGGTCGGTCGTGGGCTGGTCGGCCGAGGAGACCAGCGTGGAGCGGTTGAAGCCGGCACCGAGGACCGCGGCGACGGGACCGGTGGTGCCGTCGTTGGGGGCGGCGAGGTTGCCGTCGCAGAAGAGCACGTCCCGGGTGGACGGCTTGGCGAAGGACACCTGGGCGGGCCCGTCGAAGGTCAGCCGGTCCCCGCGCACGCGGCCGGTGAAGGTCCCGGCGTTGGTGGTGATCCTGAGGTCCTTGCCGGTGTAGGTGCTCCACACCTCGTCGATGTACGGGGCGAGGTAGTCCTTGGGGAACAGACCGGCGTCAAGACCGTGGCCGGGAGCGATCACCCGGGTGTCGTCCACGACCAGCGGCGCGAACTCCGCCACCTTCCGCACCGCCTCGAACACGGCCGCCCGGCCACCCGGACGTACGGTGCCGGTGGTCTGGTCGCCGGCGCCGGTCAGCCGGATGGCGAGCGGCACGCTGAACATGTCGACCATGGTGGTGTTGCAGAACATCCCGGCGGCGTTGTACGTGAACTCCGCGCAGTCGTGCAGCACCCCGTAGTTGGGGTCGGACTCGACCCAGCCCGCCGGGTACTGGAGCGCGGCGTTCCCCGCGCCGTCCGCGACGACCTTGAACTTCAGCTTCTCGCCGAGGGACACGTAGATCCGGCCGGAGAGGTGGGGCAGGTTCAGCTCGGTCTCGCCGCTGCCGGCGAGGCCGATCGCGTAGTCGGTGTAGCCGTCGGCGCCGTTGTCGGAGAGGGCCACGGGGGCGACGGTGCCGTCGGGGGTGACCCGCACCTGGCGGCCGTCCACGTTGCCGACGATGTAGACGTGCACGTCGGCGTTGCCGAAGGAGCCGGTGTCGTTGGCGATCGTCAGCGGCAGGGCGCCGGAGGCCTCGGGGGCCGAGTCGTCCGAGCCGACGCCCGCGAGGGCGTGCGGGGCGACGGCGGCGGCGACCGGTGCGGCCACGACCGCCCCGCCGAGGGCGACGAGCAGCTTGCGGCGGGCGAGCGGACGCTGGTGACGAGGAGTCATGTGGGGGGTCTCCAGTGATCGGGGCCTGACAGAGCCTGAGAGCGCTCTCACGCGGTGCGGCGATGGTACGCAGCACGGCAGGCCCGGCCAACCGTCCGTCTCCCGCTCCAAACCCGTTGGCCCAGCTGGGACTTGGGGTGTGTGGCGTGGAGCGGGGAACGCTTAACCGGCGTTTAAGGCGCGCTTAATCAGCCAACCGGCGGCGCGAGGCGGTGACGGCCGGTCGCCGGTGCCGGATGACATGCTGGCCCCCACGGCTACGGGCGACGCGGGTGCGGCGGAGGCGGCATGGGATTCGAGGGCGAGGTCTGGAACGTGCGCCGGGCTCCGGACGCGGGCCGGGCGGCCGACGCGGAGTCCGGCGACATCGGGGAGATCCGGATCGACGAGGCCGACTTTCCCTGGCTGTCGGGCCGGTTCCGCGCCGGTCCGGCCTACGGTGCCGTCCGCGATCTGTTCGTCCGCGAACTCGCCCTCGCGGAAGCGGACGACGCGGAGCACTGGACGCGCTGGGAGGCGCTCTACGACGAGATCGAACGGCGGGTGCGGCTGGTGTCGCCCGACGGGCCGGTCGCCGGGTTCCTGCTGCACATCAAGGGTGACCGGGCCTGGTTCCGGTGGAGCGACGAACCCCTCGGGCCGGATGGGACCGAGGGCTGACGGCGCTCATTCCCGGCCGGTCAGCAGGCCCTCGGCCTCGGCGAGGATCTCGGTCACCCGCAGTCCGAACGCGGCGTCGCACGGATGCGGGCGCCCGCCACCGGCGGCTGCCAGCAGCGCGTCCGCGGCCCGCCGCAGAGCAGGCACCGGACCCTCCGTGGTCTCCGGGAGCAGCGTCACCCCGGCCCGGCCGCGCAGCTCCACCGTGGCGCCCGCCGCGGCGGGCGGCGCCGTGAGGCTGAGCGTGAGCGTGCTGGACGCCCCGCCCGTGTGGTCGAGGACCAGCTGGACGGTGTCGCCGGGACCCGGTGCGGCCGCCGCCACGCGCCGTGCGTCACCGAGCACCGGCAGCAGCACGGACAGGGCGTGCGGGCCCACGTCCCACAGGGCGCCCTTCTCCCGCCGCCACGGCGAGTCGGCGAACGGACTGTCCCCGCCGCTGAACACGGCGCCCAGCCACTGAGCCCGTGCCGTGAACCAGCCGTCCCCGGCCGCCTGTTCGGTGATCCACACCTCGGTCTCGGGCTGGAACCGGGTGGTGAAGAAGACCACCGAGGCGACGTCCGCAGTCCGTACCGCCTCCACCACCGCCCGCCCCTGCTCCACCGTCGCCGCGAGCGGCTTGTCGAGCAGCAGATGGCACCCGGCCCGCGCCGCCCGCACCGCCAGTCCGGCCTGTACGGCCGGGGGCAGCGCGACGGCCACGGCCTCCACGTCGGCCAGCAGGGCGTCGACGTCGGTGTAGGCCCGTGTGCCGTGCCGATCCGCCAGCTCCTCGGCGGCGTCCGGGCGGCGGCCCCACACCCCCACGAAGTCCAGGTCGTCGTGCCCGGCCAGAGCGGGGGCGTGCGCCATGTCCGCCCAGGGGCCGGTGCCGAGCAGTCCGATGCGCATCCCGTCGCCTCTCCACGGTGCCGACCCGATGACGGGGCGGCCGACGATCCTTCCATGACGACCGGCGTGCGGCAGCCCGGCCGACGCCGAGCGTGTCACATCGACGGGGCGTGCGGACAGTGCGGAGGGCGCCGAGGGAACGGCGGAGCCGTGCCGCGCAGAGCAGCGTCCGAGCCGGAGCCGAGCCTGTCCGGCGGACCGTCGACGGCGGAACGCCGCACCTCACGGGTGCCGGCCCGCGTCGGCGGCATGATCCGACGGGCTGTCGCCGTCCGCCGAGTCCCGCGGCCCCCGCGCCCGCGCACCCCCACGGTCCCGGTCCCGGCGTCCGCGCACCCCCACGGTCCCGGTCCCGGCGTCCGCGCCCGGGCCGTACCGCCCGCGTCGAACGAGACCGGTGAAATTGCCGATCCCGCGGCCCGTTCCGCCCCTCGACAGTGGCAACGCCAACCCATCGGCGAGGCCCGCCCGGCGGACGGCACGGACGCGACCCCACGCGTTCCGGGCCGTGTGCGTCGCCGGACGGGCCGCTCGCCACGACCGAGAGGACACCCCCTCGTGCAGCAGAACCCCCACACCCACGCGGCCCCCGGGGCCGCGCGCCCCGTCTTCCGGGGCGTCCGGCGGCGGCTGGCCGGCGTGACGGCGGCCGTGGCCGCGGTCCTCGTGCTCGGCACCCTCACCGGCCCGGGCGCCCAGGCCGCGGACAACCCGTACGAGCGCGGCCCGGCGCCCACCGAGTCCAGCATCGAGGCGCTGCGCGGCCCCTACTCCGTGGCCGACACCAGGGTCTCCTCGCTCGCGGTCACCGGATTCGGCGGCGGCACCATCTACTACCCGACCAGCACCAGCGACGGCACGTTCGGCGCCGTGGCGGTCGCGCCCGGCTTCACCGCGTACCAGTCCTCCATGGCCTGGCTCGGTCCGCGGCTGGCCTCCCAGGGCTTCGTGGTCTTCACCATCGACACCAACACCACGCTGGACCAGCCCGACTCCCGCGGCCGCCAACTGCTGGCCGCCCTGGACTACCTCACCGAGCGCAGCTCCGTCCGCGGCCGCATCGACAGCGGCCGACTCGGCGTCATGGGCCACTCCATGGGCGGCGGCGGCACCCTGGAGGCCGCCAAGTCCCGGCCGTCGCTCCAGGCGGCGATCCCCCTCACCCCCTGGAACCTGGACAAGAGCTGGCCCGAGGTCAGCACTCCGACGCTGGTCGTCGGGGCCGACGGCGACACGATCGCCCCCGTGGCCTCGCACGCCGAGCCGTTCTACTCCGGCCTGCCCTCCGCGACCGACCGGGCCTATCTGGAGCTGAACAACGCGACCCACTTCTCGCCCAACTCGTCCAACACGACGATCGCGAAGTACAGCGTCTCCTGGCTCAAGCGGTTCATCGACAACGACACCCGCTACGAGCAGTTCCTGTGCCCGCTGCCGCGGCCGAGTCTGACGATCGAGGAGTACCGGGGCAACTGCCCGCACGGTTCCTGACCCCGGACCGCTGTGCCGGCGCACGACCGGGCTCGGAGCCGGTTGGGCGTCGGCACAGTGCGCGTGCCGCCCGCCCGGGTGCGCAACCGCAGGTGACAGTGTCGATGGCCGGGCGGGTGGGGGTGGATCGACGCCTTCCGCGCCGGGTTACGCGCGCGTAACCTCCCGGGAATGACCGGACAGACGACCGTACGTACGGCTGTGCGGGTCCACGGCCGGAGCGCGCAACGCGGGGCGCTGCGCGCGATGCTGGACGCGCTGCCCACCCACGGCGGCCGGCTCCTCCTGGCCGGCGAGCCGGGACTCGGGCGGACCACTCTGCTCCAATGGGCCGCCGGCTCCTTCCGGGCCGGTCCCGTACTCCACCTCCGTCCCGGCCCCGAAGCGAACCCGCACAGCACCGCCGGACAACTGCTCGACACCCTGCGGGCGGCGGCCGTCGCGGCACCCGTACTCGTGTGTGTCGACGACGTCCACCGGTGGGACGCGCCGGCCCGGACCGCGCTGGGCCGTGCGGCGCGGCGCCTGTCCACCGCCGACCGGGTCGGCCTGCTGCTCTCCGTCGCCTCGGACCGCGCCCTCGACCCGGAGTTCGCCCGGCTGCCCGTCGTGCACCTGGACCCGCTGGCACCGGCGAGGGCCGCCGCCCTGCTCGACGACGTGACCGACGGCGTCGCCGCACCGGCGGTCCGCGAGCAGCTCCTGGCCGAGGCGGAGGGAAACCCGGCCCTGCTCGTCGCCCTCGTGCGCCGCCTGTCACCCGCCGAGCTGCGCGGACACCGGCCGCTGCCCCGCCCGCTGGCCGACGCGGCGGCCCTCGCCGAGACCGCGGGCGGTGCGCCGACCGGACCGTCCGCCCATGCGCGGGACCTGCTGCTGACGGTGGCGGCGGCCGGAGAGGCCTCGGACGGGGCGGACGCCGACGCCGGTCTGGTCCGCGACGCGCTGCGGCGCCTGCGGCCGGCGCCGGAGCCCGGCCCCGGTCCCGATACCGATGCGGAACCGCTGCCCGAGCAGCTCGTCCTGGCCGGTGAAGGGCTCCGCTTCCGCAGCCCGCTGGTCCGCCGAACGGTGCACGCCACCGCTGACGCGGACCGGCGTCGCGCCGTGCACCGCGCGCTGGCCGACGCGCTGGACGGCGGCGGCCACCGGCTCACGGCGCTGTTGCACCGCTCCTGGTCCCTGGGCGGGCCCGCGCCCGCACCCGCGTCGGCGGACCTGCTGGCGGCGACGGCGGCCGACGGCGCGGTCCCCGCCTCGCACCGGCTGCGCGCGACCGCGTACGCCCGTGCCGCCGAGCTGACGGCCGACGGGGCGCGGCGGGCGGAACGCTACACCGCCGCGGCCGAGCAGGCCCTGCTCGCCGGGCGACCCGAACGGGCGCGCCCCCTGCTCGCCGCGGCCCTGGACCGCGCCGCCCCCGCCGCCGTACGGGGGCGGGCCGAGCTGTTGCGCGGTATGACGGAACTGCGGGACGGTCCGGTCGGTGACGCCCACCAGTCCCTGCTGCTGGCCGCGTCCCTGCTCGCCGCGGACGATCCGGCCGAGGCCGCGACGGCCGCACTGGCCGCCGCCGACGCGGCCTGGGCGGCGGGCGACCTGCCGGCGTGCCTGGCCACGCTCGCCCCCCAGCCCCAGCCCCAGCCTCCTCCCCGCGCCGGGCACCCGTCCCACGGGTCCGACGGGCCCGCCGCGGCCCGTGACCCCGTGGCCCGCACGGCCGTCGTCGTGCGCGACCACCGCGTCGGGATGCGGGCGCTGCTCGAGGGACGCCTCGACCGGGCCGGGGCGCCGCTCGGGCAGGTGGTCCGGCGGGGCAGGACCGAGGACCGGCCGGAGACGCTGCTGCGGTCGGCGGCGGCAGCGCTGCTGCTCGGGGACGTGGACGCCGCCCGCAGCGGCGGGGCCCGGGCCCTGGCCGCTGCCCGCCATCTCGGATCGGACGCTCTGGTCCCGAAGGCACTGGAGTACCTCGCCTACGCCGAACTGCGCGCCGGCCGGCACCCGCAGGCCCGTACCCACGCGGAGGAGGGGCTGCGCACCGCGCTGCGGGCCGGGCAGCGCAACACGGCGGCCCACCACCGGGCGGTGCTGGCGCTCGCCGCGTCGATCGAGGAGGAGCCGGACGTCGTCACCCGGCACGTCACGGCCGCGCTGGACACGGCCCGGCGGCACGGGCTCGCCCAGGCTGTCACCCTCTGCCAGTGGGCGGCGGCCCGCGCCGACCTCGGCCGGGGGCGCCCCTTCGACGCGGCCGACCGGCTCGGACTCCTGGTCCTGCCCGGACCGGGGCGGGGGCACTTCGCGGTGTGGCGGCTGGCCGTGCCCTGCTTCGTGGAGGCCGCCGTGCTCGCCGGACGCCACGAGGACGCCCGCGAGGTGCTCACGGACTTCGCCGACTGGGCGGCGTTCGGCGCCGACCCGCAGGCAGCTGCCCAACTCGCCCGCTGCCAGGCCCTCCTCGCCCCCGGGGAGCACGCCGACGCCCTCTACCGCCGTGCCCTGGACCGGCACGACGAGTCGGGCGGCGACTTCGAGCGGGCCCGCACCGCGCTGCTGTACGGCAAATGGCTGCGCCGGCGCCGCAGACCCCGTGAGGCCCGGGGCCGTCTCGGCGCCGCGCTGGCCGGCTTCGAGCGCTGCGGCGCCGGCGTCTGGGCCGCGCAGGCACGCGACGAACTCCGGGCCCTAGGAGCGGCCCCGCGGGGCCCCGGCACCGGCACCGGAGCCGGAACACCGGCCCGCCTCGGCCGCCTGACCCCGCAGCAACTGCGCATCGCGCGGCAGGTCGCCGAGGGCGCCACCAACCGCGAGGTCGCGCTGGCCCTCGGGGTGAGCACCCGCACCGTCGACTACCACCTCCGCAAGGTCTTCGCCGCCCTCGCCGTACGGTCCCGCCTGGAGCTGGCCCGCATGGTCGGGCAGGCCGAACGGGCCCAGGAGGCTCAGGCGGCCCAGGACGCGCGTCGAGCCGGACACCAGGAAAAGACCGGTGCACAACCCTAGGGACCGACCGGACGGTATGCCATCCTTCGGGGCAGGACGAGTCAGGGGGCAGGCCCGGCGCGGCGGGACGGCCCGTCGCGGGAAGGCGCCTCCGCAAGCCCTGCCCCGGGGAGGACCGCGATGCAGCACGCCGTACGGTCACGAGCAGCGATCCGCACCGGGCTGACGCCCGTTCCACGCCCGCGGACACCCGGCGTCACGTCGTTGATCGACGCCGACGCCCTGCGTGTCCTGCACCGGGCCGCCCGCGCCCTGCTCGACGACCTGCCCGACCTGACCGACCGGCTGATGGTGCTGCTGCGCGAGCAGGAGCCCGCCTACCGGGCCGCCCTCGCCAAGGACCCCACCGCCACCTGGCAGGAGGCCCACCGCTCGCTGCGGCACAGCGTGGCCTCGCTGCTCGACCCGCGCGGCGCCCGGGACGCGGCCCGCCGCTGCTCCTGGCGGATCGGCGCCGCCCGCGCCGAGCAGGGACTCCCGCTGGACGCCCTGCTGCACGCCTTCCGTCTGGGCGGCTCGCTGGTGTGGCAGCGGCTGATCGAGGAGACCTCCAGGGCCGCCCCGGAGGACGTGCGGCTCCTGGTGCACGTGGCCGCGGACGTGTGGAACTTCGTCGACGAGCACTGCACCCTCGTCGCAGACGCCTACCGGCAGACCGAGTGGCAGATCGGCCGGCGCCGCGAGAACCGGGTCCGGCAGCTGGCCGCCGGTCTGCTCGACGGCACCGGTCGCATCGCCGACCTGCCCGAGGCCGCCCGGGCCCTCGGCCTCCCGGAGCACGGCCGGTACGTAGTCGTCGCCGTCACCGGCGGGCCACCGGCCCGGCCCGACGCCGCCCGCGCCGCCGTACCGCCCGGCAGCCGGGTCCACTGGCACGCCGGAGCGGACGCCGACTACGGCATCGTCCTGGCCGACGACCACGACGAACTCCCGGACCCGCACCAGCCGGAGGCCGTGCCCCGCGTCCCCGTCCCCGGCCTCCGGGTCGGAGTCGGCAGCCCGGTCGACGGACTCGCCGCCGTCGGGGACGCCCGCCGACTCGCGGACACCGCCCTGGCCATCTGCCCCCCGGCCGGGGGCACCGTACGACTGGCCGACCAGCTCCCCGCCGCCCTGGTCGTCTCCAGCCCCGAGCTGGGCCGGGCCCTCGCCGAGAAGGTGCTCGGTCCCCTGCTCCGCCTGGAGTCCGCCGACCGCGAGGTGCTCCTCGACACCCTCACCACCTGGCTCGACTGCGACGGTTCGGCCCAGCGCGCCGGCGAACGCCTCTACTGCCACCGCAACACGGTCCTCAACCGCCTCCGCCGCTGCGAACAGCTCACCGGCCGCTCCCTGGCCCGCCCGGCCGACCTCGTCGAGTTCACCCTGGCCCTGACCGCGCGGCGCGTCCTGCACGACTGAGACGCCCAACGCCCGACGCCCGACGCCCGACGCCTGACGCCCGACGCCCGACGCCCGAACCGACCGTAGCCACCGCCCGACTCGGGTACCGCCCCGGGGAAGCCGAGCACCGCGCACAGGACGGGGAGCCGTTGCCGCGGCAGACGGTCTCCCGGCGTTCCCGCACCGCCCCGGGCTCCAGTGCCGCAGCCGGGTGGCGCTGTCCCCGGCCGTTCGGGGCCGCCCCGACCGTCGGCCGTCTCGGCCGGTGCGCCGCACGGGGGCGACGACCGAGGTGTCCCGTCCCGCCCCGTCGGTGGGGCGCCGGGGGCCCGCGAGGCCTGCTGCTGGGCATCCGCACAGACTCACCGCCCGCGGACTGGGACCCCGCAGCGACCCTGCCGGACCACCCTGTACGGCCCCCGGGGCCCGTGCTGTCGTGAGTTCCCCCCTTCACCCGTCACCGTGCCGTTCCGGCCCGGTCCCAAGGAGCCGCGATGCCCGCAGCACCACCGGACGGCGCGCCCGCGCTGCACGTCGAGAGCCTCGACGTGACGTACGGGCGCGCACTGTCCGCCCTCCGCTCCGTGTCCCTGACCGTCCCGCACGGCGCCGTCGTCGCGCTGCTCGGAGCCAACGGCGCCGGCAAGACGACGCTGCTGCGGGCCGTCTCGGGCACCCTGCGCCTGCACCGCGGCGCGATCACGGCCGGCCGGGTCCGCTACGGCGACACGGTCCTGGACGGCCGGGACCCGGTCGCCGCCGTGCGCGCCGGAGTCGTCCAGGTGCCCGAGGGCAGGCGGGTCTTCGCCGGACTCACCGTCGACGAGAACCTGCGGGCCGGCGGCCTCGGCCTCAACCGTCGCGCCCCCGCCCAGGTCCGCGAGGCCAGGGAGCGCGTCTTCACCCTGTTTCCCAGGCTCGCCGAGCGCACCCGCCAGGCCGCGGGTCTGCTGTCCGGCGGGGAACAGCAGATGCTGGCCATCGGCCGCGCCCTGATGGCCGCGCCCCGCCTGCTCCTGCTCGACGAGCCCTCGCTCGGACTCGCCCCGATGATGGTCGACCGCATCGCCGAGGTCGTCCGCGACATCAACGCCCAGGGCACCGCCGTCCTCCTCGTCGAACAGAACGCCGGCATGGCCCTGTCGCTCGCCGAGCACGCCCACGTCCTGGAGGTCGGCGAGATCCGGCTGTCCGGCGCCGCCGCCGACCTCGCGCGGACGGACGCCGTACGCCGCCTCTACCTGGGCGAGAGCACCGACGACGCCGACGGGAAGGGGGCCGCGTGACCGCCCCCGCCGCCGCACCGCCCGCACTCGACGTGCGGGGCGTGACCGTGCGCTTCGCCGGTCTCCTCGCCCTGGACGACGTCTCCTTCACCGTCGCCCCCGGCACCGTGCACGCCGTCATCGGCCCCAACGGCGCCGGCAAGTCCACCTGCTTCAACGTCCTGTCCGGCCTGTACCGCCCCACCGCCGGCACCGTACGGCTCGGCGCCGCCGAACTGACCCGGCTCGCCCCGCACCGGATCGCCGCCCTCGGCGTCGCCCGCACCTTCCAGAACATCGTCACCACCCAGGGCACCGTCGCCGACAACCTGATGCTCGGCCGGCACGCCCTGTCCCGCGCCGGTTTCACCGCCAGCGCCCTGCGCCTGCCGCGCGCCCGGCGCGAACAGCGCGCCCACCTCGCCAAGGCCCGCGAGATCGCCGAACTCACCGGCCTCGGCGCCCACTTCGACTCACCCGTCGCGCTGCTGTCGTACGGCGACCGCAAACGCGTAGAACTCGCCCGCGCCCTCTGTCTGGAGCCCCGTGTCCTGCTGCTCGACGAACCCGTGGCCGGCATGAACGCCGCCGAACGCACCCGCATGGCCGAGGTCGTCCGGGAGATCCGCGCTGAACTCGGCCTGTCCGTCGTGCTGGTCGAGCACGACATGGGCCTGGTCATGCGGCTCGCCGACGAGGTGACCGTCCTCGACTTCGGCCGGGCCGTCGCCCACGGCACCCCCGACGAGGTCCGCCGCGACCCCGAGGTGCTCCGCGCCTACCTCGGCACCGCGGGCACGGGGGAGGCCGCGGCATGACCGGCTTCCTGGACAGTCTGCTGGGCGGCCTCGCCCTGGGCTCCGTGTACGCCCTGATCGCCCTCGGCTTCGTCACCATCTTCAAGGCCTCCGGCGTCCTGAGCTTCGCCCATGGCTCACTGCTGCTGCTCGGCGGCTACCTCGTCGCCGTCCTCAACGACGACATCGGCTTCGCCGGGGCACTCGCCGTCGCGGTCCTCGTGACGGCGGCCGTGGCCGGGGCGCTGGACCGGCTGGTACTGCAACGCGTCGGCGGCACCGACCCGCACGCCGCCCACGTCCAGACCATCGTCACCATCGGCATCGACATCGTCCTGGTCACCGACCTCGCCCGGCGCATCGGCGGCGACCTGCTGCCGCTCGGCGACCCCTGGGGCTCCGCCGTGACCGACCTCGGTCCGGTGACCGTGGCCGACAGCCGCATCGCCGCGATCCTGGTGTCCGCCGTCGCCATCGGCGGCGCCTTCGCACTCTTCCGGTACACCCCCTGGGGCCTGTCGCTGCGCGCGGCGGCCGAGGACCGGGAGGCCGCCGCCCTCATGGGCGTACGGCTCACCCGGGTCCGCACCGCCGCCTGGTGCCTGGCCGGCGCCCTCGCCGCCCTCGCCGCCGTCTTCCTGGTCGCCTTCCCGGCGCCCGGCCTCGAGCGCACCACGGGCCAGATCGCGCTGAAGGCCTTCCCCGCCGCCATCCTCGGCGGCATGACCTCCCCGGTCGGTGCCCTGGTCGGCAGCATGCTGATCGGCCTCACCGAGGCGTTCGTCGCCGGCTACCAGTCCGATCTGCACGTCCTCGGCGAGGGCTTCGGCGACGTCGCCCCGTACGCCGTGATGGTGCTCGTCCTGCTGGTGCGCCCCGCCGGGCTCTTCGCGGCGAAGGGAGCGGCCCGTGTCTGACCCGCGAGCCCTCCTCCTCAAGCGCGGCCCGCTGCTGCTGACCGCCCTTCTCCTGTGCGCCCTGCCCTTCTACCTGGACGCCTTCTGGCTGCGCATCGGCCTGTTCTCCATGGCCGCGGCCATCGGCGCCGTCGGCCTCGGCCTGCTCAGCGGCACCGCCGGGCAGCTCTCCCTCGGACACGCCTTCTTCCTGGCCGTCGGCGCCTACGGCTACGTCTGGCTGGCGGGCGAGCCGGGGCCCGGGCTGCCGCCCGCCGTCGCCGCCGTCCTCGCCGTCCTGCTCGCCGGGGCGGCGGGCGGGCTGTTCAGCCCCGTCGCCGGACGCGTGAAGGGCATCTACCTCGGCGTCGCCACCCTCGCCCTGGTCTTCCTCGGCCACCACGTCCTGCTCACCGCGGACTCCGTCACCGGCGGCTTCAACGGCCGCTCGGTGCCGCCGCTGGAACTGGGCGGCTTCGCCTTCGCCGAGTCCGGTCCCGAACTCACCGTCCTGGGCGTGCCGTTCGGCGCCGAGGAACGGCTCTGGTACCTGGGCCTGGCCCTGTTCGCGGTCACCTGGTTCACCGCGCGCGGACTGCTGCGCGGCCGGCCCGGACGCGCTCTGGCGGCGGTGCGCGACAGCGAGACCGCGGCGGCCGTGATGGGCGTGCACGTGGCCCGGTACCGCTCGGCCGCGTTCGTCGTCTCGTCGATGTACGCGGGCCTCGCCGGCGTCCTGCTCGCGCTCTCCTTCCGCCGCGTGGTGCCCGACTACTTCTCCCTGGCCCTCTCCGTCGACTACCTCGCCATGATCGTCATAGGCGGCCTCGGCTCGGTGGCCGGAGCCACCGCGGGAGCCGTCTTCGTCACCGCGCTGCCCCTGCTGATGACCCGCTACGCCGACCAGCTGCCCCTGGTCGCGGCACCCGGTTCCGGCGGCGGCTCGATCGGCCCGACCGAGGCGTCCCGCTACCTCTACGGCGCGGCCGTCGTCGTGATCCTCCTCTACGCCCCCGACGGCCTGCACGGACTGGCCCGCCGCATCCGCGCCCGCCTGCGCCGCCGCCCACCGGTCACCGGCCCGCCGGGGGGCGGTCCCTCGCCGGGACCCACCGGGACCGGCCCCGCTGCCACCGCCACCGACACCTCCGCACGAGCCAAGGAGCACACCCCGTGAACGTCAAGCACCCCAGGCCCCGCACCACCCGGACCGCCGCCCTGGCCGCGGCACTGGCCGCCGTGCTGCTCGCGGGCACCGCCTGCAGCTCCAAGGCGGACGGCGGGAGCACCGACGACGCCGCCGACGGCGTCAAGTCCGGCCCCGGAGTCAGCGACAAGACCATCAGACTCGGCGCGCTGACCGACCTCACCGGCCCCTACGCCACCCTCGGCAAGAGCATCGTGCAGGCCCAGCAGATGTGGGCAGACGAGACCAACGCCGCGGGCGGCATCTGCGGGCGCCAGGTGGAGATCGTCGTCAAGGACCACGGCTACGACGTGCAGAAGGCGGTCACCGCCTACGCCGACATCGCACCGGACGTCGTCGCCCTTCCCCAGGTCATCGGCTCCCCGGTGGTCGCCGCCCTGCTCGACGACATCGAGCGCGACCACATGCTGACCTTCCCGCAGGCCTGGGCGGCCAGCCTGCTCGGCCGGGACTCCGTCCAGGTCCTCGGCACCACCTACGACCTCGACATGATCGCCGCCGTCGACTTCCTCACCCGCACCAAGAAGATCGCGAAGGGCGACACGATCGGTCACGTCTACTTCGAGGGCGACTACGGCGCCAACGCGCTGGAGGGCTCCGAGTGGGCCGCCGAGCAGGCGGGCATGAAGGTCGCCGGGCAGAAGATCAAGGCCACGGACACCGACCTGACCGCGCAGGTGTCCGCGCTGAGCAAGGCCGGGGTGAAGGCGATCCTGATCAGCGCGGGCCCCGCCCAGACCGCCTCCCTCGCGGGCGTGGCCGCCGCCCGCGGCCTGAAGGTGCCGATCGTCAGCAGTGCGCCCGGATACGCGCCGCAGCTGCTGAAGACGCCCGCGGCGCCGGCGCTGGAAGCCATGGTCCACGTCGTCAGCGCCGCACCGGCGGTCAGCTCCGACCTGCCGGGCGTCAAGAAGATGGTCGCCTCCTACCAGAAGGCGTACCCGGGCGAGCCGGTCGACTCCGGTGTGCTCTCCGGGTACAACGCCGCCCAACTGACCGGCGCCGACCTGAAGAAGGCCTGTGAGGGCGGCAGCCTCGCCCGGCAGGACGTGGTCAAGGCGCACCGCTCGCAGAAGAACGCCGACACCGGCCTCGGCACCCCGCAGAACTTCACCTACGTCACCGCGCCGGCCAGCCGGTCGACGTACGTGCTGAAGCCCGACGCCAAGGCGCTGGGCGGCCTGGTCGGAGTGGAGGAGGCCCACAAGGCGCCCGGAGTGGACGCGTACCTGGCCGGCCGCGGCTGACCCGATCGAGTGGCCGTCAACTGGATTGGGCGGCAACGGGTTTGACGGCCACTTGATCCCGCCTCTGGTTTGGCTGACCACTAAGTCTTTAGGATGTACTGTCTGTCATGCCAGTCCAGTTGGCGCCGGTACGGAGCTGGGGGAACGATGCAAGCCGACAAGCAGCTGTCCACGGAGATCGACGCCGGCGTGCCGACAGCGGCACGGATGTACGACTTCTACCTGGGCGGCAAGGACAACTACGCGGCCGACCGGGCCGCCGTCGGCGAACTCGACAAGGTCGTCCCCAGCACGCGGCGGCTGGCGCTGAACAACCGGCGCTTCCTCCAGCGGGTCGTCCGCGTCCTCGCCGAGGACTACGGCATCCGCCAGTTCCTCGACCACGGCTCCGGCCTGCCCACGCAGGACAACGTGCACCAGGTCGCCCAGCGCGTCGCCCCCGAGTCCCGTGTCGTCTACGTCGACAACGACCCGATGGTGCTGGTCCACGGCCGGGCGCTGCTCGACCAGAACGACCAGACCGCCGTCATCCACGCCGACATGCGGGCGACGGAGGAGATCTTCTCCCACCCGGACACCCAGCGCCTGATCGACTTCTCGCAGCCGGTCGCCGTGCTGTTCAACTCGGTGTTCCACTGCATCCCGGACAGTGACACCGACGGCCCCCGGGCGGTGGTCCGCCGGGTGACCGAGCGGCTCGCGCCCGGCAGCTTCGCGGTGATGTGCCAGCTGGTCAGCGAGGACGCCGAGGTGCGGAAGTTCGTCACGGAGTTCATGGACCAGGCGACGCAGGGCCACTGGGGCCGGGTGCGTGAGCCCAAGGACGTCGAGGCGCTCTTCGAGGGCATGGACATCCTGGAACCGGGGCTCGTGGAGGTCTCCACCTGGCGCCCGGACACCGAGGTGGCGCCACGTCAGCTCACCGACGAGTGGATCGAGTTCGGCGGACTGGGACGTCTGCGCTGACTGCGGCGGGCGGGCCGGTCGCCCGCACGAGACACGACGGACATGACGGAGGAGGGGGCACGCGCGGTGCGCGTGCCCCCTCCTCCGTCGTCCGTGCCGTGCCGCTACTTGTCGCAGTAGCGCGTCGCCGTCGTCTCGCGCAGCCGCTCCAGCGACTCCCGCGGAGTCAGCGCCTCGTCGGCCAGCCGGTCCAGCGCCACCCGGTACTCCTCGGTCTCGTCCTGGTCCTCGAGGAAGTTGGCGCTTCTGATGTGCTCCAGGTAGACCACGTCCGGCAGGTCGGTGCCGCCGAAACGAAGATAGGTGACGGGGATCGCGGGCGCCGACGCGTTCGTCACGTCCAGCGGCACGATCTGCAGCGTCACATGGGGCAGCTTCGCCATCGCGGCCAGGTGGGCGAGCTGCTCGCGCATGACCTCACGGCTGCCCAGCACACGCAGCAGCACGGACTCGTCGATGATCGCCCACAGCTGCGGCGCGTCGACCCGGTCCAGCAACTGGGCCCGGCGCTTGCGCAGTTCGACCCGGCGTCCGACCTCGCTCGCGGGTGCGTTCGGCAGGCCGCGCCTGACCACGGCCTCGGTGTAGGCCTCGGTCTGCAGCAGGCCGGGGACGTACTGGATCTCGAAGGTACGGATGGTCGCCGCGGCCTCCTGGAGGCCGACCAGGCGGTCGAACCACTCGGGCATCAGACGCTTGTCGTACCGCTGCCACCAGCCCGGTTCGCCCGCCCGTTGCAACAGCTTGAGCAGCACCGAGGCCTCGTACGGATCGGTGCCGTACTGCTCGAGCAGCGCCCGGACGTCGGTCTCCGTGGGAGGCCTGCGGCCCTTGCCCGACTCGATGCGCGAGAGCTTCGCGGCACTGAAGCCGAGCGCGCGTGCGGCCTGGTCCTGGGAGAGGCCGGCATCCTCGCGGAATCCCGCCAGCTGCACGCCGACGAGCATCTTCAGCAGGGTCGGAGCCGGCTCGGCCCGATCCAGATAGGGTTCGAGACGGGAGATGCGATGCGACGCGGCGGACATCCTGACTCCCAGCAGACCGGCAGACTTGAAGGAAAGACTATCTCATCCCCTCGGGGTCCGCCGCATCCACCCGCGGAAATCGGGTAGTTGGGCTCCGCGTCCCGTCCCGCCGCGCCGCCGCGCCCTACACCAGGTGGTCGAACTCGCCCTCCTTCGCCCCCGCCAGGAACGCCGCCACCTCGGCCGGTGTGTAGACGAGCGCGGGGCCGTCGGGATCACGGGAGTTGCGCATCGCGATGCCTCCGTCGACGAGGGCGACCTCGACGCAGTTGCCCTCGGCGTTGCTGTGCCGACTCTTCTTCCAGCAGGCGTCCAACAGGCTGGCCTGCACTCCGTTGCGCACTGGTGGCACCGCGGTCTCCTTGCTGTTCGGGGGAGCGGACCGAGCCGTGCCGGTCCCCGAGCGCCCCCATCCGACTTTTTTCGCGCAATTTCTCGTGCAATTGCACGCGAGCGCTCTAAGCGTGGATAATAGCCGTGGCGTCAACCCCTCGGTCGACGCCCCGTTCTGACGTCGCATCAGGGAGATGCTGTGCCGTCACCTGCGCATCCAACGCTCCGGTCGCCCGGCGAACCCGTGTCGGAGGCAGGCGCCACGCCCCGCTCCGGAGGGCTCCCGTACCCGGTGCGGGCCGCCGCCGGCCGCCCGGCCGCCGCCGTACTGCGCGTCGCGTGCGGCGGGGAGGGGTTCGCCCGGGCCCGGGTCTTCACGCGGGACACCCTGCGCGGGTGGTCGCTCGACCACCTCGGCGACGACGCGGTCCTCGTGATCACCGAACTCGTCTCCAACGCACTGACGCACGCGGTGCCGTCGTCGGCGGCCGGCTCGCCGGAGATCAGGCTCGGACTCGCCCTGGGCCCCGGCCGGCTGACGCTGACCGTCTCCGATCCCGGGGACAACGCGCCCCGGTTCAACC
Organism: Streptomyces sp. NPDC001599; assembly: GCF_042893535.1. NCBI lineage: Bacteria > Bacillati > Actinomycetota > Actinomycetes > Kitasatosporales > Streptomycetaceae > Streptomyces > Streptomyces sp. NPDC001599. The sequence continues at coordinate 419,220 of NZ_JBIAVA010000003.1, forward strand.
CGTGCGACGGCTCCGCACTCCGGGAGCACGGACGCGGCCTGTGCATCGTCGACGCCCTCGCCGAGGAGTGGGGCTGGACCCCGCGCCCGTCGGCGGGCAAGACGGTCTGGGCCACGTTGTCGACCCGCCCCCTCACCTGACCCGACTGCCGCGGAAGGGCCCCACACCATGCGCAGCGCTCCGACACCCGAGCCGAGCACCCGGCGCACCGACCGTCAGACGCCGCCCGGCTCCCCCCGCACCACCAGTCTGCTCGCAGGCCTGGACGGCGTGCCCTGGAGCGACATCCAGGACTCCACCGGCTCGGCGGCGGCCATTCCCCGGCTGCTGCGCAAGGTCGCCCGGGGCGATGCCGAAACCGCCCGCGCCGCCCTCGGCGACCTGCGCAGGCGCATCTGCCAGTACGGCTTCGTCGTCGAGCAGGCGACCGCCGCGACCGTGCCCTTCCTGTGGGAGCTGGCGCAGCGGCCCCAGGTGAGCTGCCGGGCGCAGATCATCCAGCTGCTCAAGAACATCGCCGACGCCCGGCAGTGGGAGACCACCGCCGCCGCCTACCCCAAGCTGCTCAACCACCGTGAGAACCCGGTGGCCTGGGAGCGCGCGGCGCGGCAGGCCGTGCGCGCCCGGCGGGACGGACTGGAGCGGCTGCTGGCCGAGGACGACACCGAGATCACCCGCGCCACCAGCGAACTCGCCCGCACCCTCGGGGACTGAGCCCCGCGCACCTTCGCAGACCGGGACCCGCGCCCTCCACGGGGGAGAAGGCGCGGGTCCCTTCCAAGGCGCGGAACGGTGTGGCGTACTCCCCGCCGACGGGGTAGGAAAGCGCGGTAGCAAGCGCTTGCCCCACTCGGTCACCAGGAGGACCACGCCGATGGCGTCGTCGATGGAAAAGCCGCTCGATCACCGCTACCGGGGCGAACACCCGATACGCACGCTCGTCTACCTGTTCCGCGCCGACCGCCGCCGACTGGCCGGCGCGGTCGCCGTCTTCACCGTCAAGCACAGCCCGATCTGGCTGCTGCCCCTCGTCACCGCCGCCATCATCGACACCGTGGTCCAGCACGGTCCGATCACCGACCTGTGGACCAGCACCGGGCTCATCATGTTCATCCTGGTGGTCAACTACCCGCTGCACCTGCTCTACGTCCGGCTCCTGTACGGCAGCGTGCGCCGCATGGGCACCGCCCTGCGCTCCGCGCTGTGCACGCGCATGCAGCAGCTCTCCATCGGCTACCACTCGCGGGTGAGCGCGGGCGTGCTGCAGGCCAAGGTGGTCCGGGACGTGGAGACGGTGGAACAGATGGTGCAGCAGACCGCCGAGACCGGGCTCGGCGCGTTCACCGTGCTCACCGGCGGCCTGGTCATCATCGCCGTGCGCACCCCGGAGTTCCTGCCCGTCTTCCTCGTCGTGGTCCCCGCGGCCTCCCTCCTCGTGGCCCGCCTCCGCGCCCGGCTGCGCACCCACAACGAACGCTTCCGCCACGAGGTGGAGACCCTGTCCTCACGGGTCACGGAGATGACCCGGCTCATCCCGGTCACCCGGGCCCACGGCCTGGAGGGCAAGGCGCTGCGCCGCATGGACGGCACCCTGGACCGGCTGCTGACCTCCGGGATGCGACTGGACCTGGTCAACGGCCGCTTCGGCTCGCTGTCCTGGGTCGTGCTCAACGTGGTCGGCGTCCTGGTGCTGGCGGGCGCCGCGCTGGTCTCGTACTACGACGTCTGGGGCGTCACCGCCGGGGACGTCGTGATGCTCAGCGCCTTCCTGACCACCCTCACCAACTCCACGACGACGCTGGCGGGCCTCGCCCCCGTCATCACCAAGGGCCTGGAGTCCGTCCGCTCGGTCGGCGAGGTGCTCCAGGCCCCCGAACTGGAGGACAACGAGGGCAAGAAGGAGCTGACCGCACTGCGCGGCGCCGTCGCCTTCGAGGGCGTCGGGCACCTCTACGACAGCGACGGACGGCCCGCCGTCAGCGACTTCACCCTCACCGTCGAACCCGGCGAGACCATCGCCCTGGTCGGCGCGTCCGGCGCCGGCAAGTCCACCGTCCTCAACCTGGTGATCGGCTTCCTGCGGCCGACCTCGGGCCGGCTGCTGCTCGACGGCACCGACATGAACACCCTCGACCTGCGCACATACCGGCGCTTCGTCTCGGTGGTGCCGCAGGAGTCCATCCTGTTCGACGGCACCGTCCGGGAGAACGTTGCCTACGGCATGGACGACGCCGACGAGGAGACGGTGCGCGGTGCCCTGCGCGACGCCAACGCCCTGGAGTTCGTCGACCGGTTGCCGCGGGGCCTGGACACCCTGGTCGGGGAACACGGGGCGCGGCTGTCCGGCGGGCAGCGCCAGCGGCTGGCCATCGCCCGCGCCCTGATCAGGGACCCCCGGGTGCTGATCCTCGACGAGGCCACCTCGGCGCTGGACACCCGTTCGGAGGCGCTCGTCCAGCAGGCGCTGGCCCGGCTGCTGCGCGGGCGCACCACCTTCGTCGTGGCGCACCGGCTGTCCACCGTGCGGGGCGCGGACCGGATCGTGGTGATGGGCGAGGGCCGCATCCAGGAGATCGGCACGCACGAGGAACTGCTGGCCGGGGGAGGGGCGTACACCGCACTCCACAGCGGTCAGGTCGCCTGAGCCGGTCCGGGTCTTTCCTCAGGCCCGTACGGCGGGGCTGCCGAGGACCCGGGCCGTGTAGTCGGCGAGCTGGGCGCGCATCCGCTCGCGGGACACGCCCTGCCGGCCGGCCAGGTGCTCGACGAGGTCGGCGCGGACGGCGGCGAGGAGCGCGTGGGCGGCGAACTCCCCGTCGGCGAGGCCGGGCACCTCCTCCAGCACCGCACGGAGCAGGCTGTGCCAGCGCTCGTAGTGTCCGGCGCCGTAGGGACTGTCGCGCCCCGCGGCCTCCAGCGCCAGCGCCAGGCCCCGGTTGTCGAGCTTGAAGCACAGGATCGCGTCGAGCAGGGCGGCGACCCGCTCCCGCGCCGGGGTGCCGGGGCCCAGCGGCGCCGGACCCGTCTCGACGGCCTCCTCGACCGGTTCGAGCCGCGCCGCGTACAGCGCCGCGACCAGCCCGACCCGGTCGCCGAAGGCCCGGAAGAGGGTCCCCTTGCCGACGCCGGCCGCCGTCGCGACGTCGGCCATGGTGACGTCGTCGGGGCTCTCGCAGCGCACGAAGAGGTCGTCGGCGGCGGCGAGGACGGCGGCCCGGTTGCGGGCCGCGTCCTTGCGGGGCTTGCGCTCGGTCACGGGTCTCCTCCGTCGAAGGGTGGGGGCGTATTGCAAAGCGGACCAGCGGTCCGTATTGTGTGAAGCGGACCGCCGGTCCGCATTCTATGCGACGAGGGCGCCGGAAAGGCGCGATGCAGAGGAGCACACCCATGTCCACCCCCGTCCCTCACCCCTCCGGGGCGCCCGCCAGCGCGTCGGACCTGTTCCGGCACGGGCTGCGCCTGCTGCTGGACAAGGACATCGACGCCTGGGTCGGCCTGTGGGCCGACGACGGCGTGGCGGAGTTCCCCTTCGCCCCCGACGGCCGGCCGCGGCGACTCGAAGGGCGGGAGGCGGTCGCCGCCTACATGCGGCACTACCCCGACCACATCGATCTGCACGACTTCCCCGAACTGCGGATCCACGAGACGACCGACGCACGCACCGTCGTGGTGGAGATGCGCGGCGTCGGCCGGCTGGTGCGGACGGACGCCCCCTTCGACATGACGTACATCGTCGTAGTGACCGTCGAGGACGGGCGGTTCACGTCCTACCGTGACTACTGGAACCCCCTGGCAGTCATGGAACCCGGCGCCGACTTCGCCGCAAGCGCCCGATGACCGGCATCGGCACGACACTGGTCGTCGGCGCCACCGGCACGACCGGGAGCCGCACCACCGCGCGGCTGGCCGGCGCCGGTCACCGGGTGAAGGCCGCCGGACGGCGCGCGGCCCCGGTCCCGGGCGCGGATCCGGTCCGCTTCGACTGGTACGACGCCACCACACACGAAGCGGCCCTCGACGGAACGGACCGGGTCTACCTCGTTCCGCCGGTGGGCGACACGGACCCCGCCGCGGTCATGCTGCCCTTCCTGCGCCGCGCCCGCGCGGCCGGCGTGCGCCGCGCCGTGCTGCTCAGCTCCTCCGCCGTTCCCGAGGGCGGCCCCGCGGTCGGCGCGGTGCATCGTGAACTGCCCGGCCTGTTCGACCAGTGGGCCGTGCTCCGGCCCTCCTGGTTCATGCAGAACTTCACCGGCGACCATCCCCACGCGGTCGGCATCCGCCGGCACGGCACCTTCTGGACCGCCGCCGGGAGCGGCCGGGTGGGCTTCGTCGACGCCGACGACATCGCCGCCGTCGCCGCGCACGCTCTCACGGACGACCGCGCCCCCAACACCGATCTCGTCCTCACCGGTCCCGAGGCCCTCGACCACGACGAGGTCGCCGCCGTCCTCACCCGGGCCGGCGGCAGGCCGGTCGTCCACCGTGGCCTGACCCACGAGGGATTGCGCGCCCGCCTTGCGAGCGTGGTGCCGCCGGACTTCGCCGCGCTCCTCGCCGACCTGGACCGGGCGATCGCCCAAGGGGCCGAGGACCGCACCACCGACACCGTCGAACGCGTCACCGGCCGCCCGCCGCGCGCCTTTCGGGAGGTGGTGGAAAGGGAGCGGGCCGGGCGTTGAACACCCGGATCCGGTCAATTGCGGGCGGGGACGGACGCGGTGCGATTGTGACGGCGGGGGCCGGGCATACGCAGCGAAAGTCGAGAGAGGGGCGCTTCGTGCTCGAACCGGACCCGAAGGTCGTCAGGGAGTTGCTGACGCGGTACGCAACGCTGCGGATCGCTCAGGCGGAGAGGCCGCGGCCCGCGGTCACGCGCGAACTGACGGACGTCAGTTACACACTGTGCGTGATGCTGGCGACGACCAGTGTCCACGACGCGGTGGCGAAGGCGGACGCGCTGCTGCTCGCCAAGGGACGCGCGGCACCGGAGGCGTGCCCGGCGGACGTCGACGGGGAGAGCGGCCTGTCACTGGCCGTGTGACACCCCGAGCGGGACCTCGGAGCCGTCCGGCGACGCGGAGGTCTTCGCCCGGAAGGCGGCGCGATAGGCGTAGGGCGTGGTCCCCACCACCCGGCGGAACCGCTCGCGGAAGGCCGTGGGGGAGCCGAAACCCGCCTGCCGGGCGATCCGTTCGACCGACTGGTCCCCGTTCTCCAGCAGGTACTGGGCGCGCCGCACCCGGGCCCGCAGCAGCCACTGCAGCGGAGTGGTGCCCGTCTGCTCGCGGAACCGGCGGCTGAAGGTGCGCTCGCTCATGCCCGAACGCGCCGCCATCGCCCCCAGGGTGACCTCCCCGGCCAGATTGTCCTCGATCCACCGGAGCACCGGCTCCAGCTCCGAACCCCTTGGCACCGGCGGATGCTCGTGCACGATGAACTGGGCCTGCCCGCCCTCCCGTTCGAGTGGCACGACACACATGCGGGCGGCGTGCGCGGCCACGGCCGACCCCAGGTCCCGGCGGATCATGTGCAGGCACATGTCCAGACCGGCGGCCGCGCCCGCCGAGGTGAGGATCTGCCCGTTGTCGACGTAGAGGACGTCCGGACGTACGTCCACCCTCGGGTGACGGCGGGCCAGTTCCGCGGCCGCCATCCAGTGGGTGGTGGCCCGCAGTCCGTCCAGCAGCCCGGCCCGGGCGAGCACGAAGGCGCCCACGCACACCGACGCGATCCGCGTCCCCGCGCCGGCCGCCCGGCGCAGCGCGTCGAGGACGCGGTCGGACGGCGGACCGGACTCCTCGGAGCGCCCCGGCACGATGATCGTGTCCGCGGTCTCCAGCGCTTCCAGACCCCGCTCGATCCGGAGGGTGAGTCCCTCGGTGCGCACCTCGGGCGACTCCGCGCACAGGCTCACCCGGTAGGGACTGCGGCCGTCCGGCAGCCGTGTCCAGTCGAACGCCTGCATGGGCGCCGCCATGTCGAACGGCACCACGTCGTCGAGGACGAGGATCGCGACCGAGTGCATGCGGACCACCTTAGGCGGGTTCCCGCCGACCGCAGAAGCCCAGGTGGAATCCGGGTGCCGCGCGCCATCCCCTGGTGGAGGCACTGGCGAGATCCCGTCGGAAGCTGTCGTTTCAGCCTCTGGGCGACCGCTCGGCGGCTTCCTACCGTGGTTCTCGATCACCGCATCGCCCGATCCCGCCCCCGGAGCCCGCCCCATGACCAAGATCCTGCTGTCCCTCCACGTCCTGGCGGCCATCGTCGCCGTCGGACCCGTCACCGTCGCGGCCAGCATGTTCCCGGCCGCTGCCCGGCGGGTGCCGGTGGCCGCGGCCGTCGGGGGAGCGGACGGGGCGGGAGCCGGGGACGCCGGGGGCGTCGGCACCGTCCGGTTGCTGCACCGCATCTGCCGGGTCTACGCCGGTCTGGGCATCGCGGTGCCGGTCCTCGGCTTCGCCACCGCCGCCGCGATGGGCGTGCTGTCGGACGCCTGGCTCGTCGCGTCCATCACCCTCACGGCCGTCGCCGCGGGACTCCTGGCCGCCTTCGTCCTGCCGCGCCAGGAGGAGCTGCTGGAGGAGCTGGCCGACGGGCGGCCGGTCGAACGGGCCCGTACGGCCCGGCTCGCGATGTTCACCGGCGTGTTCAACCTGCTGTGGGCGACCGTGACCATCCTCATGATCGTGCGGCCCGGCTCCACGACCGGTGCCTGAGCGGCCGTTCACATCCTGGCGGAATGCGCACCACCACGTGAACGGGCGCCTAGACTGCTCAGTCGCGCCTCCGTGCGGGGGCGGACGACACGAAAGGCACGTTGACGGGTGTTCCAGGATTCCCCCATCTACGACCGACTCGTCGCCGAACGCGGTGACGTCCCCGAGCAGGTGCGGCGGGACGCCGAGCGTGTGAGCAGGGAACTGGAGGTGGTCATGCGTCCGCTGCGCGCCCCCGGGCACCTGCCCGGCGCCGAGCGCCAGCCGTCCCCCGGCGCCGGCTGGCAGCGCACCGCCCTGCTGCCCGGCCCGCGCCCGCACTGACGGCCGCACCCCGTCTCACCCGGCCGCCGCCGCGTCGGGACCGTCCGGGTCCGCCGCGTCCGCGGCGCCGGGCCGGGCCAGCCAGTCGGCTATGGTGCGCGCGATCGGCTGGCCGGTGTCCACCTCGACGAAGCCGAACTGTCCGGACTGGTTGCACTCCAGGAACCACCAGGTGCCGTCGCCGTCCTCGGCGAAGTCGAGGGCGCCATAGGCCAGTCCGGCCGCCCGGAGATAGGCGCGGACCCCCTCGGCGACACGTGGGGGCACCTCGGCCGGCCGCCACTGCTCGCCCGACGCGGCGAAACGGACGTCCACCTCGTCGGGGTCCAGGCTGGCGAGTGCCGTCTTGCGGGCGGCCAGCAGCTCCTCGCCGACGACGGTCAGCCGGATGTCGGCCCGCTTGGCGACCCGGCGTTGCAGCAGTGTCGGGCCGTGCGCGACGGCGGAGAAGTCGGCCTCGGGCGGAACCCGGCTGGTCGGCACCGCGAGCGGCGGATCCTGCGGGTGGGCGCCCGAGACGGGCTTGACCACCAGATCCGGGTAGCGCTCGGCGAACTCGCGCGCCGCCCGCGGAAACGTCGTGATCAGCGTCGCCGGCACGGGCAGCCCGCACCGCTGGGCGAGACGCAGCTGCCAGGGCTTGTACCTGGCCCGGTGCGCGGCGTCCGGCTGGTTCATCCAGCGTGCTCCCGAGCCGCGGAGCATGCCGTACAGCGCCTGACCGGCCTCCTCGGTCAGCCACGCGGACGGCTCGGCGGCCCGCGTGGCCGCACCCCCCGGCCTGCGCACCCAGACGGACCGCAGCCCCCCGATGCTCACCAAACGGCCCCCCGAGGACAGATGGCCCCGGAAGGAGCCGTGCACGAACTCGCCGGAGAGCGCGACGGAGTCGGTGAGGTCGGCGGGGTCCAGCCGGACCACCGGTACCCCCGACGCGTTCAGGTGCACCACCACCATGTCGGCGGTGACGTCCTCTTCACTGGTCAGGATCAACACGGTCATTCTCGACGACCCGTGTTCAGTCGTCGAAGTGAGTCTTCGACCCCGCGGTGGAGGTCGTGGTCCCCAGTTCTCTCAGCAGCGCGTGGTCGCAGGCGGCCACCCGCCCGTCGAGGAGCACGTTCAACTGCAGCCCGGAGTCGTAGACGTACGGAGTGGTGGCTTCCAACTCCACTGCGGGCCGTGCGTAGTTGAGCGCGAACGGTTGCATCGTCTCTCCCTAGTCGGTGCTGCGCCGATCAGAGGACGGCCCTTTGCGCCGTCATCTGGTCCGCCGACTTCCTTCGGCTTCCAGAGACTTATACGAATCGAACGGGTGATTGGTTTCCTTACGCTGCGTAATCACCGGGCGGGCGGGTGGCCCGCCGCCGCTCCGCGGGGCCGTTCCGCCCGCCGAACGCGCCGCGCGTGGACCGCAGGGCGAGGAGCAGTACACCGATGTCGTCCAGGTAGACCGGATCGGGCACCAGGTCGGCCGGGAGGACCAAGTAGAGGACCGCTCCCCAGAACACCCAGCGGGGACCCGTCGGAAGCCCGGCCCGCCTGAGGTCCCGGCGGGTGCGGACCAGGCGCACCAGGACGGCGACCGCCGCCGCGAGGACGAGCGCGGCGAGCAGCACCGCCACGACGATCACTGTGGTCGTATCCACGGGCCCCTCCTCCGGCGCGCGGTGCGCGCCTCCCTACCCGGATGCCCGCCGGCGGCGGTGGCAAGACCGCGGGACGGGTTCTCTCATCCCTGTGGCCCGCCCGGAGTGGCACGGCGCGGTGGACGTGCCTAGTAATGGCAGCACACAGCGCGGGTCGCATGTCGGGGACGCAGGGCGGCCGCACCCCCACCACACGGAGAGATCATGACCACCGGCTCTTCATCACCCCGCTCGCCCGAATACGCCATATCCGCCCTGGACCTGCCCACCGGGGAGACGGCCACGACCACCGGCACGGCGCGACCGCCGGGCGCGGAACCCGAGGCACGGACCTCTTCCGGCCGGTCCGCGCCCGAGCAGGAGAGCGACGTCTGGGACGACTTCGACGATGCCGACCTCCCCGAACTGGAGCCCGACCCCGACCTTCCCGCTCCCGACGAACCCGGCCCCCGCGCACTCGATGCCGACGCCGGCACGGCCCCTGCCGCCGGCCCGGACGCCGAAGCCGACGCCGGTGCGGCGCACGGGTACGGCGATCCCGTCGGCGACCTCGTGCGCGCCGCCGTGGCCGACCGGCCGCTGGACGAGGTCGTCGACCTGATCACGACGCTGGAGCGGTCACCCCAGTACGCACAGGCCACGATCGACGCGCTCCGCGCGGTCGGCGTGAACCGGTCCGTCGAGGACGTGACCCGGCTGGTCGGCCTGCTGACCCGGCCGCCGCGCCAGTCCGACAGTGCGGACGAGGCGATCCGGGCCGCGGCGGAGTGCCGCTCTGTGGAGGACGTGACCCGGCTGATGGCGCTGCTGCACCGCACGCCCCTGGAACCGCACTGCGGTCAGGCGGCCGTGCGTGCCGCCGCCACCGGCCGGCCCGTGGAGGAACTGGTCGAACTGATCGGCCGGCTCGCCGAGAGCGGCCACATGCGCCCGGAGCGGCCCGACGCCCGGCGGCTGCGCGCGGACCGGGACGCGGCCGACGAGGACGACGGACGCGCGCCCGCACCCCGGTCGGCGGGGCCCGGCGGCACTCCCTCCGGAGCGGACCGCCGCGGCCGCGAACTCCGCAGGCGCCCACGCCCGTTCCGCCGGGGACGTGACCGTGGCGAGACCCGCGCCGCGCGCGACGGCGACAGTACCCGTGCCGCGCGCGACCGCGACCGTGCCCGTGCCGCGCGCGACCGTGAGAGTACCCGTGCCGCGCGCGACCGCGACAAGGCCCGGGCGGTGCGCGACCGCGCGGCACGGCGGGCCGCCCGCGGTCCGGCCTGGCCGTCCTGGCTCACCGTCGCGGTCCTGGCCGGGTGCGGCGTCGCCTACTTCCCGCTGCACCGCGGTGACGCCTCCGCACCGGCCTACGGGGTGGCGCTCGGCCTGTCGGCGCTCTGCCTGGTGCTCGCCCTGCTGCTGACCGTGCGGCCGGCCGTGCCGGTGCTCGCCGCCGCGGTGGTGGCACCGGCGGCACTGGCCGCGGCCAAGCTCTACGGCAGCGCCACCCCCTCGGCGCGGGTGACCCCGGTCACGGACCTCACGCTGGCACCGGTCTGGGTCGCGGTCGCCGCGGCCGTGGCGGCCTCGCTCGTCGCGCTCACGGCGCTGTGCGTGCGGGTGGCCGTGGCCTCTCAGGACTCCGCCCGCCGCCGGGCGGCCCGCCCCGTGGCCGTGTCCAGCCGCACCGCCGCGGACTGACCGCCACCGCCCCGCCTCTGCACCGCGTGGTCCGCGCCGGACGGTGAACCGGCGCGGACCGCGTGCGTCGTCAGACCCCCAGCATGCCCGCGGGGTGCTCGTGTGCGAGCAGCGCGGTGAGCACCCGGTCCGGAGTGAGCGGCAGTTCCCGGAAGCGGATGCCGGTGGCGTGGTGGACGGCGTTGCCGACGGCCGCCGCCGAGCCCACGATCCCGATCTCGCCGATCCCCTTGCTGCCCATGGGGTTGAGGTGGTCGTCCCGCTCCTCGACCCAGTGCGCCTCGAGGTCGGTGACGTCGGCGTGCGCGGGCACGTGGTACGCCGCCAGGTCACGCTGCACGAAGTCGCCGAAGACCGGGTCCATCGTGCTGTCCTCGGTCAGCGCCATGCCCAGGCCCATCGTCATGCCCCCGATGAACTGGGAACGGGCCGTGCGCGCGTTGAGGATGCGCCCCGCGGCGAACACACCCAGCAGCCGTGTCACGCGGACCTCACCGGAGACGGTGTCCACGCCCACCTCGGCGAAATGGGCGCCGAACGCGTGCCGGGCGAAGGGACTTTCGGCGTCCGCCGTCCCCGAGGTGTCGGCCTCGGCCGCGACCCCCTCGTCCGGCAGCCGCCCCGAGTGCTCCGCCAGCCGGCCGTTGAGCCGGACGCACGCCTCGTGGACGGCCGACCCCCAGGACGCGGTGCCCGAGGAACCACCGGCCATCGGGGCGAACCCGATGCCGCTGTCGGCGACGTCGAGCCGGACCCGGTCCAGCGCGGTGCCGAGGGCGTCGGCCGCGATCTGCGCGAGCACCGTCCGGGCACCCGTGCCGATGTCGGTGGCGTTGACCCGCACCAGGAAACCGCCGTCGGGCAGGGCACGCGCCGAGGCGACGCACGGGGAGACCAGCACCGGATAGGTGGCCGAGGCCACGCCGCTGCCGATCAGCAGGGGCCCCGCCGCGCGGGACCGGGGCCGGGGATCGCGCCCCTCCCAGCCGAAGCGCCGGGCGCCCTCGCGCAGACACTCCACCAGATGCCTGCTGCTGAACGGCTTTCCGCTGTCCGGCTCGTTCTCCGGTTCGTTGCGGATCCTCAGCTCCACCGGGTCGACGCCCAGCTCGGTGGCGAGTTCGTCCATGGCGGACTCGAGGGCGTACATGCCGGGGCACTCGCCGGGGGCGCGCATCCAGGACGGTGTGGGAACGTCCAGCGCCGCCACGCGGTGGGACGTGCGCAGGGCGGGCGTGCCGTACATGACGCGGGCCGGGACCGCGGCCTGCTCCACGAACTCCTTCACCCGGGAGGTGTGCGTCGTCACCTCGTGCACCAGCGAGGTGAGCCGGCCGTCGGCGTCCGCGCCCAGGCGCAGCCGGTGCAGGGTCGGCGCCCGGTGTCCCACGACGGCGGGCAGACAGCGGCGCGGCAGCGCGACGGTGACCGGCCGCCCGGTCTCCCGCGCCGCCATCGCGGCCAGCACCACCTCGGGCCGCGGCGTGCCCTTCGAGCCGAAACCGCCGCCCACGTGCTCCGCGCGCACCGTGATCCGGTCCTCGGGCAGGGCGAACAGGCGCGCCAGCTCCGCCCGCACCGCCGAGGTGCCCTGGCTGGAGGAGTGCACGGTCAGCCGCTCGCCCTCCCAGTGCGCCGTACTGGTGTGCGGCTCCATGGGGTGGTTGTGCAGCGGCGGCACCGTGTACGCGACGTCCACCCGGGTCGCCGAGGAGGCGAAGGCACCGTCCGGGTCGCCGTGCTCGGTGACGGCCGGGAAGCCGCCGTTGGCGGAGTCCGGGACGTAGGCCCCGGAGTGGGAGGCGGTGAGGGTCACGTCGTGGGGCTCGGTCTCGTAGGTGATCCGGACGGCGGCGGCACCGGCCCGGGCCGCCTCCAACGACTCGGCCACCACCAGGCCCACGAACCAGCCCCGGTGCGGGACGTGCGGACCCTGCAGCACGGCCAGCGTCGGGTCGTCGGGAGCGCCGAGCCGGGGCGCGTTCTCGTGCGTGAGCACGGCGAGTACGCCGGGCAGCGCGAGCGCGGCCGCGGTGTCGACGCCGGTCACCCGGCCCCGTACGACCGTCGCGGGTACCGGCCAGGCCTGGGCGCGGCCCGGCTGCGGGTACTCGGCGGCGTACCGGGCGGTGCCGGTGACCTTCTCCCGCCCCTCCCGGCGCTCGACCGGAGCGCCCAGGACGGCATCGGTGGCGGTCATGGAGTCCTCCTCGGTCGTCAGGTCGTGGCGGGCGGGGCGAGCCGGCCCAGTACGTCCAGGGCCAGCCGCCGGGCCAGCGGCACCTTGTAGGCGTTGTCCCGCAGCGGCTCGGCCGCGGCCAGCTCCAGGTCGAGGGCGTGCTCGAACGCCGCCGTCGTGGGGGCCGCGCCCAGCAGCGCGTCCTCGGCCCGCCGGGCCCGCCAGGGCCGGTGCGCCAGCGCCCCGAAGGCGATCCCGGCCCGCTCCACCACCCCGTCCGCGAGGTGCAGCACGACGGCGACGGAGGCCAGCGCGAAGGCGTACGACGCCCGGTCGCGTGCCTTGCGGTACGCCGAGGGCAGCCCGGCCGTGCCCGCGGGCAGGACCACGCCGGTGATCAGCTCGCCGGGGTGGATCTCCGTGTCCCGCTCCGGATGCAGCCCGGGGAGCCGGTGGAAGTCGGCGGCGGGCACGCTGCGGGTGCCCTCGGGTCCGTGCAGCTCGACGCGCGCGTCGAGGGCGGCCAGCGCCACCGCCATGTCCGAGGGGTGGGTGGCGATGCACTGGTCGGAGTGGCCGAGGACCGCGTGGTCCCGGTGCACACCCTCCAGGGCGCCGCAGCCGGTGCCGGGCTCCCGCTTGTTGCAGGGTTTCGACAGGTCCTGGAAGTAGGGGCAGCGGGTGCGCTGCAACAGGTTGCCGCCGGTGGTGGCGGCGTTGCGCAACTGCCCGGAGGCGCCGGCCAGCAGCGCCTGGGACAGCGCGGGGTAGCGGTCGCGGACGGCGGGGTGGGCCGCGAGGTCGCTGTTGCGGACCGTCGCCCCGGCCCGCAGCGAGCCGTCGGGCAGCTCCTCCACGGTGCCCAGCGGCAGCCGGGTCACGTCGACCAGCGCGGCGGGGGTCTCCACGCCGAGCTTCATCAGATCGACGAGGTTGGTTCCGCCGCCCAGGTAGCGGGCGCCGGGGTGGGCCGCGAAGGCCTCGGTGGCCTCCTCGACGCTGCCCGCGCGTACGTAGGCGAAGGGCTTCACGGGATCACGTCCTCGACGGCGTCGGCGATGCGCGGATAGGCGCCGCAGCGGCACAGGTTGCCGCTCAGCCGCTCGCGGATCTCGTCCCGGCTCAGCACGACCGGCTCCCCGGAGGGCGCCGCCGGGTCGGTGACGTGCGAGGGATGCCCGGCCGCGGCCTCGGCGAGCGTGCCGACCGCGGAGCAGATCTGGCCCGGCGTGCAGTAGCCGCACTGGAAGGCGTCGCGGTCCAGGAAGGCGCGCTGGAGCGGGTGCAGCTCCTCGCCGTCCCCGGCGAGACCCTCGACGGTGGTGATCTCGCAGCCGTCCAGGGCGACCGCGAACAGCAGGCAGCTGTTGACGCGCCGCCCGTCGACCAGGACGGTGCAGGCGCCGCACTGGCCGTGGTCGCAGCCCTTCTTGGCGCCGGCCAGTTCGAGGTCCTCCCGCAGGAGGTCCAGCAGGACGCGGCGGTGGTCGACGGTGAGGGTGTGCGGTTTGCCGTTGACCCGGAGCGTGGTCTGGGAACGGGAGGACTCCGGTGGGCGGGAAGCGGGGGCGCTGTCGTGCTGGCTGTCCATGGCGTCGGTGACCTTCCGGGACGGGCCGTGCTCCTGTGCCGTCCGCGTATCCACCTCCCGCCGGATGACACGTGAGGGTGCCCTCACCCCGGCGGTGGCCAGTCGTGGGCAGCCGGTCGTGAGCAGCCGGCCGCTGGTCGTGGGCAGCCGGCCGCCAGTCGTCAGTCGTCGGTCGCCGGGCTCCCGGGAGGCTCCGTGGTGCCGCGGTCGGCGGCGTCCGGGCGGGCGGTCCGGGCGGAGCCCCTGAACCGCTCCAGCGTGCGGGTCAGACCCCGCAGGGGAGAGGCCGACGGCGTCTGTGACCGTGCCGGTCCGGCCGGTGCCGCCGCCGCGGCGGACTCCCGGTACACGGCGAGGGCCTCGGCCGCGCGTTCCGCCGCCTCCCGGTACAGGTCGCGGGACTGGGTCATGGCCTCCAGCGCCTCGGCGTACATCCTCACCAGCTTGCGCTCCCGCTCCAGCTCCTCCTCCAGCGTCAGCAGCCGCCAGTCCTCACGCAGCGAGGCGAGGGCCGCCACCGCGTCGTCGGGCAGCGGCCTGGGCAGCGCGGCGAAGGACGTCACCGCCGCGATCAGCGCGGTGGGCTCGGAGCCGTCGAGGAACACGGTGCGCACGGAGAAGTCACCGGCGGCGTAGTCGGCCGGGGCCGGTGTGCCGGGCAGCACCACGGCGCCGCCGCGCGGCACCTGGACCCCGAAGTCCTCCAGGGCCCAGTTCACCACCCGCAACTGCTGCGGCGCGGCGCGGTGCTCGACCACCCGGTGCCGAAGACCGGGCGGCAGCCGCTGCGCCAGCGGCACCCGGCCGCGGTGGTCCGGGGTCATCGCCTCGTGCACCACCACGTGGATGTTCCACGGGCTGCGCCCCGCCTCCTTGAGCAGCCGGCGCACGGCCTTGTCGTCGTCGGGCAGGGTGTTGATGCCCCGCAGGCGCAGCCCCGTGGCGGCGTCCCGGTCCCAGGTGACGTCCGGGTCGTCCGGCCAGAACACGGTGGCGGGGGAGGGCCAGGCGAGGTCCCAGGCCTCCTCGGCCTCCGCGAGCAGCGTCCACTCCTGCCCGCCCGCCGACGCGGGCTCGAGGATCAGTCTGGCCCGCACGGTGACGGCCCCGGGGGCCTTCCAGCGCGCCTCGAGGATGCGGGGGCCGGGTGCCCCGGCGGCCGGGGGCTCGGCCATCGGCTCGTCGGGCGGTTCCAGGAAGTCGTCGACGACGTGGTCGTCCTTGAGCCGCTGGAGCCGGTGCCGGACGGTGTCCTCGGCCGCGGAGCCGACATGGCGGCCGCGAGCGGCCCACAGCGTGGGCGGATGCGTGGGGCGGGCGGTGGGAGAGGTCGGCATGGGTCCATCTGGCAGCAGGGGCACGGACGTAGCAAGTATCGTCGCCGCAGGTCAACCGAGAGCACCGGGGGGTCCGCCGACCGGGCGTGCCGGTGCGGGCGTGCGGTGCGGGCGGCCGGGTCGCGGGTGCGTCGTGAGCGAGGGTGGGCAGGAGCAACCCGACCGACCGTACGGCAGGACAAGGAGCGACCTGATGAATCTCGACCTCGGCGGACGCACCGCGCTGGTGACCGGCTCCTCGCAGGGCATCGGGGCGGCGATCGCCGCCGGACTGGCGCGGGCCGGTGCCACCGTGGGCGTCAACGGGCGCGACGCCGGCCGCCTGGCGGAGAGCGTCGACAAGCTGCGGGGCGAGGTGCCGGACGGCACGTTCGTGCCGGTCGCGGCCGACCTCGGTACCGAAGAGGGTGCCGGGCGGGCCCTGGAGACGCTGCCCGACGTGGACATCCTCGTGAACAACCTCGGCGTCTTCGGCGCCGCGCCCGCACTGGAGATCAGCGACGCCGAGTGGCGCCGCTACTTCGAGATCAACGTCCTCGCGGGCGTCAGGCTGACGCGCGCCCATCTCCCCCGGATGAGGGACCGCGGCTGGGGCCGGGTGCTGTACATCGCGAGTGACTCGGCCGTCGTGATCCCGGCCGAGATGATCCACTACGGAGTCTCCAAGACGGCCCTGCTCGGCGTCGGCCGCGGCTTCGCCAAGGAGGCCGCGGGCAGCGGCGTCACGGTGAACTGCGTCATCGCCGGGCCCACCCACACCGAGGGCGTCGAGGACTTCGTGTACCAACTGGTCGACCGCGACCTGCCCTGGGACGAGGCACAGCGCGTCTTCATGCGCGAACACCGCCCGCAGTCCCTGCTCCAGCGGCTGATCGAGCCGGAGGAGATCGCCAACCTGGTGGTGTACCTCAGCTCCCCGCTCGCCTCCGCCACCACCGGCGCGGCCGTCCGGGTCGACGGCGGATACGTCGACTCGATCCTGCCGTAGCGTCCCCGGCGTCCCCGGCGTCCCCGGCGTCACTCGTCCGAGGCCGCGCGCCGCCGGTCCGCCTCGTTCCAGGCCCGGGTGTCGCGCGGTTCGACGTACGGCTCCTCCTCGGGCGGGTGGCCGCCGGCGATGACCCGCTGCCGGGCCAGTTCTGCGTCGAACTCCAGGCCGAGCAGAATGGCCAGGTTCGTCACCCACAGCCACACCAGGAAGACGATGACACCGGCGAGGGTGCCGTAGGTCTTGTTGTAGGAGCCGAAGTTGGCCACGTAGAAGGCGAAGCCCGCGGAGGCCAGCAGCCAGATCAGCAGCGCGACCAGGCTGCCCGGCGAGACCCATTTGAAGCCCTTGACCCGGGCGTTGGGCGCGGCCCAGTACAGGATCGCGATCATGAAGGTGACGAGCAGGACCAGCACCGGCCACTTGGCGATCGACCACACGGTCAGCGCGGTGTCGCCGACACCGAGCGCGGTGCCGGCCTGCCGGGCCAGGCTTCCGGTGAACACCACGATGAGCGCGCTGACCACCGCGAGCACGAGCAGCACCACGGTCAGGGCGACGCGCAGCGGCAGCACCTTCCACACCGGGCGTCCCTCGGGCACGTCGTAGACCGCGTTGGCGGAGCGGATGAACGCCGCCACGTATCCGGACGCCGACCAGACGGCACCCACCAGACCGACGACCGCCAGTACGGAGCCCAGCCCGGCCTTGGCCTGCAACTGCTCCACGGCGTTCGTGAGCACGTCCCGCGCGGAGCCGGGCGCGAGCTTCTTCACGTTGTCCAGGACCTCCTGGGTGGCGGACTCCCCGGCGATGCCGAGCAGTGAGACCAGCACCAGCAGGGCCGGGAACAGCGACAGGATCCCGTAGTAGGTCAGGGCGGCGGCCCGGTCGGTCAGTTCGTCGTCCTTGAACTCGGCGAGCACCCGCCGCAACAGCGCGGACCAGGAACGGCCGGGCAGTTCGGCCGGGGAGTCGGGGGCGGCGTGCTCGGTGGCGGCGTCCGGACCGTAGTCCTCGCCGGTCGTCTCGCCGGTGCTCTCGCCGGTCGGTACGTCCGCCGTCGCGTCCTTCGGGTGCTTCCCGCTGCGGGGGAAGTGGAGTCGGGCCATGCACCCCGGGTTGCCCGTCTCGGCGTGCGCACGCTCGTCCGCCGGCCCCCGGAACGGGCCGAACAGCGCAGTATGCCCGCCCGCGCGCACGTTCCTCTGGAAAATGCCAAAGCGCTCACCGGATGCGTGCACTTTCCGTAGTGTCGTCGTCACGTTCGCGGTACAGCCGTGCAGGGGAGGGGATCCGGCGTGCCCGGAATCGACGAGAGTCTGCTGGAAGCCATGCGACTGCCCGGCGCGCGCGGAGCGTCCCTGGTCGACTGGATCAGCGGGCTCGCTCTCGGCGCCGTCGGCGAGGCGCCGGGCGGCGACTGGGAGGCGACGGCCGCGGAGACGGCGGAGCTGGGCCGGCACGTCGCGGAGAGCGGCTCCCTGGCGGCGGCCGGTACGGCGGGCGGCACCCCGCAGCCCGGGACGGAACCCCCGGTGGAGGACCTGATCGCCACCACCGGCGGCGCCTACCACCTGCTCAGGTTCGTCAGCACCCCGTTCGACAGCACCGTCTTCCTCCACCTGTGGCTGGACCGCAACGACGGGAACCTCGCCCTGGCCCGCATCCGGCTGGCCGAGATGGCGGACCGGCTGGTGCTCGGATGACCCGGGTGACGACCACCTGGGCCACGCACGAGACGACGTCGGAGGCGCTCGGGGCCCTCGCGGCCGAAGGAGCGACCGGGGCGCTGTCGGGCGAGCGGGGCATCGTGTACCTCTCGGCGGGCCGCGTCGTGCACGTGGAGTCGGCCTTCACCCCCGACCTCGGCGCACTGCTCACCCGCAGCGGCGCGGTCCCGCCGGACGGCTGGTGGGACGCGGTCGACCGGGGCGGCGCCCAGCACCGGGTCGGCCACCGGCTCGTGGACAGCGGCCGGCTCACCGCGGGCGCGCTGGAGGTCTGCCACCTGGGCGCACTGTTCGACGCCGCGTACTTCGTCCTGGCCCACGACACGCGCGCACAGCGCTTCCGGCCCGGCGCGGCGCACTGGCTCGGCGCGGTCCGCTCCGTCCCGGTGGACGCCGTCGTCCGCGAGTCCGGGCGCCGGCGCGCCCTGCTGGACCGGATCTGGCCCGACCCCGCCATCGACACCCTCCCCCTGGCCCGGGTGCCGGGCACGGACACCGCCGAGCTGCCCGTGCGGCGCGGCCGCGCCCTGACCCACGTGGACGGCGTGCGCACCGCCGCGGAGATCGCGTCGGCGCTCGCCTGCCGCACCTATCACACCCTGGTCGAACTGCGCCGCCTCGCCGCCGACGGACTCGTCCGTGCCGCGCCACCCGCCGCGCCGCCCCTCGTCCCCGGCCCGCAACCGCGGGCGGTCGTGTGGGACGACCCCGACACGGCCCTGCTGCGACGGCTTCGAGACGCCTTGGAGGCCCTGTGATCCGCGCGCGCCGCCGGCGCGACGAAAGGAGACTGCTCATGGCCGTCGAGAGCGACGTCCTGGACGAACTGCGCCGACTGCGCAACCGCGTGCCCCAGCTCACCGGGTCGCTCGCGGCCACCGTGGACGGGCTCGTCCTGGCCCACGACGCGCCGGGCACCGAACCCGAGGGCCTTGCCGCGCTCACCGCGGCCGCCCTCGGCGTCGCGCACCGCATGGCCGAGGCCACCGCGCGCGGCGGCTTCCGCGAGCTGCTGCTGCGCGGGGCCGACGGCTACGTCGCCACGTACGCCGCCGGTCCGGCCGCCGTGCTCACCCTGCTCGCCGACGGCCGGGTCAACGTGGGCCGCCTCCATCTGGAGGGCCGGCGCAGCGGCGCGCGGATCGGGGAGCTGGTCGCCGCCGGGATCGGGGCCGAACGCGGTCGCGCCCCCGCCGCCGGACCCGGTGCGACGCTCCCCGCCCAGCCGCCCCGCCCCATCGGCACCCTGCCGGTGCGCACCCCGCAGCGGCCCGCCCACCAGCCCACCCCCCAGGCCGGCGGTGCCCACCGGCCGACCTGACCCACCGATCGCGTACAGATCACGTCCGGAAAGGAAACCACCATGGCCAACCTGGAGACCTCGCTCAAGGAATGCCTCAGCTCCATCGACGGAGCGACCGCCGTCGCGCTCGTCGACTACACCAGCGGGATGGCGCTCGGCACCCTGGGCGGCGGCAAGGACTTCAACCTGGAGGTCGCCGCCGCGGGCAACACCGACGTCGTGCGGTCCAAACTGCGCACGATGGAGCACCTCGGGATCAAGGACGAGATCGAGGACATCCTGATCACCCTGAGCAGCCAGTACCACATGATCCGCCTGCTCAAGGGCCGCGGCGGCAACGGTCTGTTCCTCTACCTGGTGCTGGACTCGAGCCGCGCCAACCTGGCCATGGCCCGCCACCAGCTGCGCCGGATCGAGAACGAACTGGAGGTCTGATCCCGGCCACCCGTTCACGCCCGTCCACCCGCCGCGGGTCCGGCGGACACACGACCGGCGCCGGCCCCTCCGCGAGGAGGTCACCGGCGCCGGACGCGGTGGCTCAGGCCCCGCTCTCGCGGAGCATGTCCTCGCGCTCGACGTACTTCACGCGCTCACGTCCCTGCGGCTCGCCCTGCGCCTTCTCCGCGGCGTCGAGCCTGTACCAGCCGTCCCAGGTGGTGAAGCGGACGTTCCGCTCGGCGAGGAAGGCGTCCACGGCCTCGGGAGCCGGCGCGGAGGGCGTTTGCAGACGGCCGTTCGCGTAGTCGTCCAGCAGGTTGGACACCGTCTCGTTGGCGTCGCCCTTGGTGTGGCCGATCAGGCCGACCGGGCCGCGCCGGATCCATCCGGTGACGTACGTCGACTGGAGGTGCTCGCCGGACTCCTGGAGGACCCGGCCGCCCGCGTCCGGGACCGTGCCCGTCTCGAGGTCCCAGGGCAGCTTGGGCAGCTGGTCGGAGAGGTAGCCGACGGCCCGGTAGACCGCCTGGACGTCCCAGTCCTTGAACTCGCCGGTGCCCTTGACGTTGCCCGTGCCGTCCAGCTCCGTGCGCTCGGTGCGCAGGCCGGTCACCCTGCCGTCCTCGCCGAGGATCTCCGAGGGCGACTCGAAGAAGTGCAGGAAGAGCTTGTGCGGCCGGTCGCCGACGTCGCGGATCGCCCAGTTCTCCAGCGTCTTGGCGACCATGTCGGCCTGCTTGTTGCCGCGCCGGGTCGCGATCGAGCCCTCGTCGTAGTCGATGTCCTCGGGGTCGACGATCACCTCGATGTTGGGGGAGTGGTCCAGCTCCCGCAGCTCCATCGGGCTGAACTTCGCCTGCGCCGGACCGCGGCGGCCGAAGACGTGGACCTCCAGCGCCTTGTTGGCCTTGAGGCCCTCGTAGACGTTCGGCGGGATCTCGGTCGGCAGCAGCTCGTCGGCCGTCTTGGCGAGGACGCGCGCGATGTCCAGGGCGACGTTGCCGACACCGAGGACGGCGACCTTCTCCGCCTCCAGCGGCCAGGTGCGCGGGAAGTCGGGGTGGCCGTCGTACCAGGCGACGAAGTCGGCCGCGCCGTAGGAGCCGTCGAGGTCGGCGCCGGGGACGGACAGGGCCCGGTCCGCCGTGGCACCGGTGGCGAAGATCACACCGTCGTAGAAGGCGCGCAGATCGTCCAGGCTGACGTCGGTGGGGTAGTTCAC
Organism: Streptomyces sp. NPDC001599; assembly: GCF_042893535.1. Classification (NCBI taxonomy): domain Bacteria; kingdom Bacillati; phylum Actinomycetota; class Actinomycetes; order Kitasatosporales; family Streptomycetaceae; genus Streptomyces; species Streptomyces sp. NPDC001599. Next base: position 440,389 of record NZ_JBIAVA010000003.1, read on the forward strand.
GTTGCCGAAGAGGCGGATCTGCGGCTTGTCGAGCACCTGGTGGAGGGCCGTGATGATGCCCTTGATCCGCGGGTGGTCGGGCGCGACGCCGTAACGGATGAGTCCGAACGGGGCGGGCATGCGCTCGAAGATGTCGATGGAAACACCGGGGTCGGCGGCCACGTCGGACTTGAGCAGGGCGTCAGCGGCGTAGATCCCGGCCGGGCCGGATCCGACGATGGCTACCCGCAGAGGGCGGGGCATGTTCAGGTTCCCTTCGAGCGGTGACAGATCGACTCTCCGGGAAGCCTAAGCTAAGGCAAGCCTAAGTCGGTACGCGGGTCCGGTCTATGAGGTCATAAGGACGTCTTATGGGATCTCATGGCTCGGGTTTGGGGCTCGGGGCGGGCGCACCGGCCGGCCGGGGGTTTGAAGCCCTGGTCACGGGTGACGCAGGCGTGGGGACGGAGCCGTGCGTCCCCGTGCCGCCTCACGAGAGGAGCCCGTGTGCAGCGCCCGGACGACGACAGCCTGGACCCCAACCGCTGGCGGGCCCTGTGGGTGACCCTGGTCGCCGGTTTCATGACCCTGCTGGACGTGACGATCGTCGCCGTCGCCCTGCCCTCCATGCAGGAGGGGCTGCACACCTCGCCGGCGTCCGTGCAGTGGGTCGTCTCCGGATACGCGCTCGCGTTCGCCCTGACCCTGGTGACCGCGGGCCGGATCGGCGACGCGTTCGGCAGACGCCGCGTCTTCCTCGCCGCCCTGGCCTCCTTCGTGCTCTGCAGCGCCGCGGCGGGGGCCGCGCCCGGCATCGAACTGCTGGTCGCCGCCCGGCTCGCCCAGGGAGTCGCCGCGGGCAGCATCGCGCCGCAGAACTCGGCACTGATCCAGCAGCTGTTCCGGGGCGCGGAACGCGGCCGCGCGTTCGGGCTGTTCGGCGCCACCGTGGGGGTCTCCAGCGCCGTGGGACCCGTCGTCGGCGGCCTGATCCTGGCGCTGGCGGGGCCCGAGGGCTGGCGGTGGATCTTCTACGTGAACGTGCCGGTCGGCCTGCTCGCCCTGTTCCTCGGTTTCCGCCTGCTGCCCCGGGTGGCGCCCGGCGGCCGGGGACACCTCGACCCCGTGGGCGTGGCGCTGCTCGGCGCGGGCATCCTGGCGCTGATGCTGCCGCTGGTCCTCGCCGAGGGCGGCGGCCTGACCAAGGTGTGGTGGCTGTTCCCGGCGGGGGCGCTGGTCCTGCTCGCCTTCGCACGGTGGGAACGGCGGATCGCCCGGCGGGGCGGTCAGCCGCTCCTGGAACCCGGACTGCTCACCCAGACCCGCGGCTACGCCACCGGCGCGGGCCTGGCCGCCCTGTACTTCGTCGGGTTCAGCGGGGTGTGGCTCGTCTTCGCGCTCTTCTTCCAGAACGGGCTGGGCTACTCCCCGCTCATGTCGGGCCTGGCGGTGACCCCGTTCGCCGTCGGGTCGGCCGTCGCCGCCGCCGTGGCGGGCCGGCTGGTGGAACGGCTGGGCCGGCTGCTGACCGCCGGGGGGCTGGTCGCCGTCATGGCGGGACTGGGCACGACCGCGCTGCTGCTCTGGCTCGCACCCTCCCACCTGGCCGCCTGGCTCGCCGCCCCGGCCCTGCTGATCGGCGGACTCGGCAGCGGCTGCGTGATCTCGCCGAACATCACCATGACGCTCCGCGACGTGCCGGTGCGGATGGCGGGTGCGGCCGGGGGCGCCCTCCAGACGGGCCAGCGGCTGGGCGGCGCCGTGGGCACCGCCGCGCTGCCGGGGCTCTTCTACCTGACGCTCAACGCCAACCACGACGACTACCACGAGGCGGTGGCCCTGTCGGTGGGCACCGGTGTCGCCGCCATGCTGTGCGCGCTGACCGTCGCCGTCCGCGACTGGCAGCGGGACCGCCCCGGCGAGGACCGGCGATGTCCGCCGGAGACCTCCCACAGCCACACCCACGCCGGTCAGAACTGACCGTTTGCGCCGACTCCTCGCACGGAGCCGCGCAGCACCGCTCGGTGCCGCTCAGCGGCGTTTGCCGAACCTGCGCAGCATCTCCTGGGCCTGCGCGCGGCGGCGCGGGTCCGAGGCGGCCCGGCGCACCTGTTCGGCCGCCCGCCGGCCCTGCGGGCTGCGTGCGAACCGCTTGATCCGGTCCAGTACTCCGGCCATGACGTTCCTCCGAGTCGACGACGTGATGTTCTGCCCTGCCGTGCTCGTACCCAGGGCCCCGCCGGACACCCCTGCCGGGCGTTCGCACGTTTGGGCGTCCCGCACCGGGCCACCCGCCGTTCAGGACATCGCAAGCGAACGCCGAGAGGTGAAGCACTGTGGCCGGCAACGAGAAGTCCAGGGCCAGGATGGAGCAGGCCAAGGGGAAGGCCAAGGAAGCGGCCGGCCGGGCCGTGGGCAACGAGCGGATGACGGCCGAGGGCCGTGCCGCGCAGTCCAAGGGCGACGCCCGGCAGGCCAAGGAGAAGGGCAAGGACGCGTTCCGCCACTGACACGGAACGCGTCCACCGGCGGCACACGGGCCGCGGAACCCGGCGTACGGCCGGTTCCGCGGCCCGCGTCCTGCCCGGACACCCCGGGGGGCGCAGGCCGGGGCGCGGGTCAGCCGATGTGGTAGGCGTCCCCGTACACGTGCCAGTCCAGCGGCGGCTCGAGGTCCAGGTTGCCCTCGTTCAGGAAGACGCGCTGCGCCGTGTCGACCCGGCTGGTGTCGCTGTGCGCCTCCTCCTGTTTCATGGCCCACACCCGCTCGTCGAGGAAGGCGTGCAGGTAGGCGACCTCGTCACCGCCCTGGGCCGGCGGGCGGGCCCGGCCGAGGGCGCGCTCGCGGATGCTGGAGAAGCCGAGGCCGCCGCCGTCGCCGTGCATCACCATCGCGTCGTAGTACGCGAACTGCCCCAGCGTCCGCAGCCCGTCCTCCTTGCCGCGCCGTACGGCCGGGTCGAAGTACACGCGGTCCCGCTCGTCGTCCTGGGCCCGGCGGAACTCCGGGTCCTGGTCGGCGGCCCGGCGCCAGTCGTCCGGGAAGCCGGGGTCGAGGCCCTCGTGCGAGTCGGAGCCGTCCACCCGGCGCAGCGCGGGCAGATAGGGCGCGAGCACGTTCCCGGGGCTGCGCTCGCCGTACAGCTCCACCAGGTCGAGCATGTCGCCGGTGCCGGAGCAGAAGCCGATGATGCCCGCGGTGTAGCCGCGGCCGTCACCGATGTCCTCGATGTACCGGTACTGGGCCTTCCAGTCGAGCGAGGAGTTCTCCGCGCTCGACACCAGTTGCATGGCGATCTCCTTCTTCGCCGGGTCGTCGAGTCCCGTCGCGCGCGCGGACGCCGCCGCGGCGCGCGAGGGGGTGAGCAGGGGGACTGTCGCCAGGGACGCGCATGCCATGGCGAGCACGGTACGGCGCGAGGGGCCTGCGGGGCGCGCCGGGTCGCGGAAGGGGTGCCTCACGGAATCTCCAGGTGTGGGGGAGTGGGGGATGGGAGTGCCGGGCACTGATAGGAAAGTTTCCTACCAGAAGAGGGGCGTGCCGGGCACCCGTCGTGCACGAAACTGGTACGGAGCGGGGGACCGGGGCCGCGTCCGTCAGGGCACCGGCTGCTCCGCCCAGATGACCTTGCCGGCCGGCGTGTAGCGGGTGCCCCAGCGCTCGGCGAGCTGCGCGACCAGGAACAGCCCGCGCCCGCCCTCGTCCGTCATCGCCGCGTAGCGCAGGTGCGGGGACGTGCTGCTGCTGTCGAACACCTCGCAGATCAGGCTGCGGTCGCGCACCACCCGGACGTGGACGGTCTCGCCGCCGTACCGGATCGCGTTGGTGACCAGCTCGCTCAGGATCAGCTCGGTGGTGAACGCCAGCTCGTCCAGCCCCCACTCGTCCAGCCGCCGGGTGACCTGGGAGCGGACCTCGGCGACCGCCGCCGGATCGTTCGGGACGTCCCACTCGGCCACCTGGTCCGGGCCCAGCACCCGGGTCCGGGCCACCAGCAGGGCGATGTCGTCGCCGGGCCGGTCCGGGAGCCGGGCGTCCAGGACGGTCCGGCAGGTCTCCTCGGGCGTCTCGCCCGCCGTCTCCAGCGCCCGGCGCAGCTGCTCCAGACCGACGTCGATGTCGTGCACGCGGTCCTCGACCAGCCCGTCGGTGTACAGCACCAGCCGGCTGCCCTCCGCCAGCCGCAGTTCCGTCGTCTCGAACGGGAGGCCCCCCAGGCCCAGCGGGGGTCCGGCGGGCACCTCCGGGAATTCCACGGTGCCGTCCGGCCGGATCAGGGCCGGCGGCGGGTGGCCCGCCCGGGCGATCACGCAGGAACCCGCGACCGGGTCGTAGATCGCGTAGAGGCAGGTGGCCCCGGTGACCGGGGCACTGCCGTCGTCGGCCGCCTCGTCCTGGTCGATCCGCCCGACCAGCTCGTCCAGCAGCCCGAGCAGCTCGTCGGGCGGCAGGTCGAGGGCGGTGAAGTTGTGCACCGCCGTGCGCAGCCGGCCCATGGTGGCGGCGGCGTGCAGTCCGTGCCCGACGACGTCGCCAACCACGAGCGCGACCCGGGCACCGGACAGCGGCAGCACGTCGAACCAGTCACCGCCGACCCCCGCCTGCGCGGGCAGGTAGCGGTAGGCGACGTCCAGCGCGTTCTGCTCGGGCAGCCTGCGCGGCAGCAGACTGCGCTGGAGGGTCACCGCCATGCTGTGCTCACGGGTGTAGCGACGGGCGTTGTCGATGGAGACCGCGGCCCGCGCGACCAGTTCCTCGCCGAGCGCCAGCTCGTCCTCGTCGAACGGCTCGGGCTTGACCGAACGCCAGAAACTCACCACCCCGAGCACCAGGGTCCCCGCCCGCAGCGGGACGGTGATCAGCGAGTGGACCCCGTACTCCACCACCTGCGCGGAACGCTCGAAGTCCTGTGCCTGCCAGCCCGGGGCCTCGCCGAGCCGGGGCTCCAGGACGGCCCGTCCGGTCTCCAGCGTGCGGCCCTGCGGCGACGAGTCCACGTAGCGGATCTGCCGGCCCACCGGATAGAGCGGGACCTCCCCGGTGATGCCGCTCAGCGCGGCGCGGCGCAGCGGCGTGACGCCGCCCGGCTGACCGCCGGCCAGCACGGTGTCGAAGAGGTCGACGGTGACGTAGTCCGCGAACCGGGGCACGGCCAGCTCGCCCAGTTCCTCGGCGGTGCGGGTGACGTCCAGGCTGGTGCCGATGCCCACACCGGCCGCGTAGAGGATGTCCAGGCGTTCCCGGGCGGTCTCGGCCCGGCCGGACAGGGCCCGCAGCTCGGTGGAGTCGCGCAGCGTCGCCACGCTTCCGGCCGGGCCGCCCCGTACGTCCGTGGGGCGCTGGTTGATGGCCAGCAGCCGGTCCTTGACCAGGTGCACCTCGTCGGTGGCGGCCTGGCCCGAGGCCAGCAGCTCCGCCAGGTCGGACGGCAGCCCGAGCGCGCCGACGTGGCGGCCCTCGGCGTCGGGGGGCAGGGCGAGCAGCCGACGCGCCTCGTCGTTGGCGAGCAGCAGCCTGCCCTCGCCGCCGACGATGACCACGCCCTCGCGGACGCTGTGCAGGACGGCGTCGTGGTGTTCGTACATCCGGGTCATCTCGTGCGGCCCCAGGCCGTGCGTCTGCCGCAGCAGCCGGCGGCTCACCAGGGCCGTGCCCCCCGTCGCCAGGGCCAGTCCGACGGCCGCAGCGCTCAGCACCAGGGGCAGCTGGCGGTCGGCCACCCCGCCCACGTTCTCGGTCGTGATGCCCGCCGAGACCAGACCCACGACCCTGCCGTCGGGGTCCTCGACGGGCACGACGGCCTGCACCAGCGGGCCGATCGTCCCCTCGATCTCCTCGGTCACCGTCCTGCCCGCCAGCGCGGGGGCGATGTTCCCGACGAACTTCTTGCCGATGCGGTCCGGTTTGGGATGGGTGTAGCGGATCCCCTCGGGGTTGGTGACCACCACGAAGTCCACGTCCGTCGCCTTGCGCACCGCCTCGGCGCGGGGCTGGAGCACCGCCGTGGGGTCGGGGCTGCGCAGCGCCTGGAGGATGCCGGGGGAGTTGGCGAAGGTCTCGGCCACCGAGAGGGAGCGGTTGCGGGCCTCCACCGTGCTGTCGTGCCGCACCTGGAGGACCAGCGCGACGGCCCCGGCCACCACCAGCAGCAGCACGATGACCACGTTCATCACGAAGACCTGGCCGGCCACACTGCGTCCGGACAGCGCCGAGCGCAGTGCCGAGGCAGGCCGCCTCGCGTCCCCTCCCCGCCGTGACCGGTCCGCGTCCTGCCGGTGTCGGGCGTGCGGGCCGCCGGGACGACGGGGTGACCGTTCTCCCGATCGACCCATCAGTCGGACCATGTGCCCATGTCTACACTGCCGGGCCCGGAGAGGCGAGGGGCACCCCCCCCCGTGGCGCGGGAGCCCGCCGGACGGGCACCAGGGGCGTTCGGGCCGGAGGCTTCCAGGTCGCGCACGGCCGTCCTCACCGCGGGCTCCCGGGGCGGGCGCGGCGGGTGGCGAGCAGCAGGGCGATGTCGTCGGGACGGTCCGCGGTGTGGCGGGCGGACACGACGATCCGGTCCGCGACGCCCGCGAGCGACCGGCTCCCCGGCCGCGCGGCGGGCGCACCGGCCCTGGCCAGCGCCAGGCGCAGCGCGGTGATCCCCTCGTCGATGTCGGTGCCGGGCCGCTCCACGAGGCCGTCCGTGTACAGGGCGAGGACGGCGCCGGGCTCGACGGTGAAATCGGTCAGCGGATAGGGCGCGCCCGGGTCCACCCCGAGCACCACCCCGCCCGGCAGGTCGAGCGTCTCGGTGCGTCCGTCCGGGTGGCGCAGCAACGGCGGCGGGTGCCCCGCGCGGGCCGCGCAGGCCCGTCCGGTGGCCGGGTCGAGCCGGATGTAGCAGCAGCTCGCGAACAGGCCCGGGTCCAGATCGGCGAGCAGGTGGTTGACGCCGCTCATCACCTCGTCGGGCGGCCGGCCGCCGAGGGCGAAGGCGCGCACGGCGCTGCGCAGTTGCCCCATGGTGGCCGCGGCCTGCACGCCGTGCCCCTGCACGTCCCCGATGACCAGGGCCATGCCGTCGCCGGAGGCGACCACGTCGTACCAGTCCCCGCCCACGTCCAGGCCCTGGGTGCCGGGCAGATAGCGGCCCGCGGTCTCCAGCAGCGGGTGCGCGGGCAGCCGCCGGGGCAGCAGCGCCTCCTGGAGACCGCGGGCGAGCGCGGTCTCGGACTCGTAGCGCCGGGCCTTCTCCATGGCGTGCGCGATGAGTCCGGCGAGGGCGGTGAGCACCGTGCGCTCCTCGGTGCTGAAGTCCCGGGAACGTTCGAAGCCGAGGATGCAGGAGCCGACCGGGCGGCCGGAGGCGATCAGCGGCAGGAAGGCGCGGGCACCCTCCGTGGCGTCCAGCGGGATGCCCGGGTACGCGGAGGCCAGCGCCCGCATCGAGTCGAAGAACAGCGGCCGGCCGCTGGTCAGCGTCTCGACCCCGGGCAGCCGGGCGTCCAGCGGCACCCCTTCGAAGGGCGCGAGGAAACCGGGCGGGAACCCCGTCTCCCACGCCAGGTGCAGATGACGGTCCTGGAGCAGGTAGATGGCGAGCCGGCGGCCGCCGAACGCCGACAGCAGCTCGCGTACGACCACCTCGGACACCTGCCGGGCGGTGACCGCCTCGGTCAGGGCCACGGCCAGGACGATGGGACGGTACTCCGGTGCCGTCGTGGTGACCGGCGGGGCCGGGTCGCCGGCCTCGGGCCCGGGGGCGCCCTCGGCCACGCCGTGCTCGGGCGTGAGACCGGCGGACGCGTCGGCCACCCGGTTGGCCGGGCGGAGCGTGACCGTGAGGAAGTCCGGCCCCGGATACACGCCGACGGCGAGCCAGTCGCCCTCGTAGGGCCGGGGTGCCGCGCGGCGGCTCGCGTCGGGCGGTCGCCGGACGTGGAAGCCGACCGGCTCCGGGGAGAGCAGGGCGCCGCGCAGGTGGTCCTCGTAGGCGGCCTGGTCCAGCCAGGGGACGGCCTCCCACAGGGACCGGCCGAGGAGCCTTGCCCGTGGCCTGCCCAGCAGCCGGGCGGCGCGGGGGTTGGCGTAGACGACGGTGCCCAGGCGGTCCACGCAGAAGACGCCCTCCGGCAGCAGGTCGGCCGCGGCGTCGGCCGCGGCGGGGGCGAAGGGATCGCGCACCGCGCCGCGCACCGGCCCGCCGACGGGCGGTGCGGACCGCGGCAGCCACAGCTCCACCAGGCGCAGCGAGCCCTCCGCCGTGCGCACGTACAGGGGCAGCCGGGGCGGCCGGCCGGCGGCCGTGTCCCGCAGCGCCGCGGCGATCCGGTGGCCGTCGTCCGGGGCCAGCACCCCGGTGAGCGTCCCGAGGGCCGCCGGGGTCCCGGCCGCACGCGCCGGGAGGCCGAGCAGGACGCACAGGGGCTCGTCGAGGGTGACGGCGCCGGTGTCCGGGTCCCAGCCGAAACTTCCGGCGTGCTGCGGGTGCCGTCCCGCGGCGGGCGGCCGCACGCACAGCGGTTCCCCCTCCCAGGCGACCGGCGGCGCGGCAGGGTCGGCGTCCAGCCGCTCCAGGGCCGCGCCCAGGTCCTGGGCCACCCCGGCCACGAGGTCCGCGCCCTCCAGCACGTCGGCGGCGTCCGGGGCGGGCAGGCGCAGGACGGTCAGCACGCCGTAGGTCCGGCTCGCCCCGGCGACGGGCACGTACAGGGACCCGAAGGCGAAGGGGAGACCGGCGGCGAACTGCGGGTAGCGGCGCATCGTCTCCGCGGCGTTGGGCAGCACCACGCGCACGCCCAGCCGGTAGGCGTCGGCGACCGGGAAGGGACTGTCGGCGTGCAGGCGCCACCAGGGACGAAAAAGCGAACCGGGCAGTCCGGCGAGGACGGCCAGCCGCAGCAGGCCGGGTGTGGGAGAGCGCAGGTACACACCGCCCACCCGGCCGCCGGCCGCGCCGATCGCCCGGGTGGACGCGTCGATCAGCAGCGCCGTCAGCCGTCCCGGCATCCGGGCGGTGTTCTCGGTGTTCTCGGCGCCCGTACTCATCGGCCCCACCTCGTCCGTGCGCCGCCGCGCGGGCGACACAGCAAGAATGCGCCCCGCCCCGGGGTCGCGCACCCGGTCGGGCCGCACGGGTGACCGTGACTGGGCGGTGACGGGGCGTTGACCTCGCGGACGGGAGTCCGTAATCTCCTCCGCGACATTCGGAAATCGATCCGAAACTTTCGACCTCTCCCGGGCGAAGTTCGGCGGCTTCCGCTCTTCCGAACGGCCTCCGCACACCGATTCAAGGAACGGAATGACATGAGCATGCTCGTCAGACGCCTGTCGAGAGCGGCCACCGCCGGTCTCGTGGCCGCCGCCGCGCTGACGGCCGCGGCCCACTCCGCCGAAGCCGCCGACACGCTCGGGTCCGCGGCCGCAGCTCAGGGCCGCTACTTCGGCACCGCCGTCGCGGCGAACCACCTCGGCGAGAGCGACTACGCCGCCACGCTGGACCGGGAGTTCAGCTCGGTGACGCCCGAGAACGAGATGAAGTGGGACGCCACCGAGCCCAGCCGCGGCAGCTTCACCTTCACCTCCGCCGACCGGATCGTCGACCACGCGCAGAGCCGGGGCATGGACGTGCGCGGCCACACCCTGGTCTGGCACTCCCAACTGCCCTCCTGGGTGAGCCCGCTGGGCGCCTCCGACCTGCGTACCGCGATGAACGCCCACATCAACGGCCTGATGGGCCACTACAAGGGGGAGATCCACAGCTGGGACGTCGTCAACGAGGCGTTCCAGGACCGCGGCAGCGGCGCCCGGCGCAGCTCGCCCTTCCAGGACAAGCTGGGCGACGGCTTCATCGAGGAGGCGTTCCGCACCGCCCGCGCCGCCGACCCGGCCGCCAAGCTCTGCTACAACGACTACAACACCGACGGTGTCAACGCGAAGAGCAACGCCGTCTACAACATGGTCAAGGACTTCAAGTCCCGCGGCGTGCCCATCGACTGCGTCGGCTTCCAGTCGCACTTCAACAGCAACTCGCCCGTCCCGTCCGACTACCGGCAGAACCTCCAGCGCTTCGCCGACCTCGGCGTGGACGTGCAGATCACCGAGCTGGACATCGAGGGCTCCGGCTCCGCCCAGGCCGCCGACTACACCAAGGTGGTCGAGGCCTGCCTCGCGGTGAGCCGCTGCACCGGCATGACCGTGTGGGGCGTCACCGACAAGTACTCGTGGCGCAGCGGCGGCACCCCGCTGCTGTTCGACGGCGACTACAACGAGAAGCCGGCCTACGACGCCGTCCTGTCCGCCCTCGGCGGCTCGGGCGATCCGGGAGGCCCGGGCGACCCGGGCGAACCGGGCGACGGTGCGAGCTGCACGGCCACGTACACCAGGACCGCGGACTGGAGCAGCGGCTACAACGGCCAGGTCACCATCACCGCGGGCAGCGAGCCGATCGGCTCCTGGACCGCGACGGTCACCCTGCCCGCCCAGCAGTCCGTCTCCTCGCTCTGGAACGGCACGCCCACCTGGAGCGGCAACGTCATGACGGTGCGGCCGAGCTGGAACGGCACCCTGGCGGCCGGCGCGTCCACCAGTTTCGGGTTCACCGCGGCCAAGAACAGCAGCGACGCCGCGCCCACGGTCGGCACCTGCACCGCTTCCTGACCCGGGCGTCCGCCCGGCCTCGCTCCCGGCCTTCGGCCGGACAGGGGCGCGGTCGGCCGGATCCGTGCAAAAAGCGGCGCGTCCGGCGGAAGTTGGGGCAAAGGGATCGTGGGGAGTGTCCTGATGCGTATCGTGAGAGCCGGGGCCCCCGCTCCCGCCACTCGGCCCCGGACCGGACGGTGAGGCTCGGTATGACTCCGGCGCACGGACCCGACACCGCGGACGCCTCCGTCGTGTCCGCGGTGGTGGAGTTCAGGGGCGGACCGGCGATGATCCCCGCTTCCGGGGATGTCGTGCACGGCTTCGTCGCGCGACTGTCCGAGCGGGGCCTGGACCTGACGGACGCCTTCCTGGACGCCGCCCGTCTGGTCGCGAGCGAGCTCGTGACGAACGCGCTGCGGCACGCGCCCGGCCCCTGCCGGCTGGAGCTGACCCTGGTGGACGACCGGGTGGAGATCGCGGTGTCGGACACGGCGGAGGCCTTCCCCACCTTCCTGCCCCGTGACCCCGTGCGGGTCGGCCGGCACGGGCTGGAGACCGTGACGCGGCTGTGCGGCGAGGTCATCACCAAGCCGCACGCGGCCGGCAAGACGGTGTACGCGCGCCTGCCGCTGGTCTGACCCGTCCCTCAGGCGGTCAGGGCCTGTTCCACACTCGGGTAGCAGGGGATGAGCCCGTCGACACCCACCAGCCGCAGCACGCGTTCGACGGCGTCGCGCGGTGCGGCCAGCCGGAAGAAGACGCCGCGGGACTCGGCGGCCCGGTGCGCGGAGATGAGGACGTTGATGCCGCTGGAGTCCAGGAACCCCACCTCGCCGAAGTCCACCACCGTGCCCGGCGCGGACTCCACCGACGACAGCAGGACCTCGCGCAGCTGGCTGCTGCCGTCGAGATCGACCTCTCCGGCGAGGATCACGAGGCTGACGCCGTCGCCCGTACTGGTACGGGTGATCAGCAGCCGCTCCGGTACCGCCGCTCCCTCGATCTCCGCCACACTGCCCTCACTTCTCGCGTGCGCCGCATATGCCCGGCCGGCGTCGGTGGCTTGATGTTAAGGCCCTTCGCGGCCCGCGTGGCCCACTCGTGCGGACCGGAACACGCCGGCCGGACCCGGTCGCGCGGGGCTCGGCGCGCGCGACGGCGCTCCTCTGACTACGGTCGGAGGTGTGGTGGCACACACATTCGAGGAGCTCGTGCACAAGCGCCGCGCGGCGGACCTGGCACAGCACCGGGTCGAGGAGCTGCGCGACTCGTACGGGCCTCCCACACAGCATCAGTGGACCCCGAGGCAGTCGGACACGTACGAGACCGCCGTTCGGGCCTGGCGCGACCTGGACCGGGACGCGCGGACCGCGATGGCGGAGTACGTCAAGGAGGGAGGCCAGTCCCGGCACAAGATCGAGGCGAAGCTCCGCAAGGCCGTCCAGGACGACGACCGCAACACCTGACCCACGGGCCCTCGGGCCCTCGGGCCGCCTGAGCCACCGGGCCGGCTCTGCCCGGCCCGGTGCCCGGCCCGGTGCCCGGCCCGGTGCCCGGCCCGGTGCCCGGCCCGGTGCCCGGCCCGGTGCCCGGCCCGGTGCCTGGCCCGGTGCTGGGATCGCCGGTGGTACCGGTCGGCTCTCGGTCGGCTGCCGGGGTCGGGTCTCAGCGCAGGTCCGTCATGACCTCGCCGACGAGGTCCCGCACGGCGTTCAGGGCCGCCGCGCGGTCCTCGGGTACCAGGCCGATGCGGGTGCGCCGGTCCAGCAGGTCGGCCTCGTCGAGGGCGCCTTCGTGACGCAGGGCCCACACCAGTTCCGCGCCGGTGACGGGGTGGCCCGGTATGACGCGCTCGGCGAGGCGGGGCTCCCGGGAGGCGAGGGCCCGGACCGCGGGCGCCTCGGTGCCGTAGTGCCGCACCAGGCGGCGCGGCGCCCGGACCCCGCCCAGGGCGTGCGGGGCGGCGGCGCCGACCAGGGGCAGCGCGGCGGTGGGGGACGGGCCTGCGGCGAGGCCCCGGGCGGCGACGGCGGCGTCCACGGCGTCCTCCGCCATCCGCCGGTACGTGGTGAGCTTGCCGCCGACCACGGTGATCACGCCCTCGGACGAGGTCAGCACCGCGTGCCGCCGGGAGACGTCCGCCGTACGGGGCGCGGCGCCGGGCCGGTCCGACGGGACGGTGTCGAGCAGGGGGCGCAGGCCCGCGAAGGCGCCCACCACGTCCTCGCGGTGGACCGGCACGTCGAGCACCGAACCGAGCACGTCGAGCAGGAAGCCGACGTCGGTCTCCGGCACCTCCGGCACGTCCGGGACGTCCCCGTCCACCGGCTCGTCGGTGAGGCCGACGTAGACGCGGCCGTCGCCCTGGGGCAGGACGAGGACGAAGCGGTTGGTCTCGCCGGGGATCGGCACGTGCAGGCCGGCCGGGAGGGGGCCGAGGTGGTCGGAGCGCAGGACGAGGTGGGTGCCGCGGGAGGGGCGGATCCGGATGCCGTCCACGAGGTCACCGGCCCACACCCCGGAGGCGTTGACCACCGCGCGGGCGCGGATCACCCCCTCCTCTCCGGTCGTCTCGTCGCGTACCCGGGCGCCGGACCCGGTCAGCTCCAGCGCCCTGACCCGGGTCAGGATCCGCGCGCCGCGGGCCGCCGCGGTCCGGGCGAGCGCGGTCACCAGCCGGGCGTCGTCGGTGAGGCGGCCGTCCCAGGAGAGCAGTCCGCCGCGCAGCCGGTCGGAGCGCAGCGCCGGGGCGAGGTGACGGGTCTCCACCGCGGACAGCCGGCGCGGCGCGGGCAGGGTGGCCCGTGCGGTGCGCGCCGCGAGACGCAGGGTGTCCCCGGCCCGGAACCCGGCCCACGCCAGCGCGCCCTGGCCGCGGGAGACCAGCGGGGTGAGCGGCAGGACGAACGGCTGGGCGCGCACCAGGTGGGGCGCCGTGCGCTCCATCAGTACCCCGCGTTCCACCGCGCTCTCGTGGGCGACGTCGAGCTGGCCGGAGGCGAGGTAGCGCAGACCGCCGTGGATGAGCTTGGAGCTCCAGCGGGAGGTGCCGAAGGCCAGGTCGTGGGCGTCCACGGCGACGACGCTCAGTCCCCGGGCCGCCGCGTCCAGCGCGGCACCGGCACCGGTCGCGCCGAGACCGACGACCAGGACGTCCACCACGGGTCCGCCGACGGTGTCGGCCACCTCGCGCGAGCGCCGTGCGGCGGACAGGGAGGCCCCGGCGGCGGGGCGGCTGGTGGGGCTCATGGTGCGAGGGTCCTCTCCAGGATGTGGCGCAGCTCCGCGAGGAGGGCGGCGGGGGCCAGGTCGGTGTCGTCCTCGTCGGCCATGGTCCGCAGCGACAGGGCGAAGGACTGCACCACCAGCAGCACCGACCGTGCCTGCCGCCCGGTGTGCGACCGGCGGACCGACCCGTCGGCGTGGCCCTCCTCCAGCGCCTCGGCCAGCAGTTCCAGCAGTGCCTCCTGGCTGGCCCCGCGCCGGTCGAGGACATAGGGCAGGAGCAGCTCCGGGTCGACGTCGACGATCTTGCGGAAGAGGGGGTGGGCGCGGAACGCCTCCACCCCCGCCACCAGGCCCTCGACGATGCGCGAACGGGTGCCGGTGTCCGGTGCCGGGCCGGGGATGGCGCCGGTGGCCACCGCGATCCACTCCCGGGTCATCAGGTCGCCGACCAGGGACCGCACGTCCGGCCAGCGCCGGTAGAGCGTCATCCGGGAGACGCCGGCGCGGCGGGCGACGTCGGTCATCGTCGTGCGCCGCACCCCGACGGCCAGCACGCAGTCGCGCACGGCGTCCAGCACCGTGTCGTTGTCCGAGGGGGTCTGCCTGCTCGAGTGGTTGTGACGATTGGGCGTCATGTGTAACAGTGTAACGCCCAGGGGGCGGTGCGTACGGCATCCCTCGGAAGCGACCGTGAGGACGACAGTCAATGGACATGCTGTGGAACGGCTGGGGCGACCCGGCCAGGGCGACACCGCTGCCCGACACGGTGACCGGGCTGCTGCGCGAGCTGCTCGGCGTCGCACCCCGCGAGGCCGCGCCCCTCCCGCTGGAGGAGATCGACGTACCCGTCTCGCCGCTGGGCCCGGACGCCCGCCGCGCGCTTGAGGCCGCCGTCGGACAGCGCGCGCACGACGTGCGCACCGACGCGGAGAGCCGCATCCGGCACACCCGCGGCAAGTCCACCCCCGACCTGCTCCGGATGCGCACCGGCGACGTCACCGGCACCCCGGCCGCCGTCGTCCTCCCGGACGATCACGACGAGGTACTCGCCGTGCTGGCCGCCTGCGCGGAGCACCGCCTGGCCCTCGTCCCCTTCGGCGGCGGCACCTCGGTCGTCGGCGGCCTCGCCCCCGGAGACGAGGGCGCGTTCGTCGCCCTCGACCTGCGCCGCATGAACTGCCTGCTCGACTTCGACGAGGTCTCCCGCACCGCCACCCTCCAGCCCGGCCTGCGCGCCCCCGAGGCCGAGGCGCTGCTCGCCGAGCACGGATACACCCTCGGCCACTTCCCCCAGTCCTACGAGTGGGCCACCATCGGCGGCTTCGCCGCGACCCGCTCCAGCGGCCAGGCCTCCGCCGGGTACGGCCGCTTCGACGAGATGGTCCTCGGCCTCACCCTCGCCACCCCCGAGGGCACCCTCGACACCGGCCGCGCCCCGCGCTCGGCGGCCGGACCCGACCTGCGCCAGCTCGTCCTGGGCTCGGAGGGCGCGTTCGGCGTCATCACCTCCGTCACCGTTCGCGTGCGGCCCGTGCCGGAGGTCCGTCGCTACGAGGGCTGGCGCTTCGCCTCCTTCGACGCGGGCACCGCCGCCCTGCGCCGGCTCGCCCAGGACGGGCCGCGCCCCACGGTGCTGCGGCTGTCCGACGAGACCGAGACCCTGGTCGGCCTCGCCCAGCCCGACGCCATCGGCGCCTCCCTGGAGAGCCAGGACGCCGGCTGCCTCGCGGTCGTGGGCTTCGAGGGCACCGAGGAGGACACCGCGCACCGCCGCGAGGGCGCCGCCGCCGTACTGCGCGCGAACGGCGGCACCCCCGCCGGGCAGGAGCCGGGGGAGCGCTGGGCCCGCGGCCGCTACTCGGCGCCGTACCTGCGCGACTCCCTGCTCGACGCCGGTGCGCTCGCCGAGACCCTGGAGACGGCGGCCCTCTGGTCCCGCCTCCCCGCCCTGTACGCCGCCGTCCGCGAGGCACTCACCGCCACCCTCACCGAGTCCGGTACCCCGCCCCTGGTCATGTGCCACATCTCGCACGTCTACGAGAACGGCGCCTCGCTGTACTTCACGGTCGTCTCCGCCCAGGGCGAGGACGCCGTGGCGCACTGGACCCGGGCCAAGCACGCCGCCAACGACGCGATCCTCGCCGCGGGCGGCACCATCACCCACCACCACGCCGTGGGCACCGACCACCGCGACTGGTACGTCCGGGAGGCGGGCCCCCTCGGCGTCGAGGCCCTGCGCGCCGTCAAGCGGAGCCTGGACCCCGCCGGACTGCTCAGCCCGGGCGTCCTGCTGCCCGCGGACTGACCCCGCCGAACGGCACGCTCCCACCCCGTGAGACAACAGTCCGGCACCACCCGTCAGCCCGGAGGCACCTCGATGCGACAGTTCACCGCCGTCGTCAACCCCACCGCGGGCGGCGCCACCTCGGCCGCCGCGCTCCTCGGGGTGGCCCGTCTGCTGCGGGAGGCGGGTGCCGGGCTGGAGACCGAGTACAGCCACAGCCTCGCCCACGCCCGCGAACTCGCCCGGCGGGCGGGGGAGCGGGGCCGGGTGGTGCTCGCCGTCGGCGGCGACGGCATGGCGGGCGGGATCGGCGGCGCCCTCAGCGGCACCGGCACCGTGCTCGGGCTGGTCCCGGCCGGGCGCGGCAACGACTTCGCGCGTGCCCTTCAGCTGCCCACCGCCCCGGCCGCACTGGCCGAGGCGCTGCTGCACGCCGAACCCCGCCCCGTCGACACCGTCGAGGTCACCTCCGCCGTCCACGACCGCACCGTCGTCCTCGGCAGCGTCTACGCCGGAGTCGACGCGCTCGCCAACCGGCACGCCAACCACGCGCGGCTGCTGCGCGGCGCCGCCTCCTACTACGCGGGGGCGGTGCGGGCCGTGGCGGGCTGGCGTGCGGCGGGCTACCGGGTCACGGTCGACGGCGAGGAGCACACCTTCAGCGGCTACACGGTGGTGGCGGCCAACTCCGGCTACTACGGCTTCAACCGCCTCGTCGCCCCGTCCGCCCGGGTGGACGACGGCCTGCTGGACGTGGTGATGATCCACGACGCCCCGCGGCGGCTGTTCTTCGCCCTGATGAACGAACTCTCGACGGGCGCCCACGTCCACCGGCCCCAAGTACGCGTCCTGCGCGGCCGGGAGGTCCGCATCGAGGCGGACCGCGCGATACCCTACGGCGCCGACGGCGAGGTCGAGGCCGTCGTGCCCGTCACCGCCCGGGTGCTGCCCGGCGCACTGCGCGTCCTGTGCTGACGACACCGCGGGGCCTCACGCCCGCAACGGCGCCCGGCCCCACGGCCCGTCGGTTCAGCCCCGCGGCGTGGTGAAGCGTTCCCACACCCGGTGCGAGCCCATCAGCCCGGTGATCCGTTCCAGGGCCGCGGTGCCGGAGTCGGCGACGATCACACCCGGAGCGTCGGCGGGCACACCCGACGCCTCCAGCGCCGGCTCACCGCCCGCCCAGACCCCGATCGCCTTGCCGTGCCGGAACGCCTCCGACAGCAGCAGGCTCACCCGCGGGTCGACCGTCCCCGGCCCCGCGGGCGCCGGCCCGGCCTTGTAGTCGCGCGGCGTGTACGCGTCGCCGCCCATGTCGGGCGTCCCCGCGACCAGCACCGCGTCGAACTCGACCGACCGCGCGGTGACATAGCTGCGCTGCACGGTCAGCGCGGCGTCGCCGGAGCCGAGGGTGCCGCCGGTCGGTGCCACCACCAGCGGCACCATCCCGGCGTTCAGCACCGCCTCCCGTACCGCGCCCACGCCCTCCAGGTCGGCCCCGCCGGTGACGATGCCGATCACCCTGCCGTCCAGCGGCCACACGCCGCCCACCTGGGACAGCGCCGGGCTCGGCGCGACGTCGGCCAGTGGCACGGTCGGCTCCGGGGCGGGCAGGCCGAGTCCCTCGGCGACGCCCGCGCACAGCTCGGGGTCGATGTTGGCCAGGACCTGGAGCGTCCGCTCCCGGATGGCCTGCTCGTAGCACTTGCCCAGCTCGAAGGTGTAGGCGCCGATGATGTGCTCGCGCTCCACCGGGCTCATGCTCAGCCAGAAGCGGCGCGGCTGGCTGAAGTGGTCCGCGAACGACGCCGGGGCCTCACGGACCTTGTTCCCCTCCGGCACCCGCACCGGTGCCTCGACGAACGCGCCGGTGTCCGCGCCCGCGGTGAACGGGCAGCCGCCGTCCAGGGAGTTGGGCCGGTAGGGCGCCACGCCCCGGTGCACGGCGCTCTGGTGCATGCCGTCACGCAGCATGTCGTTGACCGGCGCCTGCGGCCGGTTGATCGGCAGCTGCGGGAAGTTGGGGCCGCCCAGACGCGTGATCTGCGTGTCCAGGTACGAGAACAGCCGCCCCGCGAGCAGCGGGTCGTCGGTGACGTCGATACCGGGCACCAGGTGACCGACGTGGAAGGCGACCTGCTCGGTCTCGGCGAAGAAGTTGGACGGGTTGCGGTTCAGGGTCAGCAGCCCGACCGGCTGCACCGGCGCCAGTTCCTCCGGCACGAGGTTGGTCGGGTCCAGCAGGTCGATGCCCTCGAAGGTCTGCTCCGGGTTGTCGGGGAAGGTCTGGATCCCCAGTTCCCACTGCGGGTACGCGCCCGCCTCGATGGCGTCGGCGAGGTCCCGGCGGTGGAAGTCCGGGTCGACGCCGTTGATGAGCTGCGCCTCGTCCCACACCAGCGAGTGCACGCCCAGCTTGGGCTTCCAGTGGAACTTCACCAGCGTCGTGGCGCCCTCGGCGTTCACCAGCCGGAAGGTGTGGACGCCGAAGCCCTCCATCATCCGGTAGGAACGCGGGATCCCCCGGTCGCCCATGAAGAAGATGGTGTGGTGGGTCGCCTCGGTGTGCAGCGAGACGAAGTCCCAGAAGGTGTCGTGGGCGCTCTGCGCCTGCGGGATCTCCCGGTCGGGGTGCGGCTTCGCGGCGTGCACGACGTCCGGGAACTTGATGGCGTCCTGGATGAAGAAGACCGGGATGTTGTTGCCGACCAGGTCGAAGACGCCCTCACTGGTGTAGAACTTCGTCGCGAACCCGCGGGTGTCCCGCACGGTGTCCGACGAACCGCGCGAGCCGACCACCGTGGAGAACCGGGTGAACACCGGCGTCTCCACGTCCGCGGCCAGGAAACCGGCCTTGGTCACCGAGGCCGCCGTGCCGTAGCTCTGGAACACCCCGTGCGCGCCCGCGCCCCGCGCGTGCACCACGCGCTCCGGGATGCGCTCGTGGTCGAAGTGCATGACCTTCTCGCGCAGGTGGTGGTCCTGGAGCAGTACGGGGCCGCGCGGCCCCGCCTTCAGCGAGTGGTCGGTGTCGTACAGCCGAGTCCCCTGGGCGTTCGTCAGATAGCTGCCGGACTGCGCCACCCGGGCCTGGTCGGCCCCCGTGGGCTGACCCGTCGGGGACACGGTGTCCGGGCCGGTCTGGTCCGGCTTCGGCGGCAGCGGCTCCCGGGGCTCGGTGGGCTCGGCGACGGCGGGCGACTCGGGGCCGGGCCTGCCGGGGATCCCGTCCGGCGGCCCGCCGGCCTCGCCGTGCAGGCCCTCGGTCACCTTGCGGGCTACTCGCTTGAGGGGATTGGCCTCGCTCATCGGCCTTTCTCCGTTTCTGGGCGGGCCGCTGCACGCGCCCGGTCGTGTTCGAGTACCGACTGCCGTGGTGGGCCGTGACCGCGTACCCAGCCTTGGGGACTCAAGGCATGGGCGCGGTAAACGGAGGGGGTTGGCTCAGGTGATGGTCTGTCCGTCGTGGGTGCCGCCCCGGCAGACCGCCGTCAAGGAGCCGGTCCCGGTCCCGTCGGCGGTGATGACGATCCCTCCGCCGCCCTGGAGGCACTCGGTCGCCGTCACGTCGCTCGCCACGCCCGGGGCGCGCGGCACCGAGGCCTCCGCTCCGGTGGCGCCCAGGACCGACAGGGCCAGGGCCGCGACGACGGTGCACGACGATCTGCGCATGGGGACGGCTCCTTCTCACCGGTGCCGTCCCAGCGTCACCGGCCCGGCCGCGGCACGCCACCGGGGGCGCGCGCACGGGGGAGCGCGCACGGCGGAGGGCCCCGGCCGCGACCGCGGACCGGAGCCCTCGAAGCACCCGACAGGCCCTAACCCTCCGTGTGCGTCACCGCCACCGGCTCGAACGACACCCTGGTGCGGGCGCCGTCGGCCGCCCAGACGACCTCCACGCCGTTCTCACCTGGCACCACCTCGGCGACGGCCTCACCGGCCGGGACGCTCACCGGTCCACCGGTCAGCGCGGCCAGCCCGACGTGCACGGAGGTGCCGCCCGCCGGGCCGGACAGCCGGGGCAGCTCCGCCCACGGCACGTACGCCGTGCCCTGCGGGGCGCGCACGGTCTCCGCCTCGGGCTCCCAGCCGTGCAGGCCGTGCAGCGTGGAGGTCAGGGGCTCCTCGGGACCGGTGGCCCACCCGGTGTGGGTGACCCGGGCCCCGGCCGGCGCCCCGACCACCCGGTGCACCCGCAGTTCGTACGGCCCCCGGGCCACCGTGACGCTCTCCACCCGCAGTCCCGGCACCATCGGCGGCCCGGACACGAAGACGGGCCGGTGCCAGGACGCCGCCCAGCCCCAGCCGTCGCCGCCTCCCGCTCCCAGCGGACGGACGCGGCGCCGCACACTCGAGACGCCGTTCACCTCGACCGACAGGTGGTTGTCCGCGACGTTCTCCCGCGCCGTGGGACCCGTCCGGGTCGAGTAGGCCTGCCGGCCGTAGTACGGGTCGTCCTCGGCCGCCGACTCGCCCTCGTGGGGGCGGACGTGGTCGCTGCCGTGATTGTGCAGCCGTACGATCCCGTCGGCGCGGGTCGCCTGCACCAGCAGTCCCGGCGCGGACAGGGCCAGGACGCGGTCGGCCTCCTCCACCGGCGCAGGTTCCTCGGGCGCCGTCCACAGCGGGTGGTCCGCGGGAGCGAGCAGCGAGACGAACGCCTTCGACGCCCAGTACGGGGAGGCCGGACCCGAGTACGGTTGCAGGGTCGCCTCGTGCGGGCCGTACCAGCCGAGGCTCAGCAACCCCTCGTCGGTGAGCGCCCCGCGGTCCACGAAGTACCGCAGGCTGCCGCTCGCCAGCCGCCGCGAGGCACCCGGCGTCAGCGGGGTGTGCCCGGTCAGCGCGCCCAGGCCCACGGCCGCCGAGGCGGCGAAACGGTAGGTGAGGGAGCGGCCGAAGTGCAGGGGTGCCCCGTCCGAGCCGAACATGAGGGCGAAGCCGTCGAGATGGGCGCGCAACCGCTCGCCGTACCGGGCGAGGGCGTCGGTGTCGCCGCCGAGGTGGGCGTCGAGCACCGGGTAGAGGTGCAGCGCCCAGCCGTTGTAGTGGTCGAAGGCGCGTCCGTCGCCGTCGGCGTACCAGCCCTCGCCCCGGTACCAGCCCTCCATCAGCTCCAGCGCCCGGTGCCGGGCCGCGGCCGTCTCGGCGTCGCCGCGGCCGACCGACTCCAGGAACCCGGCGACCGTGTACGGGAACAGGTACCAGTTGTTGGGCGCCGGGACGTGCCGCAGCGCCCCGCGCAGCCACTCCTCCACCCGGTCCTGGACGCCGGAGTCGAGGTGCTTCCACAGCCACGGCGCGGTCAGCCGCAGTCCGAGTGCCACCGAGGCGGACTCCACCATGGGCTGGCCCTGCACGTCGTGGTCGAGGATCAGCGGCCACGACTCGGTGTCGTCACGGCCGGGGCTGCGGGTGCCCGACGCGAGGCCCTCGGCGTAGCGGTCCAGCCAGCCGTGCGGGTCCGCGCCGTCCGCCCCCGCGACGCGGAAGCCCGCCGCGAGGAAGGTCCGCGCGAAGCCCTCAAGACCGTCGGAGCGCACACCCGAGCGCGAGGGCCGCCCCGGCAGGTCGAGCAGGGCGCGGCCCGGGGTGCTCCAGCGCCACGCGGCCCACAGCAGCCCGTCCGCGACGGCCTCCCAGTGGGCCCGGGTGTAACCGGTGTACGGGCTCGACGCACGGTCCTCGGTGGGCAGTTCGAACGGGATGCTCATGCCAGGAACGCCAGCCTTTCGCGTCGTACGGGGTGGAGGAAGCCGGAACCGGACGCCCAGCGGGTCGTCTCGGCGAGGGCGAGATCGGCCAGACGGCGCCACTCGTTGCCCTCGGAACCGGCGAGGTGCGGGGTGATCAGGGCGTGCTCGCAGTCCCACAGCGGGTGGTCCGGCGGCAGCGCCTCGGGGTCGGTGACGTCCAGGACGGCCCGGATGCGGCCCGCCAGCGCGGCGTCGGTGAGCGCGTCCTGGTCGATCACCGCCCCGCGGGAGGTGTTGATCAGCACCGCGTCGGCGGGCATCGCGTCGATCAGCGAACGGCTCACCAGACCGCGCGTCGTGGGCAGCAGCGGGGTGTGCACGCTGACGGTGTCGCAGCGCTCGAACAGCTCCCGCAGCCCCACGTTCCCGACGCCCAGCTCGACGGCCTCCGCGTCGCTCATGTACGGGTCGTGCAGCAGGACCTCGACGTCGTGCGGCCGCAGCAGCTCCACGACCCGGCGTCCGATCAGCGAGGCGGACAGGATGCCCACCGTGCGCCGGTAGTTGCCGACGCCGCGCGAGGTGCGCAGCCAGTTCCCGCGCACCCGGGAGGCCCGGTAGTCGCGGGCCCGCTCCAGGACCCGCTTGCCGCTCAGCAGGATCATGCCGAGGGTGTACTCGGCCACCGGCAGCGCGTTGGCCGCCGCGGCCGAGGAGACCTCGACGCCCCGCTCCCAGCACGCGTCGGTGACGTGCCCGCGGACGCTGCCCGCCGTGTGCACCACGGCCCGCAGCCGGGGCGCCGACCGCAGCACCTCCGCGTCCAGCGGCGGACAGCCCCACCCGGTGAGCAGCAGTTCCACGTCCGCCAGTACGGATCTCGCCCGTGCCGTGGTCAGGTCGTCGAGCACCGGGAGCGGCGCGAGGTCGCAGACCCGGCGGAAGGCGGCGAGGGACTGGGGGTCGAGGACGGCCGAGGCGGCGTCCGGGGACATGGCCACGGCGGCACGGGGCCGGTGGCCGGGTCCGGGGGCGTGCACGGTCACTTGACGGCTCCGGCGGTCAGGCCGCTGCGCCAGAAACGCTGGAGCAGCACGAAGGCGAGGATGAGCGGCAGTACGGCGAGCAGCGAGCCCATGATCACCACGGGGTAGTACTCGGGCGACACGGACGCCGAACTGTTCCACTGGTACAGGCCGAGACTGACGGGATAAAGGTCCTGGTCGGACAGCATCACCATGGGCAGGAAGAAGTTGTTCCAGATCGCGGTGAGCTGGAAGAGGAAGACGGTGATCAGACCGGGCCCGAGCATCCTGAACGCCACCCGGGCGTACGTGGTCAGCTCCCCGGCCCCGTCCACGCGCGCGGCTTCCAGGACCTCGTCGGGCACATAGCCCCGCGCGAAGATCCGGCCGAGGTAGACGCCGAACGGATTGAACAGCACCGGGATGAACACCGCCCAGAAGGTGTTGACCAGGCCGGCCTCCGACGCCATCAGGTACAGCGGCAGCGCGAGCACCGTCTGCGGCACCATCACCGCGGCCAGCACCAGGCCGAACAGCTTCTCCTTGTGCCGGAAGCGGTACTTGTCGAAGGCGTAGCCGCAGGCCACGCTCACCAGCGCGCCGACGGCGGCGCCGATCACCGCGTACAGCAGGCTGTTGACGTACCAGCGGCCGTACAGCCCGCCGTCCATGGCGAAGACGTCCTTGAGGTTCTGCAGGAAGGAGAAGTCGCTCAGGGACAGCAGATCGCTGCTGAACAGCGCATCGCGGTTCTTGGCCGAGGCCAGCACCAGCCACAGCACCGGCAGCAGGGTGTAGAGGACGGAGACGGCGACGACCACGTTGACGGTCGCCCGGCCCAGCAGCCTGGGGCGGAGCAGGGAGCTGTCGGCGGCGCTCATCGGGCCTCCTCGGAGTCGGCGCGGCTGGTGAAGCGGGTGACGCCGTACGACAGGGCGATGGTGCACACCAGCAGGACCACCGAGGCGGCCGCGGCGAGGCTGTAGTTGTTGCGGGTGAAGGCCGCGTCGTAGATGTACATGCTGGGCGAGAAGCGCGAGTTGATCATCGGGGAGGACTGGCTGAGCAGCATCGGCTCGGTGAACAACTGGAGCGCCCAGATCAGGGTGAAGATCGAGACCATCACGATGGAGGCCCGCACCAGCGGCGTCTTGACCTGGAGCGCCGTGCGCACCGGCCCGGCGCCGTCGACGACGGACGCCTCGATCACCTCGCGCGGCACGGCCTGGAGGGCGGCGTAGAAGACCACCATGTTGTAGCCGAGGTTGCTCCACAGGGCGATGTTCACGATGGACGGGACCACCGTGTGCACGCCCAGGAAGTCGATCGTGATGTCGCCCTTGGCGAACAGCTCGATCACGGGGCTGATGCCGGGCGTGTACAGGTACAGCCAGATCAGCGCCGCGATGATGCCGGGCACCGCGTGCGGCAGGAAGAGGCCGAGCTGGGCGAAGCCGCGCAGCCGGACCACGCCCGAGTCGAGGAGCAGGGCGAGGGCGAGCGCGCCGACGACCATCAGGGGGATGTAGATCAGGCAGTACAGGGCGACCGTGCCGAGCCCGCCGAGGAAGGTGGGGTCGGTGAGCACGGCCGCGTAGGAGCGCAGCCCGACGAAGACCTGGCGCTCCGGGCCGAAGCCGAGCCCCGGCTGGTCGTCGCTGAAGAAGCTGAGGTAGACGGCGGTGCCGACGGGGATCAGGAAGACGGTGACCAGCAGGGCGAAGAACGGCGTCATGAGGACGCCGGCGGCGGTCAGTTGACGGCGCTTGGCCGCTCTGCGGGCCCGCAGGCCCGAGTCGGAGGGTGCCGGGGAGGCGGCGCGGGCGGCGCCGGCCGGCACCCGTGAGTGGGTGGTCGTGGTCATGGGTGTGTCACCTGCCTTTCGTCGGCTCAGGTGCTGTGCTGGGTGGTGGACAGGCCGAGGGCCTTGAGGTCGGGCATGGTGCCCTCCTGCGCGGTGCGCAGCGACTCGACGAGGCTGCCCTGGCCGCCGCCGACGCGGGCGAAGGAGTCCTGCATGACCTTCTGGGTGGCGCTCATCCGCGGGCCCCAGAGCCACTGGTCGCCGATCTTCTCGGCCTCCCGCTCGAAGAGGGTGTAGATGTCCTGACCGCCGTAGTACGAGCGGTCGAAGGCCTCGCGGCCCACCGCGACCAGGCCGGGGGCGGCCGGGTACTGGCTGCTGGTGCCGCTGGAGAGCCGGGCGCGCAGCGCGTCGGGGTGGGAGACCTGCCACTCGATGAACTCCATCGCGGCCTCCGGGTGCCTGCTGTCCTCGGTGATCGCGAAGGTCGACCCGCCGTGCGTGCCGGTCGAGGGGCTGCCGGTGTCCCACTGCGGCATCGGCGCGATCCGCCACTGGCCCTTCTGCCCGGGCCGCGCGTTCATCTGGGCCCCGGCGTCCCAGGCACCGGTGAGCCGGGTGAGAACCAGCCCGTTGCCGATCTGCGCGTCGGACTGCCTGCTCTCGACGGCGTTCATGAAGACGTCGTCCCGGTCGATCAGCCCCTGCCAGTACTCCGCGACCCGCCGGGAGGGCGCGTCGGCGAGCGAGACGTTCCAGGCGCCCTTCGAGGTGTCGAACCACTGGGCGCCCGCCTGCCACGCGTAGCACGCGAACTGCGTCATCCCGTCGGTCGGGAAGAGCACCAGCCGGCGGTCGGGCGCCTTGCGGTGCACCGTCGCGGCCTGCTCGGCGAACTCGTCCCAGGTGCGGGCGACTTCGATCCCGTAGCGGTCGAACAGGTCGGCGCGGTAGTGCATCACCATGGGTTCGACGTCCAGCGGCACGGCGAACACCCGGCGTTCGAAGGTGGTCAGGCCGAGCGCCTGCGGCAGCAGCTTGCGGCGCAGGCCGTCGCTCATCAGATCGGTGATGTCGCGGGCGACGCCGTCGATGGCGAACCCCGGGACCTGCGGATACTCCAGGGTGGCGACATCGGGCGCGTTCCCCGCCCGGGCGGCGTTGCTGAGCTTGGCGTAGCCGCCCTGCCCGCCGGAGGGGATCTGCTGGAACTCCACCTGGACGGTGCGGTGGGTGCGGTTGAACGCGTCGACCACCTCCTGGCTGCCGCGCAGGGCGGACCAGAAGGTGATGCGGGTGGTGGTGCCCGTGCGGGCCGACGATGCGCCGCTCCCCCCGCTGCAGTCGCTCGCGGCTCCTGCAAGGGGTAGGGCGGTCATCGCGGCGAGCACGGAGCGACGGCTGGGTCGTCCGGGCATGGCGCCTCCGCGGCTCCTGCGGGTCCGCGCGGGTGCGGACACGACTCTTCGAGACACCGGAATCCTGAACGCCCTACCTCAAACGGTCAATAGATCGATCAGAAGAAAATGAAACGCTCAAACGCTCATTCATCAAGCGGTTCGAGCAAAGGGTCCGTCGAGCCACGCACCTTCAGCCGCGGCAGCAGCTCCACGCGCCGGCCCGGCACCCGGCTCCCGGGCCCTTCGGACAGCCGCTGGAGCAGCAGCTCCGCCGCCGCGTGCCCGACCTCGGACTTCGGCGGCGACACGGCCGTCAGCGGGGGCGCGGCAAGACCGGCCACGACGTCGTCGTACGCGACCACCGAGCAGTCCTCCGGCACCCGTACCCCCTCCTCCGCGAGCCGCTGGACGACCATCAGCGCGTCCACGTCACCGTGCAGCACCATCGCGGTCGCGCCCACCTTGCGCATCAGCGCCGGCGGCTCGGCCGTCTCGTCCGCCGAGTACGGCCCGTCGGCCCCGGCCTCCGGCGCGACCAGCGTCCACGCCCACCGCTCCACCAGGGGATGCGCCCCGGCGATCTCCGTGAAGGCGGCACGCAGCGAACGGGCGGTGGGGCTGTCGTGCCGGGTGGCGAACACGATCCGCCGGTGCCCGAGCCCCACCAGGTGCTCCACCGCCAGGTGCGCGCCGTACCAGTGGTCCGAGCAGACCGAGTCCAGGGCGTGCAGCGCGCTGCCGCGCCACGGTCGGCGCTCCATCAGCACCGTGGGCACCCCGGTCCCGGCCAGCCACTCGTGGTCGGCCTCCTCGTCGGCCCGGCCGCGCCACCGCGGTGCGATCAGCAGCCCGTCCGCTCCGTCCGCCAGGGCCCGCTCCACCAGCGGGCGTTCGGCACCGGACGCCTGCGGCGCGAGGTGCAGGGCCATGCGCACCCCCGCCCGCTCCAGGACCGTCCGGGCCCCGTGCAGAGTCTCCGTGAGGTACGAGTGCCGCACGGGCACCACCACGGCCACCCGGTCCCCGGCCGCCGGGACCGCCTCGGGGGCGCTCTCCCTGGCCGCCAGCGTCGACCGCACGACCCCGTGCCCGCGGCTCAGTCTGCCCTCGCGCGTCAGCTCCTCGACGTCCCGGCGCACGGTGACCACCGAGACCTGCAACTCGTCGGCGAGATCACGCACCCGCGCGGTGCCGCGCGCCTGGACCGCCGCCAGTATCCGCTGGCGCCTGAGATCGACCGGCTCCCGCATCAGGTCTCCCCACCCGAGAATGTTCGTTTGAGCGATTCCGCGTCATCATAACGATCGCTCGCGCCGGGCGCCCGAGTCCCTACGGTTCCGGGTCGGCGAGGAGGGGGCCGAGCGGGCCCAGGTCGAGGTTCAGGTCGGAGCGGCTCAGGCCGTGCTGGGCGCACAGGTCGTCCATGCGCTCGTCGAGCAGCATGAGCGCCGTGCCGAGCCGGTCCTCCTGCTCCGCGCTCAGCGTCCCCTCGTCGAAGCGGCGCACGGCCTGGCGTTCCATGAGCTGGCGCAGCAGTTCCACCACGGTGAGGACCAGCGCGGCCAGGTCGTTCGTCACCCGCTCCGGATCCAGGTCGAGGGCATGGGCGGCACGGTCCCGGGGCGCGGTCACAGCGGCCCGCTGTCCGGCCAGGGAGCGGGCACCCGCTCGTTCACGGACGACAGCAGCGCGTGCAGGGAGATCCGCACCAGCGGCACGTCCGCGACGGCCAGGACCAGATCGCCGCTGACCACGACCCCGGTCGCCAGCACCCGGTCCAGCAGGTCGACCAGGGGCACACCGACCGGTGCGCAGGACTCCGGTCCGCCCCAGGGCACGGGAGCGGGGCCCGGCGTACGGGCGTCCGGGACGGTCATGAAGGGGCCTCCTGGTCCGGGCCGGACCGCGGGTCCTCGTCCCAGCGGGCGAAGGAGTACGGGATCCACGGGCCCGAGGCCTCCACCCGCACGGCCGGGTGCGGCCCGTCGGCGGTGAACCGCGCCAGGGCGGCGGTGAACTCGGCGCGCCGCGCGTCCTCCACCAGGTAGGCGACGTTGAGCAGTTGCGGGGCGCGGCGGCCCGTCAGCCGCTCGCTCTGCGGGCGGTGCCGTGTCGCGGCGACCGCATGGGACCGCAGCGCCGCGTCGACGGCCTCCGCCTCGGCCAGCGCCCTGCCGTGGGCACCCTGCCGCTCCCGCCGCCGCGCGCTGGCCCGGCTGAGGTAGGCACGGCCACCGCTGCCCGGCCCCGCGGGGGCGCCGGTGTCCGTGGGGGCCCCGGGGGCGGCCTCGGCGGCGTGCACCTTCACCGCCCACTCCGTACGGTCCCGGAGACGGTCGAGCAGCGTGTCCAGCACCGGCCGCCGGGCGGCCACCGCCCGCTCCGCGGTCCGGTCGCCGCGGTACAGGGTCGCCATCGGCAGCGGCACCACGGGGCCCCGCCCGGCCGCGGCCTCGACGCCCCGGTGATGGGCGCGGGCGCAGCGCTCCAGGTCCTCGGGCCGGTTGAGACGCTCGGTCAGCGCCTCCTCGCCGAACAGGGCGGCGGGGACGTCCTGCACGACCAGGCACAGCTCGCCCACGCGCAGCACGCGCAGCGCACCGCCCTCCTCGTGACCCCTCGCCGCCGCCAGCCCGGCGGGGTCCGGCGGGGTCCGGGTGACGGCGAACGCGCACACCAGTCCGGGGGCCGCCGGTCCGGCGGCGGACGCGCTCATCGCACCGCTCCCGTCGTCTCCCCGGCGGCCCCTTCCAGGGCGTCCAGGCGCTCCCGCAGCCGCGCGTTCTCCTCGGCGAGCGCGTCCCGCGCGGCCCGGGACGACAGCGCGGGGTCGGTCTCCCACCAGTCGATGCCCGCCTTCTTCGCGGTGTCCACGGAGGCGATGAACAACCGCAGCCTGATCGTCAGCAGTTCGATGTCGAGCAGGTCGATCTTGATGTCGCCGGCAATGACGATGCCCTTGTCGAGGACGCGTTCGAGGAGGTCGGCGAGGCTGCCGGAGGGCGGCCCGTAGGGCTCGGTCTCCTGGCCCGGGTACCTGTGGTCGAGATCCGTCACCGCGTACTCCCCGCGGCGGCGTCGTCAGCGACGCGGGCGGGCACGTTCGTCCTCCTCGTATGCGTCGTCGTATGCGTCGTCGTCCTCCTCCGCATACGGCTCCTCCTCCTCGTCGTCCTCACCTTCGTCGTACTCACCTTCCTCGTCGTCCGCGTACTCGTCCGCCGCGTCCTCGTCCTCCTCCAGCGCTTCCTCGTGGCTCTTGACGACCTCGCCGTCGCGGATCTCGCCGCGCCAGCCCTCGATCTCCTCGTCGTCCGTCATGGTCACGTGCCGCGCGAAGTGCTTCAGGTCCAGCCGCAGGCGGCGGCCCTGGGCGCGCCAGAGGTTGCCGGTCTTCTCGAAGAAGCCCGCCGGGTAGTACTCGACGACCACGACGAGCCGGGTCAGCCGGGGCGCCAGCTCGTGGAAGGTGACGACTCCGTTGGTACTGCCCTTGGCGCCCTCGGAGGTCCAGACGATCCGCTGGTCGGGGATCTGCTCCTGGACGGTCGCCTTCCAACTGCGGGTAGAGAAGGCGATCTTGGCGGTCCAGTCCGAGGTCACCTCGTCGTGGGGGCTGACGCTCTGCACGCCCTTGGTGAAGTCGCTGAAGTCCTGTAGCTGCGTCCACTGGTCGTAGACGGTGCGCAGGGGGACGCCGATGTCGACGGTCTCCATGATGTGCGTCGCCTTGACGCTGCCGCCGCCCTTGGAACCACCGGATCCGCCCTTGGAACCACCGGATCCGCCCTTGGCGCCACCGCCGTCGGCCGACTCGGTCAGGCGGTCGGTCAGGGAGCCGATCCGGTCGCCCGCCCTGCCGACGAGTCCGTGCCCCGCGGCGGACAGGTAGCCGCCCAGGGCGTCCTTGAGGTCGCCCAGGGGGGACGGCCCGCCGTCGCCCTTCCGGTCGGGGGTCATGCGCGCCCACTCCCGCGCCGGACGCCCGGACCGGCCGTCCGCTTCGCCGGCGCCGTCTTCTTTACGGCCGTCTTCTTCGCGGCCTTCTTCGCGGGAGGCGCTGCCTTGCGCGGGGCGGCCTTCTTGGCGGTCTTCCGGGGCGGTGCCGGCGCGGGCCGCCGGTCCTCCGCCCGGTCCTCCTCGTCGAAGTAGGCGTCCTCGTCCCGGGTGTCGTCGTCGCCGTCCCCCAGGCCCTCGCCGGTGAGCGCGTCGGTACGGTCGCGGAGCGTGTCCGCGAGGGTGGTGAGTCGGCGGTTCGCCGCGGCGGTGACGGCCGCGCGTCCGGCGCTCAGCAGCTCGCCCCGGACCTGGTCGGTCAACTCCT
The DNA here is from genome assembly GCF_042893535.1 of Streptomyces sp. NPDC001599. Classification (NCBI taxonomy): domain Bacteria; kingdom Bacillati; phylum Actinomycetota; class Actinomycetes; order Kitasatosporales; family Streptomycetaceae; genus Streptomyces; species Streptomyces sp. NPDC001599. The sequence goes on from NZ_JBIAVA010000003.1 coordinate 470,759, forward strand.
GGAACTGCGGCGCCCGTTGCAGACTGCCCAGCCCCTGGCCGAGCACCTGGCCGGGGGAGAGGCCGACACGTCGGCCCACCAGGTAGGAGCCGACCGCGAAGGCGAGTTTGGCCTTCTTGGTGCGCCCCAGGAGATAGCCGCCCGCCACGGCAGCCGCCATGGCCGTCCTGCTGTCGTTCATAGGTGTCGTCTCCGCGCTTGATTCGTGGTGGTCGCAGGGCCGGTGGACCTGGCCGGGCGTTCGAGGAGGGTGAGGAGGCGCTCCTCCTCCCGTTCGAAGGCCGCCTCGTCGATGGCGCCCTCGTCCAGGGCCCGGTTGAGTGCGGCCAGCCGCGCCTGTACGACGCGTGGGTCGTGGGCCTGGCGCCTGGCCTCCTGGAGCAGGTGGTCGGCGATCCACGCCGTGCCGCGCACCGGAGCGAGGGGCAGCAGGAGGAGACCGCTCACGATGCCCACGCCGTCACCGGCCGGCCGGTGACGCGGGGCGCGGGTCGACGAAGCTGTAGCAGGGCAGGGGACCGGTCACGCTGAGGGCCAGCCGGTCGCCGCAGTCCCGGGCCTGTGCGGCCACCGCCTCCCTGAACCGCGGTTCGTCGGCCGAGCGCAGCAGGAACGACGCGCTGAGCACCTGCTCGTCGTCCGTCGTGCCCTGGACGGTACGGACGGCGAGCGGGGCCAGCCGGTCGACGACCTCCCGGGCCGCGCGCCGCGCCTCGCGGCGCACACCCAGGGCGATCGCCTCGCCCAGCCGGACGTTGGCCTCGTAGTCCGGCCGGCGCCGGGTCCGCAGGGCCAGGGTCCGCAGCTTGTCGTCCCGGCGCACCAGGTCGGCGAAGTGGCCGGGGACCACCGTGCCCTTGACGTTGAGTTCCACGCACCCCCGTACGCCGTCGAGCTGCGCCGTCAGGTGGGCGGCGTCGGAGCGCAGTTGGGAGAGCAGGGCGTCGGTCCGCGGGCTGAGGACCGCGAACCGCATGGGCAGCACCGGTCCCTGCGCCGCCAGTTCGTCCAGGACGGCCTGGTGGGCCAGCAGGTCACGGCGCCGGGGCCGCAGTCGCGGGGGCGCGGCCGACACCGCGGCGCACAGCCCGGACTCCGTCAGCAGCCGTACCGGGGCGCCGTCGACGCCCGCGGAGCGGGGGGTGCGGACTCCGGCCGGGGTGATGCCGTAGACGTACAGGGCCTTCGGTACGGGGGCCGCCTCGGGAGCGGATCCCGGGGCCGTGGTGGTGGCGGGCGCGGTCATCGGTCCTCCTCCTCGGTGCGCCGGCGGGGGCGGGAACGGGGGCGGTCGTCCTCGTCGCGGGGGCGTACGGCGGGCCTGCTGCGGGGCCGCCGCGTGCTCCTGCCGCGCTCGGCGCCCGCGCGGGGACGGTCCTCCGTCTCCTCCGTCTCCTCGTCGTGCTCGTGCTCGGGCGCGAGGACGTCACGCACCTTGTCGGTCAGGGAGCGTGCCGTCCGCCTGGCACCGGCCCGGCCCACGGTCCTGGCCACCGGGCTGCCGAACATCTCGGGCACGGTCTTGGAGCGCACGTCGTGCTCCAGGTCCAGCCGGTTGCAGGCCTCGGCGAACCGGAGATAGGTGTCGACGCTCGCGACCACGATGCGTGCGTCCACCTTGAGGATCTCGATGCCGACGAGGGAGACGCGCACGAAGACGTCGATCACCATGCCGCGGTCGAGGATGAGTTCGAGGACGTCGTAGAGGGTTCCGGCGCGGGGCGCGCAGACGACCTCGTCGTCGTAGGTGATCATGCGGTGGTCCTTCCGGGTACGGGCCTCGCGGTCCGCTCACTGGTCCTGGGCCCCGCGCCGGTAGCGCGCGATCCTGCGGTACTGGAGCAGGTCGCCCGCCGGGTCCAGCTCGACCTCGTAGGTGGCGAGCAGACTGGTGGTGTCGGGGATGCGCGCCACCTCCAGCACGTCCACGCCGACGATCCAGCCGCCGTCCTCGCTCCGGCGCACCGCGGAGACCCCTTCCAGGTGGTGCCGGATCAGCTCGGACAGGGCGTCCGCGGCGTGCCGGGCGGCGTCCCGGGCGTCGCGCACGCCACGCTCGCGCGTGGTGGTGGAAGTGGTGCGGCGCCGTCGCTCGCCAGGTTCTGTCATGTGCCCACTGTGACCGTGGGACCCCGGTCCTGGCGTGCCCGGTTACCCCATCCGGGGCTGCCCCGTGCGCCGGCAGTGCAGGAAGAGGTGCGGCTCCGGCCGGGCCTCGGGGTGGGACGGGGTGAACATCGACGCCTCCTGCGCCAGCACCTCCAGCCCGGCCTCCTCGGCCAGGGCGATCAGGTCCTGTGCGGGGAAGCTGGTCACGCGCACCGGCTGACCCATGAAGGTGGCGTCGACACCCTCCACGTCCAGCGGCACGGTGGCCAGGACCAGGTGTCCCCCGGGCCTCAGCAACCGCACCAGATGCCGGACGAGGTCCTTCTGTTCCGCCCGGTCGAGCTGGAGCAGCGAGAAGTACACGCAGACGGCGTCGAACGAGTCGTCCGCCAGCGGTACGTCACGGATGTCGGCGCACCGGAACGTGGCGGCGGGCACCTGCCGTGCGGCCAGCTCCACCATGACGGGGGAGACGTCGACGCCCAGCACCTCGTGTCCGGCGCCCGCGAGGGTCTCGGCGGTGGGCCGCCCCGTGCCGCTGCCCACGTCCAGCACCCGGCTGCCCGGCTCGAGCCGGGCCAGCAGCCACTCCAGCGAGCGGCGGTGCGTCTTCGACGCGCCGAACGCCTTCTCGTACTCGACACCCAGCGCGTCGAACGCGGCGGCCGCCCGCGGGCGTTCCTGGTCGTCGGTCACGACGGTCGGTCCCTTCGGTGCGGTGAACCGGTGCCCCCGGCATCGTTCCACCGGGAGCGAGCCGCCGACAAGGGGCCCTCCGGGCGACGCGCTCCCGCGGGAGGTGCTAGCCGTCCCCGTCCCGCGCCGTCCCCGGCTCGGCCATCCGGCGGTGTACGGCGGCCTTGACGCGGTCCGGCAGCACCTTGTCCGCCATCCCCTGGGCCTTGGTCTTCGCCGAGCCGGTGACCAGCTTGCCGCGGCCCTTCATGACGGCGTCGAACGCCTGCCGGGCGACCTGCGCCGGGTCGTCCTTGGGCATGGTGCCGACCTTGGTGTCCGTCATGCCGGCCCGCCGGAAGAAGTCGGTCTCGGTCGGCCCCGGCATGAAGGAGGTGACCGTGACCCCGGTGTCCGCGACCTCCTCCTGAAGGGCCTGCGCGAAGGACTGCACGAACGACTTCGACGCGTTGTAGACCGACTGGAAGGAGCCCGGCATCGTCGCCGCGACCGAGGACGTGAACATGAGCCGCCCCACCCCGCGCGCCACCATGTCCCGCAGCAGGGGCTTGGTGAGCCGCACGGTGGAGGTCACGTCGAGGTCGATGACGGACTGGTCGTCCGCGAGGTCGGTGTCGACGAAGGCGCCGCCCTGCCCCACCCCGGCGTTGAGGGCCGCCACGTCCACCGCGAGCCCGGTCAGGGCGGCGATCAGGTGGTCCACTCCGTCGGGGTCCCTGAGGTCCGCGCGTACGGCCCGCACCTCGACGCCCGTCTCCCGCAGGCGCCCGGCGGCGTGCTCCAGCCGTTCGTCCTCGGCGTTGACCACAAGGTCGTAGCCGTGCTCCGCGAACAAGGCGGCCAGCTCGTACCCGATTCCGCCGGACGCCCCGGTGACCAGGGCGAGCGGCCTGCTGCCGTCCATGGTTCCTCCGTCCTCGGCGCACCCGCGCCCCTGACGACCACCGGGTGCCCCGATCCGGGCCGTCGCACCCGCACGGTTCATCACGGGGGTGTACCGCTCACCGCGGACGGGCCCCGGCAAGGGCCAGGTCCACCAGCCCCCGCACGAGTACGTCGTCCAGCGGCGCACCGCTGAGCAGCACCCGCACGAACAGCGGACCGCTGACCGCCTCGATCAGCAGCCCGGCATCCGTGTCCGCGGCCAGCTCGCCCCGCTCGACGCCCCGCCGCACCATCACCACGGCGCGGTCGAGACGCTCGCTCCAGTAGGGGCCGCGCCGGTCCTCCAGGGTGTCGTCCTGCTCGACGCTCAGCCGCAGCAGCGCCCGGCCCTGCGGGGTGCCCAGCAGGCGGGCCAGGGCGGCGAAGAACACCAGCAGGTCGTCCCGGACCCGCCCGGTGTCCGGGACCGGCAGCGCGGCGTCCAGCTCCGTCGTCAGCGCGTCCAGGATCAGGTTCTCCCGCGTGCCCCACCGCCGGTACACGGAGGTCTCGTGCACCCCGGCCGCGCGGGCCACGGCGCCGACCGTCGCGCCCGCCAGGCCCCGACCCGACAGCAGCTCCACCGTGGCCGCCAGCACGGCCTGCCGCATGCGCTCCCCACGGCGGCGCAGGGGCGGGGCGGGGGATTCCGGTGAGCTCATCGGACCAGCTTAAAGCAAGTGGGCTTGCGTTGGGTGTACGGTTAACGCAAGTCGACCTGCGATGGACCGCTGGGGACCGTCCAGAGGTCGCCGCCGCACCGAGGAGGTCCTGTCATGGCGCAGATGCTCGCCGCCCGCCTGCACGTCCCGAGCCGCACGCTGCGGCTCGAGGAGGTGCCCCGCCCGCAGCCGGGCCCGGGGGAGGTGCTGGTCAAGGTGGAGGCGGCCGGCGTCTGCCTGTCCGACGTGCACCTCATCGACGGCACCCTCACCCCGCTCCTCCTCCGGGGCGACACGGTCACCCTCGGCCACGAGGTCTCCGGCACCGTCGCCGAGACCGGGGCGGGCGTCACCGCCTGGTCGCCGGGGCAGCGGGTGGTGCTGCACGCCGGCGAGAGGCGGGACGGTGTCACCTACACCCGCGGCGTCGACTACGACGGCGGCTGGGCCGAGTACGCCCTCTCCGCCGCCGACGCCATGACGCCGCTGCCGGACGCCATCCCCTTCGAGCAGGGCGCGATCATCCCGGACGCCGTGTCCACCCCGTGGGGCGCGATCACCGAGACCGGGGAGGTCCGGCCCGCCGAGGCGGTCGGCGTGTGGGGCGTCGGCGGCCTCGGCGTCCACGCCGTGCAACTGCTCCGGGCGATCGGTGCCTGCCCGGTCGTGGCCGTCGACCCCAACCCCGTCGCCCGCGAACGGGCCCTGGCCGCGGGCGCCGACCTGGCCCTGGACTCCGCCGACCCGGAGCTGCGGCAGACGGTCCGTGCGGCGACGGGCGGCGCGGGGCTCGCCGCCGCCTTCGACTTCGCGGGCGTGCCGCCGGTGCGGGAGCAGGCGGTCTCCGTCCTCGCGCCCAAGGGGCGACTGGTCCTGGCCGGTCTGACCGACAAGCCGCTCACCGTCACGGACGGGACCCGGTTCAGCTACCTCCAGCAGCGCATCCTCGGCCACTACGGCTCCGACATGCCCGTGGCCCTGCCGCAGCTCCTGCGGCTCATCCAGGGCGGACGGCTGGACTTCTCCGGGTCCGTCAGCGGGGTGCTGCCGCTCGCCGAGGCCGCCGCGGCGGTCGCCCGGCTGGAGAAGAAGGAGGGCGACCCGATCCGGCTGGTGCTGCGCCCGTGAGGTGAGGGAAAGCTGAGAATTCCAGCGGCGTTTGAACGCTCCGGCCCCCGGTTCCGTATGGAGCCGGGGGCATTTCATGTCCGAGTCCGTCACGACACAGGAGCACGCCTTGGGACACAACAGGCGCAGACGCCCGACAGGGGCGCGGCGCGCGACCTTCGGAGCGGTCGCGCTGATAGTGGGGGGCAGCGGACTGGTGGCCGTGAACGTCTTCGCCTCCGCGACCGAGTCCGGCAACTCCGCCGTCGCGCTGGGCAGTTCCGGAGTCGCGGCCACGGTCGACTGCCCCGACCTGACCGAGCGGCTCACGGCCGTTCCGGAGCAGGCCAGGCCGGCGGTGGACACCGAACTCGCCCAGCTCGACGAGCAGATCGCCGCCGCCTACCGCGGGCTTCAGGAAGCCGCCCGCACCGCGGACGACGGCACTCTCGACGAGGGCGCGATCCTCGACCCGCTGAAGAAGGAACGCGCGGCGACGATCGAGCGCATCGCCGCCGCCATCGACAAGGCCGGAGACCGTCCCGAGGGCCTGGACGCCCTGGCGGAGTGCGCCCTGCGCCGCACCGAGATCGCGTCGGCGGACGCGGGGAGCGGCAGCCCGGCCCAGCAGGGACAGGGGCAGGAGCAGGAAGAGAGTCAGGGACAGGAGCAGGGGCAGCAGGACGGCAAGGGTCAAGAGCCCGGTGACGGGCAGCAGCAGCCCGGCAACGGCGGACAGGCCGGCAACGGCCCCGTGGCGGCGGACTACGCCGACATCGAGTCCGTCCAGCCCAACGTCGTGCGGGCGCCCCGGCAGAAGAAGGCCTCGACCGGCTCCTTCGCCACCAGCTGCGGCGTCAACGCCGAGGGCCTGTTCAACTCGGACAACCTGATAGCCGCCCCCGGCGTCGGCAACGGCGCCCACCACTTCCACGACTACGTCGGCAACCAGGCCAACGACGCCTTCGCCAGCGACGAGGACCTGGCGGCCGGCGACACGAGCTGCGCCGACCAGGGCGACAAGTCCTCGTACTACTGGCCCGTGCTGCGGCTCCAGAACGGCACCGCCGAACAGGACGCCCAGTCACCGGGCGGTGGCATCGAGGGCAACGCGGGCGAGATCGTCACACCGGCCGAGGTCACCCTCACGTTCGAGGGCAACGAGCGCGGCGAGGTCACGGAGATGCCGCGGCTGCTGCGCATCATCACCGGCGACGCCAAGGCGTTCGTCAACGGCAACACCAACGCGAACGCCTCCTGGAGCTGCACCGGCTTCGAGGACCGGCAGCTGAAGGACAAGTACCCGCTCTGCCCGTCGGGCAGCGACGTGGTGCGCACCTTCACCTTCCAGAGCTGCTGGGACGGCCGCAACATCGACAGCGCCAACCACCGTACCCACATGGCCTTCGCCGCCGCCGACGGCAGTTGCCCGGAGGGGTTCCGGGCCGTTCCGCGACTGGTGCAGCGGGTCGTCTACGACGTGGCCGCGCCCAGCCTGGAGGACGGCGGCAGGACAGTTCCGCTGTTCGCCGTGGACTCCTTCCCCGAGCAGCTGCACAAGCCGGTCACCGATCACAGCGACTTCATCAACGTCTTCGACGAGGACCTGATGCGCGAGATGGTCGAGTGCATCAACTCCGGCCGTGAGTGCGGTCCGGACACACCTCCGGGCTCCGAGCCGGGCCAGGGCGAGGGACAGCCCGGCGGCAACGACGACGGGCAGACCGCCGAGCCCCCGGCCGAGCAGACGGCCACGGCCTCCGCGCCCGCGGACACCGGCCAGGACGGCCAGGACGGGCAGACAGGCGGGAAGGACGCCGGGAAGGCGCCTGGCCAGAACGAGCAGCACAACGAGCAGCGGAACGAGCAGCCGAACGAGGGCCGGAGCGAGCAGCAGAACGACGGGCGGACCGTCGGGGACGAGCCCACGCCCCCGGCCGAGCGCCGGGACGCCGACGCGTCCGCGAGCGCCGAGCCCAGGGCCGCCACGACACCCGCCGACGCCCCGAACGACGTGAGCGGCACCGGCGGCACCGTGCCCGCACCCGCACCGCAGGCGCAGGGCGGGCTCGCCGAGACGGGTTCCGGACTCGGGCTGTGGCCCGCGGCGGTCGGCGGCGTGCTCTTCGCCGGGGGATGCGTGCTGCTGCTCCGTTCCAGGCGGCGCGCGCCGTAACGGCTGTCGGAGCCGCATGAGCGCGGGTGGGCGGGGCTGTTCCCGCCCACCCGCCGTTTGGCTCATTCGGGATGTTGCCAATTCCCGCACCCAGGCGCAGCCTGGTCTTCGAACAGACCTTGGGAGCGCTCCCACTCCTGCTCGCGAGTTTCTGTTCCTCGCTCCCCCCCACGCGGAAGAAGGATGCTTCATGGAGTGTCATGCTCCCGTCAAAATGAAACTCGCCGGAAGGACCCGCCGGGCGACGACCCTCGCCCTCGGCGCTGTGGCCGCGGTCCTGCTCACCCTGATCCCCTGGAGCGGTACCGCCGTCGCCCACGGCTCGGTCGTCGACCCCGCCTCCCGCAACTACGGCTGCTGGGAGCGCTGGGGCGACGACTTCCAGAACCCGGCCATGGCCGACGAGGACCCCATGTGCTGGCAGGCGTGGCAGGACAACCCCAACGCCATGTGGAACTGGAACGGCCTCTACCGCAACGGCTCGGCAGGCAACTTCGAGGCGGTCGTCCCCGACGGCCAGCTCTGCAGCGGCGGCCGGACCGAGAGCGGGCGCTACAACTCCCTGGACGCCGTGGGTCCGTGGCAGACCACCGACATCGCCGACGACTTCACCGTCAAGCTCTACGACCAGGCCAGCCACGGCGCCGACTACTTCCTGGTCTATGTCACCAAGCAGGGCTTCGACCCCGCCACCCAGACCCTGACCTGGGGAGACCTCCAGCAGGTCGCGCGCACGGGCAGCTACGGGCCCAGTCAGAACTACGAGATCCCGGTGAGCACCTCGGGACTGAGCGGCCGGCACGTCGTCTACACGATCTGGCAGGCCTCGCACATGGACCAGACGTACTTCCTGTGCAGCGACGTCGACTTCGGCTGACCCGAGCCACTCCCGTCCCCCCACCCCCGCCGGTCGCGCCCGCGTCCGGCGGGGACACGGTCGTGACCGTCCGCCGAAGCGCTCCGCGACCGCCCCCGGTGCGGTATACGTCCCCTCATGGACTACTACGACCTGGGCGGCCACGGGCGCCCGGTGACGACCTCGTCGCCCGAGGCCCAGCGGTGGTTCGACCGTGGGCTGGTGTGGACGTACGCCTTCCACCACGAGGAGGCGGTCGCCTGCTTCGAGGCCGCCGTCGCGGCGGACCCGGACTGCGCCATGGCCCACTGGGGCATCGCCCACGCACTCGGCCCCAACTACAACAAGCCGTGGGAGGCCTTCGACGCCGAGGAGCTGACCCGGACCGTCGACCGCACCCACGCCGCCGTCGAACGCGCCCACGACCTGGCCGGTCGGGTCACGCCGGTCGAGCGGGCCCTGATCGGCGCCCTGCGCGCCCGCTACCCGCAGGCGAGCGCCGTCGAGGACTGCTCGGTGTGGAACGCGCCGTACGCCGACGGCATGCGCGCCGTGTACGAACTGGCCCCCGACGACCTCGACGTGGCGACCCTCTACGCGGACGCCCTGATGAACCTGACCCCCTGGCAGCTGTGGGACCTGCGCACCGGGCTGCCCGCGGAGGGTGCGCGCACCCTGGCGGCGAAGGAGGTGCTGGAGCGTGCCCTGGCCGCGGAGGGGGGCCGCGACCACCCCGGCGTCGTGCACCTCTACATCCACCTGATGGAGATGTCGCCCACCCCCGAGGCGGCCCTCGTGATCGCCGACCGGCTGCGGGGCCTGGTCCCGGACGCGGGGCACCTGCTGCACATGCCCTCGCACCTCGAAGTGCTGTGCGGCGACTACCGCCGCGTGGTCTCGGACAACGAGGCCGCGATCGCCGCCGACGAGAAGTGCCTTGCGCGGTCGGGGGCGATGAACTTCTACACCCTCTACCGCGCGCACAACCACCACTTCAAGATCTACGGCGCGATGTTCCTGGGCCAGTACGAGGTCGCCCTCGACGCCGCGGCCCGCCTGGAGGCGTCCGTTCCCGAGGAGCTGCTGCGGGTCGAGAGCCCGCCGATGGCCGACTGGCTGGAGGCCTTCCTTGCCATGCGGGTGCACGTCCTGATCAGGTTCGGCCGCTGGGCGGACATCCTCGCCCTGCCGCTGCCGGAGGACCCGCGTCTGTACTGCGTGACGACCGCGATGCTGCACTACGCCCGCGGCGTCGCCCTCTCGGCCACCGGCCGGGTCGACAAGGCGGCGACCGAACGCGATCTGTTCCGGGCGGCGGTCGACCGGGTGCCCGAGTCCCGCACGCTGTTCAACAACACCTGCGCCGACATCCTCGCCATCGCCTCCGCCATGCTCGACGGCGAGCTGGAGTACCGCAGGGGCGACCACACCGCCGCCTTCGCCGCCCTGGAGCGCTCCATCGAGCTGGACGACAACCTGCCCTACGACGAACCCTGGGGCTGGATGCAGCCCTCCCGGCACGCCTACGGCGCCCTGCTCCTGGAGCAGGGCCGGACCGCCGAGGCGGAGGCGGTCTACCGGGCCGACCTGGGCCTGGACGACACCCTGCCCCGCCCGCTCCAGCACCCGAACAACGTCTGGGCCCTGCACGGCCTCCACGAGTGCCTCGTACGGCTCGGGCGGGCGGGGGAGGCGCGGATCGTGGCACAGCAGCTGCGGTTCGCCACCGCCCTGGCGGACGTGCCGGTCGAGGCGTCCTGCTTCTGCCGCCTCGACACCGCCCGCGCCGCCCCGGCCGCCGACGGCGGCACCGGCTGCTGCGCCACGGACCACTGACCCCTGGGGTCCGACTCAGACGTTGACACCGAAGTCCGCCGCGATGCCCGCGAGACCCGAGGCGTACCCCTGACCGACCGCGCGGAACTTCCACTCGGCGCCGTGCCGGTACAGCTCGCCGAAGACCATCGCCGTCTCGGTCGAGGCGTCCTCGGAGAGGTCGTAGCGGGCGAGTTCCTGGTTGTTCGCCTGGTTGACGACCCGGATGAAGGCGTTGCGGACCTGGCCGAAGCTCTGGCCTCGGTTCTCCGCGTCGTGGATCGAGACGGGGAAGACGATCCGGCCCACCTCGGCCGGGACCGCGACGAGGTTCACCTTGACCGCCTCGTCGTCGCCCTCGCCCTCACCGGTGAGGTTGTCGCCGGTGTGCTCGACCGAGCCGTCCGGGCTGGTGAGGTTGTTGTAGAAGACGAAGTGCCGGTCCGAGAGCACCTTGCCCGACGCGTCGAGGAGCAGCGCCGAGGCGTCCAGGTCGTAGTCGGTGCCGGTCGTGGTGCGCACGTCCCAGCCCAGACCCACCAGCACGGCGGTCAGGCCGGGCGCCTCCTTGCTGAGCGAGACGTTGCCGCCCTTGGCCAGGGAAACTCCCACTGCGTTCTCCTTCGTCGCGTCCGTCGTGTTGTTCCATGTGTGCCTGCCGTCAATCTACAGCACTGTAGAAGAAAGCTTTCTATACGATGTCGCTCCGGAAGACGATCGGCGGCGGAAGGAGGCGGGCCGTGACGGATGACCGGCGTCCGCGGCGGCGGGGGCAGGGTGAGCTGGAGGCGCTGGTGCTGTCCGCGCTGCGCGGGGCGGACGGGCCCGCGACGGCCGGCTGGGTGCAGGAGCGCCTCGGCGGCGACCTCGCCTACACCACGGTGATCACGATCCTGACCCGGCTCCTGGAGAAGGGTGCCGTCAGCCGGGAGCGGGCGGGCCGGTCCTTCGCCTGGACGCCCGCCTCGGACCAGGCGGGACTGGCCGCCCGGAAGATGCGCAAGGTCCTGGACGCCGAGAGCGACCGGGAAGCGGTGCTGGCCAGCTTCGTCACCGGCCTGGACCCCGACGACGAACGGCTGCTGCGCGAACTGCTGGGGCACGCGCGTGCCGCGGAGGACGGCTGACACCGCATGGGAGTCTTCGTCTTCCTGCCCCTGGTCCTGCCGCTGACGGCGTGGCCGATCGCCAGGCTGGCCGAGCAGCACCTGCACCCGCGCACCGCGACCAGGCTGCTCACCGCCGTCGCCGCCGTGATGGCCCTGTGCAGCACACTGTGCCTGGCCCTGGTGATGGTGGTCGGCACCGCGCAGCTGCCGGGCAACCCGCTCCCCGACGGCTGGTCGGACCCGGAGGTGCGGGCGGCGGTGCCCTACGACGAGGTCGTCGGCAAGGCGGCGATCCCCGCCCTGTGCGTCGTGGTCGCGGCCTCGGCGCGGGCCCTGTGGCGGCACCGCAGGGTGCGCCGTGCCGCCCATCGCGCACTGGCCGGACTGCCGGGCACCGGGGTGGCCGTGCTGCCGGACGACGTGCCCTACGCGTACGCGCTGCCCGGCCGACGCCGCGACCGCGTGGTGGTGAGCACGGCCCTGCTCGACTGCCTCGAACCGGGCGAGCGGCGCGCGCTGTTCGCCCACGAGCGCGCCCATCTCGCCGCCCGGCACCACCGCTTCCTGCTCGCCGTACGGCTGGCCGCACTGGCCAACCCGTTCCTGTGCCCGCTGCGCACCGCCGTGACCTACACGGCGGAGCGGTGGGCCGACGAGGCGGCCGCACGGACGGTCGGCGACCGGCGGACGGTCGCGACCGCGATCGGCAAGGCGGCCCTGGTCTCCCGCGGCACACCCGTCGCCACCCTCGCGGGTCTCGCGGCGCCCGGTCCGGTGCCGCGCCGGGTGGCGGCCCTGCTCGGCCCGGCGCCCGCGGTCCGCACCTGGCCCCCGGTGTTCACCTCGGTGGGCCTGGCCGCGTGGGTCGCGGCCGCGGGCACCGCCGTCTCGGCGATGTCGTCCGCGAACGCCGCCGTCACGATGTTCCTCATCCTCCGGGCCGCGACGCCCCTGTGAGGGCTCCTCACTCGATCGGGTGAGCAACCAATCCGGGGCCGGAGCGGCTCCGGATTCCCCGTGTGAGGGAAGAACCGAGACCACGCCGACAGCGAACCGGCGGCTGACCCCGGATCGCCATCACGTCAAGTCTGCACCGCAACTTCGCAGCCAACTCTGCACTCGACTCTGCGTCGACGCAGCCTTCGTGCTGCCCGTTTTGAGGGAGATTTTTCATGAACGCCCGTATTCGTCGTACCGTCGTTGCCGTCGCCGCGGCCGCCGTCCTGCCCCTGTCCCTGGCCGCGTGCTCCGACGACGGCGACAGCGGCTCCTCGGATTCCGCCCAGGCCGCCTCCTCGGCCCCCGCGGCCACCGACGACAAGTCGTCCGACACCTCCGGCGGCACGGCGGACTCCGACGAGCCGTTCGGTCCCGCCTGCTCCACGGTGCCGAAGGAGGGCGCCGGTTCGTTCGACGGCATGGCCAAGGACCCGGTCGCCACGGCCGCCTCCAACAACCCGGCGCTGTCCACGCTGGTCTCGGCGGTGAAGAAGGCAGGACTGGTCGACACCCTCAACAACGCCGAGAACATCACGGTGTTCGCGCCGACCAACGACGCCTTCGCCAAGATCCCGAAGGCCGACCTGGACAAGGTCATGAACGACAAGGCGATGCTCACCGACATCCTGACCTACCACGTGGTCGGCCAGAAGCTGGCTCCGAAGGACCTGGAGGACGGCTCCTTCGACACCCTGCAGAAGTCGAAGCTGACCACCTCGGGCTCGGACGAGTCCTACCAGGTCAACGACGCGGCGAAGGTCGTCTGCGGCAACGTGAAGACCGCCAACGCCAACGTCTACATCATCGACTCCGTCCTGATGCCCAAGAGCTGACGTCAGGCGTCCGCCAGACCGGCGGCGAGCGTGGCCCCCAGCTCCCAGCAGGCCTCCAGGTCGGCCTTGCCGGGTTCACCGGCCACGCTCACCGCGGGCGCCGCCCGCCGCCAGCCGAGGCCGGTGGTGACCGACTCGACGGCGCGCACCGCGCCCGTGGTGTCGCTGCCCCCGTGCACGTAGTAGCCGAAGGGGCGGCCGCGCGTCTCGTCCAGGCACGGGTAGTAGACCTGGTCGAAGAAGTGCTTGAGCGCACCCGACATGTAGCCCAGGTTGGCCGGGGTGCCCAGCAGGTAACCGTCGGCCTCCAGCACGTCGACCGCCGTGGCCGCGAGCGCCGCCCGCCGGACCACCCGCACCCCCTCGATCTCGGGCGCGGTCGCCCCGGACACGGCGGACTCCAGCATCGCCCGGCAGTTCGGCGACGGCGTGTGATGCACGATCAGCAAAGTAGCCACGCCCGAACCCTGCCGCCCGGCACCCGCGCGTGGCAAGGAACGCGCCCGGTACGACCGCTCCCGGGCGACCCCCTCCCGCGCGCACCGCTCACCCGCCGAGCCTCAGCTCCCGGCCCTCCCAGCGTCCGCGCAGCCACCGGTCGTGGCTGGCCACGACGACGGCGCCGGGTCCGCCGCCGAGCGCGTCCTCCAGTTCGTCGCAGAGCCGCGGGGAGAGATGGTTGGTGGGCTCGTCGAGCAGCAGCAACTGGGGCGGGCGCGCCATCAGCAGCGCGAGGGCGAGACGGCGGCGCTGCCCGGCCGACAGACGGCCGACCCGCCGGCCGAGGTCCGCCTCGTGCAGCAGGCCCAGCGAGCGCAGGGGCACCGCCTCCGCGCGTTCCGTGCCGAGCGCCGCCTCGTAGGTCTCCCGCACGGTCAGGTCCGGCCGTTCGAAGACCGTGTCCTGGGGGAGCAGCCCCACCGTCAGCCCGGGCCGGCGGCGTACCTCGCCCGCGGCGGCGAGGTGCCCCGCGAGGACGGCCAGCAGGGTCGACTTGCCGGTGCCGTTGCCCCCGGTGACCAGGAGCCGCTCGGTCGCCGACACCGTCAGCCGGGCCGCCGCCAGCCGTCCCGGCACCCGCGCCCCGCGCAGGGACACCAGCGGCTCCTCGCCCGGCGCGGCCGGTGCGGCGAGTGCGGTGCCCGCGAAGCGCAGCGGCCGCGGCGGCTCGGCCACCTGGGCGCGCTCCAACTCCGCCAGCCTGCGGGTGGCGTTGCGGACCTGACGGGAGATCTGGTGCTGCACCCGGCCCGCGCGACGGCCGTAACCCATCTTCTCGTTGTCGCGCGGCCCCCGGTCCGGAGCGACGCGGTGCGCGGTGACCCCGGCCGACCGGCGCAGCGCCGCCAGTTCCTCCTGCTCCTCGGCCCAGCGCCGCTCCCAGCGTTCGCGTTCGGCACGTTGGGCGGCCAGGTAGGAGCTGTAGCCGCCGCCGTACCGCACCGGGCCGTCCACCGCCGGGTCGAGGTCGATCAGGTCGGTGCACACAGCATCGAGGAAGGCCCGGTCGTGACCGGCCACCACGACCACCCCCGGCAGGGCGCGCACCTGCTCCTCGACGAACGCGACGGCGTCGTCGTCCAGGTGGTTGGTGGGTTCGTCCAGCAGCAGGGCGGACGGCCTGCGCACCAGCAGTGCCGCCAGCGCCAGCCGGCCCCGCTGCCCGCCCGACAGCGAACCGAGGCGGCGATCGTGCCCGAGCCCGCCGAGGCCGAGCCCGTCGAGCACGAGCGCCGCGCGCCGGTCGGCGTCCCAGGCCTCCCGCTCCCGGGCCCGTTCGAGCCGGATGCCGTACGCGTCGAGCAGCTCCGGGTACGCGGGGTCGTCCTGCGGCGTCCCGGCGAGCCGCTCGGTCAGCTCCGCCAGCCGGACGAGGTCCTCGCGGGCCTCGCGCAGGGCGTCGTCGAGCACGTCGGCGAGGGTGGACCCGGCCTCGTACGGCATCTCCTGGTGCAGGAAACCGAGGTCGGGCGGGCGGACGACGCTCCCCGAGTCCGGCTCGTCGACGCCGGCCAGCAGGCGCAGCAGGGTCGACTTGCCGACCCCGTTCTCCCCGATCAGGCCGATGCGGTGGCCGGGGGAGGCGGTGAGCGAGACACCGTCGAGGACCCGGCGGTCGCCGAGGGTGCGCACGAGATCGTGGGCGAGCAGGGCAGGGTGGGACAGGGAAGGCATGGGGATCCGTTCAGCGTGGTCGGTGGACGGCCCGCGGGGCGGTGCGCCTCGGACACGGGCCGGGTCGGCACGCCGACGGCTCACACCTCGGGCGCCCCCGTCTCCGTCAGCTCGCCGCCGGCCAGCCGCAGCCACCGGTCGACGCCGATCTCGCGCAGGAACCGCCGGTCGTGACTGACCACCACGAAGGCACCCCGATAGGAGTTCAGGGCGCTCTCCAACTGTCCCGCGCCCACCAGGTCGAGGTTGTTCGTCGGCTCGTCCAGGAGCAGCAGGTGCGGGGCCGGCTCCGCGCACAGGACGCATGCCAGGGTGGCCCGCAGCCGCTCGCCGCCGGAGAGCACGCCGACCGGCAGGTGGGCACGGGCGCCGCGGAAGAGGAAGCGGGCGAGCAGGTTCATCCGCTCCGCCTCCGGCCGGTCCGGGGCGTAGGCGGCGAAGTTCTCGGCGACGGTGCGCGCGTCGTCCAGCAGGTCCAGCCGCTGGGAGAGGTAGGCGATGCGCCCGTCGGCGCGCCTGATCTCACCGCCCTGCGGGGCCAGGTCGCCCTGGACCAGGCGCAGCAGGGTGCTCTTGCCCGTGCCGTTGGCCCCGGTCAGCGCGATCCGTTCGGGACCGCGGACCGTCAGGTCGACGCCCTCGCCCGCGAAGACGTCCCTGTCACCGAGCCGGACCCGCAGCCCCGCACCGAGGAAGAGGGTGCGGCCGGCCGGGACCCGGGTCTCGGGCAGGTCCAGCGCCAGGCGCTGCTCCTCGCGCAGCGACCGCTCCGCCTCGTCCAGCCGTGCCTTCGCCTCACCGACCCGGTTCGCATGGGTCTGGCCGGCCCGGCCGGCCGACTCCTGGGCGCCGCGCTTCATGTTGCCCGCGAAGATGCGGGGGAGCCCGGCGTTCTTGAGGTTGCGGGCGGCGTTGCTGGCGCGGCGGTCGGCGCGTTCGCGGGCCTGCTGCAGCTCCCGCTTCTCCCGCTTCAGCTCCTGCTCGGCGTTGCGGACGTTCTTCTCGGCGACTTCCTGCTCGGCTCGGACGGCTTCCTCGTACTCCGTGAAGTTGCCGCCGTAGAAGCGCAGTTCGCCGCTGCCGAGTTCGGCGATGCGCTCCATGCGGTCGAGCAGCTCCCGGTCGTGGCTGACCAGGAGCAGGCAGCCGTTGTAGTCCATCAGTACGTCGTGGAGCCTGCCGCGGGCCTCCACGTCGAGGTTGTTGGTGGGCTCGTCCAGCAGGAGCACGTCGGGCCGCTTCAGCAGTTGGGCGGCGAGTCCGAGGGAGACGATCTGACCACCGCTGAGCGTGCTCAGCCGCCGGTCCAGGGCGAGAGTGCCGAGGCCCAGCCGGTCGAGCTGGGCGCGGGTGCGCTCCTCGATGTCCCAGTCGTCGCCGATCGTCGTGAAGTGCTCCTCGGCCACGTCCCCGGACTCCACGGCGTCGATGGCCCGGATCACGGCCTCGACACCGAGGACCTCGGCCACGCTGAGGCCGCCCGTCAGCGGGAGGGCCTGCGGCAGGTGGCCGAGCGCGCCGGTCACCGTCACGGAGCCCGCGGTGGGCCGCAGCTCACCGGCGATCAGCTTGAGCAGGGTGGACTTGCCGGCCCCGTTGGGGGCGACCAGGCCCGTACGGCCCGTGCCCACGGTGAACGACAGGTCCTCGAAGACGGGGGTGTCGTCGGGCCAGGCGAAGGACAGGTTGGAGCAGCGGACGGTGGCGTCGGACATGGAGAGGACCTCGTGGAGGTGAGGGGCAGGAGACAGACCTCTGCCCGGGCAGACAGGGAAAAGGGAACGACGAAATGGGCCACTGCGGCGGCGCTCCTGTGCGCCCGCCGGCGGCCGTCACACCCCGGTCTCATCCGGAGATGTCGTCGTCACCCACCATGTCCGCGACTCCTCGATACACGATTCAGGTCCCCACCAGCCTAACAGCCGGGCTCCCGTACCGGTCGCGGCGCGAGGCCGGACGTGTCGGAGACGACCGGCGGGAGCACCGGCGGCTCGGCCGCCGCGAAGGCCCGGGCGAACACCTCGCGCGGCGTCGCCCGCGGGCCGAGGAGGTCGGTGACTGCCGCGGTCGCGGCACGGTGCCAGCGGCTGTGGTGGCGCAGCATGGCATGGTCGCCGCCCGCCACCAGCAGCATGCCCGCCCGGGCCCCGGCCGCCCGGGCGCGCGAGACGTACGCGACCGACTCCCCGGGGTCGGTGACGCGGTCGCGGCTGCCGTGCAGGACGAGCACCTGGCGGTCGCGCAGGTGGGCGACCGGTTCGCCGGGCGGACACCAGGGGGCGAGGGCCACCACACCGCGCACCTGTGGGGCGCCCGCCGCGCCCAGGGCCGCCCGGCCGCCCATGGAGTGACCCAGCAGGACGACCGGGACGTCACCGGCCGTGCCGCGCAGCTCGGCGAGGGCCCGCCGGGTGTCCCGGAGGGGATCCTCGGCGGGGCCGTTCCAGCCGCGGCTGCGGTAGCGCACCTGGCCGAGAAGCACGTCGTCGGGGCCGGTGGCCGCCTCCAACGCCCGCAGGAACGGGTGCATCCGCAGCGCCGCGAGCTGCCAGGGGCGTGCGGCGCTGCGGCTCTCGGCGCGGCCGCCGTGCAGCACCAGCACGGCCGCGCGTGCCCTGGGCGGCCGGCGTCGCACCCGCAGTGCCCCGACCGTCGACGGATCGTCCTCAGCGCTCATGTCGGTCCCTCTTCCCCTTCCGTCTCTTCTTCACTTCCCGCCCCTGCCCGTCTCAGCTGATCCGTTGCCGCGCCGCTCCCGGACTGGTGGTCGTCCGGGCGGTCCGCGATCTGCTCCAATCCGCCCGCCCCACGGCTCCGGATTACCCACGCAAGCGTTGATCACAGTGGGGTGGAGGAGCAGCGAAATGCCGCGAGCGTCAGGGGAGACGGCACGTCGCACCGCCGTCGTCGGCAGCGGAGTGGCGGGTCTGACCGCCGCGTACGTCTTGGGCCGCGAGCACCGCGTCACCCTCTACGAGGCCGACGACCGCCTCGGCGGGCACGCCCACACCCACGACCTGACGGCGTCCGACGGCCGCGTCCACCGGGTCGACTCCGGGTTCATCGTGCACAACCGCCGCACCTACCCGAACCTGTTGCGCCTCTTCGGCGAACTCGGCGTCACCACCCAGGAGTCGGAGATGAGCATGTCGGTGCGGTGCGAGGGCTGCGGCCTCGAGTACGCCGGTGCCCGCGGCCCGGCCGGGCTGCTCGCCCGCCCGCGCAACGCACTGCACGGACCCTATCTGCGCATGCTCGCCCAGGTGCCCCGGTTCCACCGCGCAGCCCGCCGACTGCTCACCGGCCAGGGAGCCGACCAGGCCCTGACGCTAGGCGAGTTCCTGGACCGCGAAGGCTTCTCCCGCTACTTCCGCGCCCACTTCATGACGCCCGTGGTCTCCGCCGTCTGGTCCTGCGACGCCGCCACCGCCCTGCGCTACCCGGCCGCCTACCTGTTCCGCTTCCTGCACCACCACGGCATGCTCGCCGTCGGCGGTTCCCCGGTGTGGCGCACGGTCACCGGCGGTTCCCGCTCCTATGTCGACCGGATCGCCGAGCGGCTGCCCGACGTACGCACCGCCACCCCCGTCCGCTCCGTGTCCCGGTACGCGGACGGCGTGGACGTCACCGCCGCCGACGGCTCCACCGACACCTACGACCACCTCGTCCTCGCCGTCCACCCGGACCAGGCACTGGAGTTGCTGGCCGACCCCACGCCCGACGAGAAGGAAGTCCTCGGCGCCTTCCGGTACTCCCGCAACGCCACCCTCCTCCACACCGACACCGCCCTGCTGCCCCGCTCCCGGGGAGCCAGGGCCTCCTGGAACTACCTCATGCCGGCCTGCGACGCGGGCGCCGACCGGGTCCGCGTCAGCTACGACATGAACCGGCTGCAACGCCTCGCCGCCCCCGACACCTACGTCGTCACGCTCGGCGGCGAGGACCGCGTCGACCCCGGCCGGGTACTGGCCCGCATGACCTACGAACACCCCGTCTACACCCCCGAGTCGGTGGCCGCCCAGCGCCGCCTGCCCGAACTGCGCACCCCGGTCACCGCCTACGCCGGCGCCCACCACGGCTGGGGGTTCCACGAGGACGGCTGCCGCTCGGGGGTGGCGGCCGCCGCGGCCCTCGGAGTGGCCTGGTGACCCCCGCCCCGAGGGCACGACCCGGCATCTACCCCTGCGAGATCGGCCACATACGCCTCGACCCGATCCGCCACACCCTGCGCCACCGCACCTACCTGTGGCTCGTCGACCTCGACCACCTCCCCGTACTGCCGCGCCCACTGCGCCCGCTGGCCGGCTTCCGCGCCCGGGACCACTTCACCGGCGACGCCCCCTCACTGCGCGCGGGCCTGGAGCGCTTCCTCGCCTCCCGCGGCGTCGACCTGGAGGGCGGCCGGGTGCTGATGCTCGCGCACGCCCGCGTCCTCGGGTACGTCTTCAACCCGCTGACCCTGTACTGGTGCCACGGCCCCGACGGCGCCCCGCGCTGCGTGGTCGCCGAGGTCCACAACACCTACGGCGAGCGCCACGCGTACCTGCTGGACTCCGACGAGGCGGGCGTCGCACACGTCGACAAGGACTTCTACGTCTCGCCCTTCTTCCCCGTCGACGGCGCCTACCGCATGCGGCTCCCGCTGCCCGCGGACCGCCTCGACCTGACCGTACGCCTGGACCGGCCCGGCGCCCGCCCGTTCACCGCGACCGTCCGGGGCACCCGGCGGGAGGCGACCCCCGTCGCCCTCCTGCGGCTGGCGCTGCGGCACCCCCTGTCGACCCTCGCGGTGTCGGCCGGCATCCGCGGGCACGGCATCCGCCTCTACCTGCGCGGCCTGCCCGTCCAGCCGCGCCCGAGTCACCGCACCACGGAGAAAGCGACATGACCGCAACCCACCCACGCCCCGCCGCCGCGACCGAGGTACCGGGAGTCCGCGGCACCCCGGTCGACCCGCACCGCTGGCCCGACGTCGCCGCGCCGCCCCGGACCTCCCGGTTCCGCCGGGCCACCGCCGCCGCCGTCGTACGCCGTGCCCTGCACCGGCTGCCGCTGCGGGTCAGGTTCGCCGACGGCGCCACCGTCGGCCTCGGCGGTCCGCTGGTGGAGGTCCACGACCCCGACGCCTTCCACGGGCGGATCGGCGCCCAGGGCCTCATCGGCTTCGGCGAGTCCTACATGGCCGGCGAGTGGGACGCCCCGGACCTGGTCGGCGCCCTCACCGTGCTCGCCGCCCACGCGGCCGACCTGGTCCCCGCCCCGCTCCAGCGGCTGCGCGGCCTGTGGCACCAGCGGCAGCCCGCCGCGCAGCGCAACACGCCCGAGGGCGCCCGGGACAACATCAGCAGCCACTACGACCTGTCCAACGACCTGTTCGCCCTCTTCCTGGACGACACCCTCAGCTACTCCTCCGCCGTCTTCCTCGGCTTCCCGCCGCGCCGCGAGTCCCTCGCCGCCGCCCAGCAGCGCAAGACCGACCGGCTGCTCGACCTCGCCGAGGTCGGCGACGGCACCCGGCTCCTGGAGATCGGCACCGGCTGGGGCGAACTCGCCCTGCGCGCCGCCGCCCGCGGCGCCCACGTCACCTCCCTCACCCTTTCCCGCGAACAGTGCGCCCACGCCCTCGAACGCGCCCGCGAGGCGGGTCTCGCCGACCGGGTCCGGGTCGAACTGCGCGACTACCGCGAGGAGCAGGGCACCTACGACGCCGTCGTCAGCGTGGAGATGATCGAGGCCGTCGGCGCCGAGTTCTGGCCGGTCTACTTCCGCACCCTCGACGAGCGCCTCGCTCCCGGCGGCCGGGCCGCCCTCCAGGCCATCACCATGCCGCACGACCGCATGACCGCCGCCCGCCACACCCACACCTGGATCCAGAAGTACGTCTTCCCCGGCGGCCTGATCCCCTCCACCGACGCGATCGAGGCGACGGTCCGCGACCGCACCGGCCTGCGCGTCGCCCGGCGCGACGCCTACGGCGCGCACTACGCCGAGACGCTGCGGCTGTGGCGCGAGCGGTTCACCGAACGCGCCGACGAGGTCGGAGCCCTCGGCTTCGACGAGACCTTCCGGCGCCTGTGGACCTTCTACCTCGCCTACTCCGAGGCCGGCTTCCGCGCCGCCTACCTCGACGTCCAGCAGTACCTGTTCACCAAGGAGGGCCCCGCCCGATGAGCACCGTCCGCACCGCCAGGACCGGCGCCGCCCACCGGCTCGCCGCGCTCGCCGAGGACGCGCTCGGCGGTCCGCTCCCGGTCCGGCTGCGCGCCTGGGACGGCACCGAGACCGGCCCCGCCGAAGGTCCCGTGGTCGTGGTCCGCTCCCGGCGCGCCCTGCGCCGCCTGCTGTGGCAGCCCGGCGAACTGGGCCTCGCTCAGGCCTACGTCACCGGCGAACTGGACGTCGACGGCGACCTCGCCGACGGCCTGCGCCGGATGTGGGCGGCGACCCGGGAGCGCCGGCTGCACCCGCCCCGCCTCTCCCTCGCCGACCGGGCCCGCGCCGCGGGCACCGCCGTCCGCCTCGGCGCCGTCGGCCCGCGCCCCGCCGCCCCCGCCACCCAGGCGCGGCTGCGCGGCGGCCTGCACACCAAATCCCGCGACCGCGCCGCCATCAGCCACCACTACGACCTCTCCAACGACTTCTACCGCCTCCTCCTCGACGAGACCATGGCCTACTCGTGCGGCGTGTGGGCGGACGAGTACACCGACGCGAACGCCGCCGGCTCCCAGCGCGCCAAGCTGGAGCTGATCTGCCGCAAGCTCGGCCTCACCGCGGGCTCCCGCCTGCTCGACATCGGCTGCGGCTGGGGTTCGCTCACCCTCTACGCGGCGGAACGGCACAAGGCCGAGGTCACCGCGGTCACCCTCGCCAAGGAGCAGGCGGCGTACGTCCGCGAACAGGTGCGGGAGCGCGGCCTGGAGGACCGGGTCGAGGTCGTCTGCCAGGACTACCGCGACATCACGGGCGGGGACTACGACGCCGTCTCCGCCGTCGAGATGGGCGAGCACGTCGGGGACGCCGAGTACCCGGCCTTCACCGCCGCCCTGCACCGCATGGTCCGCCCCGGGGGACGGGTCCTGGTGCAGCAGATGTCCCGGGGCCCGGGCACGCCCGGCGGAGGCGCCTTCATCGAGGCGTACATCGCCCCGGACATGCACATGCGCCCCCTCGGCGAGACGGTCCAGCTCCTGGAGGACGCCGGTCTCGAAGTGCGCCACGTCGAGTCGCTGCGCGAGCACTACGTCCGCACGGTCGCCGCGTGGGAGCGCACCCTGGAGGACCGCTGGGACGACTTCGTCGCGCTGGTCGGGAAGGAGACGGCCCGGGTGTGGCGGCTCTACCTGGTGGGCGGCGCGCTCGCCTTCGAGCAGCGGCGGATGGGCGTCGACCAGATCCTGGGCGTCCGGCCCACCGCCGAGGGCGTCAGCGGCATGCCCGCGACACCGGGGGAGTGGTACGAGCGGCTGGACCGGCCGTGAGCGGCTTCCCGTGGGGCGCGTTCGCCGTGGGCCTCGGCTGGGCGGCGGGGGCCGCGTTCGTCGTCATGTCGGCCACCTTCGCCGTCGCCGTCCGCAAGGGTGTCCACCGGGTCGTGGACGTGGCCTGGGGTCTCGGCTTCGCCGCCGTCGCCGTCGTGACCTGCGCGGTCGCGGCGGCGGCCGGGGAGGGAGACGCCGCGCGCCGGACGTTGGCAGCGGTCGTGACCGTCGTGTGGGGGGTGCGGCTGGCCGCGCACATCGCCCGACGCGGCCGGGGCCACGGCGAGGACCCCCGCTACGACGCGATGCTCGCCAAGGCCCGCGGCAACCGGAACCTCTACGCCCTGCGCATGGTCTACCTGCTCCAGGGCGCGTTGGTGTGGCTGGTGTCGCTGCCGGTGCAGGCCGCCTCGTACGGGCCGGGAGCGCCGTCGGTCCTGGCCTGGGCCGGGGCGGTCGTGTGGGCGGTGGGGCTGGCCTTCGAGGCCGTGGGGGACGCGCAGTTGGCCCGGTTCAAGGCGGATCCGGCCAACCGGGGCCGCCTCATGGACCGCGGGCTGTGGAGCTGGACCCGGCACCCCAACTACTTCGGCGACTTCTGCGTCTGGTGGGGCCTGTTCCTGATCGCCTGCGACGCCGGCCTCGCCGCCGCCGCGGTGTCCGTGGTCTCCCCGCTGGTGATGACGTACCTGCTGATCGGCGGCAGCGGGAAGCGACTCCTCGAGCGGCACATGGCGGACCGGCCGGGATGGGACGCGTACGCGGCGCGCACCAGCGGCTTCTTCCCGCGTCCGCCGCGCCGCTCCGCGTAGCACCGGGCCCGAACGGGTGAGGGCCGCCGCCCTCACCCCCGTCAGGCCGGCATGCTCAGCAGCGCGATCGGGTCCGAGGTCGGCTGCTTCGACCCGCCGGCCGGCTCGACCGTGATGCCCACGCCCGCCGCACCGTCGACGGCCCCCTCCATCAGCACCGCCTGACTGGTGCTCCCGGGGTCCATCAGGCCCGCCGAGCGCATCGTGCCGTGGTCGTCGAACCACAGCTGGTACACCTTGCCCTGCGGCGGCTCGGACATGCCCGAGGCCAGGAAGACGGCCCGGTCCTGCCGGTCGGAGACGACCAGTGTCCCGCTCGCCCCGTCGGCCAGTCGCGCCGTACGGGACTCGGCGTCCGGTGCGGCCAGCACCCCGGCGAGGGTCTCGGCCCGCCGCTCGGCCTGCGCGGCCCGCTGCCCGGCGTCCTGGGCCCGCTCGTACTGCCACACCGCCGTGCCCCCGAGCCCCGCCGCGGCTGCCACGCAGGCCGCCAGCGCCCACCGGGCCAGGCCGCGGCCCCGGGGCACGACGCGGCGCGCCTTCGCTGCAGTGCCACCGCCCGGCGGGACCTGGCGCACCGTGGTGACGCGGTGCAGCACCCGGTCCTTGAGCGCGGGAGCGGGGACGACCGTCGCGGCCAGCCCCAGCCGGGCCGTCGCCGCGGTGAACTCCCTGGTCTCCTGCTCGCAGGTGGCGCAGCCCGCAAGATGGCGCTCGAAGGCCTCCCGCTCGTCGTCGGGCAGGGCGTGCAGGGCGTAGGCGCCCGTCAGGCTGTGCAGGTCCTCGGTGCGCATCACGCGCTCACCCCCAGGCAGTCACGGAGCCGGATGAGACCGTCGCGCAGCCGCGTCTTGACCGTGCCGAGCGGCAGCGCGAGGGCCTCGGCCACCTGCCGGTAGGTCAGGCCGCGGTAGTAGGCGAGGTTCACGGACTGGCGCTGGATGTCGGTCAGGGTGCGCAGGCAGCGCCGCACCTGCTCCCGCTCCAGGCGGGTCTCCACCTGTTCGGTCACCTCGTCGTACTCCGGCGTCCGGTCGAGCAGTGCCGCCTTGTGGTCGCGGGCCGCGGCGGCCTCCACCGACCGCACCCGGTCCACGGCCCGCCGGTGGGCCAGGGTCAGGACCCAGTTGATCACCGTGCCGCGCTCCGGACGGTAGCGGGGCGCCGTGCGCCACACCTCCACCAGCACCTCCTGCGCGACCTCCTCCGACTGCGCCTGGTCGCGCAGCACCGCCCGGACGACCCCGAGCACGGACCCCGCCACCGCGTCGTACACGGCGGCGAAGGAGTCCTGATCGCCCAGGGCCACCTCCCGGATCAGCTGCTGAAGATCGGGCTGGGACGATGGATTTCTGCCGATGTGTACGGCTTCCTTCACGAGGTTGCTCCAAAAGAATGCGCGACGGGCGGGGGATGTCCCCGCGTAATCCGGGGCCGCGCGGCCCGCGGATTGGTCGCCGGCCCCGCGAAGCCCCGGCGACCTCGTCCGACGCACACCCTCCCACGGGCGACACGGGTATAGTGACCGCGTTCGCGTTCGATCGTGCTCCGCAGGAGCGGGAAGACAGGGAGGTGAGGTTGATGACCGTGCTCGACGCCGTCCTTCGCGATGCCCGGATGTCCCTCGCGGCCTCCCTCGCGTCCCGAGCGGCGGCCTGACCCCGCCTCCCACGAACGCAACCCCAGAAACGGATCTCATTCCGCCATGTCGTTTTCCCGTTCATCCTGGAACACCCGCGCCGAGACCGGCGCCGACGTCCCCGTCATCCGTGACATCGTCCGGGCCGCCTTCCCCACGCCGGAGGAAGCCGCCCTCGTCGACGCGCTGCGCGCCGACTCCGGTGCGTGGATCGAGGGCCTGTCCCTCGTCGCGGTGGACGACTTCGACCGGCCGGTGGGGCACGCCCTGCTGACCCGCTGCCACATCGGGGACAGTCCTGCCCTGTGCCTGGCGCCCGTCGCGGTCCGGCCCGAGCACCAGAACAGCGGCGCCGGTGCGGCCGCGGTCCGGGCCGCGCTCGCGGCCGCCGGGCGCCTCGGCGAGCACCATGTCGTCGTCCTCGGGCACCCGGAGTACTACCCCCGCTTCGGCTTCGGCAGGGCCTCCGCCCACGGCATCCGGCTGAGCATCGACGTCCCGGACGAGGCCCTGATGGCCCTCACCCTGGACGCCGCCCACCCGCTGCCCGCCGGGACCGTCCGCTACGCCGCGCCGTTCGGCATCTGAACCGACACTCCGCGTGGCGGTGGGAGCCTCTCCTGCCGCCACGCGGCCTTTTTCTCGGCGCAACCTCTTGACCCGACGACCGCGGTCCTTCACATTGCTTGTTAATGCGCATTAGGTAATGCGCATTAACAAGCGTTGCGCGACGGAGAGGGGCAGTGGTGGCGAAGGAAGCCGCAGGGCGGGCGAGGCCGGGGAGGACCCCCGCGCCGGCCGGCCGCCGGGCCCGGCCGAGGCAGGCGGAGGTGGCCAGGCTCGCCGGTGTCTCGCAGGCGACGGTCTCCCTGGTGCTGTCCGGACGCGACCTCGCGACGGGCCGGCCGATCTCGGCGGAGACCCGCGCCAAGGTCCTGGACGCCGCCCACAGCCTCGGCTATGTCCCCGACCCGGCCGCCAGCAGGCTCGCCGCCGCCCGCAACAACCTGCTCGGCGTCTTCAGCTTCACCGCGACCTTCCCGACCGACGTCCGGCACTCGTACTACCCGTTCCTCGTCGGCGTGGAGCAGGAAGCCGCGGCGCAGGGCTACGACCTGGTGCTGTTCACCGGGTCGAGCACCGGGGGAGCGGGCGCCGGAGGCGCGGGCGCGCTCAACCGCGTACGGCTGGCGGACGGCTGCCTCTTCCTGGGCCGCCACGCCCCCGCGGACGAGCTGCGCCGCCTGGTCGCCGACGACTTCCCCGTCGTCCACGTCGGCCGGCGCGACGAGCCGGAGGGCCTCGCCTGGGTGGGCGCCGACTACGTCAGCGCCAGCCGCGAGGTCGTCACCGCGCTCGCCGGGCTCGGTCACCGGCGCGTCCTCCTCGTCCGCGAGGACGACGACGCCCCCGCCTCCACCGACCGTGAACGCGGCTTCCTCGACGGGCTCGTGGCGAGCGGCCTGCCCGCGGGCTCCGACGCCGTGTTCCGATCCGGCGACCCGCGCCGTGACCTCACCGCCGACCGGGTCCGCGCCTGGGTGGCCGAGGGCGTCACCGCCTTCGTCGCCGAGGAGACCGACACCGGCGCCGCCTGGCGGGCGCTGCGCGCCGCCGTCGACGCGGCGGGCCTGGACTGCCCCGGCCAGGTGTCCCTCGCGCTGCTCGGCAGCCCGCCCGCCGACCTCGCCGACGGACCGGCGCCGATGGGCTTCGACATCCCGCGCCCCGCGCTCGGCGCCGAGGCCGTACGGCTGCTCGCCGCCCGCATCGCGGGCGGTCCCGCCGAGGGCACCCTCGTCGCCTGCGCCTTCAGACCGGGCGCGACCGCCGGCCCGCCGGCCGCCCCCTGAACCCACCCCGCCCACAGAACCGACCGCACCACCCAAGGAGCAGCAGCGTGATACCGGAACCCGACATCCTCGTCGTCGGTGGCGGCCTCGGCGGCGTCGCCGCGGCCCTCGCAGCCTGCCGGGCCGGCCGCAGTGTCGTCCTGACCGAGGAGACGGACTGGATCGGCGGCCAGCTCACCAGCCAGGCCGTGCCGCCCGACGAACACCCGTGGGTCGAACAGTTCGGCACCACCGCCACCTACCGGCGACTGCGCGAGGGCATCCGGCAGTACTACCGCCAGTGGTACCCGCTGCGCGCCGAGGCCGCCGCCCTCACCGACCTCAACCCCGGCGCGGGCCGGGTCAGCAAGCTCTGCCACGAGCCGCGCGTCGCCCTCGCCGTGCTGGAGGGCATGCTCGCCCCGCACCGGGCCGCCGGACGCCTCACCGTCCTCACCGAGCACCGTCCGGTGGCCGCCGAGACCGACAACGATGTCGTACGGGCCGTCACCCTGGAGGACCTCCGCGACGGCACCCGCCGCACCGTCCCCGCCCGCTACGTCCTGGACGCCACCGAGACCGGTGAACTGCTCCACCTGGCCGGCGTCGAGCACGTCAACGGCGCCGAGTCGCGGGCCGAGTTCGACGAACCGCACGCCCCCGACCGGGCCCAGCCCGGCAACCAGCAGGGCATCACCGTCTGCTTCGCCGTCTCCCACCACGAGGGCGAGGACCACACCATCGACCGCCCCGCCGACTACGACTTCTGGCGCGACTACAAGCCCGACTTCTGGCCGGGACCGCTACTCGGCTTCGAGGCCCCCGACCCGCGCACCCTGGAACCGGTGCCGCGCACCTTCGAACCCAACCCCGACCTCGACCCGCTGGCCGTCAGCGCCGACCAGAGCGCCGACGCGGGCGACAAGGAACTGTGGGGCTTCCGCCGCATCCTCGCCCGCAAGCTGCACACCGACGGCGCCTTCGACTCGGACATCACCCTCGCCAACTGGCCGCTCAACGACTACTGGCTCAAGCCCTACATCGGCCAGGAGGAAGAAGCCCTGCGCGAGGCACGGCAGTTGTCCCTTTCGGTGCTGTACTGGCTCCAGACCGAGGCGCCCCGCACCGACGGCGGCACCGGCTTCCCCGGGCTGCGCCCGCGCCCCGACGTGACCGGCACCTCCGACGGCCTCGCCAAGGCCGCCTACGTCCGCGAGTCCCGCCGCATCAAGGCCGTCACCACCGTCACCGAGCACGACGTCTCCATCGACCTGCTCGGACCCTACGGCCGCACCCGGCACCGCGACTCCGTGGGCGTCGGCAACTACCGCATCGACCTGCACCCCTCCACCGGCGGCGACGGCTACGTCGACATCGGTTCCGTCCCCTTCGAGATACCGCTCGGCGCGCTCGTCCCGCGCCGGGTGCGCAACCTGCTGCCGGCCGGCAAGAACCTCGGCACCACGCACATCACCAACGGCTGCTACCGCCTGCACCCGGTGGAGTGGAACGTCGGCGAGGTCGCCGGAGCCCTCGCCGCCCACTGCCTCGCCGAGGACGTCGAGCCGCACCAGGTGCAGGCCGAGGACAAGCGGTTCGAGGTGTTCGCCAGGGTGCTCGACCGCGACGGCGTACAGCGTCACTGGCCCGACGTCAGGGGCTACTGAACGACCCCGCGCGGGACGGGAGTCGGGCGGGGCAGCACCACCTGCCCCGCCCGGTGACCGCCCGCGTGCGGACCGACCCAGCACAAGGAGGTGCCCGGACATGACCACCCACCGCATCCGCGTCGGCATCGACGTGGGCGGAACCTTCACCGACGCCGTGGCGGTCGACGCCACGACGCTCCGGCTCGTGGGCCAGGTGAAGGTCCCCACGAGCCACCATCACGAGGACGGTGTCGCGCACGGCATCGTCGAGGCACTCGACCGGCTGCTGACGCAGACCGGACACGCACCCGCCGAGGTGGCCTTCCTGGCACACGGCACGACCCAGGCTACCAACGCCCTGCTGGAGGGCGACGTCGCCACCGTCGGCCTGCTCGGCATCGGCACCGGCGCAGGGACGTACTTCACCCGCAGACTCGCCACCCTCGACAAGCTCGAACTCACCCCCGGCAAAAGGCTGCCGCTGCACTACGCCCACGTGCCCGACCCGGAGGACGCCCCCGCCGTACGGGCCGCCGTCGAACAGCTCACCGCCGCGGGCGCCCAGGCCCTGGTCGCCAGCGAGCCCTTCGGCGTCGACCGGCCCGAGGGCGAGGAGGCGGTCGCCGAGGCCGCCCGGTCCACCGGGCTGCCGACCACCGCCGCGCACGAGATCACCTCCCTGTACGGGCTGCGCAAGCGCACCCGCACCGCCGTCGTCAACGCGGCGATCCTGCCGCGCATGCTGGCCACCGCCGACCTCGTCGACGCCTCCATCACCAAGGCGGGCGTCACCGCGCCGCTGATGGTGATGCGCTGCGACGGGGGAGTGATGTCCCTGGACGAGATGCGCCGCAGGCCCCTGCTGACCGTGCTGTCCGGCCCGGCCGCCGGTGTCGCCGGCGCGCTGATGCAGGAACGCGTCAGCGAGGGCGTGTTCCTGGAGACCGGCGGCACCTCGACCGACATCAGCGTCGTCAAGCGCGGCAAGGTCGCCGTACGGCACGCCGTGCTGCTCGGCCGGACCTCCTACCTCAACGCCCTGGACGTGCGCACCGTCGGCGTCGGCGGCGGCTCCATGGTGCGGGTCTCCGGCGGCCGGGTCACCGGCACCGGACCGCGCAGCGCGCACATCGCCGGGCTGCCGTACGCCTGTTACGCCGATCCGGCCGACCTGCGGGACGCGAAGCTGACCACCATCAGCCCGCTGCCCGGCGACCCCGCCGACTACGCCGTCCTCGACGCGGCGGGCGGCCGGTTCGCCCTCACCATGACCTGCGCCGCCAACGCGCTCGGCCGGGTCCCCGAGGGCGACTTCGCCCACGCCGACCCCGACACCGCCCGCGCCGCGCTCGCCCCGCTCGCCGCCGCCCTCGGCACCGACGTGGACACCGCGGCCGCCCGGCTCCTGGACGCCGGCACCGACCAGGTGAAGTCCGTCGTGGACGACCTGGTGCGCGAGTACCGCCTCGACACCGACACCGCCGTCCTGGTCGGCGGGGGCGGCGGCGCCGCCTCGGTCACCCCGCACCTGGCCGCCCGCACCGACATGACCGGCCGCATCGCGCAGCACAACGAGGTGATCAGCCCCATCGGCGTCGCCCTCGCCCTGGTCCGCGAGCAGGTCGAGCGGATCGTGCCGGGAGCCACCCAGGAACAGATCCTCGCCGTCCGCGCCGAGGCCGAACGCGCCGTCGTCGAACAGGGCGCAGCCGCCGACGGCGTCGAGGTCGAGGTCACCGTCGACCCGCAGACCAACGTCGTACGCGCCATCGCCACCGGCGCCACCGAACTGCGCACCCAGGACCGGGCCCACCGCGCCGACGACGCCGAGCGCCTGCGGCTGGCCGCCGCCAGCCTCAAGACCGACCCGTCCAAGGTGCAGGTCCTCGCGGGCACCCCCGCCCACACCGTGTACGGCACCGAGGTGCACCGCCGTTTCCGGCCCGTCCGCCACCCCGTGCGGGTCGTCGACGCCGACGGGGTCGTACGCCACCACGCCCCCGACGCCCGGGTCGAGGCGACCACCGTCGCCGCCGCCCCCGAGGTGCTCGCCAAGCTCGTCACCGAGAACACCTCCTACGGCGACGGAGGCGTCCGCGCCCCCGCCGTACGGCTGCTGCTCGGCTCCCGCATCGCCGACCTCTCCGGCGTCCTGGACCCGCAGCCGCTGCTCGCCCTCGCCCGCAGCGAGTTGCGCTCCCGCGCCGCCGACGAACCGGTGGTCGCCGTACTGGAGGTGCGCGAATGACCGTCGACAACGCCCCCGCGCGGGCGGACCTCGCCGCCATCGACGACATCGGGTGGGCGGTGCGGCTGCTGGCCGCCACCCCCACCCACGAGCACCGGGACTTGGAGCTGCTGCACCGGTGGGCGCGGGCGGCCGACGCGTTCGGCGCCGCCCTGGCACCCGTGGAGTGCCGGGCCCGGATCGTCGAGCGCGACGGCGGACTGGAACTCGGGCTGCTCGCCCGCTACACCTCCAGACCGCCCACCGTCGAGCTGTACACCGACGCGATCGAACTCGCCGAGCGGGTCGTCGACGCCCGCGGCTGGCGCGACTGGTACCCGCCCGGGTCCGTACGGGCGGCCGCCCTCGCCCACGAGGCGGTGCACGTCCACCTCCACCACGGCCCCGCGAAGGGCGCCCTGAAGCGTGCCCTCGGCCACAGCGCCCTGCGCCTGGGCCGGCTGCGCGTACCCGGCCACGTCGCCGGGGCCGAGGAGGTGGCAGCGCACGCCTACGCCCGCACCGTCTGCGGACTCGGCCGCAGCCCCCTGCTGCTGACCGCCGCCCTGGCAGCCGAAGCCGAGGGCGCGCCCACCCCACCACCCGCACGTGACGCAAGAAGAGAGAACTGACCCATGGGTGTCGTCATCCTCCTCGTCATGGCGGCCGGCGTCGCCGCGATGCTCACCCGCAAGCTGCCCACCGCCTTCGCGCTGGTGCTGCTGGCCGTGGTCATCGCCTTCCTCTCCGGCGCGCCCCTGACGGGCAAGAACAGCGTCCTGGACACGGTGCTCCAGGAGGGCGCCCCGGCGCTCGCGGCGACGATGGTCGCCATCATCCTCGGCTCCTGGCTCGGCAAGCTGCTCGACGAGACCGGCATCGCCGGCACCCTCGTCCGCAAGATCGTCGAGTTCGGCGGGGACCGGCCCACCGTCGTCGCCCTCGGCGTCCTGGCCGTCTCGGCGCTCGTCGGCACCGTCACCGGCTCCGCGCCGGCCGCGATGCTGGCCGGCATCATCGGCATCCCCGCGATGGTCGCCGTCGGCGTGCCCAAGGTGACCGCCGCGGGCACGGTGCTGATGGGCATCGCGGTCGGCGTCCCCTTCGAGCTGCCGGTCTGGCAGTTCTTCTCCACCGCCCTCGACCTGCCGGTCGACACCGTCCGCGGCTTCATGGTGAAGCTGTTCCCGTTCGCCCTGGTCGCCGCCGTCGCCTACGTCGTCATCGAGAACCGGCGGCGCGGCACCGAGCACGCCTGGTCGCTCAAGTCGGTCTCCGCCCGCCCGCCCTCGCGCCGCGAACGGCTCGGGGACGCACCCTGGTACGCACTGCTCGCCCCCGTGATCCCTCTGGTCCTGGCGCTGGGCCTGGAAGTGGCCATCATCCCCTCGATGCTGGCCGGCGTGCTCTACGCGCTCGTCACCACCACCCGCCCCGGCGAGATGAACAAGCGCCTGCTGCGCACCCTGTACGGCGGCTTCGAGGTGGCCGCGCCGCCGCTCGCCCTGTTCGTGGCGATCGGCATCCTGCTCGCGGCCGTCAAACTCCCCGGCGCGGTGGACGCGCTGGAGCCGCTGATGAAGGCGGTCAGCCCGCAGAACCCGGTGCTGTTCGTCGTCGTCTTCACCGTGCTGGTGCCGCTGTGCCTGTACCGCGGCCCGCTCAACGTGTTCGGGCTCGGCGCGGGCATCGCGGGCGTCCTCATCGCCACCGGCATCTACCCGGCCGTCGCCGTCCTCGGCATGGCCACCTCGTACAACCAGGTCTTCGGCGTCGCCGACCCCACCAGCACGCAGACCGTGTGGGCCGCGCAGTACGCGGGCGTCAGCCCGCAGCAGGTCATGGTCCGCACCCTGCCCTACGTGTGGCTGGTCGCCCTCGGCGGCATGTGCGTCACCGCCGCCCTGTACCTGTGACATCCCCCCTCTCCCAGGAGTCGACATGCACGAGCCGCACCTCGACCGCCGTCTGTTCCTGAAGGGCACCGCCGTCACCGGCGCCGCCCTCGCCCTGGGCGCCACCGCCGTGCCCACCGCCTCCGCCGCACCCGGCGGCTTCCCCGACTACACCTACGTCCGCACCCTGCTGACGCCGTCCGAACTGGCCTACAACCCCACCGGCGAGATCATCTTCCCGACCGTCCGCGGCGTCTACGACCGGCTGCCCGCGAGCGGCCGGCTGGGCCGCTACTACCTCTACTACGCCCCGCACGACGCCCCCGGCGGCATCTGCCTGGCCTACGGCGACTCGCTGGAGGGGCCCTTCACCGAGTACCCGCACAACCCGATCGTCTCCAACCAGTGGTCGCCGCACTACTCCGTCAGCCACGTCTCCTCGCCGCACGTGATGTGGCACGCCGGGCGGAAGGAGATGTGGCTGTACTTCCACGGCGAGAACACCACGACCAGGCTCGCCCGTTCCGCCGACGGCATCCACTTCACCTACGACAAGGTCGTGCTGAACACCTCGATGCTGCCGTCCGGCACCACCGAGACCTCCTACGCGCGGGTCTTCCCGCACGAACTGCCCGCGCGCGGCGCGCACTACGTCATGGTCTTCATGGTCAACAACACCACCAACCACCGCGACATCGGCTGGGGCTGGTCCGCGGACGGCCGCACCTGGACGTTCGCCCAGGAGCCCCTGGTCCGCCACGGCGACGTCGGCGCGGTCAACGTCGGCGGCCCGCACCTGCTGCACCGGAACAACAGCACGTACGTCGTCTACAACAAGGACAAGGAGAGCGGCGGCGACCTGATGATCACCGAGGTCGGCAACGACTTCTCGCTCCGCAGGCACCTCGGCGTCTTCTACGACTCCCGGGGCTCCGCGCCGGAGAACGGCCGTGCGGCCTCCCCGTCCTTCGGCACCGACCACGGCGTCCCGTACATGATCTACGAGGCGGGGGAGCGGCTGGCCGGTTCGATAGCGATGGCCCGCGGCTGACCGCGGTACGCCGCCGTACACGGCAGCGGGGCCGCGCGTCCGGATCGGACGGGCGGCCCCGCTGTCTTCTGTCTTCTCGCCGGGTGCCTCAGGCGACCGGCGCCGGGTCCTTGTCGGACGGCGCCGTGGGGCCCTCGCCGGACTCCTCGGCCAGGCGCTCCATGCCGCTGGTGGTCTTCAGCGGCTTCTCCTTGATGAACACGACGGCGACCAGCGCGAGCACCGCGAACGGTGTGGCGATCAGGAACAGGTCGGCCGTGGCGACGGCGTAGGCGTGCTCGATGATCGTCCGCATCGGGCCCGGCAGCGTGGACATGTCCGGGACGCTGCCCTCGCCCGAGCCGCCGCCGGGGACGGTGACACCCGCGTCGCTGAGTCCCTTGGCCGTCTCGGTGGCGACCCGGTTGGCGAGGATCGCGCCGAGGACGCTGACGCCGATGGTGCCGCCCATGCTGCGGAAGAACGACAGCACGGAGGT
This sequence comes from Streptomyces sp. NPDC001599, assembly GCF_042893535.1. NCBI lineage: Bacteria > Bacillati > Actinomycetota > Actinomycetes > Kitasatosporales > Streptomycetaceae > Streptomyces > Streptomyces sp. NPDC001599. Next base: position 505,281 of record NZ_JBIAVA010000003.1, read on the forward strand.
CGCGGCGCCCAGGTCGGCGGCGGGCACGTCGTTCTGCGCCGCCAGCACCAGGTTCTGCATCAGCATGCCGACGCCGACGCCGAGGACGGCCATGTAGAGGCTGAGCAGGCCGAAGTGGGTCTTCGCGTCGATCGTGGCCAGCAGCGCGAGGCCGACGGCCATGATCAACGCGCCCGCCACCAGGTACCGCTTCCACTTGCCGGTCCGGCTGATCACCTGTCCGGCCACGGTGGAGGACACCAGCAGGCCGAGGATCATCGGCAGGCTCATCAGGCCCGCGACGGTCGGCGACTTGCCCAGGGAGATCTGGAAGTACTGCGAGAGGAAGACGGTCCCGCCGAACATGGCGACACCGACCAGGAGGCTGGCGACGGTGGTCAGGGTGACCGTGCGGTTCCTGAAGATGCCCAGCGGGATGACCGGCTCGGCGGTACGGGCCTCGACGAACACCGCCGCGACCAGCAGCAGTACGCCGCCGCCCGTGAGGACACCGGTCTGCCAGGACGCCCAGTCGAACTCGTTGCCGGCCAGCGAGACCCAGATGAGCAGGGCACAGACACCGGCGACGATCAGGAAGGCGCCGAGCCAGTCGATGCGCACCTCGCGCTTGACCGTGGGCAGGCGCAGGGTGCGCTGGAGCAGGGCGATGGCGAGCAGCGCGAACGGCACGCCGATGAAGAAGCACCAGCGCCAGCCCAGCCACGAGGTGTCCACCAGGACACCGCCGACCAGCGGTCCGGCCACGGTGCCCACGGCGAAGACGGCGCCGAAGATGCCGGCGTACTTGCCCAGCTGGCGGGGCGGGATGACGGAGGCCATCACGACCTGCGCGAGCGCGGTGAGGCCGCCCGCGCCGATGCCCTGCACGACCCGGCTGAAGATCAGCAGCCCGACGCCGTGCGAGAAGCCGGCCAGCAGTGAGCCGACCACGAACATGCTCAGCGACAGCTGGAGCAGCAGCTTCTTGTTGAAGAGGTCGGACAGCTTGCCCCACAGGGGCACCGTCGCGGTCATCGCCAGCAGTTCGGAGGTGACGACCCAGGTGTAGGACGACTGGCTGGCGCCCAGGTCGGCGATGATCGTGGGCAGCGCGTTGGCCACGACGGTGCCGGCCAGGATCGCGACGAACATGCCGGCCATCAGGCCCGACATGGCCTGGAGTATCTGCCGGTGGGTCATCGAGGTGGGAGGCGCGTCGGCGGGCGCCTGGGTAGCGGTCACGGCTTCTCTTTCGTGTGGTGGGTCCTGGTGGGTCGCGAGCCCGGCGCGGAGGCTACGCGGAGGGTGCCGGGAGGCCGGCGGCGAGGAGGGTGAACACCTCGTGGAAGACGTCGAGGAAGGCGGCTTCCTCCTGGTGGGCGGACCAGTGGTCCATGCTGGTGCGTATCGCTGCGCTCGCCACCGCGGCCAGCAGCCGTGGGTAGAGCCCCGGCCCGGCCCCTCCCGCGGCTCCGTCCCCGCGCAGGCGCAGGGCGATGGCGTCGGCCAGGTCGGCCTCGGCCGCCATGTGGGCCCCGACGCCGCGCGCCAGGAGGTGCGGTGAGGCGTGCAGGACCTCGGCCTGCAACCGCCACAGCTCGTGCTGCTGTTCCGCCTCGGCCAGCTCCGCCGACATGGCCTCGCGCAGGGCTGCCAGCGGGGAGAGTTCGGCCGGTGCTTCCAGGACGGCGCGGCGCATGCGGGCGCCCGCGTCCGCGTCGATGACCACGAAGGCGTCGTCGCGGCTGTCGAAGTAGTTGAAGAAGGTACGCACGGACACCCCGGCCGCGGCGCTGATCGCCTCGACCGTGACCTTCTCCGCCCCGTGTTCGGCGGCGAGACGTACCGCGGCCTCGGCCAGGGCGGCACGTGTGGCCCGCTTCTTCCGCTCCCGCAGACCGCCCCCCGCGGCACCCTTCTCCGACATAAGTTGCATGGTATGCAAAGATGCACGACATGCAAAATTGGCGGGCGCCGACCCCGGAAGGGATCGGCGCCCGCCGTCGTCGGTGCGGCTCAGGCGGCCAGTCGGGCCAGCGTCTCCTCGAAGGAGGCGACGTCCCCGGTGGGCCGGTTGTGGGGCAGCCGCGCCAGTGCCGCGGCCATGCCGCAGGTGTTGGTCACTCCGGAGAAGACCAGTCCCGCGCCTATCGCGCCGGACAGCCAGTGCGCCGGGCGCCAGAAACGGCCGGCCACGAAACCGGCGGCGACCAGCGACCCGGCGGCGAGGCGCACCTGCCGGTCCATGGGCCACGCCGTACGCGCCCCGGCCGGACGCTCGACGGGATGACCGGCCGCCGCCCAGGCGCTCGTGCCGCCCTCGAGCGTGGCCGCCGCGACGCCCCGCGCAGCCAGCTGTGCGCAGCCCTTTGCGGACCGGTTCCCGGAGGCGCACACGAGCAGCAGCGGCCCGCGCGCGGCGGCGGCCGCCAGGGCGCCGGCGGCCTCGTCGAGGCGCTCCAGCGGAACGTTGTGGGCGCCGGGCAGGTGGCCGCCGGAGTACTCGCCGGGGGAGCGGACGTCGACGACGGTGAACTCGGCCAGGCGGGCCGCCGCCTGCCCGGCGGTCAGGGCGGTGGCGGTTGCTGCGGGGGTGTTCACGGAGCGAAACCTTTCTCGTTGTTCGTCCCCCCGCGCGGTAGGATACCCGTGGGGGTATGTGGGGTTCGGTGAGGTATCGGGTGGAGGAGAGGGAGAAGCGTGGAGCTCGACATGTCGGCCGACGAACTGAAGTCGGCGCTGAACCGGCTGCGGCGCGCCCAGGGGCAGCTCGCGGGAGTCATCCGGATGATCGAGGAGGGCCGGGACTGCGAGGACGTGGTCACCCAGCTCGCCGCCGTCTCCCGAGCACTGGACCGGGCCGGGTTCTCGATCATCGCCACGGGACTGCAGCAGTGCATGACCAGTGACGACCCCGAGGTGCGCGACTCGGCACAGATGCGGGCCCGGCTGGAGAAGCTCTTCCTCTCCCTGGCCTGACGCCGACAGACACGCCGGGCGATCGGTGGGTCGGTGGGTCGGCGGGTCACAGTACCGCCGTCACGCCCATCGCCACGGCCACGGCGAGCAGCACGGCACCGAAGACGCGCCGCAGCGTCCCGGCGGAGACCTTCGCGGCCAGCCGCCTTCCGTCCCAGGCGCCGAGGACCGCGGCCGCCAGGAACGGCAGGAGCAGCGCGAGATCCAGGTGCACGGCGGAGTACGCCCGGGCGGCGAGGGCCACCAGCGCGTTCGCCCCGACCACCAGCAGACTCGTGCCCACCGCCGCGCTCATCGGCGCCGCGAGGACGGTCACCAGCGCCGGTACCGCGAGGAAGCCGCCGCCGACCCCGAGGAACCCGGTCACCGCACCGAGCCCGGCCCCGGCCCCGGCCGCGCGCGTCCCCGACACGGCGCCGTTCTCGCGCGGCGCGCCCCGGCCCAGCATGTGCAGGCCCGCCAGCGCGGCCAGCGCCGCGAAGAGCAGTGTCAGCACCGTCGCAGGGACCCGCGAGGACAGGGCACCGGACCCGGCGGCGGGCAGCACACCCGCGGCCGCGAACAGCAGTCCGGCCCGCCACCGCACGGCTTTGGCCCTGGCGTGGGCCACCAGTGCGGTGACCGACGTGACGATCACGACGACGAGGCTCGCGGTGGTCGCCGCCGCCGGGGTGAAACCGAGCAGGTAGACGAGCGCGGGCACGGTGAGGATGCTGCCGCCCGCCCCCAGTGCGCCCAGGGACACGCCGGCCGCGGCACCGGCGAGCAGGGCGAGGATCAGCGGCGTCATGCGGCGGTGGCGTCCGACGGCGTCACGAGCGAAAGCCCCGCCTCGGCCGCCGCGGCGAAGCCGTCGTCGATCGCGACCACCTCGCGCCCGGCGGCGTCCAGTACGGACGCGGCGACCGCCGCGCGCATCCCGCCCGCGCAGTGCACCCACACCGTGCCCGCCGGTACCTCGTCCAGGCGCCGGCGGATCTCGTGGACGGGCAGGTGCACGCTGCCCCGGACCCACCCGTGGGCGCGTTCCGCGGCCCGCCGTACGTCGAGGACCACCACGTCGTCCGCGCCATCCCGCCGTGCCGCGGCCAGATCGGCGAAGGTGGCGCGCCGGAACGAGGCCGGCCGCTCGCCCTTCGCGACCCAGTCGGCCGGGGAGCCCACCGCCGCCGCGGCCGGGCGGTCGATGCCCACCCGGGCCAGCTCGCGCTGGGCACGGGCCAGATCGTCGGCGCCGTGCGCGAGCAGTGTCACCGGCCTGCCCCAAGGGACCAGCCAGGCCAGGTAGGTCGCGAGCCGGCCGTCGACCTCGAAGTTGAGCGACCCGGCGACATGACCGGCGGCGAAGACCACCCGGGAGCGCAGGTCCACGACCCACTCGCCGGCGGCCAGACGCCGGGCTATCTCGTCCGCGTCCGCGTGGCGGGGCTCGGTCAGGTCCAGGGGAGCGGGCCCTTCACTGTTCACCGGCGCCATGTGGGCGTAGTAGGCGGGCACGTCGTCCAGCCCGGCCAGCAGCTCGCGGACGAAGGTCTCCACGTCCTGGACGAGCGCCGGATTCGCGGCCCTCTCGGCGCCGATCGTGCTGTGCTCGCCTGCGGCGGGGGTGGAGGAGCAGAAGCTGCCGAAACCGTGCGTGGGCAGCACGCTCACCGCGTCCTCGAGGTGGTCCGCGAGACGGTGCGCGGAGGCGTGCTGCGCGCGTGCCAGTTCCTCGGTCAGCCGGGGCTCCACGAGGTCGGGCCGGCCCACGGCGCCGATCAGCAGCGAACCGCCGGTGAAGGCGGCCACGGCCCGCCCCGCCTCCTCAAGGACGTACGAAGTGTGGTGCGGGGTGTGGCCCGGGGTGGCCACCGCGCGCAGCTCAAGACCCGCGTCGACCGGCTCCATGTCGCCGTCGGCCACCGCGACGCGCACGTACGCCACCTCGGCCCCGGCCGGCACCAGATAGCGCGCGCCGGTGAGACGGGCCAGCTCCAGACCGCCGGTGACGTAGTCGTTGTGGACGTGGGTCTCGGCGACCACGGCGATCCGCACCCCGCGCCGGGCGGCCGCGGCGATGACACGGTCGATGTCCCGCGGCGGGTCCACGACCACGGCCGAGCCCGGACCGCCCGCCAGGTAGCTGCGGTTGCCCAGTGACCCGGTCTCCAGGACGTCGACAAAGAACACGGCACGCTCTCCTTCCGGAATTACCCCCTGGGGTATCTCTCCTTCCACCGTAACAGACATACCCAGGGGGGTATTTTCGGAGCGGCGGCCCGCCGCGTGCCCACGCCCTCCCGGGCCGAGTGCGGCGCCCTTCCGGACCCGTGCCGCAAGGGTCGGGCAACTCCGGTGTGCGACGCCGAAGTTGGGGTACCCGGTGTGTCGGCACGGTCGACACCGGGGTCGGCGCCGGTGACGGCCGTGCTGTTCCCCTCACGCACCGCCGCCCGCCGCACCTCCTCCCGCGGCCCCGCGGCACCGGTGCTCCGTGACCCGTTCGGAACGCCACGTGAGCCGAACGGCCCTCTCGGGTACCCGCCCGGTCGGCGCAGGGTTGGGATGTGCACGGGCACTCCGTGCCCGCGCGCCCCGACCGGCTGTCCCGACACGGAAGGACCACCGATGTCCGTCGACACGCAGCAGGCGCCCCCCGAGCCGACAGACGAGGAGCTCGCCGGCCTGGACGCCCACTGGCGCGCCGCGAACTACCTCTCCGTCGGCCAGATCTACCTGATGGCCAACCCCCTGCTGACCGAATCGCTGCGCCCCGAGCACGTCAAGCCGCGTCTGCTCGGCCACTGGGGCACCTCACCCGGCCTCAACCTGGTCCACACTCACCTCAACCGGGTGATCAAGGCCCGCGACCTCGACGCCCTGTGCGTCTGGGGCCCCGGTCACGGCGGTCCCGCGGTGCTGGCCAACGCGTGGCTGGAGGGCTCGTACACCGAGACCTACCCGGACATCACCCGGGACGCGGCCGGCATGGCCCGGCTGTTCAAGCAGTTCTCCTTCCCCGGCGGCGTACCGAGCCACGTCGCGCCCGAGACGCCGGGCTCCATCCACGAGGGCGGCGAGCTGGGCTACGCGCTCTCGCACGCCTACGGCGCCGCCTTCGACCACCCGGACCTGGTGGTCGCCTGCGTGATCGGCGACGGCGAGGCGGAGACCGGCCCGCTGGCGACGTCCTGGCACTCCAACAAGTTCCTCGACCCGGTGCACGACGGCGCCGTCCTGCCGATCCTGCACCTCAACGGCTACAAGATCGCCAACCCGACGGTGCTCGCCCGCCTCCCCGAGGGCGAGCTGGACGAACTCCTGCGCGGCTACGGACACGACCCGGTCCACGTCACCGGCGACGACCCGGCCGCCGTCCACCGTGCCACCGCCCGCGCCATGGACACCGTCCTCGACCGCATCGCCGCGATCCAGCGGGCCGCCCGAGAGGAGGGGGCCACCGGCCGCCCCCGCTGGCCCATGATCGTCCTGCGCACCCCCAAGGGCTGGACCGGCCCGGCCGAGGTCGACGGACTGCCCGTGGAGAACACCTGGCGCGCCCACCAGGTGCCCCTGTCCGCCGTACGCACCAACCCCGAGCACCTCGCGCAGCTGGAGCAGTGGCTGCGCTCCTACCGCCCCGAGGAGCTGTTCGACGACTCCGGGGCGCCGCGGCCCGCGGTCCTCGCCGCCGTCCCCGAGGGGCCCCGCCGCCTCGGCGCCACCCCCTTCGCCAACGGCGGCCTCCTGCTGCGCGAGCTGCCCGTGCCCCCGCTGGAGAAGTACGCCGTGCCCGTCGACGAACCCGGCGCGAGCATGCACGAACCCACCCGGGTCCTCGGCGACCTGCTCCGGGACGTCATGGACGCCACCACCGACCGGCGCGACTTCCGCCTCGTCGGCCCCGACGAGACCGCCTCCAATCGCCTCCAGGCCGTCTACGCCGCCAGCGGCAAGGCCTGGCAGGAGCGGACCCTGCCCGTCGACCAGGACCTGGACCGGCACGGCCGCGTGATGGAGATCCTGTCCGAACACACCTGCCAGGGCTGGCTGGAGGGCTACCTCCTCACCGGCCGGCACGGACTGTTCTCCTGCTACGAGGCGTTCGTCCACATCGTCGACTCGATGGTCAACCAGCACGTCAAATGGCTGCGCGTCACCCGCCGCCTGCCCTGGCGCGCGCCCATCGCCTCCCTCAACTACCTGCTCACCTCACACGTGTGGCGCCAGGACCACAACGGCTTCTCCCACCAGGACCCCGGCTTCGTCGACCACATCCTCAACAAGAGCCCCGAAGCCGTACGGGTCTACCTGCCGCCGGACGCCAACACCCTGCTCTCCGTCGCCGACCACGCCCTGCGCAGCCGCGACTACGTCAACGTGATCGTGGCCGGCAAACAGCCCTGCTTCGACTGGCTGACCCTGGACCAGGCCAAGGCGCACTGCGCGCGCGGCGCCGGCATCTGGGACTGGGCCGGCACCGAGGACGGCACCCGCGAACCCGACGTGGTCCTCGCCTGCGCGGGCGACGTACCGACCCAGGAGATCCTGGCCGCCGCCCAGCTGATCCGCCATCACCTGCCGGAACTCGCCGTGCGCGTGGTCAACGTCGTCGACATCGCCCGCCTGCTGCCCAGCGGGGAACACCCGCACGGCATGAGCGACTTCGAGTACGACGGCCTGTTCACCGCCGACCGGCCGGTGATCTTCGCCTACCACGGCTACCCCTGGCTGATCCACCGGCTCGCCTACCGGCGCACCGGCCACGCCCACCTGCACGTGCGCGGCTACAAGGAGATCGGGACCACCACCACGCCGTTCGACATGGTGGTCGGCAACGACCTGGACCGCTACCGCCTCGTCATGGACGTCATCGACCGCGTGCCCGGCCTCGCCGTCCGCGCGGCGGCCGTACGGCAGCGGATGGAGGACGCCCGGCAGCGGCACCACGAGTGGATCCGCGAACACGGCGTGGACCTGCCCGAGGTCGCCGACTGGACCTGGGAGGCCCCGCGGTGACCGCGACCCCCTCGACCTGGGACTACGACCACTACGACGCCGCCGAGGAGCGGCTGCGCGAGTCCCTGTGCACCCTCGGCAACGGCTACTTCGCCACCCGCGGCGCGCTGCCCGAGTGCGCCGGGGACGACGTGCACTACCCGGGCACCTATGTGGCCGGCTGCTACAACCGGCTCACCTCCACCGTCGCGGGGCGCGAGGTCGAGAACGAGGACATGGTCAACCTCCCCAACTGGCTGCCGCTGCGCTTCAGGCCCGCCGGAGGGGACTGGCTCACGCCCGACACCGCCGAAGTGCTCGACCACCGCCAGACCGTGCACCTGGACTCGGGCGTCCTGGAACGGCTCACCCGCTTCGGACTCGACGGGGAGCGCGTGCTGTCCGTACGCCAACTGCGGCTGGTGCACATGGCCGACCCCCACCTCGCCGCCCTGCGCACCGAGTTCACCGCAGAGGGCGGCCCCGTCGAGCTGGAGGTGGAGGCGGCCCTCGACGGCGGCGTCACCAACTCCGGGGTGCCGCGCTACCGGGACCTCGACGGCCACCACCTCACGCACGTGCACACCGGCAGCACCGACGACGACACGGTGTGGCTGCGCTGCCGGACCCGCACCTCGGACATCCGGATCGGCATGGCCGCCCGCACCACGGCCGGCGCGCCGGTCACGGCGGCCCGCGAGCACCTGTGCGTCACCCAGCGCGCCGCCCTGCGCGCCGAACCGGGCCGCACCGCCACCGTCGACAAGGTCGTGGCCCTGCACACCTCGCGCGACCCGGCGATCAGCGACCCGCTCCAGGCCGCCGTCGAGCGGGTGGCCGAAGCCCCCGGTTTCGACCACCTGCTGGTGGCGCACCGCGCCGCCTGGAGCCAGCTGTGGCGCCGCGCCGAACTGGAGGTGCCCGGCGAGGCGGGCAGCATCCTGCGCCTGCACCTCTTCCACGTGCTCCAGACCCTCTCGCCGCACACCGCCGACCTCGACGTGGGCGTACCGGCGCGCGGACTGCACGGCGAGGCCTACCGCGGCCACGTCTTCTGGGACGAGCTGTTCGTCCTGTCCTATCTGAACCTGCACTTCCCCGAGGTGTCCCGGGCCCTGCTGCACTACCGGCACCGCCGCCTGGAGAAGGCGAGGGCCGCGGCTCGCGCGATGGGCCGGCGCGGTGCGCTCTACCCCTGGCAGAGCGGCAGCGACGGCCGCGAGGAGACCCAGCGGCTGCACCTCAACCCGCGCTCGGGCCGCTGGCTCCCCGACCACTCCCACCTCCAGCACCACGTGGGCTCCGCCATCGCGTACAACGTGTGGCAGTACTGCGAGGCCAGCGGCGACGCCGAGTTCCTGCACACCAAGGGCGCCGAGATGCTGCTGCAGATCGCGCGCTTCTGGGCCGACTCCGCCACCTGGGACGAACGCCTCGGGCGGCACCGCATCCGGGGCGTGGTCGGCCCCGACGAGTACCACGAGGCCTACCCCGGCGCCGACCGGCCGGGCCTCGACGACAACGCCTACACCAACGTCACCGCCGCCTGGGTCCTCTCCCGCACCCTGCGCGTCCTGGACGACCTGCCCGAACCCCGCCGCCGTGAACTCGGCGAGCGCACCGCGCTGGACGACGCGGAGCTGGAACAGTGGGACAGCGTCTCCCGCACCCTGCACGTCCCCTTCCACGAGGGCGTCGTCAGCCAGTTCGAAGGGTACGGCGACCTCGCCGAACTCGACTGGGAGGGCTACCGCGACCGGTACGGCGACATCCGGCGCCTCGACCGCCTCCTGGAGGCCGAGAACGACAGCGTCAACAACTACCAGGCCTCCAAACAGGCCGACGTCCTCATGCTCGGCTACCTGTTCTCCCCGGCCGAACTGCGGTCGCTGTTCCGGCGCCTGGGCTACACGCTCGACGAGCGGACCTGGCAGCGCACCGTCGACCACTACCTGGCCCGCACCAGCCACGGGTCCACCCTCAGCGGACTCGTCCACGGCTGGATCTTGGCCCGCGCCCGCCGCGCCGAGGCCTGGGACTACTTCCAGGAGGCGCTCAAGGGCGACGTCGCCGACCTCCAGGGCGGCACCACGGGCGAGGGCATCCACCTCGGCGCCATGGCCGGCACCCTCGACCTCGTCCAGCGTGGTCTGACCGGCCTGGAGACCCGTGCGGGCGCCCTGTGGCTGGATCCGGTGCCGCTGCCGGAGCTGTCGTCGTACGGGTTCTCCGTGCGCTACCAGGGCCACTGGGGCGTGCGGTTCCGGCTGGAGCACGGCCGGCTGGAGATCGCCGTGCCCGCGGCCGGACCGCTGCCGATCGACGTCCGGCTGCCGGACCGCGAGGTGCGTCTCCAGCCGGGGGACACCTGCCGGCTGGTGCTGCCGGACTGACCGGACCGACCGGACCGACCGGATGGACCGGATGGACCGGATGGACCGGATGGACCGGGCTCGCCCGTCGGCCGCTCAGCCGGGCAGGGGGTAGGTCACCGTGCGCGGCGACCCGTCCGGCCTGCCGTCGGTGTAGGTCAGGGTGATGCGGGTGAAGTGCCGCTGGCCCGTGCCCTGCTCCCCGCCCGTCGGCATGTCGAGCCGCACGGTCACCGGGTACGAGTGGAAGGCACCCGCGGCGCAGTAGGGGTCGCAGTCGTTGACGGCGTTGGTGCCCCGGCCCACCGCGGCCTGCGGGTCCCAGCGGAACCAGCGCAGGGAGACCAGTCGGCTGTTGCCGTCCCCGCAGGCGAGCACGTACGCCTCGGGGCCGATCTCGGGCTGCCCGGAGCAGTCCACCAGCACCGGATCCTGCGTCTGCTGGGTGCGTGCCGCGGGCTGTGCCGACGGCGCGGCGGAGGCCGTGCCCAGGGGTACTGCGAGCGCGGCGGCGGCACAGAGTGTGACCGCTGCCCTCATCGGGTTCCTGCCCATGTCTGCTCCCGCCGTCTCGGGGTCGCTTGTCTCCGCTTGCCCCTTTTCTCCGTTCCGACCGTACGACCGGCTCCGTGAACGCACCACTCGTACGGAGCAGCGGCCGGGGCCGCGAGGCCGCCGACCTGGGCGTCCGCCCGGCCGTCCGGTTCGTGCGACAAGACGCCGATTGCATCCCCCGTGTGGTCCTCGCGCCGGCCCGCAACCGCCGTCCGCCCCCCCGGTGTCTCATGCCGTCAAGAACGGCGACCCGACCGGGCGCCCCCTCACGTGGAGGACCGCGGTATGCACCCGACGACTGCTCCGACCGCCGCCGCCCCGACGCGCTCGCGCGCCCGCGACACGGGCGACTTCCTGCTCCAGCCGCCCGACCCCGCCCGGCGCGTCCCCTGCCGCGTCGACCCCGTCGACCTGCGCCGCCTCGACCTGCTCGCCCTGCTGACCGCCGCCGGCATCGCGCCCTCCGCCGGGGACCGGGCCGCCATCGAGCAGCTCAGCGTGCTCCCCGGCAGCGTGCACACGGCACTGCACCGGTGGCTGGAGCAGGCCTACGGGTTCTGCCGCTGAGGTCGCGGGCGTCAGAAGTCGACGGGGTCACGCACCAGCGGACACGTCATGCAGTGCCCCCCGCCGCGCCCCCGGCCCAGTTCGGCGCCCGCGATGGTGACGACCTCCACCCGGGCCTCGCGCAGCAGCGCGTTGGTGAGGGTGTTGCGGTCGTAGGTGAACACCACGCCGGGCTCCACCGCGACGGCGTTGTTGCCGCTGTCCCACTGCTGGCGCTCGGAGGCGTAGGCGTCGCCGCCCGTCTCCACCGCCCGCAGCTTCGGCAGCCCGAGGGCCTTGGCGACGACGTCGACGAAGGGGGTGGTGCCCTCGTCGACCACGTCGAATCCGGGGGCCCGGTCGCCGGGGCGCAGCGAGAAGGTGTGCACCGCGTCCATGATGCGGGGGTAGAGGGTGACCACGTCGCGGTCGGCGAAGGTGAAGACCGTGTCCAGGTGCATGGCGGACCGCAGCTTCGGCATACCGGCGACGACGACGTGCTCGGCGGCGCCGTTGCGGAACAGCGCGGCGGCGACCTGGGTGACGGCCTGCCGGGAGGTGCGCTCGCTCATGCCCATGAGGACGACCCCGTTGCCCACCGGCATGATGTCGCCGCCCTCGAAGGTGGCCTGGCCCCAGTCCCGCTCCGGGTCGCCCCACCACACCTTCGCGCCGCTGAAGTCGGGGTGGAAGGTGTAGATCGCCTTCATCAGCAGCGTCTCGTCGTGCCGCGCGGACCAGTACAGCGGGTTGAGCGTGAGACCGCCGTACAGCCAGCAGGTGGTGTCGCGCGTGTACAGGGTGTTCGGCAGCGGCGGCATCAGGTACTCGCGGGCGCCGGTGGACTCGCGGGCCAGGGCGAGGTGCGGGGAGCGGAAGTCCTCGGGCAGGTCGGCGGTGGCGAGCCCGCCGACCAGGTACTCGGCGAGTTCCCTCGGCGAGAGGGTCTCCAGGTAGGCGCGGGTCGCGTCGATGAGACCGATGCCGACCTGGTTGGCGGTGATCTTCCGGTCCAGGAGCCACGCCTTGGCCTCCGGGACCGCCATGATCTGCGCCAGCAGGTCGTGCAGCTCCACCACCTCCACCCCGCGCCGGCGCAGTTCACCGACGAAGGCGGCATGGTCGCGCTGGGCGTTCTCCACCCACATGACGTCGTCGAAGAGCAGCTCGTCGGAGTTGGTGGGGGTCAGCCGCCGGTGGGCGAGGCCGGGGGAGCACACCAGGACCTTGCGCAGCCTGCCGACCTCGGAATGGACGCCGAGCGCGGGACTCACGGCGCTCTCGTTGCTGGTCACACGGCCTCCTGGAGGGATGCGTACGAGCGGGGGAGGGGAACGGGAAGGACGTCCGCCGGCTGATCCGCCCGGCGGGCCGGCAGGGCGAGGAGACCGACCGGGGCCGCACCGTCGACGTCGGAAGCAGCGGCCTGCGACATGCCGTCCCTCCGGATGGCCGATCGATTGTGACCACTGTGCAACACGTGGTGGCTTGAGGCATCTTGGTCGCCGTCAGCCGTGCAGGGCGAGATACGGGGCGAGCGCGAGCAGCGTCGTGATCAGGGCGTACTTCAGGTGGCGGGTCGGCAGCGCGTGCGCGATCCGCCAGCCCAGCAGCACCCCCGCCAGCTCGGGCACCCCGACCAGCACCGCCAGCGGCCAGTCGACGGCCCCCTGGGCCAGGTAACCCACCGTGCCCACACCGGCGATGACGACGGACTGCGCCTGCGCCGAGGCGAGGGACTCCAGCACGGGTACGCCCAGCGCCACCAGCAGGGGGACGGTGAGCATCGGTCCGCCGATGCCGACCACTCCGGCCGCGACGGCCACCGCGCAGCCCAGCCCCGCCACCACCGCCGTCGGCGGGTGGGCCCGCGAGGCGGCCGGACGGCGATGCTCGCGGAACCACACCAGGCCCGCCACGCCCGCCACGAACACGCCCAGCACCAGCCCGAACATCCGCTTGGACACATACGAGTTGACCAGGACGCCGAGCGGGGTCCCGGCGACCGCGCTCACCGCGAGAACCAGTGCCGTGCGCCTGGTCGCGGGCTCGCGCAACTGCCCGGAGCGGGTGTAGGCGGCGGTCGCGAGGATCCCGGTGGCGACATGGGTGACGATGGCCGTCCCGGCCACTTGTGCCGGTGTCAGGCCGGTGAGGGCGAACAGACCGATGGTGGGCAGCACACCGCCCGGCCCGACGGCGGTGATGCCCACCCCGCCGACCAGCCCCAGCAGCCCCAGGGCCACCAGCACGGGCACACTCGCACCGGCCATCACCGGTCTCCTCTCATGGGGTCCGCGGCCCAGCACGGCACAGCGTGGCGCGCAGGGCCATCCGGTCCGCGCGGATCCGGATCGACTCCGCGTCCACCGGCCGGCCGTCCGCCAGCCGGGTGAGCCGTTCCAGGGCGAACACCGCCGCCCCGGGCCCGATCCCCAGCAGCCGTGCCGTGCCGGGGTCCGCGTTGACCGCGTGCACGGCCACCTCGGCGCGCCCGAGCCGGGCGCCCGCGGCCTCCTCGATCAGGCCGAACACATCCCGGTCCCGCAGGTCGCCGGCGAGCACGGCCCGCCCGACCTCGACGGTCAGATAGCTGGTGTCCAACGACAGCGGCAGCCCGTCCAGCCACCGCAGCCGCTCCACGTACACACCGCCCGTCCCGACCGGCACCTCCAGCCGGGCGGCGATCGCGGCGGGCAGCACCGGCACCTCCGCCGCGACCCGCACCTCGTTGGTCACGGTGCCGCGGCCGGTCAGCTCCTCGGCCAGCCCGGTCAGCCGGTCGAGACCGTGCCCGTACTTCGGCAGCAGCACCGTCGTCCCGACCCCGCGCCGCCGGGTGATCAGGCCCTCCTCGCGCAACAGGGCCAGGGCGTCCCGCACCGCGTTGCGCGAGGCCCCGAACCGGCGGCCCAGGTCCCGCTCGTCGGGCAGCACACCGTCGGCGAAGGCATCGTCCGTGATCTGCTGTCGCAGCGCGTCGGCCAGTTCCCGGGCCCGCTCGGCGCGCGGTCGTCCCCCGTGGTGGTCCATGCCGCTCACGGTAACCCGAGTCATGTTTCGCCGAAGTTACGCCACCCTCATTGACCTGCGGAAACGACTGACCTGCGGGTTCGTGGGGAGTGCGGCGCACTTCGCCACCCGGCCCGCGGCGCGCTCACTGCGCTGTGCGCAGATCAGCGCCGCGCCTGGCCAGACTGAGGACACCCGCGACGACCAGTGCCACCCCGAGCAGTTGCGGCACGACCCACCAGTCGCCGCGCACGTCCTCGCGGTAGAGGACCACGCCGAGCAGCAGGCTCACCGTCGCGTCGCCCAGCGTGAGGGCGGGCTGGGAGGCGACGAGCGGGCCGCCCTGCATGGCGTGCTCCAGCAGCAGCACGGCACACACCCCGGCCACGGCGAATCCGTAGGTCTGCCAGGCGGTGAAGAAGCCGGCCACCCCGTCGGAGTCCAGGACGCGCATGGAGTCCTTCATCAGACCGGCCGTCAGCGCGTAGCACACCGCCGTCGCCGCGCCGAGGCAACCCGCACGGGCCTTGCCGACGGGGCGTTTGAGGCCCGCGGCGGCCAGCAGCACGGCCGCCCCGGCGCAGGCCACCAGGGCCGGCACCCAGCGGTCCAGGGGCACTTCGGCCTTGCCGCCCGCCGGCGCGGCCGAGGCGAGCGCGACACCCAGCCCCACGACCACCCCGCCCACGGCGAGCCACAGGACCTCCGGCAGCCGGTTGCCGGTCAGCAGCGAGGCCAGCAGCAGGGCCAGCGGAAGTTCCAGCACGAAAAGGGGCTGTACGAGTGACAGCGGCCCCGTCGCCAGGGCCACCGCCTGCCCCACGCCGGCCACCACGACGGCCAGCATCCCGCCCAGCCACACGGGTCGCCGCAACAGGTCGAGGACGAGCCCGGGGCGGAACCCCTGGGACTGCGGCACGCTCAGCGCGGCGCGCCGTTGGAGCACGGTGGCCAGCGCGTTGCTGAACGCGGCGAGGAGTGCGAAAAGCACCGGCAGGACGACACCCATCCACCGATACTCACCCCGAATCCCCCCGGCCGCGCGCCCGCGGCACGACGGGACGGCGGGGGCGGCTCAGCTGTCGCTCAGCTCTCGCTCCGCGCGGACTGAGCCTCGGTCGCGGGCTGCTGCTTGCGCTCGGACGCGGGGGCCTCGGTGGCGGTGTAGTAGACCGAGGTGCCCTGCTTGGTGCGCTGCGCCTGGTTCTTGGCGACGAGTCCCTCGAGCGTGGTGCGCACGACCGTGGTCTTGACGGTACGTCCGGCGTGGGCCTCGCTCAGCGCCGTGGTGACCTCGGTGGCGGACCGCGGCTCCCGCTGTCCGACGAGGTGCTCGCGCACCAGCTCCACCAGGGTGGGCTGGGCGGTGGCCCGTGCCGCCGCCTTCTTCGCGGCGGGCTTGGCGGCGGGCTTGGCGGCGGGCTTGGCCGGTGCCGTGGTGGCCGCCTCGGGCGCCGTCTTCGCGCTCGCCTTCGTGCCCGTCTTCGTGTCCGCCTTCGTGGTGGCCGTGGCCGTGGACCTCGCGGTCTTCTTCGCCTTCGGCTTCGAGGCAGGCTTGGCACCGGGCTTCGGGGCCGCGGCGCGCTTGGGTGCGGTGGTGGACTTCCTGCCCCGCGTCCGCCTGCCCGTCTCCGACTGCGGGGCGGCACTGCCGCGCGGCGCCGGCACGGTGGCCGCCCCGGTCGAGGAGGCCGACTCGGGCGCGGGTGCGGCCTGGGCCGGCGGCGGGGTGATGCCGAGGGCCTGCTGCATGTTCACCAGCAGGGCGTGGTCGTGCTGCAGCGCGGCCAGTTGCTGCTGGAGAGCCGTGATCTCCGTGCTGACACGTTCCTGCTCCTTGACGTTGCGCTCCAGGTCGTCGGTCACCTGGACGCTGTACTGCGAGGCCAGTTCCGTGGCGGACTGCATCGTGCTCTCGGACATGGTGTTGACTCTCCTTGGTTCGCGGCCGTGAAGGCTGACGCGCAGCCCCCGGTTGTTGCCCTGTTCGCTGCCGAGTCGGTATACCACGTATGGCCGCCCTCGTGGTATGTGCCGCCGCAACCCCGTGTGTGTGTTCGGACCGCGGAGCGCGTCGTTCACCCGCCCTCGGGCACCTCCACGACCTTGCCGTGCTCGTCGACGGTGTGTGTCTGCCAGTAGGTGTCCCACTTGTCACCGACGTGTTCGGGCACCTTGCCCTCGGGGTAGCGGGTGTAACCCTCGGGCGGCTCCTCGCCGTTGGGCACACATGCGCCGCCGGTGCCCCCGATGGACAGCACCGGGTACTCACCGCCGCCGCAGGTGGCCTCCTCGATGGAACAGCCGGTCAGCACGGCCGCGGCGGCGACACAGGCCAGGACGAGACCGGGGACGGACCGCCTCGCGCGGACGGGGGGCGCGGCCGACGGTCGGTGAACCGGATTGCTGGTACGCACGGTTGACTCCCTGTGGGTGACTGGAGCGGCAAGCGTCCCCCGCCGGGGGGAAGCACCTCATGAGTACGGGTACTCAATCGGACGAGCCGTATGACCTGTCACGGGCGGCCAGTCGGTCCAGTCGGCGTGCGCTCGCCCGTGCTTCCCGCTCGGCCCCCGCGACGTCGTCGTCGGCCGTTCGGTGCCGCTCCTGCGCCACCCGCCGTTCCCGCTCGGCCCGGTCGAGGTCCTCGCGGGTCTCGCGCAGCCTCTCCTCGGCGGCGGCCACCGTCTCGCGGATCCGGCCCAACTCGTCGTCGGCCCGTCGGAGCGAGTCCTGCGCGCCGGTCTGCTCGGCGCGTGCGTCCCGCAGGTGTCCCGCGGCCCGCTCCGCCTCCCGCTCGGCCCGCTCCAGTTCCTCCTGCCTCTTACGGCGCCGCTCGGCGAGTTCGTCCTTGGCCCGGGTTCCGGAGGCGGCGCGGGGCGACTTGGGGCGCGGTGCCGGCTCGGGAGCCGCGGTCCGGGCCGGTGCCGCACCGGCCGTGCCCGAGGGGAAGTCCGAGGGCGGGGTCAGAGAGACCTCCAGGCGCCCCCCGGCCCACTGGTCGGCCGCGTCCGGGTCGGCGAGGACCGCGCGCAGGGTCGACTCGACCTCCCGCTGCGCCGCCTGGGACAGCCGGTGCCCGGCCTCACCGGCGAGCTGTGCGGCCTGCCGGGAGAGGGCGGCGACGATGCGCCGGCGCTGCGCCGAGAGTTCCTTGAGCCCGGCGGCGTCCAGGGTGCGGTGTGCCTCGCGCAGTGCCTGCCCCAGTTCCAGGAAGCGCCGGGTCTCCTCCGGCCGGGAGCGGGTCAGGAGATTGGCCGCCCAGGCCGCGAGCGTGGGCCGGCGGGCGGCGTGGATGCGACGGGCGTCCTCCTTGCGGCCGGCCGTTCTGGCGGCCGCGGCGCGTTCCTCACGGTGGGGGACGAAGACGGACGGCGGCATGCCGTAGAGCTCGTCCAGGACCTGCTCGACCCCTCCCGCGTCCGGTCCACGGGTGTCCCGGCGACGCCCGCCCCTGCGTGGCATGGCCTCGACCCTCCGTCCCTTGCTCTCGGCCCTCGGATTCGGCGTTCGGTCTCGGTCCGCGGCTGTCCACCGCCGCACCTGACCATGCCTTCTGTCTACGGTCACGCGGGCGGCCCCGCGACCCGGACGGATCCCAACCGGGTACGGTGCCGGACCGGTGACCCCGTCAGCCGAAGGTGCGCCGGTAGGCGTGCGGGCTGACTCCGGTGGTGCGCTTGAAACGGTCGCGGAAGGCGGTCGGCGAGCCGAAGCCGACCTGGGCGGCGATGCGTTCGACGGAGTGCTCCGTGGTCTCCAGCAGGTGCTGCGCCTGGCGGACCCGGGCACGGTGCAGCCACTGCAGCGGGGTGCTGCCGGTCTGCTCCCGGAAGCGGCGGATCAGGGTCCGCGTGCTCATCCCCGCGTGCTCGGCGATGTCGGCGAGGGACAGGTCCTGGGCGAGGTTCTCCCGCAGCCAGGTGAGCAGGGGTTCGAAGGCGGAGCCGCGCGGCACGGGCGGGTAGTCGTGGACGATGAACTGGGCCTGGCCGCCTTCGCGTTCCAGCGGCATCACCGACAGCCGGGCCGCGTGTGCGGCGACCGCCGAGCCGTAGTCCCGCCGGATCATGTGCAGGCACAGGTCGAGGCCCGCGGCGGCACCGGCCGAGGTGAGGATCCGGCCGTTGTCGACGTAGAGGACGTCCGGGTCGACGTCGACCTCCGGATGGGCGCGGGCCAGGGCCTTTGCCGCGGTCCAGTGGGTGGTGGCCCGCAGCCCGTCGAGCAGCCCGGTGGCGGCCAGCGGGAAGGTGCCGGAGCAGATGGAGGCGATCCGGGTGCCGTTCCCGGCCGCCGTGCGCAGCGCCTCCCGGACGGCGGGGGAGAGCGGGTCGGCGGCGGCCGTACCGGGCACGATGACGGTGTCCGCGTCCCGCAGTCCGTCCAGCCCCCAGGGGGCCCGCAGCGTGAACGCGCCGGCGTCGATCTCGGGGTGCTCGGCGCACACCCGGATCCGGTAGCCGGGGCTGCCGTCGGGCAGCCGAGTACGGGTGAAGACCTCGATCGGGGTGGACAGGTCGAACGGGATCACCCGGTCCAGCGCGAGAACGGCGACGGTGTGCATGAGCCGGAAAGTACCTCCTCGCGGTCCGGTGATCGGCGGGTGTGGCGTTTTCCCGTCGGAAGCTGTCACTCCTGCCACGGGCAGCCGAACCGGCCGGCCAGTGTGATAAGCAATTTGCCTAATGCAATTAGGTTAATGCATAATCAACGAAGGAAGACGCGACGCAGCGAGACGCACCACCGCCGGAGGCGACATGCACACCACGGACGACTGGATCACCACGCCCCTCACCCGGGACCTGCTGCGGGGCGCCCTCGACGTGGAGCGCACCGAGCGCGGCCTGCTGCCCCACCGGCTTCCCGCCAGGGCCCGCGCGCAGAACAACGACGGCCAACTGGCCATGGCCGAGTCCCAGCCCTCCGGCGTACGCCTGGCCCTGCGCACCCGCGCCACCGTCCTCGAACTGGACACCCTGCCCACCAAGCGGGTCTACGTCGGCGTCCCGCCGCGCCCGGACGGCGTGTACGACCTGCTCGTCGACGGCCGTCCGGCGGGCCGGGGCAGTGTCGTGGGCGGCAACACCCTGACCATCGACATGACCACCGGCACCGCGGCCGTCGAGCCCGGTGACGTCGGCACCCTCCGCTTCGCGGACCTGCCCGAAGGCACCAAGGACATCGAGATCTGGCTGCCGCACAACGAGACCACCGAACTCGTCGCCCTGCGCACCGACGCCCCCGTCGAGCCCGCCCCCGACCCCGGCCGCCGGGTCTGGCTGCACCACGGCAGCTCGATCAGCCACGGCTCGGACGCCGCGAGCCCCACCACCACCTGGCCCGCCCTGGCCGCCTCCCTCGGCGGCGTCGAACTGATCAATCTGGGCCTGGGCGGCAGCGCCCTGCTCGACCCGTTCACCGCACGGGCGATGCGCGACACCCCCGCCGACCTGATCAGCGTGAAGATCGGCATCAACGTGGTCAACGCCGACCTCATGCGGCTGCGGGCCTTCGGCCCCGCCGTGCACGGCTTCCTGGACACCCTCCGGGAGGGCCACCCCACCGCCCCGCTGCTGGTCGTCTCGCCCATCCTGTGCCCCGTACAGGAGGACACCCCCGGTCCGCTCGCCCCCGACTTCTCGGGCATCGCCGAGGGCCGCCTCCGGTTCGTCGCCACGGGCGACCCGGCGGAGCGCGCGAGCGGGAAACTGACCCTGAACGTCGTCCGCGACGAGCTGTCCCGGATCGTGTCGGAGCGGGCCGCCGACGACGAGAACCTGTACTACCTCGACGGCCGCGAACTCTACGGACGGGCCGACGCGGCGGACCTGCCCCTGCCGGACGACATCCACCCGGACGCCGCCACCCACCGACTCATCGGCGAACGCTTCGCCAAGCTGGCCTTCGCCGACCGAGGCGCCTTCGGCGACTGAGCCTCGGGGCCCCGTCCTCGTGCGCCGGGGCTCACGACCCGACGACGACCGCGGCGAAACGCCGGGCCACTTCGCGCCAGACCGCCTCGGCGGCGGGCTCGTCGAGTTCCGCCCGGCGGCTGAGTTCCACCGGGTCCAGGCCCCGGGCCTCGAGCCGGTCCGCGTCCCACGACCTGACCCGGTCCGCCCCCGCCTCGGGGTGGAACTGCACGCCCCACGCCCGCTCGCCGACCCTGAACGCCTGGTACGGGCACCCCTCGCTCGACGCGAGCCACGCCGCGCCGGGCGGCAGGGCGGTGACGGCGTCCACGTGGTGCTCGATCGCCGTCACCCGCTCCGGCAGCCCGCCGAAGAGCGGATCGGCACCGGCCTCGGAGCGCACCCTCAACGGGGTGCTGCCGAACTCCGGCCGGCCGTGCTCACCACGCACCGTGCCTCCGGCGACCCGGGCGAGGAGCTGCCCGCCGAGGCAGATCCCGAAGACCGGGGCACCCCGGTCCACCGCCTCCGCGACCAGGGCCCGGGTGGGCGCGAGCCAGGGGGCGCGCACGTCGTCGTCGGGCAGGTAGCCACCGCCGAGCACCATGACGCCGTCGTGCTCCGGACGCCGGGGGAGTGCCCCACCGGCGTACGCGTGCACCACGTCCAGGGACACTCCGTCCGCGGTCAGCCAGTCACCGAACCGGCCCGCCCCACCGCCCGGATGGTTCTGCACCACCAAGAGCCGTGCCATCTCCCCACCCCGCCCCACCTCGTCCGGACCCGGCGTCGCGCCGGCTCAGCGGCGCGCCAGGTACAGGGCCACGGCCTTGTGCAGCACCCTGTTCAGTGGATACTCCCACTCGCCGAGGTACTCGACGGCCTGTCCGCCCGCACCGATCTTGAACCGGAGCAGTCCCAGCAGGTGGTTGTCCTCGTCCAGGGTGTCGGTGATGCCGCGGAAGTCGTAGACGGCGGCGCCCAGTTCACGCGCGTCGCACATCATCCTCCACTGGAGGGCGTTGTTGGGCTGCACCTCGCGCCGCCGGCCGGTGGACGCGCCGTAGGAGTACCAGACGTGCTCGCCGACCGTCAGCATCGTGGCCGCGGCGAGCACCTCTCCGTCGTGATGGGCCAGGTACAGGCGCATGCGGTCCGGGTCCTCGGCCGTCAGCGCCTGCCACATACGCTGGAAGTAGGCGAGGGGACGCGGCACGAACCGGTCCCGACGCGCGGTCTCCACGTACAGCTCGTAGAAGGTGGGCAGGTCCTCCTGGTCACCCCGGACGACCTTGACACCGGCCTTGTCGGCCTTCTTGATGTTCCGCCGCCACTGCTGGTTGAAGCCGTTCTGCAGTTGCTCCAGGGACCGTCCGGCGAGCGGCACCTGGCAGACGTGGCGCGGCTGGCCCGCGGCGAAGCCGTCCGCGCCGCCCGGCTCGGTGCGCCGCCAGCCCATCCGCCGCAGCCGCTCCGCGAGGTCGTCGGCCTCGGGTTCGTGCTCGGTCGCCGCCACGTCGCCCAGCCGCCGGGCTCCGGGGTCGGCGATCGCCGCCTTGACCGCGTCGGCGCTCCAGCGCCGGGCCACCACCGGCGGCCCCATCCGCACCGTGAACGCGCCGCGTTGCCTCAGGTGCGCGAGCATCGGCTCCAGCCACCGCTCCAGACCGTCCGCCGTCCAGTCGATGACCGGCCCCTCGGGCAGATACGCCAGGTACCGCTTCAGGCGCGGCAGCGGCCGCAGCAGCACAAGACCGGCGCCGACCAGCTCGCCGCCCTCGTCGAACCACCCCAGGCTCTCCGCCCGCCAGTCCGGCTTCACGTCGCCCCAGGAGGGGACTTGGAGGTGGCTCACGGAAGGCCGGGCCGCGACGAAGCGCAGATGCTCCTCGCGGGTGATCGGCTTCAGACGACAGCTCATGGGGCGTCCCTCTGCTCGCTTCGTTCGACGGTGAGACGGGTGAGACGAGTGCGGCGGGTGCGACGGGTTCGCGCCGGCCCGCACACCTCACAGGGAACAACGGCCAACGCCGATCCGCGCGCTGTCGCCCGGCCGGCCACCCGTGTGCTCCGTCCGGCGCGCGGGGCCGCGGACCGGATGGCAGCGTGGCCGGACCGGGCGGTGCGAGCGGGACGGACGGAACGGACGGAGCGGAGGCCATGGCGCGGGCGATCTGGACGGGTGTGATCACCTTCGGGCTGGTCTCGGTGCCCGTCGGTCTGTTCACGGCGACCGAGGACCACACGGTCCACTTCCACCAGTTGCAGCGCGGCACCTCGGACCGGATCCGCAACCGGCGGGTCAACGAGCGCACCGGCGAGGAGGTCGACGCCGACGACATCGTCAAGGGCTACGAGGTGAGCGAGGGCGAATACGTCGTCGTGGAGCCCGAGGAACTCGACGAGATCGCGCCGGGACGCTCCCGCACCCTCGAGATCACCGACTTCGTGGACCTGGACCGGATCGAGCCGGTCTTCTTCGGCCGCACCTACTACCTCGCCCCGCGCGGCAAGGAGTACCTGAAGGTCTACGAGCTGCTGCGCACCGCGCTCGCCGACACCGGCAAGGCGGGGGTCGCCACCTTCGTCATGCGCAACCGGCAGTACCTGACCGCGCTGCGCGCCGAGGACAGGGTCCTGCTGCTCCAGACGCTGCACTGGGCCGACGAGGTCCGCGACCCCGTCGAGGAGCTGCCGGAACTGCCGTCCGACCGGGTGGGCCGCGGCAAGGAGCTGGACATGGCGCTGCGTCTCGTCGACGCCCTCAGCGGCGACTGGGAGCCCGCCCGCTATCGCGACACCTACCAGGAGAAGGTCCGCGAGCTGGTCCGGGCCAAGGCCGAGGGCGAGGAGGTCGCCGTCGCCGAGGAGGCGCCCGGGGCCACCAACGTCGTCGACCTGATGGAAGTCCTGCGCGGCAGCCTGGAGCAGGCGAAGGGCAAAGGTACGGGCAAGGGCACGGGCAAGGGCAAGGGCAAGGGCAAGGGCGGCAAGCGGCCCGCCGCGTCGCGGAAGAAGGCCACCGCTCCTTCTCGCCGGACCCCGCCCCCGCGCGGCGAGCTGCGGGAGCTGAGCAAGGCCGAGCTGTACCAGCGGGCCACCGAACGGGACATCGCCGGCCGCTCCAAGATGAGCCGCGAGGAACTCGTCGACGCGCTCACCGACCGCGACCGTGACCGCGGCAGGGGGAGCGGCAGCGGCAGCCGCGGCCGCCGGAAGAAGAAGACGACCGCGGCCTGAGGCCCGAGCCCCGCTCAGGCGGTGCTGAGCATGCCTTCCCGCAGCCGGGCCAGCAGCCGGGAGATCAGCCGGGACACATGCATCTGGGAGACGCCGAGGCGTTCGCCGATGTCCTTCTGGGTGAGTTCCTCGACGAACCGCCAGTGGATGATCTGCCGGTCGCGTTCGTCCAGTTCGGCGATCATCGGGGCCAGGGCGTGGAAGTCGTCGACCAGGGCCAGCGCGGCGTCGTCGGCGCCGATGAAGTCGGCGAGCGCCGACTCGCCGTCCTCGCTGCCGTTGATGGCCGCGTCCAGGGAGGCGGAGTTGTAGCCGTTGGCCGCGAGACGGGCCTCGACGACCTCGTCCTCGGGCAGGCTCATCAGTTCCGACAGCTCTTGGGTGGTGGGGGTGCGGCCGAGCCGGCTGCGCAGTTCCTCGGTGGCGCGGGCGAGCTGGACGCGTGCCTCCTGGAGGCGCCGGGGGACGTGCACGGCCCAGGAGGTGTCCCGGAAGAACCGCTTGATCTCCCCGACGATGTACGGCACGGCGAAGGAGGTGAACTCCACCTCTCGGGTCAGTTCGAACCGGTCGATGGCCTTGATGAGGCCGATCATGCCGACCTGGACGATGTCCTCCATCTCCTCCGGCCCACGGCTGCGGAACCGGCCGGCCGCGAAGCGGACCAGGGACATGTTCATCTCGATCAGCGTGTTGCGTGCGTACTGGTGCTCGGGCGTGCCCTCCTCCAGCACGGTGAGCTGCTCGAAGAACAGCTTCGACAACTCCCGCGCGTCCCTGGGCGCCACCTTGGACGGGTCCGCGATCTCCGGCATGTCCGTCGTGGCATGGTCGGTGGCCTGCGCGGTCGTCGTCGTCATGATGTGCCCTCCCGGTGGATCGGTCGTCGTAGTCACCTTGTCGGCCGACGACCGATCGCCTACCCCGGGTCAGGCCCCGCACACATGGCGGAGTGCCGCAACATTCGGCGCCAGGTCGGACCGGTGGCTCAGACGCCCAGGTAGAAGCGGACGGCGGTGCCCTCTTCGGTCGTGTGAACCCGCACCAGATCGGCGACGTAGTGGACCAGCAGGAGGCCGCGGCCGCCGATCTGCCCGTGCTCCGGGGGCCGTCGGCCGGCGAGCGGATCCGTGAGCCGTCCCGCGTCGCGGACCTCGCACACCACCTGACCCGCCTCGGCCCAGACCGCCACCGTCCCGTTGCCGCCGCCGTGGACCACGCTGTTGGTGGTCAGCTCGGCCACGGCCAGTTCCGCGTCCTGCAGCCGTCGCCCGGACAGTCCGAGCGAGGCGGCCATGCCGACCGCGAAGCGGCGTGCCTCGGGCAGCTCCCCGGACCCGAAGGCCAGGACGTCCGCGTCCCGAGCGCGTCCGAGCGGCTCGTTGTAGCGGGCGACGACCGCGCGCCAGTCGTACCCCTCACTGACTCGCTCGTTTCCTTCGGCGATGACCGTCGGGTGGGTGACCAGGGCGTCGGCGAGGACGTCCGGGGCCAGCCCCCTCTCGTCGTACGGGCACAGGATCGTCGCGGGGCGGCCCGCGAAGGCCGCGTTGATCAGTGCCTCGTGCTGGGCGCATGCCGGGTACTCGGCGGCGCTGCGCCCGGCCCAGACCGGCTCGCCGATGATCCGCACCCGTACTCGCGCGTGCGCGTCGGCGAACGCCCGCAGCACGCCCGGGATGATCCGTCCCGGGTTGCGTCCGGCCTCGGTCATGTCCAGGAAGGTGACGTCCCGCGCGTCCGTGCCGAGCTCTGCCCGGATCAGCTCCAGGTTGGGGCCCGGCACGGCCACCGCCACCGGCTCGCCCGCGGCCAGCCCCTCCCGCACGAACGCCGCCGTCCGGTCGGTGTACTCGGCCTCCGAACGGTAGAACAGCGCCGGATGGGTGAATGTCCCGTCGGCGGTCGCCGTGCTCATCGTGGCGCCACCTCGATCCGGTGCAGGGACGGCCAGAACAGGTCCAGTACCCGCGGCAGTTGCGGGGGCGGCCGCTCCACCACGACGCGGCCGACGGGCAGGTTCATGGCTGTGACGGCCAGTGCCGCCACCCCGGCCACGTCGACGAACCGCACCCCCGACAGTTCCACGTAGGACACGTCCGTGTGCCGCCGGGACAGCTCGGTCAGGGCGTTCTCCCAGGAGAGCCGGGTGCTCACGTTGATCTCACCGCTGGCCCGGATGCCCGGACGGCCGGGCAGCGGGCCCACGTCCAGCAGGGCACCGCCGCCCGTGCGGGCCGGGCCGCTCGTGGCGCCTGTGCCATCCACACTCGATCCCCTTCGGAACTCCACCGGGCCCCGTCGGCGGCCCGGGTACTTCTTCCGGCCAGGCAGCCTATCCCGATCGGGCGCCGTACGCCGGTGAGGGGACAAACTGGCGACAGTCGGACGGATTGGGGAACACGACAGGGAGCGCTCCTCGGAAGGTCGGATGGTCGGAAGGGAAGACTGGGCATGTTTGAAGCCGAGAACATTCGTGACTGGCGTGGCCTCGACGTCGTGGACTACGACGGCCGCAAGATCGGGACCCTGGAGTCCATCTACTTCGACACCCTCACCGACCGGCCCGCGTTCGCCACGGTGACGATCGGTCTGCCGACCCGGCGGCGGCTCGTCTTCGTACCGGTGGACAAGGCCACCGTCGGACCGTCCTACCTGAAGGTCACCTACGACAAGTCCCTGGTCAAGGACGCACCCGGCATCGACCCGGACGGCGAGCTGGCCGCCGAGGACGAGGGCGCGGTCTTCGCCCACTACCACCTGCCCCACGAGCCCGGCAGCCGCGGCGAACGCCGCCTCGGCCGCCGCTGAACCCCGTGGGCGGTACTCGGGCCGCGCGGCCCGAGCACCACCCACGCGGGCCGGGGCGGTCCGGCTACGCGACTTCCGCGCCGCGTGCCGCCGCCTCCGTCTCGGACGTGGCGCTGCCCGTCGCAAGGGTGCCGCCGGCGCTCTCCAGATGCGCCCGCACGAACCACTGGAACTGCTCCAGGTCCCTGAGCTGGCCGATCAGCAGGTCCTCCGTGGCCGTGTCGATCTTGCCGGCCTCCTCGACCGCCGCGCGCATGCCCTCGACCACGCCGGTGTACACGACGTCGAGCGCGCCGAGATGGGCGATGGCGTCCGCACGGCCGATGGAGTAGTCGTCCCACTTGCGCTCGGCCACCAGCGCCCCGGGCGTGCCCTGGGCCACCCCGCCGAGCGCGGCGATGCGCTCCGCGACGTCGTCGGCCATGTCGCGCACCTGGTCGACCTGGGGGTCGATCATCTCGTGGACCGCGATGAAGTGCGGACCCACCACGTTCCAGTGCACGTGCTTGAGGGTCAGGTGCAGGTCGTTGAGGGCGTGCAGGCGCAGCCGCAGCACACCGATGAGCCGTCCGGCGGCCTCGCGCTCGATGCCGGGGACCGTGTACTTCGGGGTCAGGTCGTGCGTCATGGCGGACCTCAGCTCCTCATGCGTTTCGTACGTCAGTGCTCGTGCACGAATGCCCCGAATCGGCTCCGGCAGACATGCGCGGGCGGTCTGCGGATCAGGACGGCGGTGCGGGCAACGGCATCGCGTCGAGCGCGCGCGCCGCGTGCACCAGGTTGGACGCCATGGCCCGGCCGGTGGAGACCGACCAGTCGTGGCCGCGCTCGTCGTCGAGGAAGTCCGGACCGGGTCCCGGGCCGAGGTGCCAGTAGGTCCAGGCCTGGCCGGGAATGGTGTAGCCGATGTCCGCGAGCCCGCCGCCGATCTCGCTGATGACGTGGTGGGCGCCGTCCTCGTTCCCGGTGACCAGGACACCGGCGACGCGGTTGTAGGCGACCGGGCGGCCCTCGTCGTCGGTCTCACCGAGCATGGCGTCCATGCGTTCCAGGACCCGCTGGGCGACGGAGGAGGGGCGGCCGAGCCAGGTCGGCGACGCGATGACCAGGATCTGCGAGGCCAGCAGCTTCTCGTGCACACCCGGCCAGTCGTCCCCGTCGCCCATGTCGGTCTCGACCCCCGGTTTCAGGTTCAGGTCGACGGCCCGTACGACGTCCACCTCGGCCCCGTGGCCCTTGAGCGCCGCGATGACCGTGGAGGCCAGCGCCTCGGTGTTCGACGGCTGGGGGGAGGGTTTGAGAGTGCAGTTGATCACGAGTGCGCGCATGCCTACCCGTGTTCCCCGGCAGGCCTGACGCTATCGTCGGCCGTATGGCTGACGAGTGCTTCCGGCATCCGCGGCTCGCCGCGCTCTACGACGTGCTCGACAGCGACCGCGGCGACCTCGTCCCGTATCTGCGCATGGCCGACGAGTTCGGCGCACGGAGCGTGCTGGACATCGGCTGCGGAACCGGGGTGTTCGCCCTGCTGCTCGCCGACCGCGGCATCGAGGTCGTCGGTGTCGACCCCGCCGGGGCCAGTCTCGAGGTGGCGCGCGGCCGCAGGGGCGCCGACCGGGTGCGCTGGATCGAGGGCGACGCCACCGTGCTTCCCGCGCTGCGCGTCGACCTCGCGACCATGACGGCGAACGTCGCCCAGGCGATCACCGGCCGGCCCGCCTGGCAGGGGACGCTGCGCGGTGCGTACGAGGCCCTGCGACCCGGCGGGCACCTGGTGTTCGAGACCCGGGACCCGGCCCGGCGCGCCTGGGAGGAGTGGACCCGCGAGCGCACGCACCAGGTCGCGGAGGTCCCCGGTACGGGCACCGTGGAGAGCTGGTGCCGAGTGCTGGACGTCAGCGGCCCGCTGGTCACCTTCCGGTGGACCTACGTCTTCGGCGCGGACGGCGCGGTGCTGACCTCCGACTCGACGCTGCGCTTCCGGGAGCGGGACGAGGTCGCCGCGGACCTGGCCGAACAGGGGTACGTGGTACGGGAGGTGCGCGGCGCCCCCGACCGCGCCGGGCGGGAGTTCGTCTTCGTCGCGCGGCGTCCGGAGGTGGAGGGGGCCTGACGTCGCCCGCACCCGAGAGGCCTCCCGGAACCGGCAGCCGACGCCGCCCGTTCACTGCCCGGCCGCCCCCGTGACGCGGCACCCTCCGGGCGTCCATCCTCACCGCATGGCCCGTTTCCAGCACACCGTGACCCTCGCCCCCGTGCCCCGCCGCTGGTTCGAGTCGTGCGTCGCCACGCTGCACGACCTGGCGGAGGGCACGGACGTCGAGGGAGGGCGACTGACGCTGCCCGACGGACGTCCGCTGCCCGGCCTGGTACTGACCGAGGGGCGGCATCTGGGGCCGGGCGCGCGGTACCGGCCCGTGAACGAGGAGGCCGGGGAACCGGACGCGGACCAGTGCCTCACCGTCCTCGCCCGGGACCGCCGCGGGGAGACGGCGCTGGAGGTCGTCACCCTCGACACCCTCGCCGACGACCCGGCCCACCGCGCGCGACTGGTCTGTGCCCTCGGGCTCACGAGCGTCGAACGGCCAGGGAAGGCGTGGCTGTCGGCGACGCTGCGCTCGGACGGCGGCAAGCGGGCGAAGTACCTGGGCGGCACCGGCCGCCTGCGTCTCGACCTGGGTCGGTGGTGGCAGGCGACGAGCCACGGCCGGCACCCCTCCCGCGCCCCCCTGAGCGGGACCCTGACGCACGCGCTCGTCCGCGTCTCGGTGACCGTCGTTCCACGCCCCGCCCCGGACGGACGCTGGCGGGTGACCGTGCGGGCACGGGTCCGGGGCCGCTCCTTCGCCCGCCCGCTGCTGCCCCTCGCCACGGCGCTGCTGGGGCGCCGGGCCCGGCGGGCCGGTGCCGAGGCCCTGGAGCGTGCCGCGGTGGCGTGGAACGCGAAGGTTCCCGCACTGGTCCGCAAGGACGGCGAGCGGCTGAGCGCCGAACTGGCCGACGCGTTGCTCGGCGGCCCGGAACCGGCGCCGGGCGTTGGCCCGCGCGGCAGCGCGCGGAGGGCGCACACGAGAATCGAGTGAGCCCTGTACGCGCCCCCTTCGCGGTACGGACAATCCCAGTGACCGTGATCACCCGGCGGAAGACGCGGTGTCGTCCGGCCGCCGACTTCCGGGAAGCAGGTCGATCGACATGCTCTTGCGTCAGCCCACGACCGTGACCGAAGCGCAGGAGTGCATGGCGCAGGGCGCGGTGCCCGTCGGCGGGGCCACGCTCGTGTGGGCCACCTGGCAACGCGACGGCTTCCCCGAACTGGCCATGTCGCTGCGCGGGCTGCCGGAGGCGACCGCCGTCGAACCCGAGTCGCTGGGCGCGGCCGTGGTGCTGCACCGCATAGACGACCGGGTGCCCGAGGTGCTGCGCCGGGCGGCGGGCTCGGTCGGCACCGGAGCCGTACGCCGGACGGCGACCGTCGGCGGCAACCTCGTCGGCAGCAGCCTGCGCTGCCTGCTGCCCGCGGCCCTCGTGCTGGACGCCCGCGCCACCGTGCTGGGCCCGGACCGCCCCTACGAGACCGATCTGGCCGAGGTGATGGCGAAACGTCACCTGCTGCTCGGTCTGCGCTGGCGCACGCCGCTGGCCAGCGGCTACCGCAAGGAGCCCGCCGAAGCCGGCGGCCCGCCGCCCCTGGTGGTCGCCACCGCCGTGCACGCCGACGGTGAGCGCGGGCTGGAGCTGCGCGTCGCCGTGCGCGACGGCTACGACGTGCTCAGCGGGACCACCGGATGCGGCACGGACGCCGAGGAGACCCTCGACGCCCTGGAGCGGACGGACATCGGCGCGCTGCCCGCCGGGGCCCGGGACGTGGTGCGTGAGCGGGTCGCCGGCATCCTGGGCCCCCTCGCCGACCGCTGAACCGGCGGCCGGCGCTCCGTTGGCCCGCGTCAGCCGTTGGCCAGGGCCTTGACCCGGTCCAGTGCGCCGTTGAACTTGTCGTGGTCCCCGACGGTCGGCCCGGACGAGGTGTACTGCCACATCGTGTGGAAGTCCCAGCCCGCCGGGAGCGTGCCCGCGGTCGAGGCGTACCGGGCGATCCACAGCGGGTTGTTCGCACCGAAACCGCTGTAGTTCCCGGTGCACTGCGTCCACCAGTTGGTGGAGGTGTAGATGGCGGCATGGCGGCCGGTGCGCTGCTTGTACCGGTCGAGGAAGGCCCGGATCCAGCTGACCATCTGACTGTGCGTCCGTCCGTAGCAGGTGGCCCCGTACGGGTTGTACTCGATGTCGAGGACACCCGGCAGCGTCCTGCCGTCCTTGGACCAGGCGCCGCCGTGATCGACGAAGTAGTCGGCCTGGGAGGCGCCGCCCGCGGTGTCCGGGGTCGCGAAGTGGTACGCGCCGCGGATCATCCCGGCGTCGTACGAACCGCCGTACTGCTGGGCGAAGTACGGGTTCCGGTAGGAGGTCCCCTCGGTGGCCTTCACATAGGCCCACTTGACGCCGCTCTTCCAGAGGGTCGGCCAGGCGACGTTGCCCTGGTGGCTGGAGACGTCCACCCCCTCCGTCTGGGCGACGCGGGTGCCGACGGGGCGGCCCTGGACCCCTTCGTGGGCGAGAACGCCGGTGCCCATGTGGGCGGTGCCGCGAGCGGGCGTCCTGGTGTCGTCGGCGGAGGCCGTGGCCGGGACGGCGGCCAGGGTCAGGAGAAGTGACTGGGCGGCGAGGATGACGCCTGAGGTGAGCAGGCGTGAGTGGCGTCGAGCCACGGCTATGGGTCTGCGCATGGCACCCATCCGAACCGCAGTCGGGCCCCACCGCATCCCACAGTCGCCCAGACGGTGTTGCCGGTGGTCTCGGACCGATGCCTCAGACCGACGCCCCGGAGACGGGCACGGCCTGTCCGGTGACCCGTGTGCGCGGGTCGCGCGGATCCACCTCGATCAGCAGTTCGCTGGTCCGGCCCATGTCCTCGCCCTGGCGGACCGCGATCGTGGCCGGGCCGGTGACCAGGCCCAGTTCGCGCAGGTACCCGCCGAGCGCCGCGGCCGCCGCACCCGTCGCCGGGTCCTCCACGACGCCGCCGACGGGGAACGGGTTGCGGGCGTGGTAGCGCTCGGCCGACTCGCGCCACACCAGGTCCACCGTCGTCCAGCCGTAGCGCCGCATGACCTCGGCGAGCGCGTCGAAGTCGTAGTCGAGGTCGGCAAGCCGGGCCCGGGACGCGGCGGCGAGCACCAGGTGGTCGTTGCCCCCGAACGCCACGTGGGCGGGCAGGGCGGGATCAAGGTCGGCGGGCGTCCAGCCGAGCGCCCCGAGCGCGGCGTCGCGTTCGGCGGGCAGCGCCGGGCGCGAACGCGTCGGCACGCTGGTGAGGGTGGCCCGCACCGCTCCGGTCCCGTCGACCGCGGTGGACACCGGGATCTCGCCGGCGGGCGTGTCCAGGACGACCTCTCCGGGGCCCAGCCGCTCGGCGAGGGCGACGGCCAGCGCCACCGTCGCGTGCCCGCAGAACGCCACCTCGGCCAGCGGACTGAAGTAGCGGACCCAAAACCGCCGTCGCTCCGCGTCGCCGCCGGTGACGAACGCGGTCTCGGAGTAGCCCACCTCTGCGGCGATCGCGAGCATCTCCGTGTCGTCCAGGCGGGACGCGTCGAGGACCACACCGGCGGGGTTGCCGCCGGCCGGGTCGTGGGTGAAGGCCGAGTAGCGCAGGATCTCCGTCGTCATGGCGGACACGCTGCCAGCCTCGGCCGATCGTGTCCAACGATCGTTCACGATCTAGTCCATCGGGGAACCGCATACCCTGACCCCGTGGACACCCGACTGCTGACGACCTTCACCGCGCTCGCCCGCACCGGCGGCTTCACCGCCGCCGCGGCCGAACTGCACCTGGCCCAGTCCACCGTCACCGTGCACATCCGCACCCTGGAACGGGACCTCGGCGTGCGGCTCTTCGACCGCCTGCCCACCGGAGCGCTGCTCACCGACGCCGGCCGCCGCCTCCTGGAACGGGCCGAAGAGGTGCTCGACGCCGTGGCGCGGCTGCGGGCCGGGAGCGCGGAGACCGGCGTCGTGTCGGGGCGGGTGGTGATCGGCAGCCCGGAGTCCCTGTGCGCCAGCCGCCTGCCGGGACTGGTCGCCGCGCTGCTCACGAGCCACCCCGAGGTGGACGTCCACCTGTACGCGGCCGGGACCCGGGAGTGCGTCGAGGGGCTGCGGTCCGGACGCCTCGACCTCGCCCTGCTGCTGGAGGAGGAGACGGAGTTCCCCGACGTGACCTCGGAACGGGTCGGCCGCGAGCCGCTCGCCCTCCTCGCCGCTCCCGGACACCCCCTGGCCGGCCGGGAGCGGGCGGCGAACTGGCCGGAACTCGCCAAGGAGAGCTTCTTCCTGCTGGAGGAGGGCTGCTCCTACAGCGACGCGCTGGCCCGCCGGCTGCTCGAGGTGCCGGACGCCAGGCCCCGGCTGACCAGGTTCGGCAGCGTCGACGCCGCGCGCAACTGCGTCGCGGCGGGGCTGGGACTGACGCTGCTGCCGCTCACCACGGTGACGGAGGAACTCAGCCGCGGACGCCTGGTGCGGGTCGAGGGGCCCGGCTTCCCCGCCGCGCCGGTACGGCTCGCCCGGCACCGCAGGCGCTGGACGGCACCCGCCGCACAGGAGGTCGCCCGGGCGCTCGTCCGCCATCTGGGCGACTGACCGCCGCTCACCCGGGGCCCAGCCCCAAGCGTCCGCCCGGAACACCTGCCCCAGGCAGAACGCCTGTACCACATCGGTGAGTTCGATTGGCGAGATGTCGGGAAAGTTCGCTCCTCGGTGGGGTCTGGCGCCGGTCCGGCATGCACGGTCAACCCGGTGACTAGCATGAGCCGCAAGCCCGCCGGAGTGATCACTACTCACCGGTGGCTCGGCTCCGGCCCGCGGTCGACCCAGGTCGACCGGGCCTTTTCCCCGCTCTCAAGGACCCGAGGGACCGCGGAATGTCAGTGTCTGCACCCCCCACCCCGCCCCGGACGCAGAAACCTCACCGCTCCACCCCAGCCGTCCCCCTGCTCGTGCTGCCAGCCGCCGCCGCTGCCGCCGGTGCCGCCTGGGCGGCCGCTCCCGAGACCGCCCGGAGCTGGACCGCGACCCTCGCCGTGACGTCCTGGCTGTGCGTCGCCGTCTCCGTCGTCCTCGGCTCCCACCTGGTCGGACGGGCACGCCGGACCGCGGCGGCCCGGCGGACGGAGATCAGCGCCCTCAAGGCCCAGCTCGCGCAGGAGAACGCCGGACTGGTGCACCTGGTCAACGTCGCGTTACCGGGTATCGCGCAGCAAGTGCGCGACGGCACGGGGGCGGACGAGGCCGTCGCCAACACCGCTCCCTCCTCCGGGCCGCACCTGCGGCAGGTCGTCCGGAGCTTCTCCGTCCTGGTGGAGGACGCGGTGCGGCAGGCCGCGGACGCCGAGTCCCGGCGGCAGCAGGCACAGGGGGAGACACGCCGGGGCATCGCCGAGCTGGAACACCTGACCAACAGCACCCTGCCCGCCGCCGTGGCGAAACTGCGGGACGGCACCTCGGCGGAGATCGTCCTCGCCGAACTGGACTGGCCACGCGGAGCACAGGCGCGCGCCTGCGCCGAGCTGTTCGTCCGGGAACTGGCCCACAGCGAACGGCGTACCGCCGCCGCGCAGGCGGCCTCCGCCAAGTCCCTCAGCCGCGTCCAGGCCAAGGCCGTCAGCATGCTCGCCGACCTGAGGGACATGCAGGATCGTCACGGCGAGGAGGTACTCGGCGATCTGCTGCGCCTGGACCACAGCACCTCGCAGCTCGGTCTCATCACCGACCGGCTGGCCCTCCTGATGGGCGGGCGCTCCAGCCGGGCCTGGAACAGACCCATCGTGATGGAGAGCATCCTGCGCGGCGCCGTCGGCCGGATCGCCGCCTATCAGCGGGTGCGGATGCACTGCTCCACCGACGCCGCCATCTCCGGCTACGCTGCCGAGGGCGTCATGCACCTGCTGGCCGAACTCATGGACAACGCGGCCAACTTCTCGCCGCCCATCGACGAGGTCCACGTCTACGTGGAGGAACGTACCGCCGGAATCGTCGTCACCATCGAGGACAGCGGCCTGAAGATGGCCGATGCCGCCATGCGCCACGCCGAACAGGCCGTGTCGGGGCGGACGAACGACCTGGCCTCGCTGCAGGGCACCCGCCTCGGCCTCGCCGTGGTGGGACGACTGGCCGCCAAGTACGGCGTCGGCGTGAGCTACCGGCCCTCGTCGCGCGGCGGCACCGGCGTCGTCGTCCTGGTGCCGCCCCAACTGCTGGCCCAGCAGCGGGACCCCGGGCCCGCCCCGACCGGCCGCACCTTCGGCGGCGGCGCCTCCACCGTCCCCGGTCCCGCCCCGGCGGCCGAGGCCCCGGCGTACTCGCGGCGGGTCCCGGACGTCCGGCCGGCGGAGCGGACCGCCCTGCCCGAACGGGCGGCACACCCCGGCCCCGCGCCCGCCACGCCCGGCGGGCTGCCCATGCGCTCCCCGGGCCGCACGATGGCCGAGGCGGAGGCCGAGCGGGAACGCCGCGACCACCACCACCGGCCGCCCGTCGACCCGGCGGCGTCGGCGTCCCGCGACGCCGGGGCCAGCTTCGGCGCCTTCCACCGGGGGCGCCGGTCCGGGGCGGCCGGCGGCGCGTCGGAGACCGAACCGCCCGCCCCGGGCTAGGAGGCGGGCAGGACCGCGCCCCCATCGCATCGCACCCGCATCGCACCCGCAGCACGCCCCCGGCGCGCGCCGGTGCCCCTCGCCCCACCGCTCGTGTCGCTCGTGAGATTGGAGGAACGGGCCGGTGACCGCAACACCACGAACCACCGTCCCCGCACCCATCATGCAGACCACCGACAACAGCCTCACCTGGCTCCTGCAGAACCTCCTGGACCGCACCCCCGGTACCCGCCACGCCCTCGTCCTCTCCCGCGACGGCCTCAAGCTCTGCTGGACCGAACACCTCACCCTGGACCGGGCCGACCAGCTCGCCGCGATCTGCTCGGGCATCCAGGCCCTCGCCCAGGGCGCCTCCGTCGAGTTCGGCAACGGCACCGGCGGGGTGCGGCACTCCATGACCGAGTTCCACGGCGGGCTGCTGTTCATCGTGGAGGCGGGCGAAGGCGCGCACCTGGCCGTCGTCGCGGTGGAGGACGCCGATCCCGGCGTGGTCGGCCACCAGATGACCGAGCTGGTCGAGCAGATCGGTGAGCACCTGAGGGCCGAGCCGCGCCACGCCGTCCCCGGGGGCAGCTCGTCGTGACGCGCAGGCCCGTGGACACCGGCGCACCCGACCGGCTCTACACGGTCACGGGCGGGCGCAGCCGTGCCGACGACTCCTTCGACCTCGTCACCCTGGTCGTCGCCGAGCGCGGGCCGTCGGCCGGCATGCAGTCGGAGCACGTCCGCATCCTCGACCTGTGCCGGCACCCCACGGCCGTGGTGGAACTCGCCGCCGAACTGGCCCTGCCGATCACGGTGGTGCGCATCCTGCTCGGCGACCTGCTCGCCACCGGAAGCATCACCGCGCGCCACCCGCGTCTGGGGCAGACCGCCGCGTCCCACCCCGATACCGCCCTTCTCCAGGAGGTGCTCCATGGGCTCCGCAACCTCTGACCCGACCGCCTCCGGCTCCACCACGACCTCCGGCCGCAAGCCCCTGACCGACGCCGCGGAGACCGGACTGAAGATCGTCGTCGTGGGCGGCTTCGGAGTCGGCAAGACCACCCTCGTCCGCTCCGTCAGCGAGATCCGGCCGCTCAACACCGAAGAGGTCATGACCCAGGCCGGAGTCGGTGTCGACGAGACCGGCGGGGTCACGTCGAAGACCACCACCACCGTGGCCTTCGACTTCGGCCGGATCAGCCTCAACGACCGCATGGTGCTGTACCTGTTCGGCGCCCCCGGCCAGGAACGCTTCTGGTTCCTGTGGGACCGGCTGTTCTCCGGCACCCTCGGCGCGGTCGTCCTGGTCGACACCCGCCGGATGAACGACTCCTGGTACGCGATAGACCGGCTCGAGCACCACCGCACCCCGTTCGTGGTGGCCGTCAACCGCTTCGACGACGACACCGCCCGGCACTCCCTGGACGAGATCCGGCTGGCCCTCGCGCTGCCCGACCACGTCCCGCTGATCGACTGCGACGCGCGGGTGCGGACCTCGGGCAAGCACGTGCTGGTCACCCTCGTGGACCACCTCTACCAACTGGCCCTGGCCCAGGAGAGCGCATCGTGACCGACATCGACCCGTCGCCCCACCCCGTCGCCGCACCGGGGTGCCCCGTGCACCCGGACGCCGTGCCGCTCGCCGGACTGGAGTACCAGCAGACGCCGTCGGAGCTGTACCGAGGCCTGCGGGCCGAACACGGCGCCGTCGCGCCCGTGCTCCTGGACGGCGGCATCCCGGCCTGGCTGGTCCTCGGCTACCCCGAGGTCAGCTATGTGACCAGTCACGACGAGCTGTTCGCCCGGGACTCGCGCCGCTGGAACCAGTGGGGCAGCATCCCGCCCGACTGGCCCCTGCTGCCCTACGTCGGGCACCAGCCGTCCGTCCTGTTCACCGAGGGCGAGGAGCACCGGCGGCGGGCCGGCGTCATCACCCAGGCACTGGCGGGCATCGACCAGTTCGAACTGGCCCGGGACTGCAGGCACCTCGCCGACCGGCTCATCGCCGCCTTCGCCGGAAGCGGCCGGGCCGAGCTGATGAGCGGCTACGCGCACCCCCTGCCGATGCGCGCCGCCGTCCGCATGTGCGGGATGCCGCACACCGGCGCCGACACCCAGCAACTCGTCGAGGACCTGCGCATCTCCCTGGACGCGGCCGAGGGCGACGACCCGGTCGCCGCCTACACGCGCGTGGGGGAGCGCATCCACCAACTGGTCCGCCACAAGCGCGAGCGGCCGGGCCCCGACGTCACCTCCCGCATGCTCACCCACCCGGCGGGACTGGCCGACGAGGAGATCGTCCAGGACCTCATCTCCGTCATCGCCGCCGCCCAGCAGCCCACCGCCAACTGGATCGGCAACACGCTGCGCCTGCTGCTCACCGACGAACGCTTCGCCCTGAACGTCTCCGGCGGCCGCCTCAGCGTGGGGGAGGCCCTCAACGAGGTGCTGTGGCTGGACACTCCCACGCAGAACTTCATCGGACGCTGGGCCGTCAACGACACCCAGCTGGGCGGCCGGCACATCCGGGCCGGCGACTGCCTCGTGCTCGGCTTCGCCGCCGCCAACACCGATCCGCAGCTGTGGCCCGAGGCCCACGTCGGCGCCGAGAACTCCGCGCACCTGTCCTTCAGCAACGGCGAGCACCGGTGCCCGTACCCGGCACCCCTGCTCGCCGACGTCGTCGCCCGCACCGCGGTCGAGACCCTGCTGGAGCGTCTGCCCGACCTCGTACTCGCGGTCGAGCCCGAGGAGTTGACCTGGCGTCCGTCCATCTGGATGCGCGGCCTGACCGCCCTGCCCGCACTCTTCACCCCCGTCGTGGCCTGAGAACCGGCGCGTGCACCTCAGGCCACGGGTGTGAAGCGGACCGGCAGCGACTGCGGGCCCCGGGTGAACACGCCCCGCTCCACCACCTCGAAGCCGTCCTCCGTCCGCAGGCCGGGCAGCGCGTCCAGGAGCTGTCCGACGCCGGTCTCGACCTCGGCCTTGGCCAGCAGGGCGCCGACGCAGAAGTGCCGGCCGAGCGCGAAGGCGAGGTGGTCGGCGGCGGCCGAGAAGGCGGTCGTCGTGGTCAGGTCGTCGCGCATGATGTCGAAGCGGTCCGGGTCGCGGTAGCGGCTCTCGTCCCGGTTGGCCGCCCCTATCAGGCAGGTGACGGTGGCACCGGCGGGTATCGTGCCGCCACTGAGCGTGACGTCCGTCGCCGTCTGACGCATGATCATGTGGACCGGCGGGGTGTAGCGCAGCGTCTCCGCGAAGGCACGCGGGATCAGGCTCCGGTCCTCGCGCACGGCCGCCAACTGCTCCGGATGGGCCAGCAGGTTGGCGAAGATGCCGGCGATCGCCTTGTCGGTGGTCTCGCCGCCGGCCGCGAGCAGCAGGCTGCAGAACGCCTTGATGTCCTCGTCGCTCATCCGGACCCCGTCCACCTCCGCGGCGCACAGCGTGGACAGCAGGTCGTCGCCCGGGTTCTCGCGGCGCTCCCGGATGATCGGGAACATGTACTCGGCGAACTCCGTCCGGGTGCGCGCACCGGCCGCCGCGACCTCCTGGTCGCCGGAGAGGTTGCCGAGGAACGCGATGACCGACGTGTACCAGCCGTGGAACCGGTCGTGGTCGGCCTTGTCCAGGCCCAGCATGTCCGCGATGACGTTGACGGGGAACCGGGTCGCGTAGTCGGCGACCAGATCGGCGCGGCCGGTGTGCCGGAACGCGTCTATCAGCTCACGGGAGTTGCGCTCGATCACCGGCAGGAACCGCTCCTGGAGGTCGGCCCCGCGGAAGGCCGGGGCGACCAGGGCACGCCGGACCGCGTGCTCCCGGCCGCTCAGCTGGAGGATCGTCCTGCCGTGCACGGGCTCGATCTGCCAGTCGTAGTTCTCCGTCGTGAACTGACCGGCGCGGTCCTTGAAGACGCGTTCCACGTCCTCGTAGCGCGAGACGATCCAGCTCTGGGTGGCCTCGTGCCGGATGAGGGGAGCGCTGTCCCGCATCGTCCGGTAGGCCGGGTACGGGTTCGCCGCGAACTCGGGGGAGAGGATGTCGGGGACCTGCTGCGCGGTGGACATGGGGCTCCTCGGTCGACAACGGCCTTGTCCCACCAGGCTATTGACGACGCGACGCCTCCGACAGACCGCGCGACGGGGTGAACGCCCCCTCAGCCCTCGCCGTCCCCGGAGCCGTCCACCGAGGCGCGCAGTCGTGCGCTCGCCATCCGCATGTGCTCGGCCATCGCCCGGTCCGCGGCCTCCGGGTCGCGGGCCCGGACGGCCTGGAGCACCGCGTCGTGCTCGCACAGCGTGCCGCTGACGGTGCCCTCGATGTCGCTGACGCGCTCCATCCAGACCTGGAGCAGCGCCCGGATGCTGTGCAGGATGTCGCTGAGCACGGTGTTGCGGGCGATCCGGGCCGTCTCCAGGTGGAAGGCGATGTCGGCGTCGATGAACGCCGTGACGTCCCCGCCCGCGTCGCGCATGTGCTGGAGATGCTCCTCCAGCCTGGCCACGTCCGCGTCGGTGGCGCGCTCCGCGGCGAGCCGGGCCGAGACGCCCTCCATGTAGGTGCGGACCTCGACCAGGTCCTGGGTGCGCCGCTGGCCCAGCATCAGGCCCCAGTTGATCGCCCGGGGCAGGAACTCCGAGGTGCCCTCGCGCACGTAGGACCCGGAGCCGGGGCGGATCTCGATGATCCCGAGCACGTCCAGCGCCGACAGGGCGCCGCGCACGCTGGACCGGGCGACGCCCAGGGCCTCGGCCAGCTGCCGCTCGGCGGGCAGCCGGGTGCCGGGCCGGATGTCGCCGGCCGAGAGGTGGTCGAGGAGCCGCTTGGCGACCTCGCTGACGGACGACTCGCGCACCACGGGGCGCAGCAGCTGCGCGAGGTCGGGCACGCCGGCGGAGCTGTGCTGATCAGGCTGACTGGTCACGGTCACCAGTCAACCAGATGCCACGCTCATCTCGCTGACCAGGCAGTTCATCGCTCTCTCGGCTGAGGTTTGTCAAGAGTTGAGCCGTTGGACGATCTGTGGCGCTCACCACACTGGTAAATTGGTGACCAATTTGGATCGGAGGCTTAGCGTGAAAGCGAACCGGTCGGCCGCCCCCGTGGCGGTCCACCCGGAGTGACCCGACCCGGACGGAGCTGTCCGGGCGAGCCGAGGAGTCGCCCATGGGTGCCCAAGCGCCATCCACGGCAGTCGAGAGAACTGCCATCAAGAAGGTCTCAGTCCGCCTCGTGCCGTTCGTGGCGCTGATGTTCTTCGTGAACTACCTGGACCGCACGGCCGTCTCGTTCGCCGAGCCGAACGGCATGGGCCAGGACCTCGCCCTGACCGCCGCCCAGTTCGGCTTCGCGTCCGGGATCTTCTTCCTCGGCTACATCGTGCTCGAGGTCCCCAGCAACATGGCCCTGCACCGCTTCGGGGCCCGCCGCTGGCTGGCCAGGATCATGGTGACTTGGGGCATCGTCTCCCTGCTGTTCACCTGGGTCAGCAGCAGCGGCCAGCTCTACACGCTGCGCTTCCTGCTCGGTGTCGCCGAGGCGGGTTTCTTCCCCGGCGCCATCCTCTTCCTGAGCCAGTGGGTGCCGTCCCGCCACCGCACCAAGATTCTCGGCCTGTTCTACCTCGCCCAGCCGCTGACCACCGTCTTCGGTGCCCCGCTGGCGGGCTGGCTGATCGGCCGGCACGGACTGTTCGGTCTGGAGGGCTGGCGGGTGATGTTCCTGTTCGTCTCGCTGCCCGCGATCGTCCTCGGCGTCATCGCCTGGTTCTACCTGATCGACAAGCCCGCCGACGCCAAGTGGCTCACCCCCGCCGAGCGCGACTGGCTGACCTCGGAACTCGCCGCCGAGAACGCGCGGAAGACCGGCCACGAGGGCCAGCACGCCAAGGGCGACCTCAAGAAGGCCTTCAGCAGCGGACGCGTGTGGACCCTGGCCGCCGTCTACTTCGGCTTCGTCTACGGCCTCTACGCCCTCGCCTTCTTCCTGCCGACCATCATCAACGGCTTCCAGGACCAGTACGGCACCACGTTCAGCGTCATGGACAAGGCCTGGATCACCGCCATCCCGTACCTGCCCGCCGCCGTCGTCCTCTTCTTCTGGACCCGGCACGCCACCCGCCACGGCACCCGCACCTGGCACGTGGCAGGCCCGGCCGTCGTCGGCGGCGTGTCCATCCCCCTCGCCCTCTACATGGGCTCCCCGACCGCCACCGTCGCCGTGATCACCGTGACCGCCTGCGCCATCTTCGCCGCGCTGCCCGTCTTCTGGTCGGTGCCCTCGCGCTTCCTGACCGGAGCCGCCGCCGCGGCCGGCATCGCCCTGATCAACACCGCCGGCAACGTCGCCGGGTTCGCCTCCAGCTACATCACCGGCTGGCTCAAGGACTGGAGCGGCGCCTACTACGTTCCGCTCTACCTCGTCGGCTTCTTCATGCTGCTGTCCGCCGCGCTGATGATCCTGCTCGCCGCCCGCAGCCGCACCGACGAACCGGCCCCCGCCGCCCACCCCCAGGCCGAGGAGGCCCTGCGATGACCCGCCTGTTCAACGACCCGGCCGCCTTCGCCGACGAGGCGCTGGAGGGCTTCACCGCCGCGCACCGGCGCTGGGTCCGGCCGGTCACCGGCGGCGTCGTCCGGGCCACCACCACCCCGGCCGGCCAGGTCGCCGTGGTGATCGGCGGCGGTTCGGGCCACTACCCCGCGTTCTCCGGCCTGGTCGGCCGCGGGCTGGCGCACGGCGCGGCCGTCGGGAACGTCTTCGCCTCACCCTCGGCCCGGCAGATCCACTCCGTGGCCACGGAGGCGTACGCGGGTGGGGGAGTCCTGCTGATGTACGGCAACTACGCCGGTGACGTCCTGCACTTCGGACAGGCCGCCGAGCGACTGGCCGCCGACGGCATCGAGACCCGCACGTTCGCCGTCGCCGACGACATCTCCAGCGCGGGCCCCGAGGAGTCGGCCAAGCGCCGCGGCATCGCCGGTGACCTGCCCGTCTTCAAGGCGGCGGCCGCCGCGGCCGAGCAGGGACTGCCCCTCGCGGAGGTGCTGCGCGTCGCCGAACGGGCGGGCGCCCGCACCCGTTCCTTCGGCATCGCCTTCTCCGGCTGCACCCTGCCCGGCGCCGACCACCCCCTGTTCACCGTCCCCGAGGCCCGGATGGCCGTCGGCCTCGGCATCCACGGCGAGCCCGGCATCGGCGAGGAGGCCCTGCCCACCGCCGACGAGGCGGCCCGGCTGCTGGTCGAGACCCTGCTGAAGGAACTTCCCGGGGACGTCGCCGATCCGGCGGGACAGCGTGCCGCGGTCATCCTCAACGGCCTCGGCTCGGTCAAGTACGAGGAGCTGTTCGTCGTCTACCGCAAGGTCGCGGCCCTCCTTGGCGACGCCGGTGTGGAGATCGTCGACCCCGAGGTCGGCGAACTGGTCACCAGCTTCGACATGGCCGGCATCTCGCTGACCCTGACCTGGCTGGACGACCGGCTGGAGGAGCTGTGGCGGGCCCCGGCCGACACGCCCGCCTACCGCAAGGGCGCCCTCGACGCGGCGGAGCCGGACCGGGACCGGGTGCCCGTGACCCCCGCCGACCAGGACACCGCCGTACCCGCGGCTCCCGTCGTGCCCGCCGCCTCGGACGCCTCCCGCCGGGCCGCCGCCACCGTCCTGACCGCGCTGGACGCGGTGTCCCGAGTCGTGGACGCCCATGCCGACGAACTCGGCCGCATCGACGCCGTGGCGGGGGACGGCGACCACGGCATCGGCATGCGGCGCGGCTCCACCGCGGCACACCTGGCCGCCCACGACGCCCACGGGCTCGGCGCGGGCGCCGGAACCGTCCTCACCCGCGCCGCCGACGCCTGGGCCGACAAGGCGGGCGGCACCTCCGGCGCCCTGTGGGGCACGATCCTGCGCTCGCTCGGCACGGCCCTCGGCGACCGGGACGCCCCCGACGCGGCCCGCGTCGCCGAAGGAGTCACAAAGGCCTCCGCCGCCGTGCAAAGGCTGGGCGGCGCCGAGGTCGGCGACAAGACCATGGTCGACGTCCTGGTCCCCTTCGCCGACGCGCTGGCCGCCGCCACGGCCGAGGGCCTGCCCCTCGCCGACGCCTGGGACCGCGCCGCCACCACCGCCACCGCGGCCGCCGCCGGGACCGCCGACCTGCTGCCCCGCCGGGGCCGGGCCCGCCCGCACGCCGAGAAGTCCCTCGGCACGCCCGACGCGGGCGCCCACTCCCTCGCCCTGATCACCCGCGCCGTCCACGGCGCACTGCTCGACCACCACTGAGGAAAGCCGCCATGACCGACAAGCTCCGCATCGTCGTCGGCTCCGACGACGCCGGCCACCAGTACAAGGAAGCCCTCAAGCAGGACCTGCGCGGCAGCGCCCTGGTCGCCGAGGTCACCGACGTGGGCGTCGACGCCGACGGCCACACCGCCTACCCGAAGGTGGCCATCGCCGCCGCCGAGATGGTCGCCCGGGGCGAGGCCGACCGCGCCCTGCTGGTGTGCGGGACGGGCCTCGGGGTCGCCATCGCCGCCAACAAGGTCAGGGGCATCCGGGCCGTCACCGCCCACGACTCCTTCTCCGTCGAGCGGGCGATCCTCTCCAACAACGCCCAGGTCCTCACCTTCGGCCAGCGCGTCGTCGGCCTCGAACTCGCCCGCCGCCTGGCCGCCGAGTGGCTCACCTACCGCTTCGACGAGAGCTCGGCGTCGGCCGCCAAGGTGCAGCTGATGAGCGACTACGAGACCGCCGACGGCGCCGGTGCCGCGAACGGGAGCGCGGCCGACGGCGGGGCGGCCGCCTGATGCCCGCGCCCACCTCGTCACCCGTGCTGCTGGGGGTGAGCCTCAAGATGTACTTCGGCCACCACCAGACGCTCAACTGGTCCCGCAGGATCGCCGCGCTCGCCGAACGGCACCCCGCCGTCACCTCCGGCGCCGCCCGCCTCTTCGTCCTGCCCACCTTCCCGGCCCTGGTCCCCGCCACCGGCATCCTCGCCCCCTACGGCGTGGCCCTCGGCGCACAGGACATCGCCACCGAGGACAGCGGCCCGTACACCGGCGAGGTCGGCGGCCCCGTCCTCAAGGAGATCGGCTGCCGCTACGCCGAGGTCGGCCACGCCGAGCGGCGCCGTCTGTACGGCGAGGGCGACACCGTCGTCGCCGCCAAGACCGCCGCCGCCCTGCGCAACGGCCTCACCCCCGTCCTGTGCGTCGGCGAACGCGACGCGGCCGACCCGGCCGACGCCGCCTCCCGCACGGTCGCCGAGGCCGAGCGGCTGCTCGGCGGCCTGGAGGGCCCGGTCGTCCTGGCCTACGAGCCGCAGTGGGCCATCGGCGCCCCCGAGCCCGCCTCCGCCGACCACATCGCCACCGTCTGCACCGCCCTGC
Organism: Streptomyces sp. NPDC001599; assembly: GCF_042893535.1. NCBI lineage: Bacteria > Bacillati > Actinomycetota > Actinomycetes > Kitasatosporales > Streptomycetaceae > Streptomyces > Streptomyces sp. NPDC001599. The sequence goes on from NZ_JBIAVA010000003.1 coordinate 549,760, forward strand.
GCGGCTGGCTCGACTCCCGCCCCCGGCACGCCGGTTCCACCGTCATCTACGGCGGCAGCGCGGGCCCCGGCCTGCTGACCCGCCTGGCCGGCACCGCCGAGGGCCTGTTCCTCGGCCGGTTCGCCCACGACCCGGCGAACGTCGAGGCGATCCTCGACGAGGTCCGCTCCCCGGCCCCGGCGGCGGTGGCGTGATGGCGTACGGCATCAGCACCTACGCCTACTTCTGGCGCATCTCGGCCCGCGCCCCCGAGCCGATGAGCCTGCCGGAGATGCTCCACGACACGGCGGAGCTGGGTGGCCAGGTGTTCCAGATCTGCGACTACGCGCCGGTCGAGTCCTACGACCGCGCGCGGCTCGCCGACCTCCGCGACACCGCCGCCGACCTCGGCCTGACCCTCGAACTCGGCACCCGCGGCATCCGCCCCGACCACCTGCTCAGGTACCTCGACCTGGCGGGCGAACTGGGCGTGACACTGGTCCGCTCCATGCTCAACACGGCCGACCACCGCCCGGACACCACCGAGGCCGTGGCCCTCCTGAAGGAGGCCGTGCCCCGCTACGCCGACGCGGGCGTCACCCTCGGCCTGGAGACCTACGAGCAGGTCGCCACCGACGACCTGGTGAGCGTCGTACGCGCCGTCGACGACCCGCACCTCGGCATCGTCCTCGACCCCGGCAACAGCGTCGCCCGGCTGGAACGCCCCGCCGACGTGGTGGCCGCCACCGCGCCGTACGTGGTCAACATCCACGTCAAGGACTTCGCCTTCACCCGCCGCGACGGCTGGGTCGGCTTCACCTACGCCGGCTGCCCGCTCGGCGAGGGCCTCCTCGACTACGACGGCATGATCGCCGCCGTACGTCCCGGGGAACGCGGCATCAACCAGATCGTGGAGCACTGGCTCCCGTGGCAGGACGAGGGCTACGACGCCACCGCCAGGCTCGAACACCAGTGGACGCAGCACAGCATCAACACCCTCCTGAGGAGCAAGTAATGGCCACCGAGATCCAGACCCGCGCCGACGTCAAGACCGTCGCCGTCATCGGGGCCGCCGGCAAGATGGGCCAGCGTGTCTCCAACAACCTGGTCGACAGCGACTTCCGGGTCCTCTTCAGCGAGGCGTCGCCCAAGGGGCAGGAGCTGATCCGCGAACTCGGCCGCGAACTGACCGAGTCCGCCGCCGCCGCGGCCGAGGCCGACGTCGTGATCCTCGCCGTGCCCGACGTGGTCCTCGGCAAGGTCTCCGAGGAACTCGTGCCGCTCATGAAGCCGGGCACCGTCGTCCTCACCCTCGACCCGGCCGCCGCCTACGCCGGTCTGCTCTTCGCCCGCGAGGACATCCACTACGCCTGCGCCCACCCCTGCCACCCGTCGGTGTTCCTGGAGCGCACCACCAAGGAGGAGTGGCAGGACACCTTCGGCGGCATCGCCGCCCCGCAGGAGGTCGTCGCCGCCTACGAGGGCGGGGACCCGGCCAAGCAGGAACTCGCCGACTCCGTCATCCGCGTCATGTACGCCCCGGTCGTCGACGTCCACTGGGTCACCGTCAAGCAGCTCGCCGTCCTCGAGCCGACCCTCGTGGAGACCATCGCCTGCATGGTCGGCGCCCTGCTGACCGAGGCCCTGCACGAGACCGTCCACACCGTCGGCGTCCCCGAGAAGGCGGCCCGCGCGATGCTGCTGGGCCACACCCAGGTCGCCCTCGCCAACACCCTGAAGGGCTCCAACCCCTTCTCGGACGCCTGCCTGATCGCCATGGACTACGGCCGTGAGTCCATCGTGCGCGAGGACTGGAAGAAGGTCTTCGCCGACGAGGAGCTGGACAAGGTCATCACGCGCATGCTGAAGATCAAGGAGATCAAGCGCTGACCCACCCCTACGGGCGACGCCGGAGACCCGCACGGGCCTCCGGCGTCGTCGGTTGCGCTCAGGAGCGGGTGTCGAACTCGCCCCGCACGCCGAGCAGTTCGGACAGGTCCGAGCCCACCGCCAGCTCCCGCGGGGACGTACCCCGCCGGAACAGCCGGGCGTCGCGCTCGCCGCCGAGCACGGCCCGCTCGCCCTCGACCCGCAGCCAGGAACCCTCCCGCAGGCCCAGCACGGGCACGTCGTTCTCCTCCAGGAACTCCCGCAGTCGCTCCTCGCGGGTCTCGCCCTTGTGCGTCGAGCCGGGGTCCGGGTCGAGGTAGTGCGGGTTGATCTGGAACGGGACCAGACCCAGCGTCTCGAAGGACGGCGGCTCGACGATGGGCATGTCGTTGGTGGTGCGCAGCGAGGGCGCCGCCATGTTGGTCCCGGCGCTGGCCCCCATGTACGGCAGCCCGCCGCGCACGGCCTTGATCAGCGCCTCCCGCAGCCCCGTCCGGTACAGCGCGGAGAGCAGCCGGAAGGAGTTGCCGCCGCCCACGAACACGGCGTCCGCCTCGTCGAGCCGGGCGAGCGGGTCGCCGCCCTCGTGCACGCCCCGCACGTCGATCCCGGCGTCGGTGAGCGCGCCCCGGACCCGTGCGGTGTAGGTGTCGTGGTCGGCCAGCGCGTACGGGACGAAGGCCAGCCGGGCCCCGGCGGGCAGGAAGCCGGCCACGGTGCCGAGGGCGTGTTCCAGGTAGCCGCGGCCGTGCTGGGTGGAGTTGGACAGGAGCAGGAGGTTCACGGGGTCTTCCTCGTCGACGGGGGTGGATCGGTGGTGCGTCAGGACGTACGGGGGGCGCGCGGGCGCCGGTGGTGCTGGGGCGGGTGGGTCAGGCGCTGCTCCAGCAGCCGGGCGGCGCGGCGCAGCACCTCGAGGCGGTCCTCGGGCCCCTCGGGGAAGCGCTCCTTGGCGGCCCCGAGGCTGAGGCTGCCGTAGGGCTCCGAGCCGAGGAACACCGGCATGGCGACCGTGCCGATACCGGCGTCGTACTCGCCGACCGTCCACGCGTAGCCCTGCGCGCGGACGGTGCGGAACTCGCGCTCCAGCTGGTCGGGGTCGGTGACCGTGCGCTCGGTGAAGCGCGCCATGGGGCGACCGCGGAAGAGCCGGTGGCGCTGCTCGTCGGGCAGGAAGGCGTAGAACGACTTGCTGGTGGCGCCCGCGTGCGCCGGGTACAGCTCGCCGACCAGCGGGTAGTAGCGCAGCGGCCCCTCCTCGCCCTCGACGGCCGCGACACACCGCATGTGGAAGCTGTCGGGCAGGCAGAAGAGCACCGTGTCACCGGTCGCCGCCCGCAGCTCCTGGAGGACCGGTTCCGCGAGCAGCTCCAGCGAGCCCGAGCGCTCCCAGAGACGGCCCAGGCGCAGGGCCGCCGGGCCGATCCGGTAGCGGCGGGTCGCGGGGTCGGAGACCAGGAAGCCGCGGCCCGCGAGGGTGGACAGCAGCCGCTGGGCGACCGAGGTGTCCCAGCCGAACTCGGCGGCGATCTCGGTGACGCCCCAGTCCGGGCGGGTGCGCTCGAACGCCAGCAGCACCAGCAGGGCGCGGTCGACGGTCTGCAGCGCCCCGGCCGGCGTCCTGCGGTCCACGGGCTCAACGGGGCGGCCGGCCATGACGGCTCCTCTCGGTCACATCCCACCATCGCATCGCATCTCACCATGCAGACCCGTATTGCAGATAACGGGAAACAGTTGCGGACAACGCTAGTCCATCCGGAACCTGCTGTGAGCACCGCCCCCGGTGCGGATCAGGAGAACTGCCCATGTTGAAGTACGTCCTGGACCTCGTGGATCTGCTCGACGATCCCGACGTCGACGGCAAGCGCGTCGCCGCCCACCTCGACTCCGTGGCGGGGCCCGAGGGTTCCGGCGCCGAGGTCACCACCGTCACCGGCGAGCGCGGCTCGACGGACTTCGTGCTGGTGCGGATACCGGGCCGGGCGGGCCGTACCCGGGGCGGTTCCGCGCGGACGCTCGGCGTGGTGGGGCGGCTCGGCGGCGTCGGGGCGCGCCCGGAGGCCGTCGGCCTGGTCTCCGACGCGGACGGCGCCGTCGCCGCGCTCGCCACCGCCGCCAAACTGCTCGACATGCGGCGCCGGGGCGACGTGCTCGACGGCGACGTGATCGTGGCCACGCACATCTGCCCGAACGCCCCGACCGCACCGCACGACCCGGTGCCGTTCATGGACTCGCCCGTCGACATCGCGACCATGAACCGGCACGAGGTCACCGGCGAGATGGAGGCCGTGCTCTCCGTCGACACCACCAAGGGCAACCGGATCATCAACCACAAGGGCCTCGCCCTGTCTCCCACCGTCAAGGAGGGCTGGGTGCTCAAGGTGAGCGAGCGGCTCGGTGAGCTGCTCGCCGTGGTGACCGGTGAGCCCTTGGTCACGTACCCCGTGACCACCCAGGACATCACCCCGTACGGTAACGGTGTACACCACATCAATTCGATCCTGCAGCCCGCCACGGCGACGGCCGCACCGGTGGTCGGCCTCGCCATCACCTCCGCGGCGGCGGTGCCCGGCTGCCAGACGGGCGCCAGCCACGAGACCGACATCGCGGCCGCCGCCCGGTTCGCCGTCGAGACCGCGAAGGCCTACGGCGGCGGACAGCTCGACTTCCACGACGACCAGGAGTTCGACGCCCTCGTGTCCCGCTACGGCTCGCTGACCCGGCTGCAGACCCTCGGCCGCGAACCCGGGGGGTCGTGATCATGACCACGCACAAGAACCCCGCCCAGGGGGCCGCCGCAGAAGCGGCCACGGGAGCCGTGGGCAGCGACGACTACGCGCTGTCCCGTGTCCCGCGCGACAAGCGGCTCGGCTTCTGGACCATGCTGCTGCAGTGGCTCGCCCAGTCCGGCTCCATCTCGCAGTTCACCCTCGGCGCCACCATCGGCGTCGGCATGACCTTCGGCGACGCCTTCCTCGCGTTCACCCTCGGCGCGGTGATCCTCGAGGTCGTGATCTTCGCGATCGGCCTGGCGGGCATGCGCGAGGGGCTCGCCACACCCCTGCTCACCCGCTGGGCCGGCTTCGGCCGCAACGGCTCCGCGCTGGTCAGCCTGGTCATCTCGGTCAGCCTCGTCGGCTGGTTCGGGGTGCAGAACACGATCTTCGGCGACAGCGTGTCCGCCCTCGTCGGCGGCCCCTCCTGGCTGTGGTGCACGGCCGCCGGTGTCGCCATCACCGTGCTGGTGATCTTCGGCTTCAAGTACATGGCCGTCTTCGCGAAGATCGTCACCCCGCTGTTCTTCGCCATGGTCGCCTGGTCGGTCACCGACGCGCTGAGCGACCACTCGTTCTCCGAGCTGATCCACTCCCCGGCACCCGGCGAGACCATCCCGCTCGCCGTCGCCGCGACCGCCATCGCGGGCGGCTTCATGACCGGCGCGATCGTCTCCCCGGAGATGACCCGCTACAACCGCAAGGGCAGCCACGTCTTCCTGCAGAGCGCCTCGTCGATGATCCTCTCCGAGTACATCGTCGGCCTGACCGGCGTCCTGCTCGGTCACATGGTCGGCAGCGGCCAGGTCTCCCAGATCGTGCTCTCCACCTCCGGCGTCTTCGGCGTGCTCGTGGTCCTGATGTCCACCGCGAAGATCAACGACTGGAACCTGTACGGCTCCTCGCTCGGCGTCGTCAACTTCTTCCAGGTCGTCTTCGGCAAGCGCGTGCACCGCGGCGCGGTCACCATCGTCCTCGGCATCGCGGGCACCCTGCTCTCCGCCGTCGGCATCATGACCCACTTCACCGACTTCCTGTCCGTGCTGGGCGTAGCCATCCCGCCGGTGGGCGGCATCATCGTCGCCGAGTACTGGGTGGTGCGCCGCATGCGGGCACCCCTGGACGCCACCCGCGACGCGGAGACCCTGCCCGCCACCTCGCCGACCTGGGTGCCGATGTCCCTGGTCATCTGGGCCGTCGCCTTCTGCGTCGGCAAGTTCTACGACGGCGGCATCCCCGCCCTGAACTCCCTGCTGACCGCCTTCGTCCTGTACTGCGTCCTCGGCCTCGCCGGCTGGATCAGGACGTACGGCACCACGGCCCTGGACGACAGCACCGAACCGACCCCGGCCGCCACCGGCACGGCCACCGTAGGAGCACCGTGAGCACCACCGCACCCGCAATCGTCCCGGCCTCCGAGGAGGCGCAGCGGGAGGTCGTCGACCTGTGCGCGGAGCTGATCCGCTTCGACACCTCCAACCCCACCAGCGACGAGCGGGCCTGCGCCGACTGGGTCGTGGCCCGACTCGCCGAGGCGGGTATCGCCTCCGAGTTGGTGGAGAGCGCCCCGGGCCGCGCCAACGTCGTCGCCCGCATCCCCGGCGCCGACACCTCCCGCGGCGCCCTGCTGGTCCACGGCCACCTGGACGTCGTACCGGCCGACGCCGCCGAGTGGCGGGTGCCGCCGTTCTCCGGGGAGATCCGCGACGGCTACCTGTGGGGCCGCGGCGCCATCGACATGAAGGACACGGTGGCCGTCATGCTGGCCACCGCCCGCCACTTCGCCCGCACCGGCACCCGGCCCGCCCGCGAGATCGTCCTCGCCTTCCTCGCCGACGAGGAGGCCGGCGGCAAGTTCGGCGCCCACTGGCTGGTCGAGCACCGGCCAGACCTCTTCGCCGGGGTCACCGAGGCGATCGGTGAGGGCGGCGGCTTCAGCTACGCCCTCGACGACACCCGGCGCCTCTACCCGATCGAGAACGCCCAGCGCGGCATGGCGTGGATGGAGCTGACGGCGTCGGGCCGCGCCGGGCACGGCTCGTCCCCCAACGACGAGAACGCCGTCACCGACCTCGCCGAGTCCCTCACCCGCATCGGGCGCCACACCTTCCCCGTCCGGCTGATCGAGCCGGTGCGCGCGCTGCTCGCCGAGGCCGCCCGCCTCCAGGGGGTCGACCTCGACCTCGACGCCGAGGACCTGGACGCCGAACTGGCCAAGCTCGGGCACGTCGCCGACTTCATGCAGGTCGTGCTGCGCAACTCGGCCAACCCGACCATGTTCACCGCCGGATACCAGACCAACGTCATCCCGGGCCGGGCCACCGCCCGCGTGGACGGCCGCTTCCTGCCGGGCCACGAGCAGGAACTGATCGACACGATCGACGCCCTGCTCCTGCCCTCGGTGTCCCGCGAGTGGGTCAACCACGACATCGCGATGGAGACCTCCTTCGACGGACCGCTCGTCGACGCCATGTGCGCCGCCGTACGCGCCGAGGACCCCGACGGCCACCCCGTGCCGTACTGCAACCCGGGCGGCACCGACGCCAAGGCCTTCACCAAGCTGGACATCCGCTGCTTCGGCTTCAAGGGGCTCAAGCTGCCCCACGACCTCGACTACGGCCGGCTCTTCCACGGCGTGGACGAGCGGGTGCCGCTGGAGGGACTGCGGTTCGGGGTGCGGGTGATGACCCGGCTCTGGCAGGAGTGCTGACCCGCGCGGCCGACGGGAATGCCCCGGCGGCCGCCGGCGTTGTGCGGCGTGACTGACATGCGCGGGACAGAACGGCGGCCCGCGCCGCGGTCGGAAGGAGCACCATGGCACGCAGCACCGCACGCCCGGTCGTCAGGCTGAAGTCGACGGCGGGGACCGGCGTCACCTATGTGACGCGCAAGAACCGGCTCAACGACCCCGACCGGCTCGTCCTGCGCAAGTACGACCCGGTGGCGGGGGAGCACGTGCCGTTCCGCGAGGAACGCTGAACGGCGCCGAGAACGAGGAGGCAGTCATGAAGGTCCGCAACTCCCTGCGCGCCCTCAAGGCCAGGCCCGGCGCCCAGGTGGTGCGCCGTCGGGGCGTGACCTACGTGATCAACAAGAAGGACCCGCGCTTCAAGGCCCGCCAGGGCTGAGCACACGCGCGCTTCCCGGCCCGGCCCCGCGATCCACGGGGCCGGGCCGTGGCGCGTCCGCGCGTGCCCGCGGCCGGGATCAGTCGTGCACGTCGACGCCGTAACTTTGGGCGAGGGCGCCCAGGCCGTGGTCGTATCCCTGGCCGACGGCCCGCAGCCGCCAGCTCTGCCCACGCCGGTAGATCTCCGCCAGGAGCATCGTGCGCTCGGTGGTGGCGGCGTCCAGCGTGGCCTGGGCGAGGGGGGCCGCGCTGGTGCCGGGGCCGGAGACGATGTGCAGGGCGCCCACCTCCCCGAAGGCGGGGGAGCCGTCGATCGCGGCGGCGACGACGACCTTGCGGGCCGACGGCGGCAGCGTGGCGAGGTCCACGCTCACGGTCTGCTCGGTCGGGCCGTCGCTCAGCAGCCGGACCGTGCCGCCCGGGTTCTCCGGCGCGCCGTAGAAGACGAAGTCCTCGTCGAAGGAGACCTGGCCGTCCTCGTCCAGCACGAACGCGACCACGTCGATCTCGCACGCCGTCTGCTGCGCCCAGGACGCGGTGACCGTCCAGCGGTGCTCCGCTCCCCGCCCCTTCGGCAGGGGCAGGTCGACGACGCCACCGCGCGGCAGCACGTGGGAGGCCGCCCGCCCGTCCGCCGTGCCGGGCGCCTCCGTGACCACCGGTGCCACCAGCCACGCGGCGTCGCGGGTCGGCAGCAGCAGCGCGGTGATCCTGGGCAGCCGGCGGTCGGTGCGGCCGCCGTCGAGGACGACCACGTCGGTGACGCCGGCGGAGAGGTTGATGGCCGCGGCGCCGCCGAGTTCGACGACGCGGGTGCGGGCGGCGACCGCCTCGGGGTGGGTGCCGCCGAGCACGAGGACCCGCCGCCCGGAGAGCGGCCCGCGCGGCTTCGCGGAGCGCTTCCTGCCGGGCTGCGCACCGGCGGCCTCTCCCCGTTCCGGCTCCGGCTCCGGTGCGCGTGGCGTCGGCACGGCCGGCAGGGCGGTGGCGGGCTCCGGGGCCGGTGCGGGTCCGGGAGCCGGTACCGGGGCGGCGGCGGTCGCCTCGTGTGCGGTGCCGGGGCGGACATCGCCGAGCAGGCGCAGGAAGGCCGACTCGTCGATCACGGGAACGCCCTCGGCGTGCGCCCGGCGCGCCTTGGCCGAGTCCGCGGCCGAGTCGTTGGTGACCAGGGCGCTGGTGTGCCTGCTGACCGAGCCCATCATGTTGAGTCCCGCCGCGACGCCCCGCTGCACCAGGTCCGCCCGGGCGGTCCGGGTCTCCCCGGTGACGGCGACCTTCATGCCCTGCACCAGCGGACCGCCCGCGGTGAGCCGCCCGGGGTTGCGGAAGGCGCACGGCGTCTTCGGCGGCTTGGGCGCGAACTGCGGGTCCTGCCGCGGCGGGCACGCCACCAGGGGCAGCGGCAGATCGAGTTGGGCCGCTTCCCGCAGCGAGGCGCGCAGCACCCCCGCCAGCACCCGCGTGTCGTCCAGCGCGTCGTGCGCCTTGAGCTGGGGCACGCCGTAGTGCGCGGCGAGCGTGCCGAGCTTCAGGTCGTCGGTGGGCGGGTCGACGCGGCGGTTCAGCGCCAGGGTGCACAGCCGCCTGGCCACGGGCAGCCGCAGCCCCGCCCGCGCGAACTCGTGGGCGAGGAAGTCGTAGTCGAACTGGGCGTTGTGGGCGACCAGCACCCGGCCCTCCAGCAGGGCACCGATCCGCCCGGCCACCTGCTCGAAGGCCGGCGCGCCACACAGCCGCCCGGCCGTCAACCCGTGCACGTGCACCGGCCCCGGATCACAGCCGGGGTTCAGCAGGGTCGAGAACTCCCCGGTCTGCTCGCCGTCCGCGCCCAGGGTCACCACGGCCACGGACAGCACCCGGTCACGGCGCGGTACGAGACCCGAGGTCTCCACGTCGACCAGCGCCCATTCGAAGGCGTAGTCGCGCAGGTCGGACAGATCGGAGGCGGCAGAGGCGAGAGACATGGAGGAATGATGGAGGTATATCCACATCTCCTTCAACTCGAACGACCATTGATCCCGTTTTGCGGCTCCCCCGACCTGTGCCGCCGGACAGGTCGCCGGACACTCCGGGCCTCCTGACACACTGCTGGGCGCGCCACCCGCCCAGCCCCCAGGAGGACTTCGTCATGACCGAGCAGCCGCTGGACCGTGCCGCCCGGACCGAGCACCGGTTCAACGCGCTCTTCGCCGAGTACTTCGACACCCTGGGCACGACACTGGACGCCCCGTCCTTCAGCCGCTTCACCCCGGACTGCGTCGGGCTGCTGCGCGACCTGTCGCTGCGCGGCGGCAAACGGATGCGGGTCGTGCTGCTGCACGAGGCGGCGCGCCTGGTGACCGCGGGGCCGGTGGACGGGCTGGACGCCGCCGCACTGAGCATCGAACTGCTCCAGACCCACGGCCTGGTGCACGACGACCTCATCGACGACAGCGCCACCCGCCGGGGCGGCCCCACCACCTACTACGCCTACCGGGAGCGGTTCCCCGAGCGTCCGCGGGCGGCCCTCGGTCTCACCGTGCTCGCGGGCGACCTCGCCCTCGCCCTCTCCCTGCGGGTACTCCTGGACGCCGAGCTGCCGATCGAGGTGCGTCAGGCCATGATCGAGGCCCAGACCCGGGCGGCGGCCGACACCATCGTGGGCCAGATCGCCGACCTGGAACGGGACTTCACCGCCACGGCCCCCGACGCGGAGGTGCTGGACGACGTCGCCGACCACAAGACCGCCCGCTACTCGGTCCTCGCACCGATGCGCCTGGGCCTCCTCGCGGCGGGCGTCGAACCGGGCGCCCACGAGGACGAGCTGCGCCGGTACGCGCGGCTGGTCGGCATCTGCGGGCAGATGCGCGACGACTGGCTGGACCTGTTCGGCGACGAGAAGACCACGGGAAAACCGACGGGCGGCGACATCCGCGAGGGCAGGCACACCTACACCGTCGTCCGACTGCTGTCCGCCGTGAGCGGCACCGAGCGAGCCTTCGTGAACCGGGCCCTGGGCGATCCGGCCTGCACGCCGGAGACCATCGCCGAGATCCGCGCGATCGGCGAGCGCGCCGGCGTCGCCGACCGGATGCGTGCCGACATGCGGCAGTACGCCGAGCGGGCCCGGCTGGTCGCGGCGGGCTGGCGTCCGCGGTGGCGCGAGGACGCCGTCGCCTTCTTCGAGCTGCTGCCGCGGTGGAGCGTCGAGCGGTCCGCCTGACACCTGTTCCCCACATCGCTCAAAGGGGTATTCGGGATCTTCTGCCCCGGGTGGCCGGTCATGCTCGTCATGGTCCGACCGGAGGCGCCGTCGACCAGGCGCGTCCACGACCACGACATCCCCTGGGGGAGAAGCATGACGCAATCGACACGACGCGGACCGGGCGGGGACGACCGGGCCGTGCTGCTGGTCGCCGGACTTGCCGACCTGGCGGTGAGCACGATCGGCTCGGCGGTGGGCGGGCTGCGCGGGCTCCTCGGCCGCTCGGACACCACCGACCTGGTACGGGAGGCGGAACAGGACCTCCAGGCCCGGGGCAGGCTCGTCCTGGACCGGTGCGCTCAGGTGCCGCCCGCCCACCTGGAGGTTCTCGCCCGGCACGTGAAGGCCCGCCGGGCAGCCGACGACGCCGATGCCTGACCGCTGGGACCAGGCGGGCCTCAAGACCCGCGTCGACCGCGTCCTGCGGAGCTTCCTGGACGAGGAGGCCGGCCACCTGTCGGCCGTCGACGCGGCCCTCGCGCCCGTGGCCGACCAGCTGTGGGCGGCGGCCGGGCACGGCAAACGGCTGCGGGCGGCCTTCTGCTACTGGGGCTGGCGGGCGGCCGGGCAGCCCGAGAGCGACGCGCTCGTACGCGCCGCGGCCTCCATGGAACTCGTGCACGCCGCCGCGGTCGTCCACGACGACCTCATCGACGACAGCCGCCTGCGCCACGGCCTGCCCACCGCCCACGTCGCCCTGGAAGCCGTACTCGCCCGGGACGGCCGTCCCGACGCCCGTACGGCGGCGCGGTCCCTTGCCATGCTGGTGGGCGATCAGCTGATGGTCCTCGCGGGCCGCCTGTTCACCACCAGCGGTCTGCCGGCCGCCTATCTCGCCCGCGCCCGCGACCTGTGGGCCGCGCTCGCCCGTGAACTCATCGCCGGCGAGTGCCTGGAGATCCTGCACTCCGGTGGACCTCCGGACACCGGGACCTCCCTGAAGGTCGTCCGCTACAAGACCGCCAAGTACACCGTCGAGCACCCCCTGCTCATCGGCGGCCTGCTGGCCGGCGCCGCCCCCGCGCTGAGGGACACCTACCGGGCCTACGCGCTGCCTCTCGGCGAGGCCTTCCAACTGCGCGACGACCTGCTCGGCCTGTTCGGGGACCCGGAAAGCACCGGGAAGGCGAGCCTGGACGACCTGCGCGCCCACCGGCCCACCGCACTGCTGGCCGAGACCTGGAAGGCCGCCGACGCGTCCCAACGGGAATGGCTGCGCCGCCTGCTGGGCCGGGGCGACCTGGACGCGAGCCACCTGCACGACGTGCGCCGGCTCATGCGGGAGCTGAACGCGCCGCAACGGATCGAGCGGATGATCGCCGACCGCGTGGAGCGGGCCACCCGCGCCCTGGACACCGCCGGGACACCACCGCACGCGCGCCGGGCCCTGCGTGAACTCGCCCAACAGGCCACCGACCGCACGCACTGACGAGGAGACCGCGATGCCCCACACCGAGAAGTCGATGGACGCCCTGCGCCGCAGCGGTGACGAACTGGCCGACGCGGTCGTCGCCACCCTCTTCGAGCGCGGTGAGGTCGGCACGTTCAACTCACTGATGCGCTACGTCTCCACCACCGGCCAGGACCTCCCGGACGGCCTCCCCGGCGTGGCCCGGGAGTACCTGCGGGTGACCGGCACCCCGCCGGACTGGGTGGACTGGGACGAGATGGAGAGGGCCCGCCTGTTCTTCATCGACAACAACGTGCACATCTCCACCGCGCTGTCGTTCGCGTCGATGCCCGCCTGCTACCTGGTCCCGCACGTGGCCCGGTTGCTGTCGGCCACCCACGGCCTGAACTACCCCTCCAAACGGATGGCGGAGACCGGCCAGTTCACCGTCTACCTCATGCAGCCCGACGCCTTCGAGTCCGGCGGACGCTTCATCCCGGCCGCCCAGAAGGTACGCCTGCTGCACGCCGCCATCCGCCACCACCTGAAGCGGGAGGACCGCTGGGACACCGGCACCCTCGGCGTCCCCATCTGCCAGGAGGACATGATCGGCGGGCAGATGTTCTTCTCCCTGCTCGTCCTGGACAGCCTGCACCGACTCGGCATCCACATGACCGCCGAAGGCGCGGACGCCTACTACTACGCCTGGCGCGTCGTCGGCGCCATGCTCGGCGTCGACCAGACGGCCGTCCCCGCCACGCTCGACGAGGCCCGCCAGTTCCTCGACCTGTACATGCTGCGTCACATGGGCCCCTCCGAGGAGGGCGCCCACCTGACGAGGCAACTGATCGACCTGTACGAGGAAGTCGTCCCCGGCACCCTCTTCGACCCGGTCGTCTCCGCGCTGATCCGCCACCTCGTCGGCGACACGTGCGCCGACTGGCTGGACGTGCCCCGCAGCACCTGGGACACATTGGTCAAGGCCGCCCCGCACCTCCTCGGCGTCCTGGAGACGATCGAGGACCGCTCACCGCTGGGCGCGTGGGCCCTGGACCGGCTCGGCCACCTCACCACGGCCCTCGAACTGTCCTCCCTCACCCGCGGACGCGTCATGCACTACGCCATCCCCGAGCAGCTGAGGAAGGAGTACGGCGTCTCCGGCGCCGCCGCCCGCACCCGCCGCTGGACCCCGCCGCCCCCGGCCGTCTCCTGAGCGGCCGCCCCCCGGTCCGCCGTCACGGCCGACTGTCAGTGGGACCTCGTACGGTGTGATCAGTGGAACCCGCGGAACACGCCGCGGGACCGACCGGGGAGAGGTCTGCCATGTCGAGGACGTACCTGGAGCTGTCGCAGGACGACGGGAGCGCGCACAAGTTCTACGAAGTCACCGTCCAGGGACAGGTCGTGACGGTGCGCTACGGCCGGATCGGCGCGGCAGGACAGACCCAGACGTCGACCTTCCCCACCGCCCAGAAGGCAGCGGCCGCGGCCGCCAAGAAGATAGGCGAGAAGGTGCGCAAGGGCTACGAGCCCGCCGTGCAGGGACAGCGCGCGCCGCGCGCGGTCACCCGCCGGCAGGTGGCCTCCGCGCCGTCCACCGCCCGCGCGGTCGCACCGGTCCTGTGGCGGTTCCGCACCGGCTCCGCGGCCTTCGGCATCCACATCGACGAGGACCGCTGCTGGGTGGGCAATCAGGCGGGCGACGTCTACACCCTCGCCCACGGCGGCGAGGTCCTCGCCCGCTACCAGCTGCCCGACGGCGTCAAGTGCCTGGTCGCCGACGACTTCTGGATCTACGCAGGCTGCGACGACGGCCGGGTCTACGACCTCTCGTCCAAACTGCCCTTCGCCGCCTACGACATCGCGGCCGACGTGGACATCTTCTGGCTCGACATCCACGAGGGCGTGCTGAACGTCGCGGACCGCGCCGGACGGCTCACGGTGATCGACCACGAGGACGAACACCAGTGGTCGCGCGGCGGACGCGGTGAGCACGCCTGGATGGTGCGCGCCGACGACCGGGCCGTCTACCACGGGCACACCCGCGGCGTGACCGCCCACTCCCCGGACGGCGGCACCGAGTTGTGGCACACGCCCACCCAGGGAGCGGTGCTCTTCGGCTGGCAGGAGGACGACGCGGTCTACGCGGGAACGGCGCGGCACACGGTCCAGCGGCTGTCCAAGGCCACCGGTGGCATCGAGGCGACCTACCACTGCGACAGCCCGGTGTACTCGTGCGCCACCTCTCCCGGCGGCCGGTTCGTCTTCGCCGGCGACTCCGCGTCCTCCGTGTACTGCTTCGACCGGGACGGCACCCGGCTGTGGAAGCTGGGCACGGGCGGCGGCTCCGCCCTGTCCATGCAGTACCGCGACGAGCGGCTGTTCCTCGTCACCACCGACGGCTCCCTGGTGTGCGTGGACGCGAGCGAGGCGGCGGTTACGGCGGCGCAGCAGGGCTCGGTGCCCGTCGCCCGGGACGTGAAGCTCGCCGCCACCCTGCCGACGTACGCGCCCGCCACCACCGCCACCGCCGTGACGACCGTGACCGCGGCGCCCGCGGGCTCCGTCGTGGTCGAATGCGTCCAGGAGAACGGCCGTACCCGGATCCATGTGGTGACGGAAGGGTACGACCGTTCGTGGAACGTCCAGTTCCCGAGGGCGATCCGCGAGCCGGGCGCGCGCTACGTGGTCGACGCGCTGCACGCCGCGTCGGGCGGCTTCTACCGGGTGCGCGGTGACATCAGGCGCCTGCGGTGACGGCGCCGGGCCGCGTCGGGCGATCGGGGCCGCCGCTCAGGAGCCGGCCCGCAGCGCGCGGTTGCGGCGCACGGAGGACCAGAAGGAGGCGCCGATGAGGACGACGCCGACGAGGCCGGTGACGATCTCGTTGATCTCGTACTGGATGGTGACCAGGAGGATCAGAGACAGGGCGCCGATGGCGTAGTGGGCGCCGTGCTCCAGGTAGACGTAGTCGTCGAGGGTGCCCTGGCGGACCAGGTAGACCGTGAGCGAACGGACGTACATGGCGCCGATGCCCAGGCCGAGGGCCATCAGGACGATGTCGTTGGTGATGGCGAAGGCGCCGATGACGCCGTCGAAGGAGAAGGACGCGTCCAGGACCTCCAGGTAGAGGAACATGAAGAACGCCGCCTTGCCCGCCAGCTTGACGGGGGATCCGGGCCGCCCAGCCCGTTCCGCGTCCTTCTCCGCCTGCTTCTCCGCCTCCTGTTCGCGCTCCTCCTCGTCCTCGAGGCGTTGCTCGAAGAAGCCGGAGAGACCGCCCACGACCATGTAGGTGATCAGACCGGCGACGCCCGCGAGCAGGACCGTCTCCGCCTTGTCGGCGTGCGTTCCGCCGTGCTGGTGGGCGTGGGCGCCGAAGGTGGTCGCGGAGACCAGCAGCACGATCAGGGCGATGCAGACCGACAGCATGTCGACCCTGCCGAGCTTCGCCAGTGGACGCTCCAGCCACCCCAGCCACTTGATCTCCCGGTCTTCGAGGACGAAGTCGAGAAAGATCATCATCAGGAACATGCCGCCGAAGGCCGCGATCGACGGATGGGCGTCCGTCACCAGCTCCTGATAGCGGTCCTTGTCGGTGAGCGCCAGGTGCACCGCGTTCCAGGGACTCAGCCGGGCACTGATCGCCACGATCACCACCGGGAAGACCAGCCGCATCCCGAACACCGCGATCACGATGCCGACGGTGAGGAAGATCTTCTGCCAGAAGGCGTTCATCTTCTTCAGGATCCCGGCGTTGATCACCGCGTTGTCGAAGGACAGCGAGACCTCCAGGACGGACAGGATCGCCACGATGCCGAGGGCGGTCCAGCCGTCGTAGAGCACGCCCGCCGCCAGGCCGAGGGCCGTGACGGCGAAGGCCCAGCGGAACGTCTTCCAAAGCACCGGCCACTCATTCCTGTCGTCGCGTCGTACGGGGCGGCATCCCATGCCAGTGCCCACCACGCACGTTGTCTACCACGCTGGAGTTGTTCGTTTCCTTGAGTGGTTCGTGTTTCAGGGAGTAGGTTCGCCGCCATGACGGCATCCCGGAACTCCCGGAATCCGGCCACCGCCGAGGAACTGCGCGGGGCGGGACTACGGGTGACCGCCGCCCGTGTCGCGCTGCTCGAGACCGTCCGGGCGGGGGACCACCTCGACGCCGAGGCACTCACCTCCGGCGTGCGCCGGCGCGTCGGGCACGTCTCCCTCCAGGCCGTGTACGACGCCCTGCACGCCCTCACCGCGGCACGGCTCGTGCGCCGTATCGAACCGCCCGGCGGCCCGGCGCGGTTCGAGGGACGGGTCGGTGACAACCACCACCACGTCCTGTGCCGGTCCTGCGGCGCCCTCGCCGACGTCGACTGCGCCCTCGGCGACGCGCCCTGCCTGACCGCCTCCGACGACCGCGGCTTCGTGATAGACGAGGCCGAGGTCATCTACCGGGGCCTGTGCCCCGACTGCTCCACCCCCGGCAGTTCCCCAGCACCTTGATCCGCCCCGTTCGGAAGGATTTCCCTCCCATGTCCGAGAACCACGACGCCATCGTGACCGATGCGAAGACCGAGGAGACGGGCGGCTGCCCGGTCGCCCACGGACGCGCCCCGCACCCCACGCAGGGCGGCGGAAACCGTCAGTGGTGGCCGGAGCGGCTCAACCTGAAGATCCTCGCCAAGAACCCCGTCGTCGCCAACCCGCTGGGTGAGGAGTTCGACTACGCCGAGGCCTTCGAGGCCCTCGACCTCGCGGCCGTGAAACGGGACATCGCCGAGGTGCTGACCACCTCGCAGGACTGGTGGCCCGCCGACTTCGGCAACTACGGCCCGCTGATGATCCGGATGGCCTGGCACAGCGCGGGCACCTACCGCATCAGCGACGGCCGCGGCGGTGCGGGCGCCGGCCAGCAGCGCTTCGCCCCGCTCAACAGCTGGCCCGACAACGGCAACCTCGACAAGGCCCGCCGCCTGCTGTGGCCGGTCAAGAAGAAGTACGGCCAGAACCTCTCCTGGGCCGACCTGCTCGTCCTCACCGGCAACGTCGCCCTGGAGACGATGGGCTTCGAGACCTTCGGCTTCGCCGGCGGCCGCGCCGACGTCTGGGAGGCCGAGGAGGACGTCTACTGGGGCCCCGAGACCACCTGGCTCGACGACCGGCGCTACACCGGCGACCGCGAGCTGGAGAACCCGCTCGGCGCCGTGCAGATGGGCCTGATCTACGTCAACCCGGAAGGCCCCAACGGCAACCCGGACCCGATCGCCGCCGCCCGCGACATCCGTGAGACGTTCCGCCGCATGGCGATGAACGACGAGGAGACCGTCGCGCTCATCGCCGGCGGACACACCTTCGGCAAGACCCACGGCGCCGGTCCGGCCGACGCCGTCGGCGACGACCCCGAGGCCGCCGCCATGGAGCAGCAGGGCCTCGGCTGGAAGAGCACCCACGGCACGGGCAAGGGCGGCGACGCCATTACCTCCGGTCTGGAGGTCACCTGGACCAGCACACCGACCCAGTGGGGCAACGGCTTCTTCAAGAACCTCTTCGAGTTCGAGTACGAGCTGGAGCAGAGCCCGGCCGGCGCCAACCAGTGGGTGGCCAAGGACGCCCCCGAGATCATCCCCGACGCGCACGACCCGGCGAAGAAGCACCGCCCGCGGATGCTCACCACCGACCTGTCGCTGCGCCTCGACCCGATCTACGGGCCGATCTCCCGCCGGTTCTACGAGAACCCGGAGGAGTTCGCGGACGCCTTCGCCCGCGCCTGGTTCAAGCTGACCCACCGCGACATGGGCCCCAAGTCGCTGTACCTCGGCCCGGAGGTCCCCGAGGAGACCCTGCTCTGGCAGGACCCGCTGCCCGAGCCCGAGGGCGAGGTCATCGACGCCGAGGACGTCGCGACCCTCAAGACCAAGCTCCTCGAGTCCGGCCTGTCGGTGTCGCAGCTGGTGACCACCGCGTGGGCATCGGCGTCCACCTTCCGCGGCAGCGACAAGCGCGGCGGTGCCAACGGCGCCCGTATCCGCCTCGAGCCGCAGCGCGGCTGGGAGGTCAACGAGCCCGACGAGCTGGCGCAGGTGCTGCGCGTCCTGGAGGGCGTCCAGCGGGAGTTCAACTCCGGGTCCGGCGCCAAGAAGGTCTCCCTGGCCGACCTGATCGTCCTCGGCGGCTCGGCCGCGGTCGAGAAGGCCGCCAAGGAAGCCGGCTTCCCGGTGGAGGTCCCCTTCGCCGCGGGCCGCGTGGACGCGACGGAGGAGCACACCGACGCCGAGTCGTTCGAGGCCCTCGAACCGACCGCCGACGGGTTCCGCAACTACCTGGGCAAGGGAAACCGGCTGCCCGCCGAGTTCCTGCTCCTCGACCGGGCGAACCTGCTCACCCTGAGCGCGCCCGAGATGACCGTCCTGGTCGGCGGCCTGCGCGTGCTGGGCGCGGGCCACCAGCAGTCCCAGCTCGGCGTCTTCACCCGCACGCCCGGCTCGCTGACCAACGACTTCTTCGTCAACCTGCTCGACCTGGGCACCACGTGGAAGTCGACGTCCGAGGACCGGACCACCTTCGAGGGCCGTGACGCGGCCACCGGCGAGGTCAAGTGGGCCGGCAGCCGCGCCGACCTGGTCTTCGGCTCCAACGCCGAGCTGCGGGCGCTCGCCGAGGTCTACGCGAGCGACGACGCGGGGGAGAAGTTCGTGCACGACTTCGTCGCCGCCTGGGTCAAGGTCATGAACCTCGACCGCTTCGACCTGGCCTGATCCGACTCGCCCCGCCCGGGACGCCCGGGCGGGGCGAAATCCGGTGGCAGCGCGCGGTGCACGATGCTGGGATGGCGTGATGCTCAGTGACACGCCGGAGTCTGTGGACCGGGGGCGGTACCAGGACACCGTCACCCCCTGGGAGGAACCGGCCTGGCGTGCCGAGGCCGTCGGCTGGATCGAGGCCCGGCTGGCCGCCCACGGCCTGCGGCCGACGGGACGGTGGCGGGTCCGGCTGCGGCCGTGGTCCGTCCTCCTGCGGGTCGGCGTCGTGGGAAGCGAGGCGGTGTGGTTCAAGGCGAACCCGCCGGCCAGCGCCTTCGAGGGCGCGCTGACCGCCGCGCTGGCCCGCTGGGTCCCCGGGCACGTACTGGAGCCGCTGGCGGTGGAGGCCGCCCGGGGCTGGTCGCTGCTGCCCGACGGGGGGCCGCTCTTCCGGGACGTCCTCGCACGGGAAGCGGTCGGTCCCCGCGACTGGGAGGAACTCCTGCGCCAGTACGCCGTCATGCAGCACGCCCTCACCTCGCGCGCGAGTGAGATCGAACGCCTGGGCGTGCCCGCAGTGCCCGCCGGCGCGCCGGCCGACGTCCTGGACCGGTTCGACGACGCGCCGCTGTCCGCCCGGGACCGGGCCGCGCTGCTGGAACTTCGCCCCCGCCTGCTGGACTGGTGCGCGGAACTCACGGCCCTGGGCGTCCCCGACTCCCTCGACCACGCGGACCTGCACGACGGCCAGTTGTTCCGCCCCGCGCCCGGCAGGTTCACCTTCTTCGACTGGGGCGACGCCGTCGTCGCCCAGCCCTTCGCCAGCCTCGCCGTCCCCGCCCGCCGCGCCGCCGAGCGCTACGGGCCGCAGGTACTGCCGCGCCTGCGCGACGCCTACCTCGAACCCTGGACGGGCGAGGGCCGTACGGCAGCGCAGCTGCGGCGTGCGGTGAGCCTCGCCTGGCGGCTCAGCGCCCTCAACCGCGCCGCCGCCTACGGCAGGCTCTTCCCCGCAGTGTCCGGCACCACCGGTGCCGTGACGGCCGCGGCGGGCGCACGCTGCCTCCTCGAGCTGCTGGACGAACCGCCGTTCCAGGCGGGGCTCGACCGCAGGCTCGTCCCCGGCGCTCAGGTGCCGTTGTCAGTGGCGGATGCGAGGCTTCGAGTCATGGATGAGGTGGAGTTCATGCGCGGCAGGGTCTACGGGGCCGACCACGACAACCCCGGGCCGCGCGCCGGACGCGTCTACGCGCATCTGGTGGGCGGGCCCCTGGACGGACTGCTGCTGGACGTCACGGACCTCACGGAACAGGAGCGTGCCCGCGCAGTGACGCTGCCGACGGAGATAGGCCGCTACGGCCCGGGCGGCCGCTCCGCCTACGCGCCGAGGCCGGGCGACACGCGCCGCTTCGACTGGCGGGGCGACGTGCCCTGATCCGGCACCGCCCCCGTCCCGGCGGTCAGCGCCGCCAGCAGCCAGTCGTGCGCGGACCCGGGCGTCGGTTCCGGTCGCGCGCCGGGAGCGGTGGTCACCTCGGCCACCAGCTCCCAGTACCCGTCCAGCCGAGGGTCGGCCGCGAGCTGCCCGGCCAGCCGGCGGCGGAAGCCGGGGGTGTCCCGCACCCCGTACGCGCTCGTGTACGAGGCGACGAACGCGTCCAGGGCCTCACCCGGGTGCGGTTCCCGGCCGCGGCGCAGGTGCGCCCCGGCCAGCTCGTACGCCTCCGCGAGCCCCGTGTACAGCAGGGCGGCCCCCCGTGCCCCGGCGGCCCGGTGCGCCTCGGGCTGGGGCTGGACGGTTCCCGGGCGGCACGGGGCGAGGGTGAGGGCGTTGAGGCGGGCGAAGGCCAGGACCTGGGCCGGGGCGGGTTCGTCGGGCGGCTGCGGGACCGCCACGTCCAGGAACGCGCCGGCCGAGCTGGCCGGCATCCTCGCCGGAAGCCAGCCGCGCCAGAACCGCACCAGCGGGGCCGTGCTCGGCGGGACGGACACCGCACCGATCAACCGCAACCGGTCGGCCTGCTCGCCGGGCGGGGCCTCCTGCACCAGCCGCAGCGCGGCCTCCCGCCAGCGCAACGCCCTCAACTCCGAGCCGACCTCACGCAGCCGGCCCGCCACCGCGGCCTCCAGCGCCCCGCCCTCGACGCCCGCCGCGCCGTGCGCATTGCGCTCGTCGAGGATCCGGCGCACCTCGGGAACGGCCAGGCCCAGGGCGCGCAGCGAGCGGATCAGCCGCAGCCGGTCGAGTGCCTCCGGACCGTACCGCCGGTGCCCGCCGGCGCTGCGCGACGCCTCCGGCAGCAGACCCCGGTCCGAGTAGAAGCGGACGGTCTTGACGGTGACACCCGCGCCCTCGGCCAGCTCGCCGATGCCGCACAGACCGTCGTTCGAGGTGAACACTTGAACCTCCCTCAGGGGGAGTTCCTACCGTACCGGCGACAGCGGGCCGGTGATCGGGCCGGGCCGCGCTGGACGGAGGAGAGAGGACCATGACCGCGTTCATCCTGGTGTCGGGCATGTTCACCGGCACGCACATCTGGCAGGACACGGCCGCGCGCCTGACCGCCCGGGGCGCCGAGGCGCACACGGTCGCCCTCACGGGCCTCGACGGACCGCGCGCGGCCACCGCGCCCGGCGTGGACCTGGAGACCCACATCGCGGACGTGCTCGCGGTGATCGACTCGGTGGGCGCGGCCGGGGACCGGCGGATCGTGCTGGTAGGCCACGACTACGGCATCCACCCGGCGGTCGGCGCCGCCGACCGGCGTGCGGAGCGCATCGACCGGATCGTCCACCTGGACTCGGGTCTGCCGCGGGACGGCGTCCCCGCCCTGGCCGCCGTGCCCGACCAGTCCCTGCGCGAGCACCTCGCCGGGGCCGTAGGTGCCGACGAGGCCGACGGGGTGCTGCCGCCCCCGGCGCACGAGGAGTGGCCGCGCTGGGGCAGCACCGCGGGCGTGCCGGACGCGGCCCTGGACCGGCTCACCGCCCTCGCCGCGCCCCAGCCGCTGGGGACCCTGCTCCAGCCGCTGCGGCTGACCGGCGCCGTCGGCCCGGTGCCCACCACCGGCGTGCTGTGCACCGGCAACGGCACGAGCATCGAGCTGGTCCAGATGCTGGTGCGCCTCGGCGATCCCGCGCTGCGCCCGCTGACCGACCCCCGGGTGAGCTTCTTCGAACTGCCCACCGGGCACTGGCCGATGCTGTCCCTGCCCGCCGAGCTGACGGACGTGCTGCTGCGGGCCGCGGCGGGCGAGGGGCACCGGCTGGAGCCGGTCGACGACGACGCGGGGCCCGGCCACCTGCGGCCCTTCCTGATGGACGTGCCCGACGTCCCGAGGGAGCGGCACGGGAACGTCGACCTCTACCTGCCCGACGCCGAGGAGCCGCGGCCCGCCGTGGTGCTCGTGCACGGCGGACCGGTCCCCGCCGACGCCCGGCCCACCCCGCGGGACTGGCCCGGGCTGACGGGGTACGCGCGGTGCGTGGCGGGGGACGGAGCCGTGGGCGCACTCCTCGACCACCGCCTGCACGACCTCGGCGACTTCGAGCGGGCCGCCGCGGACGTGGCCGCCGCCGTCGAGGCGGTGCGGGCCGATCCGCGGGTGGACGGGGACCGGGTCGCCCTGTGGTTCTTCTCCGGCGGCGGCCTGATCTCCGCCGACTGGCTGGACGCGCCGCCGGCGTGGCTGCGCTGCCTCGCGGCCACCTACCCGGTCCTGGCGCCGCTGCCGAACTGGGGACTGTCCGAATCCCGCTTCCGACCGGCGCGCGCCGTGGCGAACGCCGGTGCCCTGCCCGTCGTCCTCACCCGGGTGGGACGGGAGATGCCCGAGATCGCCGCCACCGTCGAGGAGTTCCTGACCGCGGCCAAGGACTGCGGGACCGACGTGGAGGTGGTCGACGTGCCGCACGGCCACCACGGTTTCGAGACCATCGACTTGACCGACGAGTCACGTACGGCGGTCCGGCACGCGCTGCGCACGGTGCTGGATCACGCCTTCGGGAGGGACCCGCGGTGACCGAGGGCGGCGCGCCACCAATCCGTCCGCCGCCCGGTGTCGGATTACCGTCGTGAGCGACCACGGCACGACCCCACGGAAACAGACCGCAAGGACCTTGACACGCATCGGACTGGGCGCCCTGAGCGGTCTGCTGGCGGGTGGCGCGGCACTGGCCGTCGCCGAACTGGTGGCGGCGGCGGTACGTCCGCAGGCCGGCCCCGTCGTCGCGGTCGGGGCGGCCGCCATCGACCGTACGCCGACCGCGGTGAAGGACTGGGCGATCCGCAACTTCGGCAGCGACGACAAACTGGTGCTCCAGCTCGGCATCCTCGCCGTGCTGACCCTGTTCGCCCTGGCCGTGGGCGCGTTCGCGGCCCGCCGGCGGCGCACCGGAGCCGCCGGAGTCCTGGTCTTCGGAGCCGTCGGTGCCGCGGCCGCCCTCGGCAGGCCCGACGCCACCGGAGTCACGGACGCCTTCCCCTCGGTCCTGGGGGCGGTCGCCGGCGCGGTGCTCCTGTACCTCCTCACGGGTCTCCTCCCGGCCCCGCACCGGGATGTGCCGGGGGAGCCGGGGGCGGGCTGGGACCGGCGCCGCTTCGTGATCGCGGCGACCGCCGCCGCCGCGGCCTCGGCCGGGGCCGGTGTGCTGGGCCGGGCCCTGAGCGGCGTGAGCGGACGGGACGCGGTCGCCTCCCGCGAGAACGTCACCCTTCCGCCACCCGGTTCGCCCGCCCCGGCGGTGCCCCGGCGAGCACAGGTCCGGGTGGAGGGTGTCAGCCCCTTCGTGACCCCCGCCGGCGACTTCTACCGGGTCGACACCGCCCTGGTGGTCCCCAAGGTGGACGCCACCGCCTGGCGGTTGCGCATCCACGGCGAGGGCGTCGCCCGGGAGCGGACCCTGACCTTCGACGACCTGCTGCGGCGGGAGCTGATCGAGCGGGACGTCACCCTCACCTGCGTGTCCAACGAGGTCGGCGGCCCCTACGTCGGCAACGCCCGGTGGATCGGCGTCCGGCTCGCCGACCTGCTCGAGGAGTGCGGTGTCCGGCCGCCGTCGGCGGGCGGCCCGGCGGATCAGCTCGTGGCCCGCTCCGTGGACGGCATGACCATCGGCAGCCCCGTCGAGGACGTCATGGACGGCCGCGACGCGATGCTCGCCGTCGGCATGAACGGCGAGCCCCTGCCCTTCGACCACGGCTTCCCCGTCCGCATGCTCGTGCCCGGCCTGTACGGCTACGTCTCCGCCTGCAAGTGGATCGAGGACATCGAACTGACCACGTTCGACGCCTACGACGCCTACTGGGTCAAGCGCGACTGGGCCCGCGAGGCCCCGATCAAGACCCAGTCCAGGATCGACACGCCCAAGCCGTTCGCCCGGCCGCAGGCGGGGACCGTGATGGTCGCCGGAGTCGCCTGGGCCCAGCACCGCGGCATCGACAAGGTGGAGATCCGCGTCGACGACGGCCCCTGGCAGGAGGCCGTCCTGGCCGCCGAGGACTCGCGCGACACCTGGCGACAGTGGTCGTACGCCTGGCGGGCCACCAAGGGTGGTCACACCCTCACCGTGCGGGCCACCGACCGCACCGGCGAGGTGCAGACGGACAAGCGCACCCGCACCGTGCCGGACGGCGCCAGTGGACGGCACTCGGTGGTGGTGACGGTGGACTGACGCCCGGGGGCGGCCGGCCGAAGCCCGTCACACGTTCCGGCTCTTCCGGTCCACGCGCGCGACTCGGGATCGTCGCTCGTGTCGACCGGCCGGGGGCGCCGGGAGTCTGAGCGCGGCTCTCCCCACACCGGACAGCAAGCGTTTTCTGTCCGGTGTCTTGACGTGTACGCGCCGTAGTGAGTTTCATGGGCCGGTGTGGGAGCGCTCCCACGTGTTCGCCGTTCCCCCGTGTCCGCACTACTCAGCCCTGGAGTCGCCGTGCGCCCAGCAAGACGCGATACACCGAGAACCCTCCCGGCCCGCCTGCTGACCGGACTGGCCGCGCTGATCGGGCTGGTCGTCGTCGGCGCCCTCTGTCCGGGCGCGGCCCTCGCCCAGTCGCCCGCGGCGCGGCCCGCCGCAGTCCCGTCGGCCGGCGCGCAGGCGGCCGGCCTGCACATCGGTGACGGCCGGCTGCTGGAGGGCAACGGCAACGACTTCGTCATGCGCGGGGTCAACCACGCCCACACCTGGTACCCCGGCGAGACGCAGTCGCTGGCGGACGTCAAGGCGCTGGGCGCCAACAGCGTCCGGGTCGTCCTCTCCGACGGGCACCGCTGGAGCGAGAACGGCCCCGCGGACGTCGCCGCCGTCATCGAGCAGTGCAAGGCCAACCGGCTCATCTGCGTACTGGAGGTGCACGACACCACCGGCTACGGCGAGGACGCGGCGGCCGGCACGCTCGACCACGCGGCCGACTACTGGATCGGTCTCAAGGACGTCCTGGCCGGCCAGGAGGACTACGTCATCGTCAACATCGGCAACGAGCCCTGGGGCAACACCGACCCGGCCGGCTGGACCGAGCCGACCGTCGCGGCCGTCGAGAAGCTGCGCGCCGCCGGGCTCCAGCACACGATCATGGTGGACGCCCCCAACTGGGGCCAGGACTGGCAGGGTGTCATGCGTGCCAACGCGCGGTCCGTCTACGACGCCGACCCCACCGGCAACCTGATCTTCTCCATCCACATGTACAGCGTCTTCGACACCGCCCAGGAGATCACCGACTACCTGAACGCGTTCGTCGACGCCCAACTGCCCATCCTCATCGGCGAGTTCGGCGGACCCGCCGACCAGTACGGCGATCCGGGCGAGGACACCATGATGGCCGCCGCCGAGCAGCTCCGCCTCGGTTACCTGGCCTGGTCGTGGAGCGGCAACACGGACCCGGTGCTCGACCTGGCGCTCGACTTCGACCCGGGCAGGCTCAGCGACTGGGGCGAACGCATCTTCCACGGCGTCAACGGCATCGCCCAGACCTCCGAGGAGGCCACGGTCTACGGCGACGGCGCCCCGGACGACACCGAGGCCCCGACGGCACCCGGCACCCCGAGCGCCACCGCGGTCACCGACACCTCCGTCACGCTCGGCTGGGCCGCCGCCACCGACGACACCGCGGTCACCGGATACGACGTCGTCCTGGTCGGCGACGGCACCGGGACCACGGTCGCCTCCTCGACCACCACCACCGCCACCGTGACCGGACTCACCGCCGCCACCACCTACACCTTCGCCGTCCACGCCCGCGACGCGGCGGGCAACCGGTCGGCCCGCTCCGCCACCGTGGAGGTCACCACCGACGAGGGCGGCGGCACCCCCGGCGGCGCCTGCTCCGTCGGCTACCGAGTCGTGGGCGAGTGGCCCGGCGGCTTCCAGGGCGAGATCGCCGTCCGCAACACCGGGGACGCCGCCGTCGGCCCCTGGACACTCGCCTTCGCCTTCGCGGACGGCCAGACCGTCACGAACATGTGGGGCGGCACCGCCACCCAGGACGCCGGCGCGGTGAGCGTCGCCCCGGCCTCCTACACCGCCACCATCCCGGCCGGCGGCACGGTCACCCTCGGCTTCACCGCCCAGAAGGGCGCCGCCAACAGCGCCCCGACCGCGTTCAGCCTGAACGGGGCCTCCTGCGCCACACCGTGACCGGGGGCAGGGCGCGGGTGAGGAACGTCACCACGACACCTCGCGGACGTCGGCCCGGCTCTGCGGCTGCGTCGTGGCGGTGATCTCCGAGCGGTGGCGGCTCGCCTCGAAGGTCACCGTCAGGGTCTGCGGCGCGCCCTGCTCCGTACGCACCGTGAAGCCCTGGTTCGGCACCGCCGAGATCAGGCACACCCCGCCACCGCCGAACCGCACGGTCGCCTTGCCGCCCTCGGAGGGCACCGTGTACACCCCTGCCCCGCCCTCCTCGCAGCCCGGGGAACCCTCGCCCCCGGGCGGCCGCGGGGCCGTGGTGCGGGGGCTCGGCGTCGGTGTGGGGGTCGGAGTCGGCTCCGGCGGCTCCGTGCTGGTGCGGGACGGGGCCGGGCTGGGCGCGCGGCTCGTGGGCGACGGGCTGGGAGTGGCCGTCACGGTCTTGGACACGGTCGGCCGGGGCGGGGCCGGGAGCTCCTTCGGCGCCGTCTGTGCGACCGGCGCGGTCGGCCGGGTCGACCCCACCACGAAGTGGATCGTGATGATGACGGCCGTGACACTGGCCGCCGTGCAGGACAGCCAGATGATCAGGTAGCGAAGGAGGCGGGACACGACACCATAGTGACGGACCGGCTAACGTGCCTGCCCATGGCCTCCGTACTTGTCGTCGAGGACGACCCTGTGATCCGGGCCGCGCTGATCGAGGTCCTCACCGGACACGGCTACGCGGTCAAGACCGCACACCAGGGTTTCGAGGCGCTGCGCGACATCACCCAGAGCCCGCCGGACATCGTCGTGCTCGACCTCGGACTGCCCGACCTCGACGGCCTCGACGTGCTGCGGATGATCCGGGGCATCTCCCGCGTCCCGGTGCTGGTCGCCACCGCCCGCGACGACGACACCGAGATCATCCGGCTGCTCAACGCGGGCGCCGACGACTACATGGTCAAGCCCTTCTCCGGCGGCCAGCTCGCGGCCCGGCTCGCCGCCGTGCTGCGCCGCTCCGCGCCCGCCGACCTCCGGGCGGCCCGTCCCCCCGTCCTCCAGGTCGCCGACCTCCGCATCGACTCCACCGCGCGCACCGCCCACCTCGCCGGCCGGGAACTGCCCCTCACCCGAAGGGAGTTCGACCTGCTCGCCTACCTCGCCGCCCACGCCGACCAGGTCATGTCGCGGCAGCGGATACTCACCGAGGTGTGGCAACAGCCGTACGTCGAGGACCAGACGGTGGACGTCCATCTCTCCGCACTTCGCCGCAAAATGGGCGAGAAGGCGCGAAAGCCGCGCTATCTCCACACCGTGCGGGGGATCGGCATCAAGCTGGTCAGCGCGCCATGAGACGCGCCCTCGCCGGGATCGCCCTGGCCGTCACCTCCATGGTGGCGCTGTCGTTCCTCATCCCGCTCGCCCTCCTCGTACGCGAACAGGCCCGGGACCGGGTCACCACCGCCGCCGAGCAGCGCGCCGCGGCCCTCTCGCCGGTCCTCGCCCTCACCACCCGCCGCGCCGACGTCCAGCAGGCCGTCGCCGAACTCGGCTCCGCCGACCAACTGGTCGTACGGCTGCCCGACGGCGGCTTCGTCGGCACCCCGCACGCGCCCGAGGAGGCCCTGGACCGGGCCGTACGGGGCCGGGAGACGCTCGCGGTGGACACCGCGGACGGCTGGGCCTACCTGCAGCCCGTCGTCCTGCGGGGCGAGAGGGTCGCGGTCGTCGAGGCCTACGTGCCCGCCGCCGACCTCACGCGGGGGGTGACGGCCTCCTGGGGTGTCATGGCACTGCTCGCCCTGGGCCTGGTGGGCGGCTCGGTACTGGTCGCCGACCGGCTCGGCGCTCGCGTGGTCCGCTCCTCCCGGGGCCTCAAGCGCGCCTCGCTCGCCCTCGGCTCCGGCGATCTCCGGGTCCGGGTGGAACCGGACGGCCCGCCCGAGCTCCAGGAGGCCGGAGCGGCGTTCAACACCATGGCCGACCGGGTCGTCGACCTGCTCGCCGTCGAGCGCGAGCTGGTCGCCGACCTCTCGCACCGGCTGCGCACCCCGCTCACCGCCCTGTACCTGGAGGCCGACCGGATGGGCGCGACACCGAGCGCCCGGCGGGTCACGGAAGCCGCCGGGCAACTGGAGCGCGAGCTGGACTCGATCATCGCGGCGGCGCGCACCCCCCTGGCGGCGGCACAGCTCGCCGGGACCGGGGCGGGCACGGCGAAACCGTGCGACGTCGCCGAGGTGGTCGCCATGCGCCTGGACTTCTGGTCGGTCCTCGCCGGCCAGCAGGAGCGGCCGTTCGAGCGCTCCCTCACCCCGCGTCCGACCCCCGTGGCCTTCCCCGAGGACGACCTCGCCGCCGTCGTCGACGCCCTGATCGGCAACGTCTTCCGGCACACCCCGCAGGGCACCCGCTTCGTCGTGCGCGTGGAACGCCGCGACCGGCACGTGCGCCTCACGGTCGACGACGCCGGGCCGGGCGTCGCGGACCCCGAGGCCGCCCTCACCCGGGGCGTCAGCGTGGGCGGTTCCACGGGGCTCGGCCTGGACATCGTGGCCCGGGCGGCCCGTACGGCGGACGGCGAACTGACGATCACGCGCGCGCCGCTGGGTGGCGCGCGGGTGGCGGTGTCGTTCGCGCTGGCGGACGCGCGGGCGGCCGGGGGCGCTTGACCGGTGACGCCTGGGCGGCGGTGACCGGCGTCAGCGGCCGGTACCGAAGTCCTGCGTCCACCAGGGGCCGCCGTCGCCGGAGTGGACGCCGACGCCCAGCTCCTTGAAGGAGCAGTTGAGTATGTTCTCGCGGTGGCCGGGGCTGTTCATCCAGGCTTCCATCACCGCGGCGGCGTCCGCCTGGCCCTGGGCTATGTTCTCGCCCAGCGCCGACCATTGGTAGCCGGCGGCCTCGACCCGGCTCGCCATCGTGGAGCCGTCGGGACCCGTGTGGGACATCACACCGCTGCTCGCCATGACGTCGCTGTAGTCGTCGGCGGCCCGGGTCAGCCTGCTGTTCGCGGTGACCGGGGAGCAGCCCGCCGCGGCCCGCTCCTCGTTGACCAGCGCGAGAACCTGCGCCTCGGCACCGCCCGTCGTACCGGAACCCGAGCCGGAACCCGAACCAGAGCCGGAACCCGAACCAGAGCCGCTGGAGGACCCCGAACCGCTGCCGCCGGACCGGTCGCTGCCGCTCTTCGTGGTGGCCCTGACGGGAGCCTTGGAAGTCGGCGCGGAAGCCTCGGGGGCACTGGCCGTGGGGCTCGCCGTCTTCGTCGGGGTCCTCTTCGGCTCGGCACTCGGGCGCGGCGAGCCGCTCGCCGTGGCGCTCGGGCTCGCCGACGCGGAGGCGAGCGGTGCCGCACCGCCCGCCGCTTCCTCGGCGTTCGACGCCTGGTCCGCGGCGCTCGCGGTGACCCGGTCAGAGGCCCCGCCGTCGTCGCCGTCACTGACGGCCAGGGTGATTCCGACGCCCGCGGTCAAGGTGACGGCACCGAGTGCCAGCGCGGTACCGCGGTTCCTGAGCCCGCCGCGCGGGCGGGCGTGGGAGCGGGACGGGCGAGCGGCTCGGCGGGAACCCATACGCAGGACACCTCGGCTTGTCGGTCGGCTGGCGGAGTCCCCGTACCCGGTGGACGCGACCGCGCCCACCGGGACTGTGGGGGGTGTTCGAGAGCCTAGGACGCGACCGGCGTGGAAACAGCCGTTCGAAGGTCATCTTCAGAAAGCCTTAAAAGAGCCGCCAAAGTCCGTTGAGGATGTCCGGCACACCGTTTCGTCCCGTCCGGTCCCTTACGCGCCCGCCGCCCGCCACCCTCGGTCGGTCCCGGGGCGCTTCAAGGTGAAGGGGGGACACGGGTGCTCGCAGGAGCCCGTCCCGTGCTCCCGATGCTCCGGCGTCCCCCCGTCCCCGGCGCTTGCCGTGCCGGACGGCCGGACAGCCTGTCGGCGTGCACCGGCAGGTCGCCGGACACCACCGGCGCGCCCGAGGACCGGGTCCTCCCGCCCACCGCCTCCGGGCGCGCCGTGCACCGACCGAGGAGGTACCGGACATGCCGTCCACCGCCGACGAACGACAGCTGCTTGACGAACTGCGTGACCTGCTGGCCGCCACGGTCGAGGACCTGACCGTGGAGGAGATCGATCCCGACTCCTCGCTCCAGGACGACCTGGGCGTCGACTCGCTGGCCCGGCTGGAACTGGTCGCCGCGATCGAGGACCGCTGGCAGATCGAGGTCCCTCAGGAGCAGGCGGACCGGCTCACGACGGTGCGGCAGATCGCCGCCCACCTCGCCGGGACCGTGGCCGCCCCCGCGGGCGGCACCGCGTGAGCCCACGACACGCGGCCGACCCGGCTCCCGAGGAGCGGGCCGCCGTCGTCACGGGGCTGGGACTGACCACCTCGCTGGGCGGCGACGTCCCCTCCACCTGGCGGGCCCTGCTGGACGGCGGGTGCGGCGTCGAACGCGTCGACTTCGGCGGGGCGGCCGGGCCCGCACAGGTGTACCTCGCGGCCCCGGCCGCGGTCGACCCCGGGACGGTCCTGTCGTCCGCCAAGGCGGCGCACTGCGACCGCTCGGCCCAGTTCGCCCTCGTGGCCGCCCGCGAGGCCGTTCGCGACGCGGGGTTCCCCGACCCGTCGGCGCTCGCCGGGGACGGTTCGCGGGTGGCCGTGGTCGTCGGGGTGGGGCTGGGCGGCCTCACCAGCATCCTGGAGCAGAACCACCGCCTGCAGACGCAGGGTGCGGGGCGGGTGAGCCCGCGCACCATCCCGGTCATGCTGCCCAACCACCCGGCCGCCGAAGTGGGGCTGATGGTGGGCGCGAAGGCCGGGGTGCACGCCCCCGTCAGTGCCTGCGCCTCCGGTGCCGAGGCCCTCGCCCAGGCCCTCGGCATGATCCGGGACGGCCGCGCGGACCTCGTGGTCGCGGGCGGCACCGAGGCCGCGCTGCATCCGCTGGCCCTGGCCGGGTTCGCGCGACTGCAGGCCCTCTCCCGGCGCCACGACGACCCCAAGGGGGCCTCCAGGCCCTTCGACGCCGACCGGGACGGCTTCGTGATGGGGGAGGGCGCCGGCATGCTCGTCGTCGAGAGCGCCGCGCACGCCGCCGCCCGCGGCGCCCGCGTCCACGGCCGGCTGACCGGCGCGGGCATCACCAACGACAGCCACCACGTGGCCCAGCCCGCGCCCGGCGGTACGGGCTGTGCGGCGGCCGTCGACGCCGCGCTGCGCGACGCGCGGCTCGTGCCGGAGCAGATCCAGCACGTCAACGCCCACGCCACCTCCACACCGCTCGGCGACCTCGGCGAGGCACAGGCGCTGCACAGCGTCTTCGCCAAGGGAGTGGAGGACGTGGCGGTCAGCGCCACCAAGGGCGCCTTCGGGCACACCCTCGGTGCCGCCGGAGCCATCGAGGCCGTCCTCACCGTCCTCGCCCTGCGGGACAGAACGGCCCCGCCGGCGTGCAGCCTCGAACGCGTCGACCCCGAGATCGGCCTGAACGTCGTCGGCCGCGACCCGGCGCCACTGCCCTCCGGGCCCCTCGCGGCCGTCACCACGAGCATGGGCTTCGGCGGACACAACGTCGCGCTCGCCTTCGCCGACGCCTCATGACGGACGGCGACCCTCCGGCCCCCACCGGCGGCACACCGCGCACCGTGCTGATGTGCCCCGGACAGGGGGCCTACCTCCCCGGCGCCCTGCGTCACCTGAGCGAGGTCCCGTCGGTCTCGCGGGTGCTGCGGACGGTCGACGCCCGCAGCACCGCACTCGGCTCCACCCGCACACCCGTCGGCCGCCTCCTCACCGACAGCGCGGCGCCCGGACCCGACCTGCTCGTGCGCACCGACCCCCTCGCCTTCGACCTGGCCACGTACGCCGCAGTGGTCGCCTCCGCCGCCGTTCTGCTCGATCTCGCGGCGCCGCCCGTCCACGCGGTGCTCGGCCACAGCGTGGGCGACCTCGCGGCGCTCACCGTGGCCGGGGTCATCACGCTCGAACAGGGCGTGCGGCTGCTGCACGTCCGCGACCGGCTGCTGCGCGACGCCGCGCTGCCTGCGGCGGGGCTGCTGGCCACCGACCTGACCGCGGAACTGGCTGCGGACCTGCTGCGTGCCGAGGGCCTGCCGCAGGTGCGGATCGCCGCGCGCAACGCCCCCGGCCAGACCGTCCTGGCGGGACCCGACGACCAGTTGGCCGCCGTCCGCAGTGCGGCCCGGGCGCTCGGCCGCCGTGCCACGCCGCTGACCAGCCGCACCGCCTACCACCACCCCCTGCTCGCCGAGGTGCAGCGGGCCTTCCGGCGCCTCCTGCGCGCCCAGCCCGTCGCCCCGCCCACGTTCCCCGTGTACACGGCCGCCGCGCCGGGGCCCGCCCGCACCCCGGCCCAGCTGCGCACGGTGGCGGCCGCCCACCTCTCCGAGCCGCTCGCATTCCACCGGACGCTGCGCGCGCTGCGCCTGGCCGGATTCTCCACCTACCTCGACAGCGGCCCCCGGGCACTGTTGAGCACCCTGGCCAGGGCCGGCCTGCCCGACTGCACCACCGCCGCCCCCTCCCGCACACCGGCCGGCCTCGACCGCATCCGCCTGCGCCTGACCGCCGCCCTGCGGTGACGAGGCCGGGAGTGGCCCGGCTCACATGGCGTACCGAGGGCGGCGCCGACACCATGGTCTCGTCACCCGGCAGGCTGAAGGGATCAAGAATGTTCCGCAAGGTGCTGGTCGCCAACCGCGGTGAGATCGCGATCCGTGCGTTTCGGGCGGGCTACGAGCTCGGCGCGCGCACCGTCGCCGTCTTCCCGCACGAGGACCGCAACTCGCTGCACCGGCTCAAGGCCGACGAGGCCTACGAGATCGGGGAGCAGGGGCATCCGGTCCGCGCGTACCTCTCCGTGGAGGAGATCGTCCGCGCCGCCCGCCGTGCGGGGGCCGACGCCGTCTACCCGGGCTACGGCTTCCTGTCCGAGAACCCCGAACTGGCCCGCGCCTGCGAGGAGGCCGGGATCACCTTCGTCGGTCCCAGCGCCCAGATCCTGGAACTGACCGGCAACAAGGCGCGGGCCGTGGCCGCCGCCCGCGAGGCCGGAGTACCCGTGCTCGGCTCCTCCGCGCCCTCCACCGACGTGGACGAACTCGTGCGCGCCGCCGACGACGTCGGCTTCCCCGTGTTCGTCAAGGCGGTCGCGGGCGGCGGCGGGCGCGGCATGCGCCGCGTCGAGGAACCCGCCCAGCTGCGCGAGGCCATCGAGGCCGCCTCCCGCGAGGCCGCCTCCGCCTTCGGCGACTCCACCGTCTTCCTGGAGAAGGCGGTCGTCGAACCCCGCCACATCGAGGTGCAGATCCTCGCCGACGGCGAGGGCGACGTCATCCACCTCTTCGAGCGGGACTGCTCGGTGCAGCGCCGTCACCAGAAGGTCATCGAGCTGGCGCCCGCGCCCAACCTCGACCCGGCCCTGCGCGAGCGGATCTGCGCCGACGCCGTGAACTTCGCGCGGCAGATCGGCTACCGCAACGCGGGCACCGTGGAGTTCCTCGTCGACCGGGACGGCAACCACGTCTTCATCGAGATGAACCCGCGCATCCAGGTCGAGCACACGGTCACCGAGGAGGTCACCGACGTCGACCTGGTCCAGTCCCAGCTGCGCATCGCCGCCGGTGAGACGCTGGCCGACCTCGGACTCGCCCAGGAGAACATCACCCTGCGCGGCGCCGCACTCCAGTGCCGCATCACCACCGAGGACCCGGCCAACGGCTTCCGCCCGGACACCGGCCGGATCAGCGCCTACCGCTCGCCGGGCGGCTCGGGCATCCGCCTCGACGGCGGAACCACCCACGCGGGTACGGAGATCAGCGCGCACTTCGACTCGATGCTGGTCAAGCTCTCCTGCCGGGGACGGGACTTCACCACCGCGGTGAACCGCGCCCGGCGTGCGGTCGCCGAGTTCCGCATCCGCGGCGTCGCCACCAACATCCCGTTCCTCCAGGCGGTCCTGGACGACCCGGACTTCCAGGGCGGCCGGGTCACCACCTCGTTCATCGAGCAGCGCCCGCACCTGCTGACCGCCCGGCACTCCGCCGACCGCGGCACCAAGCTGCTGACCTACCTCGCCGACGTCACGGTGAACAAGCCGCACGGCGAGCGCCCCGAGCTGATCGACCCGCTGACCAAGCTGCCGACGGTTCCCGCCGGTGAACCCCCGGCCGGATCCCGTCAGTTGCTGGCCGAACTGGGGCCGCAGGGGTTCGCCCGCCGGCTGCGCGAGTCGTCCACCATCGGCGTCACCGACACCACCTTCCGCGACGCCCACCAGTCGCTGCTCGCCACCCGGGTGCGCACCAAGGACATGCTCGCGGTGGCGCCCGTCGTCGCCCGCACCCTGCCCCAGCTGCTGTCCCTGGAGTGCTGGGGCGGCGCCACCTACGACGTCGCCCTGCGCTTCCTCGCCGAGGACCCCTGGGAGCGGCTGGCCGCCCTGCGCGAGGCGGTGCCCAACCTCTGCCTCCAGATGCTGCTGCGCGGCCGCAACACCGTCGGCTACACCCCGTACCCGACCGAGGTGACCGACGCCTTCGTGCAGGAGGCCGCCGCCACCGGCATCGACATCTTCCGCATCTTCGACGCCCTCAACGACGTCGAGCAGATGCGGCCCGCCATCGAGGCCGTACGGCAGACCGGCACCGCCGTCGCCGAGGTCGCGCTCTGCTACACCGCCGACCTGTCCGACCCCTCCGAGCGGCTCTACACCCTCGACTACTACCTGCGGCTCGCCGAGCAGATCGTGAACGCCGGCGCGCACGTGCTCGCGGTCAAGGACATGGCCGGGCTGCTGCGGGCCCCGGCCGCCGCGACGCTGGTGTCCGCGCTGCGCCGGGAGTTCGACCTGCCGGTGCACCTGCACACCCACGACACCACCGGCGGCCAGCTCGCCACCTACCTGGCCGCGATCAAGGCGGGCGCGGACGCCGTCGACGGAGCCGTGGCGTCCATGGCGGGCACCACCTCGCAGCCGTCGCTGTCGGCGATCGTGGCCGCCACCGACCACACCGAGCGGCCCACCGGCCTCGACCTCCAAGCCGTCGGCGACCTGGAGCCGTACTGGGAGAGCGTCCGCAAGGTCTACGCCCCCTTCGAGGCGGGCCTCGCCGCCCCGACCGGACGGGTCTACCACCACGAGATCCCCGGCGGCCAGCTCTCCAACCTGCGCACCCAGGCCATCGCGCTCGGCCTCGGCGACCGCTTCGAGGACATCGAGGCGATGTACGCCGCCGCCGACCGGATGCTGGGCCGCCTGGTGAAGGTCACCCCGTCCTCCAAGGTGGTCGGCGACCTGGCCCTGCACCTCGTGGGCGCCGGTGTCTCCCCGGCGGACTTCGAGGCGGAGCCGGACCGGTTCGACATCCCGGACTCCGTCGTCGGCTTCCTCCGCGGCGAGCTGGGCACCCCGCCGGGGGGCTGGCCCGAGCCGTTCCGCAGCAAGGCGCTGCGGGGCCGTGCGGAGGCCAGGCCGGTGGCGGAGCTGGACGCCGACGACCGCACCGGGCTCGACAAGGAGCGCCGGGCGACGCTCAACCGGCTGCTGTTCCCGGGACCGGCCCGCGAGTTCGACACCCACCGCGCCTCGTTCGGCGACACCAGCGTCCTCGACAGCAAGGACTTCTTCTACGGGCTGCGCCCGGGCAAGGAGTACACCGTCGACCTCGACCCCGGCGTCCGGCTGCTCATCGAGCTGCAGGCGATCGGTGACGCGGACGAGCGTGGCATGCGCACCGTGATGTCCTCCCTGAACGGCCAGCTGCGCCCCATCCAGGTCCGCGACCGGTCGGCGGCCTCCGACGTCCCGGTGACGGAGAAGGCCGACCGGGCGGATCCCGGCCATGTCGCGGCGCCGTTCGCCGGTGTGGTGACCCTCGCCGTCGCCGAGGGCGACGCGGTGGAGGCCGGTGCCACCGTGGCCACCATCGAGGCGATGAAGATGGAGGCCTCCATCACCGCCCCGAAGTCCGGCACGGTGGCCAGGCTCGCCATCAACCGCATCCAGCAGGTCGAGGGCGGCGATCTCCTCGTCCAACTCGCCTGAACGCCCGGGTTTCCCACCCGGTGGGCGACGCGCCCCGCACCACGCGGGGCGCGTCGTCCCTCACGGGAACTGGACGACCTTGGACGGCACGGTGTCCGTCCCCGACGTGGCCGCGCCGGTGTCGTTGACGACATGGCGGTACTGGCCCATGCCGCCCAGTGAGATCACCTGGAGGTTGCGCATCCTGACCCCCGGCTTGACCGGCACCTGGAACCCGTGGTGCTGGACGATGCCCGGGTCGGCGGTGAAGTTGCAGTAACTGCCCAGGGCCACCGCGTCGTGCACGTTCACCGAGTCGGCGACCTTGTAGGCCGCGTAGCCGACGATGCCGTCGTGGGTGATGGCGGCCTCGTTCGGGGCGTCGTAGGCCTTCTCGTTCTGGAAGAAGATGGTCCGGCCGCGCTCACCGCTCCAGTAGACGTCGTACTTGTTGAAGTGCTCGACGAACAGTCCCGTCGCGAGGACGTCGTCGCCGTTGACCCGCAGGCCGTAGTCGGCGCGGTTGGTCTCCCAGCCGACGCCTTCCCCGTGGTCGGCCCGCCAGATCCAGGTGTGGTCGATGATCACGTCGTCGCTCTCGACCACGACGGAGTCGGTGGCCCTGCCGGGTCCCGCGCCGCCCACGCGGATGAACACGTCCTGCATGGTGGTGGGGTTGGCGGCGTGGTCGGCGTTCCCGTCCGGCGTTCCGATCCGCAGCAGCGTGTCGGAGTTCACCGGACCCGCGTCGATGAGGAAGCCCGCGAGCCGTACACCGTCCACGTCCGCCACGTGCATGGCGTCGACGCCGCCGTCCGGAATGATCGTGGCCAGACCGAGGCCCAGCACGACGGTGTTCGCCCGGTCGACCTCGATGGTCTGGTCGATGTGGTAGACGCCCGGCGTGAACAGCAGGTTGAGGCCCTGGTCGAGCGCGGCGTTGATGGTCGCCGCGGTCGCGCCGGGCTTCACGACGTAGAACTGGCTCAGCGGCAGCGAGGTGCCACCGGCGTTGGCCGGCCAGGAGACGCCGCGCGCGTTGGTCCGCTTGGCGGGCACGCGCACCTTGTACTCGTCGCCGTCCAGGTACAGGAAGGGCTTCTCGCGGGAGACCGGCGTCGTGTCCAGCGTGGTGTACGGGCCGGTCTCGAAGTTGCCCGCCGGCGCGCCCTCGACGCCCGTGAACGTCATGTTCCAGACGCCGTTGGTCCAGCCGCCGACCGAGCTGTCCCGGGTGTACCACTGCTGCTGGGAGTAGGGGCCGACGGTGCCGTCGACCTTGGAGTCGGCGATGTAGCCGCCGGAGGCCCAGCCGTAGCCGTTGGGCGCGAGGTTGAGGCCACCCTTGACGTGGATGCGCCGGAACGGGGCGGCCTGGGCGACGGCCCAGCGGTCGGTGCCGTTGGACGGCGTGATGGCGAGGTTCTCGGCCGAACGCCAGAAGTTCTGGGTCGCGTTGCCGTTGAACCAGCCCGCGTCCACGGTGATGTCACCGTTGATCTGCGTGTCGTCCGGGTTGAGGCCCAGACCGGAGACGGAGGTGTAGAAGCCCAGTTGGGCGTTGATCCCGTTGTAGGTGCCCGGCTTCAGCAGGAACTGGTAGCGCCCGCTGCCGAACTGGTTCGACTCCTGCTGGGCGAAGACCTGGTCGAACTTCTGCTGGAGGTTCGGGGTGGCGGGGTCCACGACGATGACGTTCGGCCCGAGGTCGCCGCCGCCCTCGACCGGGGGAGTGCCGGTGGTGCCGGTGTGCACGGCGACCTCCCACAGCGAGTAGCCGTAGCCGGTGGCGCGTGCCGTGCCGTGGACGCGGACGTAGCGGCCCGAACCGCTGACGTCGTAGGAGGCCTTGCCGCCCGTCGCGCCCGTGACGCTCTTCAGCGTCTGCCAGTTCTGCCCGTCCGAGGAGGCCTCGATCCTGAAGTCCTTGGCGTGGGCGGCCTCCCAGTTCAGGTCGATCTTGCACAGGTCCCGTACGGCTCCGAGGTCGACCCGCACCCACTGCGGATCGGAGGCCTGGCTGGACCAGCGGGTTGCGGCGTCGCCGTCGAAGGCCGCCGCGGCCGGTGTCCCGGCGTTCTCGACGGAGGAGGCGGCGGCGGGCCTGCCCTGCGCGGCGTTGGCGGTGTCGCAGGAGCCGCCCGGGGCGGTGCCGCCGGTGGTGCCGAAGACCTGGAACTCCCACAGGGAGTAGCCCCAGGGGGTGGCCCGGTGGACGCCCTGCATGCGGACGTAGCGGCCCTGGCCCGACACGTCGAGGGTGTCGGTGCCGCCGTCCCCGCCGGTGACCGTCTTCGCGTCGGTCCAGGTGCTCCCGTCCTGGGAGAGCTGGATCTTGTAGTCCTTGCCGTAGGCCGCCTCCCAGTCGAGCACGACCCGGGTGACGGAGGCGGTGGCGCCGAGGTCGACCTGGAGCCACTGGTCGTCGCTCGCGGCCGACGACCACCGGGTGGCCGTGTCGCCGTCGACGGCGTGGTGCGACGGCGTTCCGGCGTTCTCGGCCGACGACGACGTGGCCGTCCGGCCCTGGGAGAGGGGAGTGTCGGCCGCGGTGGCCGTCATCGGGGCGGGGAGGGTGACGAGCGCCGCCGTGGCGACGAGCGCGACACCCAAGGATCTCAGTCTCATGCGTGAGCTTTCTGCGGATGCGGACAGGACCGACCAACCGCTGGGCGCAGCGGCTTAGTTCAAGGTGTGATTTAAGTGGTGAGGCATCGATCCGGCAAGACTCCGCACAGGAGTTGTCGTCGTTCAGTGTTCGAGCGGGGCACGCAGCGCGGGATCCGAAGCGGCCCGCCACACCCCGGGCAGCTCCCGCTGCCGGGCCTCGGCACCCGCCCGTTCCCGGCCGTGCAGCAGCCCCCACGTGAACGCCGATTCGCCCGCCCCGTGAGCGGCCACCGCCAGCCGGCGCAGGGTGTCCTGAGCGACCACGGCGTCCTGGTGCTCGCCGAGCAACTGCTGCACCGCCTTGGCGTGTTTGCCCAGCCGGGCGACGGGCTTGCCGAGCGCGGGACGCGCGACCTCGGCCGCGTAGCGCAGCCTCTTGGCCGCCTTGCGCGCCTCGTGCAGCTCCGTCTCCCGGGACCCGCCGGACGGCCGCGCGAGCGCGAGGTCCATGCGCCCGGCGAGACGGCCGTACTCCTTGAGCACCGCCCGGGCCATCGTCCGGGCCGGCTTCCGCCCGGCCCCGGCACGCAGCGGCGGACGCCTGACCAGCGTGTCCAGAGCGTCCAGGAGGCGCAGCTGGCGCGGGGTGCCCAGGGCCTGCCGCGTCCGGGACCGCACGTCCTCCTCCCGGGACACGTCCCACACCCGCAGCCGGGCGGCGACGGGGCCGAGCACCAGGTCGCCGGGGAGCCCGTCCAGCGCGGCGCCGATGCGTTCCCGCAGCACCTCCTGGTCCCGCGCGGCCCCCAGCTCGCCCGCCAGCCACCTGAGTTCAGCGGCCACGGGATCGGTGACCCGCCGGTCGAGCACCGACCGGTACGAGCGCAGGCAACTGCGCAGCCGGCGGCACGTGACACGCATCTGGTGCACCGCGTCGGGCAGGTCGCGGCGGACCGCCGGATCCAGGCTCACCAGGACGCCGACCTGCTCGCGCAGGTAGGAGAGCACATACGAACCGGAGGACCCGGCGACCACTCCGGCGGGCGGCAGGGGCACGCCCACGTCGCCCACGCCGGTGTCCCGCAGCGCCCGGGCGAGCTTCGAGGGACTGTCGGCCCGGACGACCCCCTTCTTGCGGAGCTTCTTCTCGACGGCGTCGAGCAGCCGGGCATGGACACCGTCGGCGAGTTCGACCTCCAGCTCGCCCCACTCGGGGCGCCCGCCGCCCGCCGCCGTCGCGTCCGCCCGCACCTCGTCGAGGCTCAGCTCGGCCAGCACCCCGCCCTCGGCGTCGCGCAGCTGCCGCACGGCCCGGGTGGACCGGATCCGCACCACCGGACGCAGCGGCGCGCCCCGCGTGCGGGACAGCACCAGCTCGAGCAGCGCCTCGGGCACGTCGTCCGACAGCGGGGCCCAGACCTCTTCCCGGGTGTCCCCGGCGAGCGGCAGTTTCAGGTGCCAGCCCGCGTCGGGGCCGCCCGTACGGCGGCGCAGTGTGGCCGAGGACCCGGCGAGCCGCAGATCCACCGTGTCGTGGTACACGGCGTCGAGCCCCTCGGGCCCGGTCGCGGTGACCGAGGCGACGGGTCCGACGCCGGTGAGGTCCGGCAGCCCGGCGAGGCCACCGGAGGGCGGCTCGTACTTCCGCTCCGTCTCGTGCTTCGAATGGGTCATGTTGAGGTCTTCGACACGATCCGCCGAATCAAACCCCGTCGGGGACCACCCAGGGGCGCGGATCGGTGTAGTACCCGTCCAGGATGACCTCGAAATGCAGGTGCGGACCGGTCGACAGGCCGGTGGAGCCGACCCGTCCGACCGGGGCCCCGGCCTCCACGGTCTGCCCCACCGACGTCTCCAGGGCGGAGAGGTGACTGTAGGTCGTCTCCACCCGCTTGCCCTGGATGGTCCCGTGGTCGATCACGATGC
Organism: Streptomyces sp. NPDC001599; assembly: GCF_042893535.1. Lineage (NCBI taxonomy): Bacteria > Bacillati > Actinomycetota > Actinomycetes > Kitasatosporales > Streptomycetaceae > Streptomyces > Streptomyces sp. NPDC001599. Next base: position 591,096 of record NZ_JBIAVA010000003.1, read on the forward strand.
GGTTGCCGTACGCACTGGTGAGCGCGGCGAACACGACGCGGCCCCGCCGTGCGGCCACGACCTGCGCGCCCTGCGGTGCGGCGAAGTCCACGCCGGTGTGCAGCTTGGTCACCCCGGTCAGCGGGTGTTCCCGCGACCCGAAGGGCGAGGTGATGGTGAGCGGGCTCACCGGCGCGGTCAGCAGGGCGCCGGCGGGTCCGCCCGTGCCGCCGGAGTCCTCCCGGTCCAGCGCCTCGTACCGCGGCACCAGGGCCTGGACCTCGGCCAGGTACGTCTTCGCCGCCGCGGGGACGCGTCCCGCTCCGGTCACGGCGTCCGGTCCCACGGCGTACGCGGCGAGGGTCAGTTCCACGAGGTCGCCGTTGACCCGGCCCTCGGTGCGCAGTCCGGTCACCTTCTCGGCCAGGGAACAGTCCCGCCGGCCCAGCGCCATGATGGCGTCCGCCGGATCGCGGGGCGAGGCGTGCCCGTTGCCGTCGTCGTCCTTGCCCCAGGTCCGCCACTCGCTGTCGGTGAACGCGGCGATGCCCTTCTGGCCCGAGAGATCGTCCGAGTCGTCGCTCCAGCCCGAGAGCTGGTCGATCTGCGCGGCGAGCACCGACGGCTCCAGGACGGTGCAGGCCGAGGCGGCCTTGCGCAGCCACGGGACGTAGGAGGGGTCGATGTCGGCCGCGGTCGACGCCTTGGCGTCCGAGTCGTCGGGCCACGGGTCCGGCAGCCCGCCCAGCGCGAGGAAGGCGGCCACACCGGTGACGGTCACGAGAGCCGGCAGCAGCAACAGGGTGACGGGGCCCGGCCCGCGGCGCTTTCGGCCGGGGCCGCGCTCGGGGCCTTCCGGCCGCTCCGGTTCCTGCGACGGATCGTCCGTGTCGTCGGCCGTCGGCGCCACGGTCAGCCGCTCGTCGTTCATCTGGCCGCTCGCCGGGACGTGTTGCTCACGAGGAGACGCTATCGCCACCTCCGTCGCGGCGTCAGGAGCCGCCGAGGCAGAAGGAGATGCCCGAACGGGCACCCCCGTCGGGCCCCGTCGTGACAACACCTAGGGCGGCGAGGGGCGGACGGCGAGGACCGCGATGTCGTCCGCGCTGTCCGCCCCCAGGCCGATCAACAGCTCGTCGCAGAACGTGTCGAGCGGCTCGCGGGCCAGGTCGGCGGCGTGCCGGCGCAGTCGGTCGAGGGCCTCGTCGAGGGCTTCGTCGCGGCGCTCGACGAGGCCGTCCGTGTACAGCAGCAGCGTCGAGTGGGCCGGCAGCGCGTCACGGGCCGTGCCGCGGGACGCCTCGGGGTCCATGCCGAGCAGCAGGCCGGCCCCGCCGTCGAGGTAGCGGGTCCGGCCCTCCCGGGTGGTGAGCAGCGGCGGCGGATGGCCGGCGGAGGAGTGCGTCAGCTCCCAGGGGCCCTCCGGGGGCCCCTTGATCAGGCCGTAGACGCAGGTGCCGGTCGCCTCCCGATGGAGACTGTGGTTCGCCAGGTCCAGCCGGCGCAGCACCTCCGCGGGCGGCTCCTCGCGGTCCACGGCGATGCCGCGCAGCATGCTGCGCAACTGGCTCATCGCGATGGCCGCGTCGAGGTCGTGCCCCGTGACGTCGCCGATGACCAGCGCGGTGTTCCCGCCGGGCAGGACGAAGCTGTCGTACCAGTCCCCGCCGACCTGCGCGGTGGTCGAGGAGGCGGCGTACCGGGCGGCCAGACGCAGCCCCTCGACCTTCGGCAGCACCGGCAGCAGCGAGCGCTGGAGCCGTTCGGCGATGGAGCGGGTGTCCTGGTACAACCGGGCGTTGTCCACTCCCAGCGCGAGGCTGTGCACCAGGTCGTCGACCAGCGTCAGGTCCTCTTCCGCGAACGGCCGCCCGCGGGGCGCGCGGGCGAGGGTCAGGGCACCGAAGATCTTGCGGCGGGCCCGCAGCGGGGCGACGACGGCGCTGCCCGCCCCCAACTCCCGGAACAGATCGGCATAGGCCCGGTCCAGCGCGCCCCCGGTCTGTCCCGGCTGCGGGGCGTCGGTGAGCAGGAGGGGCCCCGCTCCGCGCAGCACCCGGGCCAGCGGGCCGCGCGACTCCTCGGAGACCCCGGGGAGCACGCCCTCGTACGCCCCCGGGCGCAGGGTCCGGGGATCGCGGTGGACGACACACGCCCGGTCCACCCGGGCGTCGGGGGTGAACAGGTCCACCACGCACCAGTCGGCCAGCCGCCGCGTCAGCAGCCGGCCCACGCGCTGGAGGCCCTCGTCCAGATCCAGCGTGTTGTTGAGCTGCGCCCCCAGTTCGGCCAGGAGGGTGAGCCGGTCCAGCGCCGACATGCCGCCCCGGGTGCCGGCCGTCCTGGTGCTCGTCGGCGGCACGGTGGGCGACCGGCCCCCGTCGGGCTCCCCGACCGCCGCCTCCCGGATCCTGCCCGAGGTCCTCGGCCCGTCGAGGAACGTGGTCGCCCGCGGGACGAGCTGTGCGACGAAGACGGTGCGGCCGTCGGCAGTCTCCTGCGTCTGGATGTACAGCCGCACCGGAACGAGCCGGCCGTCACGGTGCAGTGCCGGAAGCGGCACCGAGCGCCCCACGATGCGGGTGCGGCCGGTGAGCAGCATCGAGGTGAACGCCGCCGTGTGTCGCTCGCGCAGGTGTTCGGGGATGAGGGTGGTGAGACGGCGTCCCACGAGGTCGTCCGGGTCCCAGCCCAACAGGTCCGCCGCGGCCCCGTTGGTCGCGACGATCCGGTTGCCCTCGTCGGCGGCGACGGTCGGCATCCTGCTCGCCCGCACCTGGCCGACGTCCCACGGGACGAGTTCGGCGGAGCTGACCTCCGGTTCGCTGGGGACCACGGTCCACGCGGTGGGCCGGTCCCCGGTCAGCTGCCCGGCGATCTCGTCGAAGAGCCAGTTCTGGAAGGCGCGGCCGCGGGGCAGGGCCGGAGGCGTGAGCAGCCGTTCCTCCCGGGCCCGCGCCTCGGCCAGGTCGAGTACGCGGCGCAGTGCCCGCACCGCCGGCAGGGCATCGGCCGACAGCGGCAGGGGCAGGGTGCGCAGACCGGACTCGGGGGCCGGTCCCTCCAGCGCGGCCGACACACCGGCGCTGATCACGCTGTTGACGTCGTTGGCCGCGACGAGGTCCTCGGGCGGCACCCCGAGGAGGTCTCCCGCGGACGCCGCGAGGGTCAGCTCGCGCAGCACCGCGTGCCGGTGCTGCCGGCACGCGGACTCCAGGGCGGTCGGCATGTCGACCAGCGTCACGGTCCGTTCGGCGGGCGGCGGCCGCACGGGGGTCTCCCACCCGGCCGACGGCGGCGGCGGACCGCCGTGCCACAGCTCGAACCACACCGTCTTGCCCACGTCCCCGCTGTCCGCCCCGAACCGCGAGGCCAACTGCTCCACCAGTGCGAGACCTTGCCCCGTACCGGCGTACGGCGAGCAGTGCTGCGGTACGAGACCACGGCCCGGCCGCCGGTCCCGGACCCGTACGCGCACCCGGCCGTCCAGGCGCGCCACGCTCACCTCGACCTCGGTGCGGGCGTGCAGCAGCGCATTGGTGACCAGCTCGCTGACCAGGAGCCGGGCCGTGTCCACCAGGTCACGGGCGGCGCCGTCCAGCGCGGCACCCACGAACCGGCGGGCCGCCGCCACGCTTGCCGGCCCGTCGGGGAAACGCCGTGACACCGCCGCCGGCGGATCGGGGCACACCATGACCACAGTGTGTTGCCGCACGGCCCGCCCCGCAGCGCGCGCCCTCGTCACGCTCCCCGCTCCCGGCGACGCTCCTGTCCGCCGGTCGGGTGACGCGACCCGGTGCGAGCCCGGGGTGAGGCCCGTGGTGGCGGTCGGGTGCGGAAGGTTCGTACCGGCCGGGGGACGCGCCGGGTCTGGCAGGCGGCCGATTACTCCGATAGCTTGCTGGTGCGGCCCCGCGTTCTCCCCCGTACGCGGGGCCGCACCAGCACGGCCGGGCGGCGCCTGCTCAGGGGGCGAGTACGCCCCGCAGCCCCGGCTGCAGCCGGTCCCCGTGGGCCCGGACCATGTCGTCGCACAACCGCCAGATCTCCTCGACCGGCAGCGTGGCCGCCGTCGCCGGGTCGGCCATCGCCGCGTGCCGGATGTGCCGCGGGTCGTCCTCCGTCGCCGCCCGCACCACCAGGTCGGTGGTGCTGAGGTAGGCCCGGTTGAGGGCCGCCAGCTGCGGGGGCAGCGCGCCGATGCGGGTGGGCTGCAGGCCCGCGGAGTCGACCAGGCACGGCACCTCCACGGTGCCCCGGGAGGGCAGGTTCTCGATCAGACCGTGGTTCGGCACGTTGCCGTAGACCGTGCGGGGCGTGCCGGTCACCATGCTGTGGATGATCTGCGGCGCGTACTCCATGGTGCCCTCGACCGTGAGCGGCGCCCCGCACGCCAGCGCGTCGCGGGTCCGCTCGTACTCGGCCACGTTCTCGTCGACGATGCCGAGGTAGGCACCGACGGGCAGCCGCAGCCGCTCGATCTCGCTGTCGTGGTGCAGGTACCAGGGGACGTACTCGGAGGAGTGCTCGCTGGTCTCCGTCGGGTAGTGGCCCAGGCGCCGGTACATGTCCATGCGGACCCGGCGGCGCAGCTGCGGGTCCTCGGCGATCAGGGCGTCCAGGCGCGGGTGGAGATCCTCGCCCCCGTGCTCCAGGCGCAGCACCCACGCCTGGTGGTTGACGCCCGCCGCCTGGTAGGTGACCTCCTCGTAGGGGACCTTCAGCAGCTCGCACAGGCCCTGGATCGTCCAGTAGACGGAGTGGCACAGTCCCACCACGCGCGTCAGGCCGGTCGCCTCGGAGAGGTACTGGACGTTCATCGCCATCGGGTTGGTGTAGTTGAGCAGCCAGGCGTCCGGGCAGACCTCGGCGATGTCCTCGCCGAGCGCCTTGAGCAGCGGGAAGGTGCGCAGGGCGCGGAAGATCCCGCCGACGCCGAGGGTGTCGCCGATGGTCTGGCGCAGTCCGTGGCGTGCCGGGACCTCGAAGTCGGTCCGGGTCGCCTCGCCCATGCCGACCTGCACGATGTTGATGACGAAGTCGGCCCCGACCAGGGCCTCGCGGCGGTCGGCGTGCGCGGTGACGCGCGGCCGGGCACCGCGCTCGGCGGCGATGTACTCGGCGGCGGCCCGCGCGGTGGCCAGGCGCTCCGCGTCGATGTCGTGCAGCGCGATGTGCGCGGACTTCAGCTCGTCGAATGCGAAGAGGTCGGCGAGCAGGCCCTGGGTGAAGACGACGCTGCCGGCTCCGACGAAGGTGATCTTGGGTGCGGTCGGGTGGGCGGTGCTCATGCGGGGTTCTCTCCGTTTACGGGTGACCTGGGAGAACGCTTCGTCCCAGGTGGGTTGGGCGCGGCCGGGAGGTACGGGGCCCTCCTCGGGTGACGGCGGACGCTGGGCGGGTGGTCAGCCCTTGAGTCCGCTGGAGGTGATCGACTGGATGAAGGTCTTCTGCGCGCCGAGGAAGGCGAGCAGGACCGGCAGCACGGTGATGACGTTGCCCGCCATCACGGCCGCCCACTGGGTGTGGTGCTGGCCCTGGAACGTCGTCAGGCCCAGTTGCAGCGTGTACTGCGTGTCGTGGTTGATGGCGATCAGCGGCCAGGTGAGGTCGTTCCACGTGGTGAGGAAGGTCAGCACGGCCACGGTGGCCAGCGCCGGACGGGACAGCGGCAGCACGATCCGCCACAGCACCCGCAGCCGGGAACAGCCGTCGATCCAGGCGGCCTCCTCCAGCTCCCTGGGGAGCGAGAGGAAGAACTGCCGCAGCAGGAACACCGCGAACGGCGTGACCAGTGACGGCACGATCAGCGCGCCCAGGGTGTCGATGAGGCCGAGCTTCTTCATCACCAGGAACGTCGGGATCATGGTCAGCTGGAACGGCACCGCCATGGTGGCCAGCATCAGCCCCATCAGCACCCGGGAGCCCGCGAACCGCATCCGGGCGAAGGCGTACCCGGCGAGCGACCCGAAGACCAGGTTCGCGGCGACGGTGACGGCGGAGACGATCAGCGAGTTGACGAACCAGCGGGGGAACATCGCGTTGCCCAGCACGTACCGGTAGCCGCCGAGGTCGATGCCGGACGGCCACAGGGCCGGCGGGAACCGGTTGATCTCGGCGTTGCTCATCACGGAGCTGAGCACCAGCCAGACCAGCGGCACGGCGAAGACGAGGGCGAGCGGCGCCAGCAGCAGGTGCCAGGGGCTGAACGGGAGCCGCGGGCGGCGTCGTTCGCCGGCGGGTGCCTTCACGATGTCCTGGGCCCCGGCGGCGGCGCCGGGCCGGGCGGAGGTCGCCGTCATGATCGGGCCCCTTCGAGACGGTGGCGTCCCCGACGCCGGACGATGCGGACGGCCCCGGCGACCAGACCCAGGGCGACGGCCAGGACGTAGGCGGCCGAGGCCCCGTATCCGGCGGTGGCGTTCTTGAAGGCCTGCTCCCAGATGAAGTAGACGATCACCGTGGTCGAGCCGAGCGGGCCGCCCTTGGTCGTGACGTACACGAGGTCGAAGACCTGGAGGGACTGGATGGCCTGCCACAGCACCAGGAAGACGGTGACCGGGGTGAGCGTGGGCAGCGTGACGTGGCGCAGCAGGTGGCGGCGTCCGGCGCCGTCGAGGCGGGCCGCCTCGATCAGGGACTGCGGCACGTCCTGGAGGGCGGCGAGGTAGACCACGACGCAGAATCCGGTGCCGCTCCACAGGGTGATCGCGACCAGCACGAGCAGTGCCTGGGAAGGGTCGGACAGGAAGCCCTGCGACGAGACGCCGAGGCGGTGCAGCACCGAGTTGGCGGCGCCGAACTCCGGGTCCAGGATGAACGAGAACAGCACGCCCTGCGCGGTCGCCGACAGCACGAACGGCACGAAGATCAGGGTGCGGTAGAGGCCCACGAGGCGGATGCGCCGGTTCAGGACCAGGGCGAGGGCCAGGCCGAACAGCAGACTCAGCGGCACGTACAGGACCGTGTAGAGCAGGGTGTTGCGGACCGCCTGGCTGAAGTTCGGGTCCTGGGCGAGGGCGCGGTAGTTGTCCAGGCCCACCCAGCGGCTGGGCGTGACCAGGTCGCTGGCCTGGAAGGACAGCAGCAGCGACCAGACGACCGGGACGATGCTCAGGCCGAGGACGATCAGGACCGCCGGTGAGACGAACGCCCAGGCGGTGCCGGTCTCGCGGCGGCGCTTGCGGCGCAGTGGCCGTGGGTCCGGCGGCGGACCCTCGACGGTGATGGGGCGGGGGAGGCGCGGCATGGCGGTGTGGCTCCTCAACGCGGGATGAGCAGGGCGGCGTTGGCTTCGTCGGCGCAGGCACGCAGCGCTTTCTTCGGACTGCTGCGCCCCAGGAGCACGGCGACGATCGCCTGCCCCAGCGCCTGCGAGACCTCCGGGTACGCCGGGTGGACGGGACGCACCCGCGCCGTCTCCAACGCCGTGGTGAACACGTTCAGGCCCTCGGTGCGGGCGACCTTGTCCTGCCAGGCGGGCAGGGCCTCGGTGCGGCGGCTGAGCGGGAGGCTGCCGGCCTCGATGTCCCAGCGCACGTCCTGCTCGGGCCGGGCCAGCCAGGTCAGGAAGGTCCGGGCGGCCTTGGACCGGGCCTCGCCGTTGTCGAACACCGTCCAGGTGTCCGGCCCCGATATGGTGACCGGGCGCCCGCTGAAGGAGGGCAGGGGAGCGACGTGGTAGTCGATCCCGGCGGTCTCGATGTCGGGCAGCTGCCACGGCCCGGTGACCACCATGCCCATGCGGCCGGACTGGAAGACCTGGTACATCTGCTCGCTGCCGGGCTTGGGATCGACGTACACGCTCTTGTCCCGGGCCAGGTCGGCCACCACCGCCAGCGCCCGGGCGCCGGTGTCGGCGAAGCCGATGCCCTTGCCGCCGTCGTCGACGACGTCGCCGCCCAGGTCCCAGATCAGCGGCCACAGCCGCCACACGGTGTCCTCGTCGCCGGTGCCCGGCCAGCCGGTGCCGAACCGGCCCCGGCCCGACTCGGTGAGCGTGCGGGCCGAGGAGACGAAGTCCTGCCAGGTCCAGCCGGCCTCCGGCAGGGGCAGACCGGCCTCGCGGAACAGCTTCCGGTTGCAGACCACGGCGAGCGAGTCGAGCACCGCGGGCGCGGCCCTGACCCTGCCGTTGAGCGTGACGGCGTCCCTGGAGGCAGCCCAGTAGTTCTTCCACGGCACGGGCCCCGCCCCGACCATGTCGGTGAGGTCCACGACCTGCGGGCTGCGGGCGACCCGGGCCAGGTCCGACCCGAAGATGTAGGCGATGTCGGGGTAGGAACCGGCGGCGAGGGCGGCCGTCACCTTCTGCAGCATCACGTCGGACAGCACACCGCCGCCCAGCTTCACCCTGATCTTCGGGTGGGCCCGCTCGAAGTCGGCGACGAGGCCTTCCAGGACCTTCTTCGCCGTGTCGGCCTGGCCGTGCCACATCTCGACGGTGACCGTGCCGTCGGCCGCGACGCCGTCGTCCGTACCGGCCCCGCAGCCGGTCACCGCGGTGCCCGCGACCGCGGCGAGCGCGGCACCCCCGCCGGCCCGCAGCACACCTCTGCGCGAGGGGCGCGCGGCACGTCGGACCGCATCCATCTGTACCTCCAAGGACTTCACTGGCCGTCGGGCGGTGTCAGCAGGTCTCACGGACGTAGCCGCTGCTGCCCTTCGGGGACACGTCCAGGTCGCGCCGGACGATGCTCAGCTCGTCGCCGAAGCCCGCGCACGCCTTCGACAGGCCCTTGGCGGTGTACTCGATGACGATCACCCGGTCGCCGAACGCGGCCGTGTAGTCGCCGCACTCGTCCCACTCGCCGCACTCCTCGGCGACCGCGAAGTCCAGCCCGTTCGCCTCGCGGTTCGGGGCCAGTTCGACCGTGTTCTTCTGCCCGATCGCCAGCCCGTCGGCGTGCGCACGGTCCGCCAGCAGCTTGATCAGGCCCTGCGCGTCGGCGGCGTCCAGCAGGTCGCCCGCGCGGGTGTAGCTGTCGTAGTTGTCCGGCTCGACGGCCTGGAAGCCCTTGTCCGCGCAGCCGTCGATCCAGGTGCCGACCTTCTCCGCGATGCGCTCGCGCTTGTCGGCGGTGCGGATGTCGAGGAAGGCCTCGTCCCAGTCGGTGTCGTAGACGACGTCGCCGTTCGCGTCGCGCAGCAGCAGGTCGTCGTCCCAGTCCTCCTCGGCGCCGGGCTGGGCCTGGAAGGCGTTGACGTAGCAGATGTTGTACAGGCCCGGCGCGGGGGCGGCCGTGTGGTCGCGGCTGACCACCTTCACACCGGCCGGCGGGGTGTAGGCGCCGCCGATCTGGTAGTCGAAGCCCGCGTGGGCGGGCGGCGGGGTGTAGGTGGCCGCCTCGGCCGGGGAGCTGCCCGGGACGAGTGCCGCGGCGGTGACGAGGACGGCGGTGGCACCTATGCCGGCCAGTACCGGCTTCCTGGGGGCGTGCACCTGTGTACGGCTCATGGTTCGAGCTCCGGAGGATGGTGGGCACGTCCCCGCCTCGGACGCGCGTGGCCGTCCTGGCGACTCAGTCCGGGCTCCTGGCGCGAAGCCAGCTACCGGCTGGGCGTACCTCTGCCGCCGATCACACGGCATCGGCGTTGATCGGGAGTAAATCGACCGGATATAGGCCCTGTCAAGGGTTCGAAACGAGAGAGGCGATGCATGAAGATGATCGAAAGGGGCTCCAAGAGTGCAGAAACAATCATCAGGCGTCGGTTCCCCGGTACCCGGGAACGATGGATGCGGGCCGGGCGGGAGCCGTGATCACGGCACCGCCGCGGGGCTGGTAGCGTCGCGTGGTCGCGGCGGGCGGCGCGAGAGAGGTGTCGGTGCGTGGGAGAGCGGCAGGACCGTGACTGGGTGGCGATGACGCCGGGTGACTTCGACCGGGACGCCCCCCTGGTCCTCAACGTGGGTACCGGCCCCGCCACCGTCCCCGCCGAGCCCGACGAGTACGGCACCGCCCCCCTGTTCGGCGAGACGGCACCGGCACCCGGCACCCGGCCGCGCAGCCGGCGGGGACGGCCCACGCCCGGTCAGGAGCGGCTGTTCTGACCGTCCCCGCCGGGGATCACGCGGCGGGCACCTCGTCCACGAACCCGGTACCGGCGGCGCGGTACCCGGCGACCTTGGCCGCGACCTCGGCCGGGGTGAGCACCTGGTCCTTGACGTGCAGGACGTAGTCGACCTGTTGGTCGTAGGAGCGCGGCGTCGTCGACGTCTGGCCGTTCAGGTCGATCAACCACTGGTTGAAGTTGATCGACATCGGCCGCTCCGGCAGGTACTGCGCGTCATGCGTGCCGAACGGCTGCCCGTCCACGTAGTAGGTGATGGCGCCGGCGTCGATCGTCACCACCAGGTCGTGCCAGCCGGCGTAGCTGCTGCGCTGCTCGGAGTGCTGGTTGACGGCCTGCCAGGGATCGGGGTTGTAGGTCTCCCAGGAGGTCGTGTAGAGGATGTTCGACGGTTCGCCCCACCCTCCGTTCGGCAGGTACTCGAAGTCGTACTCGGCGTAGTCGTCGGCCATCGGCGCCTTGAGGTCGTTGATGGTGAAGAAGGTCTGCACCAGATGGTCCCCGTCGGGCCCGGACTTGGGCGCGTCGGCGAACTTGACCCGCGCCGCGTACGTGCCGTTCTTGAACTTCGTCGACTTGGTCAGGACCTCGGTCTGCGTGGTGGACGCGCCGGTGCCGGCCGTGGAGGTCTCCAGGTTCATCACCGAGTTGCCTCCGGCGGAGACGAAGGTGACCTTCGACGGGTCCCACGTGGCTCCGGGGACGCCGGGCCCGCCGGAGTTGGAGCGCACGCTCCAGCCGTGCGCCGAGATGGCGGGATCCGTGTGCGAGCTGTAGTCGAAGTCGTCGAAGAGGGTCTGACCGCCGCCGGGCGGATCGGTCGGGTCCGTCGGGTCGGTCGGGTCGGTGGGGTCGTTGCCCTCGGGAGCCGCGCCCCAGACGGTGGCACCGGCCAGCTGGGCCGTGACCTTGTCCCAGTTCGCGTACGCGGTCCGGGCGCCGTCGAAGGAGTAGTCGTCGCTCTGCCGCAGCGGCTGCCAGTTGCTCTGGTAGAAACGCAGTTGCAGGTCACCGGTGTCCGCGCCGGGGGCCAGGGTCCCGGCCGCCGCCGTGAAGCCGACCTCCAGGTAGCGGTCGGCCGTCGCGGTCGGGTTGCTGAGGGTGCCGAACGTGCCGGTGACCGCGGCGCAGCCGCGCACCGCCCAGGAGCACGCGAAGCGGTAGGAGGCGTTCGGGGAGTCCGCCTTGAAGTAGTAGCGGACCTTCACCTGGCTCAGCTGCACGGTGGACGAGCCGGTGTTGCGGACCTTGAACCAGGGTTCCGTCTGGTCCGCGGTGGCCCCGCTCGCGCTGGTGCGGTACTGGACGGTGAGACCGTCGGCGGCGGGTGCGGCCTGGGCGGGGAGGGCGGTCAGGGCACCGCCGCCCAGGAGGACGGACAGGGCGAGCGCCAGGCGGGCGCGGCCCGCGACGGGTTGGTTTCTCATGCGGGATCCTTTCGGCACGACTCCCGCCTGCGCGGGAGCGTCGGTGGGTGGTGCGTGGTGTGGGGGAACGACACGGGGGGACCGGGCGGCGGGGTGGCGTGCGGGACGTCCAGGGCGTCCAGGCGGGCACGGTGTCCGGACAGCCGGGCCGTGAAGTCCCGCCAGCCCGACGTGCCGTCCCAGACCCGCTCGGCGAGCGCGCACAGCCGGGGGAAGGTGAGGTACTCGATGTGCTCCGGGGTGCGCACGAACTCCGTCCACAACTGCCCCTGGGCGCCCAGCACCCGGGACGCCGCCTGCGGAGTCGGCGGCGCGAGGTCCACGTCGTGCACGGCGCGCAGGTCGACGACCACCCCGGGCTGGGCGGGCGGTTCGCCGGGATCCGTGCCGCGCGGGTAGTCGAAGTAGGTCGCGCGGTGGTCGGCGTGCACGACCTGGTGCCCGCGCAGTGCCGCCGCCCGGGCGTGCGCCGGTTCGCGCCAGCTCATCACCGTGCAGTCCAGGGGGAGGGCGACGCCGCTCTCGGCCCAGACGACCGGCCTGCGGCCCGCGCGCACCAGGTGTTCGGACAGCCGCGCGATGAACCAGGAATGCAGTGCGCGGGGCCCCGCCAGCCCCTCACGGGCGGCACGGGCCCGCGCCGCCGGGCTCAGCTCCCACTCCGTGGTGGGGACCTCGTCCCCGCCGATGTGCACGTACGGCGAGGGGAAGACGTCCATCACCTCGTCCAGGACGGTGCGGAAGAAGTCCAGGACGTGGTCGCCGGTGCCCAGGACGTTCTCGCACACGCCCCAGTGCGTCCACACGTCCAGTCGGCGGGTGGGGTCGGTGCCCAGCTCGGGGTGGGCGGCCAGGGCGGCGCGGACGTGCCCCGGCACGCCGGTCTCCGGCAGTACGCTCACGCCGCGCGCCGCCGCGTACGCGACCAGGTCCCGCAGTTCCGCGCGGGTGTAGGAACCGCCGTGCGGCACGCCGTCGAACCGGTCGCTGCCCGCGGGGCCCAGCATCGACTCCGCGCGCCGGCCGCCGACCTCGGTCAGCCGGGGGTGGGCCGCCACCGGCATCCGCCAGCCCTGGTCGTCGGTGAGATGGAGGTGGAAGACGTTCAGCTTGTGCAGGGCCAGCAGGTCGACGTAGCGCCGCAGATAGGACACCGGCTGGAAGTGCCGGGCCACGTCGAGCATGGAACCGCGCCAGGCATGGCGGGGTACGTCGGTGATCTCCACGGCCGGCAGCTCCCACGGCACCCCGCGCACCGGCCGCCCGGACAGGGCCTCGTAGGGCAGGAGTTGCCGCACCGTCTGCACCCCGCGCAGCAGCCCGGCCGGGCGGGCGGCCCGCAGCAGGACGCCCTGCGGGCTCACGGTCAGGCCGTATCCCTCGTCGCCGAGGCCGGTCAGGGCGGGGTCGAGGGCGAGTACGAAGGCTCCGTCGGCCGCGGAGTCCAGGCGCAGTCCGGTGGCCGGGGCGAGGAGGGTGCGCAGCAGGGCCGCGGCGGGACCGGCCCCCGGAGTGACCCGCAGCCGGGTCGTGCCGTCGAGCCGGAAGCGGCCGGAACGGGTGGAGAGACGGCGGGGGCGGGGAACCAGGGACAGTTCGGGGCGTGGCAGATCCACGGGGCTGCTCCGGTGGTCGGCGGTGCGCGACGGTGAGGGGGCGGGGCGGGGACAAGGGGACAAGGGGGCGAGAAAGGCGGGGACAGGGGGCGGGAAGGGCGGTCCCGGTCAGCCCTTGACGCCTCCCGAGGCCAGCCCGGCCGTCACGTGCCGTTGCAGGGCGAGGAAGATGATCAGCGCGGGGAGCGCGAAGAGGGTGGCGGCCGCCATGGTGGCTCCCCAGTCGGTGCCGAAGGTCGACTGGAACGAGGAGAGCCACACCGGCAGCGTGCGGCTGTCCTGCTGCTTGATGATGAGGAAGTTGGCGTAGGTGAACTCGTTCCAGGCGGTGATGAAGCCGAACAGCGAGGTGGCCATGAGACCGGGGGCGAGCAGCGGGAACGCCACCCTGCGGAACGCCCCGGCCCGGGTGCAGCCGTCGACCTGCGCCGCCTCCTCCAGCTCCGGCGGGATGCCCGCGATGAAGCCGCGCAGCACGACCACCGTGAACGGCAGCGTGATCATGAAGTAGATCAGGGTCAGCGTCGGCAGCCGGTCGAGCATCCCGGTGTCGCGGGAGATGATGTAGATCGGGATGATCAGTGACTCCCAAGGCGCCATCTGCGCGACGAACACCGCCAGCATGAACTGCCGGCGCCCGCGCCAGCGCATGCGGGCCACGGCGTAGGCGGCACCCAGGGCGACCAGCAGGGCGAGCAGGACGGCGCTCAGGGTGACCAGGAGGCTGTTGCGCCAGAACAGCGCGAAGCCGTCGGCGCCGACCGCCTTGCGGAAGTGCTCGAACGTCCAGGCGCTCGGCACCAGCCGGGGATCGTAGCTCTGGATGTCCGTGGACGGTTTGAACGCGGTCGTGACCATCCAGTACACCGGGAAGAGGCAGACCACCACGGTGAGCGCGGCGGCGGCGTTCAGCGGGAGGCGCCGCAGGGCGCGGCGCACCGGGGGACGGGAACGCGGGGTGCTCACGGCTGCTCGCCCTCCTGACGGAACAGTTGGCGGAAGTAGAGGACCAGGACGCCGCTCATCAGCAGGACCGTGAGCATCGAGGCGGCGGAGCCCAGGTCGTAGCGCTGGCCCGCCAGCGCGGTCTGCACGGCGTACACCGGCAGGATGGTGGTGGCCTCGCCCGGTCCGCCGCGGGTCATCACCCAGATCTGCACGAACGCCTTGAACGTCCAGATCACTTCGAGGGACAGCACCAGCATGAAGATCGGCCGGATCAGCGGGAACGTGACGGAACGGAAGACGCGGGCGGCCCCCGCGCCGTCCATGCGGGCCGACTCGTACAGTTCTGCGGGCACCGTGACCAGCGCCGAGTAGAGCGTGATCGCGGCGAACGGCACGGACTGCCAGACGATCAGCACCACCACGATGCCGAACGCGGCCCCGCCGTGCGCGAACCAGGGATAGCCCTCGTACGACGCGAATCCGAGGCCGGTGAGGGTCTCGTTGACGATGCCGAACTCGGAGTGGAACAGCCACTGGAAGACGGTGGTGGCCGCGACCACCGGTACCGCCCAGACCAGGACCAGGGAGCTGAGCACCACGGTCCTGGCCGCCCGGCCCAGCCGCTCGGTCATCAGCGCGACCAGGGTGGACAGCACCATGATCGCGACGACGTTGACCGCCATGAACACGAAGGTGCGGCGCACCACCTCCCAGAACTCCGGATCGCCGAGCAGTGTCCGGTAGTTGCGCAGTCCGACGAAGTCGGCGTCGCCCAGGATGAGCTGACGCAGCCGGAAGTCCTGGAAGGAGATGAGCACGGCGCGGGCCAGCGGATAGAGCAGCAGGTACAGCATGCCCAGCACCGCGGGCGCGACCAGCAGGTACGGCCACCGGCTGGCCGGCACGCTCCGCTCACGGACGGTCGACACGTCGCCTCCTGGTCTCGTGGTCGTGGTCGTCGTCGTGGTGTCGGTGACGGCGGCGGTCAGGAGTCGCTGCCCAGCGTCTCGGTGATGGTCCGGGAGGCCTCCGCCGCCGCGGACTTCGCGTCCTCGCCGGTGAGTACGGCCGTCATGTACTCCTTGATCGGGTTCTTGGCCTCGACCGCCGCCCACTGGGGCGTGTTGGGCGTGGCGTGTCCGTTCGCGGCGCCGGCCGCCATGGCCGCGGTGCCCGGGTCGTCGGCGACCGCGCCCGCCAGGGTGGTCTTGTTCGGGACGTAGCTCATGGCGACGGCGAGTTTCTTCTGCCAGGCGTCACCGGTCAGTTCGCGGATGAGGGTGAAGGCCTCCTCCTGGTGGGCGGCGACGGCCGGGACGACCAGGTCGGAACCGCCGGTGAAGACGGCGCCCGGACCGTCGGCCGTCTTGCCGGGGACCGGGAAGAAGCCGAGCTTGCCCTTGAGTTCCGGGTTCTTCTCCTCGATGACCTTGGCCCCGCCCGGCACGGCGATGATCTGGGCGACCTGCCCCTTCGCCATCACCTCCGCCTGCGGCGGCTGGGCCTCGTCCGAGTCCTTGGGGCCCTTGCCGAGGGCCTGGAGACGCCGGTAGAAGTCCATGGCGCGCAACGCCTCGGGGCTGTCGAGGCCGCCTTTCCACCCGCCGCCGGACTTCACGGCCAGGTCGCCGCCCTCGTCCCAGACGAAGCCGGACAGCACGTACCAGTTCTGCCCCGGCAGGTAGATGCCCTGGGTCCCGCCCGTGTCCAGCTTGCGGGTGGCGGCGATCCACTGGTCCCTGGTCCTGATCCGCGCGGGATCGATCCCGGCCTTCTCGAACAGGTCGGTGCGGTGGATGACGACCCGGTTGGCCGCGTAGTAGGGGATGCCGTACTGCTTGCCGTCGTACGACCCGGGCTCCGCGAGCCCCTCCAGCCAGTCGCCGCCGCCCAGGTCCGCGACACGGTCCGAGAAGTCGGTGAGGCCGCCGCTCTGGGCGTACTGGGCGACCTGGGTGTTGCCGACCTCGATGACGTCCGGGGCGTCGTTGCTGGCCAGGGCGGCGGTCACCTTCTCGCCTATGCCCTCCCACTCCTGGATCTGGATCTCCACGTCGATCTCGGGGTGGGCCTTCTCGAAGCCGGTCTCGAACTCCTTCTGGAACTGGGCCGAGACACTGTCACGCATGAGCCAGACGTCGAGGGTGGTCCTGCCGTCCCCGGCGCCGTCGGAGGAGTCGCCGGACGAGGAGCAGGCGGCGAGCCCGGCGCTGAGCACCAGCGTGGAGATCAGGGCGAGCGAACGGTATTTCACGGTTCACCTCTGGGAGAGCTGGAAGGGACGACGCATCCGCACTTGACCAGTAAGGGGCGCAAGGCTTACCAGTTGGCGTTGGTCGAAGGTGGCATGGACCAATGAGGGCGTCAACCCCTCACGTATGTACGGGTTTTCGGCCGATCGAACTCGGGGAGTGGCTGGTTCGGGCCCGAGGTGGACAGGTAAGCTCGGCTGACCAGCAGACCAGTCACGGGAGTACTGCATGGAGATCGACGCCGCCGCCTCCGGTGCGGTGCTCAAGCGGGAGCGCGTCCGCGATGCCATCCTGGAACTCATCGAGGACCGGCACCCCGGGGACGCGATTCCCTCGGAGCGCACCCTGTGTGCCGAACTCGGCGTGTCCCGCCCGACGTTGCGGGCGGCGGTCGACGAACTGGTGGTCGCCGGTCTCCTGGTGCGCGAGCACGGCCGGGGCATGTTCGTCGCCGCCGAGAAGATCACCCAGGAACTGGTCTCCGACCGCCGGGCCTTCAGCCTCCCGCAGGCCGCCGGAGCCTGGACCAGCAGGCTCCTGGAGGTCCGCACCCTGCCCGCGGGCGCCCGGGTGGGGCGCAAGCTGCGCATGTCGCCGGCGGCGCAGATCCACTACGTGGCACGTCTTCGGCTGGTCGACGGCTCGCCCATGGCCATCGAGTACCTGCACGTACCGGCCGACCTCGTCTCGGGCCTGACCAGTGAGGAACTGGAGCAGGGCGACCTGTACGAGCACCTGGGCGAGCGGCACGACGTCCGGGTCAGCGAGGCCGTGCAGTCCATCGAACCCACCGTGGTCACCCGCGCGGAGGCCGATCTGCTCGACGTGCCCGAACTCTCCCCGGCGCTGCTCTTCGAGCGCCTGACCACCGACACCCGGGGCCGGCCCGTGGAGTACGTGCACTCCCTCTACCGGGGTGACCGCTACCGGATCGTCTCCCGGCTCACCCTGGGCCCCCGCGACCAGGCACCACCCCCGGGCGAGGGCCACCATCCGGGCATCCCGCCCGGGGACTTCGCCACCAAGGACCCCGTCACGCTCTCGACGCGCGGGGTGGTGCAGGACGGAATGTGACGGCACCTCAGGTGCGCGGGACTACGCGGGACTGCCCGGAACGGCGCGGAAGTGCTCGCAAGTGCTCGGAAGTGCTTTGTATCGAGCATGTATTGACATGTCACGGCTGACGTCCCAGAGTCATGCCCCGAAAGTGTTCGACAGCCCGACGTTGCTTGACGTTGCCCGACCGCGCCCCGACCGTGATGCGAACCGCCACGAGGAGTGTTGCCGTCATGTCCGAAACGCCCGCTGTCTCACGCCGACTGCTCCTGGGCTCGGCCGCCGCCACCGGCGCCCTCGCGACCGGGATCGGGGCCGCCGCAGCCCCCGCGTCGGCGGCCGGGCAGGCGCCCCGCCGCAGGCCCGGCCAGAAGTCGATGATCGGCGTGCCCTTCGCCGCCCACAGAACCGTCCGCGTCGCGGTCATCGGCCTCGGCAACCGGGGCGGCGGCATGATCACCGGCTGGTCGGCCGTACCCGGCTGCACCGTGACCGCCGTCTGCGACATCCGCGCCGACCGGGCCGAGCGCGCCGCCGACCGCCTGGAGAGCAAGGGCAACCCGCGCCCCGCCGAGTACGGCGGCTCCGCCGACTCCTACGCCCGGATGCTCCGCCGCGACGACATCGACCTCGTGTACGTCGCCACGCCCTGGGAGTTCCACTACGAGCACGGCCGGGCCGCGCTGCTCAGCGGCAGGCACGCCGTCGTGGAACTGCCCGTCGCGACCGAACTGCGCCAGCTGTGGGACCTCGTCGACACCTCCGAGCGCACCCGCAGACACCTGCTCCTGTCCGAGAACTGCAACTACGGCCGCAACGAACTGGCCATGCTGAAGGCGGCGCACGACGGCCTGTTCGGGGACCTCACCAACGGCCACGGCGGCTACCTGCACGACCTGCGTGAACTCCTCTTCTCCGACACCTACTACACCGACTCCTGGCGACGGCTGTGGCACACCCGCAGTACCGCCTCCTTCTACCCCATGCACGGCCTGGCCCCCATCGCGGCGGCCATGGACGTCAACCGCGGCGACCGCATGACCACCCTGCGCGCCACCACGACGGCCCCGAAGGGGCTGGCCGACTACCGGGCCCGCTTCGTCCCTCGGGACCACCCGTCCTGGAAGGAGACCTACATCAACGGTGACCTGGTCACCTGCATGATCGAGACGGCGAAGGGCAGGACGATCCGGGCGGAGCACGACGTGAGTTCGCCCCGGCCCTACAGCCGGATCAACACCCTCGCGGGCAGCCGCGGCATCGTCGAGGACTACGCCGGTCCCGCCCCGACCGGAGCCCGCATCTACGTCGAGCCGGACCACAGCGGCCACACCTGGCGCGACTTCGAGGGCTACCGCAAGGAGTACGACCACTGGCTGTGGCGGAAGGTCGGCGACGACGCCGCGAACAACGGCGGCCACGGCGGCATGGACTACGTCCTGCAGTGGCGCACCGTGCAGCTGATGCGCGCGGGGCTGGTACCGGACATCGACGTCTACGACTCGGCCGCCTGGTGCTCGCCCGTCCCGCTCAGCGTCACGTCGCTGGCCAGGGGCGGCCGCCCGGTCGAGATACCCGACTTCACCCGGGGCGCCTGGCGCGAGCGCAGGCCCGGGCTCGACTCTGCGCCCACCGACATGCCGCCGGTCGGCTGAGCACGGCACGCGCGCCGTCCGGCCGTCCGGGACACGCTAGCGCGCCAGGACCTCCTCCGGGCCCATGACGACGACCGGCTCCTTGTCCGGGTCCAGGGCGGTCAGCAAGGCGCGCATGTGCTCCTCGCTCAGGGACACGCAGGCGTTGGTCGGCCCGTCGTGGTCCACGTGGATCCAGACCCCGCCCCCCTTGTCCTCGCCCAGGGGGCGGGTCCTGTCCAGCGGGGTGGTGCCGGGCACCCGGTTGTAGTCGATGGCGACCACGTAGTCGAACGACCCCTCCAGGGGCTCGCCCAGGTATCCGGTGCCCGACACGGAGAACTCGGGGTCCTCGTCGTAGGGGAGCAGGGTGCCAGGGTCGGGCAGCCTGCCGCCGGCGTCGCTGAGGCCGAAGACGCCGATGGGCGTGTGCAGGTCGCCCGCCTCGTGGTCGTCGGTCCAGCCGCGCAGGCCGTTGTGCGCGGGCCAGGGACCGGCGACCGCGCGCCAGCCCTGGGCCGGGTACTGCTCGTAGAGCACCACCTGCGCCTGGGAGGAGCTCTCGGTCTCGCCGGTGACCACGAGGGCCTGCCGGGTGCCGTCCGGGAGGCGGTCCCGCATGACCGGCCCGACGCCGGGCAGCGGGCGGGGGAAGGAGCGCGGGGGAGCCGGGCGCGGGGCCGCGGAACTCCCGGGTGCGTGCGCGTCCTGAGAAGAGGCGCCCGCGTGCTCCCGGGCGCAGCCGGCCAGCACGCCGGTGCACATGACAGCGCCGATCACCAGGGCCAGCGCTTTCCTGACGGTCATATCGATCTCCGACTCCGTGTGTGGACTCTTCATAGCTAGACCACTTCCGGAACCGGGTTGTGCGGCCGCCTCGCCGTCTCCCCCGGATGGCGCAGCGGGGACCCGCACAGCGGTGGCCGAGGGCTCGGAGCGACAACATGGTTCCTGCTCACACCCCTTACTCACTGGTGGGGCTCGGACATGCCGTGTAGCGTCAGCAGCAGATGTCGTGGTTCGCCCAGACCGCCCGCCCAGGAGTGCGGGCGGTTTGCTGTGCAATGCCGGAGGACCAGGACGACCACCTCCGGGTTCGCGCGGTGCGGATCCGATAACGGCTGAAAGGCAAAAGGCATGGCCAGCGGAACTGTCAAGTGGTTCAACTCTGAAAAGGGCTTCGGCTTCATCGCGCAGGACGGCGGCGGCCCCGACGTCTTCGCGCACTACTCCAACATCAACGCTCAGGGCTACCGCGAGCTGCAGGAAGGCCAGGCCGTGACCTTCGACATCACCCAGGGCCAGAAGGGCCCGCAGGCGGAGAACATCACCCCCGCCTGATCGGGAGATCGCCGAACAGGGCGGGGCCGCGGGGAACACACGTTTCCCGGGGCCCCGCCCTGTGGCACGTCGTCCCGCGGGACGACGACCGTCAGGGGACGCGGCGGAAGAAGTCGAGCAGGGCGGCCGTCAGCTCGGCGGGCGCGTCCTCCTGGACCAGGTGGCCCGCGCGGGCGATCGGCTCCCATCGGGAACCGGGGACGAGACCGGCCAGTTCGCGCCCCTTGGCCACGGGGATCCAGGCGTCGTCCTCGCCCCAGCAGATCAGCGTCGGGACATCGATTCCGGTGTACCGGTCCTGGATCTCGTCCGTGTACCGCTGGTCCGCCTGGGCGATCTGCCGATAGAAGGCCGGCTGCCCCGTTTCGCCCAGCCAGGGCTCGACCAGCCGGTCCAGGACCGCCGGGTGCAGCCCCGGACCGCCGGTGGAACCGACGTACTCGCGCACCAGTGCCCGGTGCAGCGCCTCGGGCAGCTGCTCGAAAACCTCGGCGTGGTCGCGGACCAGCCGGAAGAACGGCGACCCCCAGGGCGCCAGCGCGACCGGGTCGACCAGGGCCAGCGCCCGGTACCGGGCACCGTGCAGCAGATGCGCCCGCAGGGCGACGGCACCCCCGAAGTCGTGGGCGGCCACCAGCGGCTCCTCCAGCCCCCAGTGCTCCAGCAGCTCCGCGAAGACCCGGCCCTGCGCGGCCAGGGACACGTCCTGCCCGGCGCTCTTCTCCGACACCCCGTAGCCGGGCATGTCCCAGACGAACACCTGGTGGTCGCGGACCAGCGAGCGGGCCACCGCGCGCCAGACGTACGACGAGAAGGGCGTGCCGTGCAGCAGGACCAGCGGGCGCCCGTCCGGGGCGCCCAGCCGGTTCCAGCGGACGGTGCCCGAACCGCCGGTGAACGCTTCGGGCAACGGCCATGCGGACATGGTGCGGGTTCCTCTCGCTCCGGCGCGGGTCAGGACGTCACGGCTTGCGGGCGAGTCCGCCGTGCTCGCCGATCAGCCCGGGGTCTTCGGCGTCCGCGTCCGGGCGCCACCGGGTTACCGGGACCACGCCGGGCTCCACCAGCTCCAGCCCGTCGAAGAACGCCGTGATCTGGTCGACGGTGCGCAGGATGTACGGGGCGGCACCGCTCTCGTTGTAGCCGTCCTGGGCCTGGTCGAACTCCGGGTCGATGCCGCGCGAGCCGTCGTTGATCGAGAGGTAACTGCCGGACGGCAGTGCGTCGACAAGCCGGGCGGCGACGGAACGTGCCTGGTCGTAGTCGGGGATGTGCCCCAGGATGTTGCTGAGGATCAGCGCGATGGGCCGGTCGAAGTCCAGCGTCCGGGCGGCCGCCTCGAGAACGGTGTCGGGGTCGAGCACGTCGGAGTCGATGTACGCGGTGGCGCCCTCGGGCGTGGAGTACAGCAGCGCGCGGGCGTGGGCGAGGACCATCGGGTCGTTGTCGACGTAGACGATCCGGCTCTCGGGCGCGATGCGCTGGGCGACCTCGTGGGTGTTGTCGGCGGTCGGCAGACCGGTGCCGATGTCGAGGAACTGCCGGATGCCCGCCTCGGTGACCAGGTGGGTGATGTTGCGGCGCAGGAAGGCTCGGCTGCTGCGGGCGACGGTGACGATGCCGGGAAAGACGGCGGTGTACGCGTCGCCGGCCTGCTCGTCGACCGGGTAGTTGTCCTTGCCGCCCAGCCAGTAGTTCCAGATCCGGGCCGAGTGCGGCACGGACGTGTCGATCTTCTGCTGCGCGGTGTGGCCGGGAGTCGTCGAGGGGTCGCTCATGGGTGCGGTCCGTCTTTCAGCCGAGGCGTGGATGCTTGACCACAACCTACGTCGCAACGGCCCCTTTCTGTACACCGGTTAACCGACGGACCGGCCGCGATCCGGTGCCGTCGGGA
Source organism: Streptomyces sp. NPDC001599 (assembly GCF_042893535.1). Lineage (NCBI taxonomy): Bacteria > Bacillati > Actinomycetota > Actinomycetes > Kitasatosporales > Streptomycetaceae > Streptomyces > Streptomyces sp. NPDC001599. The sequence goes on from NZ_JBIAVA010000003.1 coordinate 613,314, forward strand.
GGTGGCGGTCCTCAGAGGCGCGGCGCCCCCGTCACCGACATCACCAGTGAGTACAGGGACGTGGTGGCCGTGATGAACAGGCGGTTGTTCTTGGGGCCGCCGAAGGCGATGTTGGAGACGGGCTCGGGCACGCGCAGACGGCCGATGAGCGTGCCGTCGGGGTCGTAGCAGTGGACACCGTCGTGCAGGGCGGCGGCCCACAGGCGCCCCTCGTCGTCGAAGCGGATGTTGTCGAAGTGCACGTCCCCCCGGGCCTCGGCGAAGACCTTCCCGTCGGACAGCGTGCCGTCCTCCCGGATGTCGAACGCGTGGATCCGGGCGGCCCGCGAGTCGGAGACGAACAGCCGCCGCTCGTCGGGGGACAGAATCACGCCGTTGGGACCGTCGAAGCCGTCGGCGGCGAGCCGCACCTGCCCGGACACCGGGTCGATCCGGTACACGTTGCACGCGCCGATCTCGGACTCGGCGCGATGCCCCTCGTAGTCGCTGGTGATGCCGAAGTCCGGGTCGGAGAACCAGACGGTGCCGTCGGAGCGGACGACGGAGTCGTTCGGACTGTTGAGCCGCTTGCCGTCGAAGTGCTCGGCGAGGACGGTCACCGTCCCGTCGGGTTCGGTGCGGGTGACGCGCCGGTTGCCCTGCTCGCAGGTGACCAGGCGGCCCCGCCGGTCGAGGGTGTTGCCGTTGCTGTGGCCCGCCGGGGTACGGAAGACGCCGACCGAGCCGGTGGCCTCGTCCCAGCGCAGGATGCGGTCGTTGGGGATGTCGCTCCAGAGCAGCTGACGCCAGGCGGGGAGGTACAGCGGGCCCTCGGCCCAGCGGCAGCCGTCGTACAGGACTTCCAGCCTGTTGTCTCCGTTCGCACAGCGTCCGGTGCGGAAGCGGTCGTCCAGGATCTCGTACGGGCCGTCGGTGGACATGGTGTCCTCTCAGCGCGGTGATCAGTACCTCGTTCAACGTAGCATGCAGATCGCCGAACCATATATGGTCTGGTGATGAAGTCAGTGGATGAGATCGACCGGCGACTGATCGCGTTGCTCCAGCAGGACGCGACCCGGCCGTACGCCGAACTGGGCCGGGAGGTGGGTCTCTCGGCGGGCGCCGCTCACGAGCGCGTCCGCAAACTGCGCGAACAGCGCGTCATCCGGTCGACCACGGTCGACGTCGACCCCGAGGCACTCGACCGCGGTGTCCTCGCCTTCGTGCTGGTCGACTCGACGGCGTGGATGGGCGACCGGGCCGAGGACTTCGCCGCCGTGCCGGAGATCCAGGAGGCGCACGTCATCGCGGGCAGCGCGGCCGTCCTGTTGAAGGTGCGCACGGCCACCACCGAGCGGCTCCAGGACGTGCTGCGCCGCCTCTACGCGATCGACGGGGTGAGCGGGACCCAGGCGACGGTGGTCCTGGAGACCTTCTTCGAACGGCCGTTGGACGCCGGCTAGCGACGTGGCGGGTGGCGCTCGGGCCGACTACTGCGCACTGGCGGCCGGGCGCACCACGATCTCGTTCACGTCCACCTCGGCGGGCCGGGAGACCGCGAAGGCGATGGCGTCGGCGATCGCGGAAGCCGGAACGGCCACCGAGCGGTAGGTCTTCATGTCCTCGCGCGCACGCGGGTCGGAGATGGAGTCGGCCAGCTCCGACTCGGTGACGCCCGGGGAGACCACACTGACCCGGATGTCCCCGGCCGACTCCTGGCGCAGCCCTTCGGACAGGGCGCGCACGGCGAACTTGGTCGCACAGTAGACGGCGGCGGTCGGCACCACCTCGTACGCGCCGACCGACGCGATGTTCACGACGTGCCCGCCGCCCTGTGCCCGCATGACCGGCAGGGCGGCCGCGATGCCGTGCAGCACCCCGCGGACGTTCACGTCGAGCATCCGGTCCCACTCGGCCACCTTCAGTTCCGAGAGCGGCGAGAGCGGCATCACGCCCGCGTTGTTGACCATCACGTCCAGCCGCCCCCAGCGCTCGACCGCGGCCGACACGAAGGCCCGTACGTCGGCGGCGTCGGTGACGTCGAGCCGCCGGAAGCCCGCGGTGCCGCCGTCCGCGGCGATCCGCGCGGCCAGCTTCTCCAGGCGCTCGGTGCGGCGCGCGCCCAGGAACACCCGGTGGCCGTCGGCGGCCAGGCGCAGGGCCGTCGCCTCACCGATCCCGCTGCTCGCGCCGGTCACCAGGACGACCTTGGAGGTCTGCGTCATGACGATGTCCTTCCGATGGATGGTCCCGCATCTGACGCACCGAGTCTGTACGCGGCGTCGGGGACGGACCAGGACGGTTCGTGCCCGGGTGCGGCACACCCCGGCAACGCGGGACCAGGACGCTCGGACGCGGCCGTTCCGCCCGGCCGGCGGCGGCATGCCCGGCGTGCCCGGCATGCCCGGCGCCCGGGAAGGCCGGGCCGGTGGCTAACCGGCGCTCGCGGCGCCCCGGGCGGACAGCGCGCGGAGCACGTCGAAGCACTCGGCGAGCAGGGGCCGCAGCGGTCGCTCCCGGCCCCCGTCGATCCAGCGCCGGAAGGCGACCTTGAGCACGGCGATCGCCGACTCGGCGGTCAGCTCCGCCGCCGGTTCGGCCACGCCGCGCCCGCGCAGCGCGTCGGCGAGCGCGCCGGACAGGGACGCGAGCTTGATCAGCTCCCTCTCCCGCAGCTCCGCGTTGGCGTCGATGACGCCCTGCCGCAGGCCGACCAGGTCACCGCGCTCCTCGAAGACGCCCGCCGCGGCGTCGAGTGCGGCGGCCACCGCCTCCATCGGACTCGCCGCCGGGGGTGCCGCCGCGACGGCGCCCACGCACAGCTCCTCCAGCCTGCCGGACCCGGCGAAGAGGACCTCCCGCTTGTCGGCGAAGTGCCGGAAGAACGTCCGCTCCGTCAGTCCCGCACGCTTGGTGATCTCGGCCACCGGGGTCTGCTCGTAGCCGCGCTCCACGTACAGCTCCAACGCCGCCTGCTCCAGGCGGCCGCGCGCGTTCGGCTCCCATCGACCCATGCCGCGGAGTCTACGTGAGGGCAGGCACTGTCATGCGGGGCGCGGCGCCGTGGGGCGCAGGCCGTCCAGGACGAGGTCGAGAAGGCGTTCGGCCTGCTCGCGCTGGTCGGGGCGGGCCGAGGTGAGGGCGATGCCCGCGAGGGCGGCGAACATGTCGGTCGACCTGATGTCGGAGCGGATCTCACCGGCCGCCGCGGCGGCGGCCATGAGGGCGGTCAGGGCGGACTGGATCAGCTCCCGGCTGTCGCCGTAGGGATCGCCGCCCGAGGCGACGACGGCCCGCAGGGCGTCGGCCATCCCGAACTTCGCGGTGGCGTAGTCGATGAAGCGGCGGGTCCACGCGCGCAGCGCCTCGGCCGGGGACAGCTCCGCCAGCAGGCCGGGCACGGAGTCGCACAGCCGCGCCACCTCGTTGCGGTACGCCGCCTCGATCAGGGCCTCGCGGGTGGGGAAGTTCCGGTAGAGGGTGCCGCTGCCGACGCCCGCTTCCCTGGCGATGCGCTCGAGGTGCGCGTCCAGCCCCTCCTCGCTGAACACCCGCACGGCGGCGGCCAGGATCTTGTCCCGGTTGCGCCGTGCGTCGGCCCTCAGCGGCCGTTTCGTGGCGTCGGACATAGGCGGCCCTCTCCTCGTCGGCGGTTGCTAAGTGGAGGCGCCCCCGCTTACTGTGACGGAAGTGGCGGCGCCTCCACTTTCACTCTAGGGCACGACGCAGCTCTGCCCATGTCCCCGTCCGGAAGGACTGCCCAACATGTCGGGAATCGAAGGCAAGGTCGTGGCGATCACCGGTGCCAGTGGCGGCATCGGCGAGGCGAGCGCCCTCCTGCTCGCCGAGCGCGGAGCCAAGGTCGTGCTCGGGGCACGCCGTCCGGAGCGTCTCGAGGACCTGGCCCTGCGCATCGCCAAGAACGGAGGTGAGGCAGCCTGGGTCCGTACGGACGTGACCCGCCGCGCGGACCTCGCCGCACTCGTCGCCCTGGCCCGCGAACGCTTCGGCCGGCTCGACGTCCTCGTCGGCAACGCCGGCGTCGGCCTGATCTCCCCCCTGGACGAACTCCGCGTCGCGGACTGGGAGCGGATGATCGACGTCAACCTGAAGGGCGTCCTCTACGGCATCGCCGAGGCCCTGCCCGTCTTCCGGGAGCAGGGCTCCGGCCACTTCGTCAACATCGTCTCCACCGCCGGACTGCGCATCAGCCCGCTCATGTCGGTCTACGCCGGGACGAAGAACGCGGTGCGCACCGTGTCGGAGGGGCTGCGCCAGGAGGCCGGTGACAGCCTGCGGGTCACCGTGGTCTCACCGGGATTCGTCCACACGGACTTCGCGGACGGCATCCCGGACGCCGGGGCCAGGGGCCAGACCCTCGAGACCAGGGACCGGATCGCCATCCCGCCGCAGGCCGTGGCCCGCGCGGTCGCCTTCGCCGTCGAGCAGCCCGACGGCGTCGACGTGGGCGACATCGTGGTCCGTCCCACCGCCCAGGACTAGCTTGTCGTCACTGGACTGCCTCCCGGTCGTCGAGCGGGTCCGTGGGACCCGTGCCGGGATGGCGCGGCGGCGGTGGACCAGAGGGGGGGGGCGGACCAGCTGTCCGACCGGTGCGCTCCAGACGTGCACCAGCCGGGTGAACAGCCGGGCGGCCGGTCCGGCAGGGGCCGTTCGGCCCTGCTTCGCCCCCCCATGGGCGCTCAGCCCGCGCCGGTCCCCTGGTCACCGTCGAGGACCGCGACGGCCAGCGGTCGCTCGCCCACCGGGAGCCGGGTCACCCGGCCGGTCGCGACGTCGACGACACTCAGGCCGTTCCAGTAGCCGTCGCGGGTGAAGCCGCCCGAGACGTAGGCGGTGCGGCCGTCGGCCGAGAGGGCCACGGTCTCGTGCGGGCCGTCCAGCGGGACGACCCGTTCGTCGCCGTCGGGCGTGCGGACGGTCAGCGACGGTCCGTCGTCCTCAAACGCGTCGATCGGGCCGGTGCCCACCGCGTAGAGCGTGCCGTCGGCGCCTGCCGTGACGCCGTGCTGGTGGGTATTGGCGGTCATGTCCTCGATCCGGACCCGCCCGGTGCCGGGGTCGACCACGGCCAGGCGCTCGCCCTCGAAGGGCAGCAGAAGGGCCCCGTCCCAGGGGCGTACGGCGGTGTAGTGCGGCTTGAGCCAGGAGCCGAGGCCGCCCTCGGTGCCGTACGGGGCGACCTCGATGCGGCGCGCCGTCCAGTCGCGGGTGTCGACGACGCTCACGTCGAACGAGTCGTGGTTGGTCGCGTAGACCTGCCGGCCGTCGCGCGAGACGTCGACGTCGAAGGGACGGCGACCGACCGGGACCACCCGGGTCACCTCCCGCCGTACCGTGTCGACGACCTCCAGGGTGCCCTCGCCGCCGGGGACGTTGACCCCGACGTAGACACGGCTGCCGTCGGGGGACAGGGCGATGCCCATGCCGCCGCCCCGGTACTCGCCGGTCGTCACCGGGCCCGTGTCCGTCCGGTAGGGGACGAGGGCGGTGCGCTCGCGCGTACGGGTGTCCACGGCGGCCACGCCCTCCGCGGTCGCCACCCACGCCGTGCCGTCCTCGCCCAGCGCGATCCCGTACGGCGCCGTCCCGACCCGTACCGAGCCGAGGTCGGCGGCCTCGCCCCGCCCGGCGGGGTCGACGAAGGTGACGGTGTCGGAGCCGAAGTCCGTGACCAGCAGGGTGCCTCGGGGCGTGCGTGCCGAGGTGCCGCCCGAGTCGGGTGTGCGCTGGGCCGTGGTGCCGGGCGGTGCGGACACCGGGGACGCGGCTTCGTCGTCGCCCGCCTCCGACGCGCAGCCGCCCAGCGTCGCGGTGACGGCGGCCAGTGCCGCGAGACAACCCGCGAGGGAGCGCCGGTTCACCGTCGGCCACCCTCCGCGCGAGGGCCGCCGCCGCCCCGCGACTCGGCCCGCCGCAGCAGGTCCGCGATGGCCTCGAAGCCCCTGCGTTCGGCGTGGGCACGGGCCGTGACACCGTCGCCGTCCGGCAGCGAGGGGTCGGCGCCCGCGGCGAGCAGGGCCGCCACGACGTCCCGGTGCGTGCGGTCGCCGTCGCCGAGGACGACGGCTTCGAGGAGCGCCGTCCAGCCGAGCCGGTTGACGTGGTCGACGTCGGTGTCCGTCTCGGCGAGCACCGCCCGTACGTAGGCCACGTGGCCGCGTTCGCTCGCCGGGATGACCGAGACGCCGCCGAAGCGGTTGGTCAGCGTGACGTCCGGGCCTGCGGGCAGCAGCGCCCGCATCATCGCGACGCTGCCCGTGACCCCGGTGACCAGCCAGGCGCTGTCGTCCCGCGCGTCCTGCGCGTTGACGTCCGCGCCGGCCGCGACCAGGACCTCGGCGACGGCGACCCGGTCGGCCAGGGCCGCCAGGAGCAGTGGTGTGCGGCCCTGCTCGTCGCGCAGTTCCCGGTCGGCGCCGGCCCGCAGCGCGGCCCGGGCGGCATCGGCGTCGCCGCGGCGGACGGCCTCCGACAGGGCGAGGTCGGCGGGGGTGGGTGGCTTGGCGGTCATGGTGGGACGGCTCCACGGTGTCGGGGACGTGCTCCTCCAGCCTGGAGCCGCGGGGCGTCGGCGGGCGTCGACGCACCGGCTCCTCCCCGCCCGCCGGACGGACGACCACCTTGTCGTCCGATCGGACGACCCGCCGGACGGCTCCCGGGCCCCTTCGAGGGCTGGGGCCCGGACATGCCGGTCAGCCGACCGGAAACGGGAGCCGCGCCGCCAACTCGCCCAGCGCGGCCGTCTCCGCCGGGGTCGGCGTCCGGCGCCCGGTGCCGATCAGCAGCGCGTCCCGGTCGGTGAACGCGGTGGGGAACGCCGTACCGACGACCCCTTCCAGCAGCTCCCGCGAGCGCCTGAGCCCCGCCGCGGGCGGCGCTGCCGCCTTGGGGAGGTGTGCGATCAGGTCGAGGTGGTGCAGGGACCACTCCAGCACGTAGGCGGAGAGGTAGTCGCCCGCCGTGAGTACCTGGCCCTGCGTACCGACCCGGCCCGCGGGGTCCGCGAGCGCGGCGGCGCGCCCGGCGGCGGAACCGACGTCGTCCAGGTGGAACTTGAGCAGCTCCGGCTGCTCGTAGGCGGCGGCCAGGCGGACGATCAGCGCGTCGAGCGGGTCGTCCCCGGTCGGGGGCTCGACGACCTGCCAGTAGGTCACCGCGTCCCGGGTCGGCTCCTCGGTGGTCGGGGTGGCCAGGGTGATCAGGACGTCCTGGGCGTCGACGACCAGGTGGCACACCAGGTCCCGGACGAGCCAGCCGGTGCACCCGGACGGCCGGGCGAAGTCCTCGTCGGGGAGGTCGGCGACCGCGGCGAGCAGGGCCGACCAGGAGCGGGGGAAGAGATCCACGCCCGCCAGCCAACACCACCGCCCGCCCGGTCGCGACCCAATTCGCGCGAGGGGCCCGTCATTGACACGAGGGGACCCGTCGGTCGGGCTCAGCCGTCGGCGGTCGCGATCTCCTCGGGCGGGTCGGTCAACTGCTCGCGCACGTAATTCCACACCACCGCGATCAGCGCGGCTAGGGGTACGGCGAGGAGGCTGCCCACGATCCCGGACAGACTGCCGCCCAGCGTCACCGCCAGCAGGATCACCGCCGCGTGCAGACCGAGGCCCCGGCTCTGGAGGATGGGCTGGAAGACGTTGCCCTCCAACTGCTGCACCACCACGATGATCGCGAGAACGATGAGCGCGTCCGTCAGGCCGTTCGACACCAGGGCGATCAACACCGCCACGAAGCCCGCGAACAGCGCACCCACGATGGGCACGAACGCCGACACGAAGGTCAGCACCGCCAGCGGCAGCACCAGCGGTACGTCCAGGATCCACAGGCCGAGGCCGATGAACACGGCGTCGAGCAGCCCCACCAGGGCCTGCGACCGGACGAAGGAGCCCAGGGTCTCCCAGCCCCGCAGGGCGACGACCGGGACGTCGGTGGCCAGCCGGCCGGGCAACTGGCGGGCCAGCCAGGGGAGGAACCGCGGGCCGTCCTTGAGGAAGAAGAACATCAGGAACACGCCTAGGACCGCGGTGATCAGGCCGTTGACCACCGCGCCCACCCCCGTCGCCACCGCGGTGGTGATGCTGCCGACGCTGTCCTGGATGCGTGCCACCGCCGAATCCATCGCACCGGTGATCTCGTCGTCACCGATGTTCAGCGGCGGCCCCGCGGCCCACTCGCGCAGCCGCTGGATGCCCTCGACCACGCCGTCGGTCAACTCGTCGGTCTGGGAGGACATCGGCACGGCGATCAGTGCCACGATGCCCAGGACGACCAGCAGGAAGGCCACCGTCACCACCGCGGCGGCCAGTGCCGGACGCCACCCGTGCCGCCGCAGGAAGCGGGCCGGGGGCCACGTCAACGTGGTCAGCAGCAGACCGACCAGTAGCGGCCACACCACCGACCACATACGGCCGAGGACCCACAGGGTCACTGCGAGCATGACAAGTATCAGCAGCAGCTCGCCCGAGACGCGCGCGCTGGTGCGCAGCGCGGCCCGGGTCCTCGCCGCGCTCAATCCGGCAGACATGTGATCACCCTAAGGGCACGCCCGTACGATGGACCCGCCAGTCCAATATTCCGGAGGTGTGCGGCGTGCGCGGTGAGTTGACGGTCAAGGGCAGGGCGACACGGCGCCGCATCGTCGAAGGTGCCGCGGCGGTGCTGCGGGAGAGGGGCGTCGCCTCGACGACCCTGGACGACATCATGGCGCGGACCGCCACCAGCAAGAGCCAGTTGTTCCACTACTTCCCCGCGGGCAAGGACGAACTGCTCGTCGAGGTGGCCCGGTTCGAGGCGGACCAGGTGCTGGAGGACCAGCAGCCCCAGCTCGGCCGCCTCGACTCGTGGGAGGCCTGGCAGGAATGGCGGGACGTCGTGATCGAGCGCTACGAGACGCAGGGCGACCAGTGCCCGCTCGGGTCGCTGTTCCTGCAGATCGGCCGCTCCACCCCGGGCACGCGGGCCATCGTGGTCGAGCTGCTGCGCCAGTGGCAGGAGAGCCTCGCGGCGGGCATCAGGTCGCTCCAGGCGTCCGGCAGGCTCCCCGCCGATCTCGACGTGGAGACCAGGGCGGCCGCGTTGCTGACGGCCATTCAGGGCGGCGTGTCCATCCTGCTCTCGACCGGGCGGTCGACCCATCTGCGGGCCGCCCTCGACCAGGGGATCGCGGACCTCCGGCACGCCGGCGCCACCGCGCGGTGACGCGACACCGGCCGTGTGTCAGGCGGCGATCACGGCCACCGCGGTGCGCCCGCCGTCGACGTCGAGCACGGTGCCGTGCACGAACGAGGACTCGTCGCCGGCCAGGTAGACGGCCGCGCTCGCGATCGCCTCGGGCGTGCCCATCCGTCCCGCCGGCGTGCCCTTCATCATGACCTCGGCGGGATGGACCTCACCGGGCGGGGGAGTCTGCACCACCCCCGGCGAGATGGCGTTCACCCGTACGCCGCGCGCCCCGAACTCCGCCGCCCACGCCCGCGTCAGGGTCTCCACGGCACCCTTGGTGGAGCTGTAGAGGGCGCCGACCGGGACGCCCAGGCGCGCGATCCAGGAGCCCAGGTTGATGATCGCCCCGCCCCCGGCCTCCGCCATGGCGGGTGCCAGGGCCGCGGTGAGGAAGAACGGGGCCTTGACGTTCACGGAGTAGACCCGGTCGAAGGTCTCCTCGTCGGTGTCGGTCGTGGTGCCGGGCGGATAGATCCCGGCGTTGTTGACCAGCACGTCCACGCGTCCGCCCAGCACGCGGGCCGCCTCGCTGGCCAGCGCCCGTGAGGCGGCCGCGCTGCCGTCCAGGTCGGCGTGGACGAAGTCGGCCCGGCCGCCGGCGGCGCGGATGCCGTCGACGACCTCCTTGCCCCGCACGGCGCTGCGCCCAGAGACGACCACGTGGGCCCCCTCGGCCGCGAAAGCCTCCGCGATGGCCCGTCCGATGTTGCTGGTAGCCCCGGTCACCAGCGCGGTCCTGTCCGCAAGCCGCATCGACATGTCCTGCTCCTTGCCTGCCGTCTCGTCCGTGTGCTTCTCCGGCGCCCCGGCCGGTCGGCGGCCGGGGCGCGGATGCCACTGTGCGGCGAACAAAATGGACTGGCAAGTCCAGAAAATGGGGTGGCGGTCAGCCCGTCCGATGCCGGTTGCGGTAGGTGCGCGGAGAGGTGCCGGTGACCCGTTTGAAGGCGGAGCTGAGCGCGCTCTCCGAGCCGTACCCGACGGCTGTGGCGATCGTGGCGAGGGTGTCCGTCCCCCGGCGCAGGCGCTCGGAGGCCAGTTCGATGCGCCAGTGCATGAGGTAGTCCAGCGGTCCCTGGCCGACGGCGCCCTTGAACCGAGCCGCGAGGGTCGAGCGGGAGACGGCGCAGACCTGTGCCAGCTCGGCCACCGTCCAGGGGTGTTCGGGAGCGGTGTGCATCGAGGTCAGGGCGGTTGCCACGACGGGGTCGGCGAGGCCGCTCGTCCACCCCGACCCGGTGCGTGGCTCCCGGGCGAAGTGCAGGCGCAGGACGTGGACCAGCATGACGACCGCGAGGTGCCGCGCCACCAGCGACGATCCCATGGGGCGCCGCCGCAGCTCCTGGTCGATCTGGTCGAGAGCCCACCGCAGGGCGTCGGCCTCGCCGGAGCCCGCCGGTACGTGGACGACCGGGGGGAGGGAGTCCAGCAGCAGGGCGCGGGCCCGTTCGCCGAACGAGAAGCGCCCCCCGACGAGGAGGACCTCCTCGCCCACTCCGGTGCGCGCCACCCCGTTCTCGGCGCCCGCGAAGACCGTGCCGGCGTCCACCGGAACGGCGTCGGCGTCGCTGGACAGCGTGAACTCCAGCGGCCGGGTGAGCAGGTAGCAGTCGCCCTCGGCCAGCCGTACCGGCTCGCCGCCTCCTGCCACGGTGAGCCGGCAGCCGCCGCGCCGGACGGCGTTGAACTTCACGCCGTCCGGAGCCTCGAAGCGCACCGCCCACGAGCCACCGGCCACGAGGCCGGCGGACAGATGGCTCCTGGTGTCGAGGAGGGAGAGCACGTCCTCGAGCGGATCCATCGTGATTCCTTTCCCGAGCCGTTCCGAAAATCTGGAGTGTGGAGCAAGTTTCCCGGACGTTTCAGCATAGGCAGTCCGGAATCCGCTTCGTACCTTGGTGGGGTGAGCACCGTACGCAACAGGAAAGCCGCGATCGTGAACGACACCCCGAGCCCCACCCCCCGCCTCACCACCCCCTTCCACTCGCACGCCACCGCCACCGAGGTGATCGACGGCGTGGACCTCGGCGGTCGGCGGATGATCGTCACCGGCGGCGCCTCCGGCATCGGCGTCGAAACCGCCCGCGCCCTGGCCGCCGCCGGCGCCGAGGTCACCGTCGCCGTCCGGAACCCGGCCGCGGCGGAGCCGCTCGTCCGCGAGGTCGCCGCCGCGCCGGGCCCGGGCTCGGTACGGGCGGCGGCGATCGACCTCGCCGACCTCTCCTCGGTGGCCGCCTTCGTCCGGGGATGGCAGGGGCCGCTCGACGTCCTCGTGGCCAACGCCGGCGTGATGGCGCTGCCCGAGCGCCGGATCACCGCCGAGGGCTGGGAACTCCAGCTGGCCACCAACCACCTGGGCCACTTCGCCCTCGCCCTCGGACTCCACGGGCGGCTGCGGGCGGCCGGTTCCGCCCGCGTCGTGGTGGTCAGCTCGGGCGCGCACCGCGGCGCGGCGTTCGACTTCGACGACCCGCACTTCGCGCGCCGCCCCTACGACCGCTGGGCCGCCTACGCCCAGTCCAAGACCGCCGACGTGCTGTTCGCCGTGGGCGCCCGCCGCTGGCTCGCCGACGGCATCACCGCCAACGCCCTCAACCCGGGCTGGATCAGCACCAACCTCCAGCGGCACGTCGACGACGCGACGATGCGGGCCCTGGGGGCGATGGACGACGACGGGAACATCATCGAGCAGCCCTACTACAAGACGCCCCTCCAGGGCGCCGCGACCTCCGTGCTGCTGGCCGCGTCCCCGCTGGTGGACGGCGTCACGGGGCGCTACTTCGAGGACAACCGGGAGGCGCGGACGGTCGCCGACGGGGACGGGGAACAGGCCGGCGGCGTAGCTCCCCACGCGCTCGACCCGCGGGCCGCGGACCGTCTGTGGGAGTACGCCGCCGGGACCGTCGGCCGGTGATCCGCCCCCGGTGTCAGCTCTCCGGGACCTTGACCCAGTCGAGCGTGCGCTCCACCGCCATCTTCCAGCCCGCGTATCCCTGCGCGCGCCGCTCCTCGGACCACTGGGGCTCCCAGCGCCTGGACTCGCTCCAGTGGGTGCGCAGTTCGTCGGTGTCCCGCCAGAAGCCGGTCGCCAGTCCCGCCGCGTAGGCCGCGCCGAGGGCGGTGGTCTCGGCGACGACCGGGCGGCTGACGGGGACGCCGAGGATGTCCGCCTGGATCTGCATGCACAGGTCGTTGGCGGTCACCCCGCCGTCCACCCTGAGCACGTCCAGGTGGACCGAGGAATCCTGCTCCATGGCCTCGACGACGTCGCGGCTCTGGTAGCAGATGGCCTCCAGCGTCGCCCGGGCCAGGTGTGCGTTGTCGTTGTACCGGGCGAGGCCGACGATGGCGCCCCGCGCGTCGGAGCGCCAGTACGGGGCGAACAGGCCGGAGAAGGCGGGGACGAAGTACATCCCGCCGTTGTCCTCGACCGTGCGGGCGAGTTCCTCGCTCTCGGCCGCGGTCTTGATGATCTTCATCTGGTCGCGCAGCCACTGCACCGCGGACCCGGTCACCGCGATGGAGCCCTCCAGCGCGTAGACCGGTGGGTTGTCGCCGAACTGGTAGGCCACGGTGGTCAGCAGCCCGTGCTGGGAGCGGACCAGTTCCGTGCCGGTGTTGAGGACCAGGAAGTTGCCGGTGCCGTAGGTGTTCTTGGCCTCGCCGGGCGAGAAGCAGACCTGTCCGACGGTCGCCGCGTGCTGGTCGCCCAGCACCCCCGTGATGGGTACGGCGGCGCGCAGCGGCCGGGAGGTCCGGGTCGTGCCGTACGCCTCGGGGTGCGAGGAGGGGTTGATGGTGGGCAGCATGCCGCGGGGGATGCCGAAGAAGCCCAGCAGTTCGTCGTCCCAGTCGAGCGTCTCCAGGTCCATCAGCATGGTGCGGCTGGCGTTGGTCACGTCGGTGGCGTGGATCCCGCCGTCGGGGCCGCCGGTGAGGTTCCACAGGACCCAGGAGTCGGTGTTGCCGAACACCGCGTGCCCCTGCTCCGCGGCCTCGCGGACGCCGTCGACGTTCTCCAGGATCCACTGGATCTTCCCGCCGGAGAAGTATGTGGCGGGCGGCAGCCCGGCCTTGCGGCGGATGACGTCGCCCCGGCCCGACCGCTCCAGGTTCGCCGCGATGGCGTCGGTGCGGGTGTCCTGCCACACGATGGCGTTGTAGTAGGGGCGGCCGGTGCGCGGATCCCAGACCACCGTGGTCTCCCGCTGGTTGGTGATGCCGATGGCCGCCAGGTCCGTCCCCGACAGGCCGCCGTTGCGCAGCGCGTTCTGCATCACCGAGTTGGTGCGCTCCCAGATCTCCACCGGGTCGTGTTCGACCCACCCGGAGCGCGGCAGGATCTGCTCGTGCTCCAGCTGGTGCTTCGCGACCTCGTTGCCGCCGTGGTCGAAGATCATGAACCGGGTGCTGGTGGTTCCCTGGTCCACCGCACCGATGAAGTCCGCCATGGAAGCTCACATTCCGCCGGCGTGACCGGCCGTCGACTGTTCGAGCACCCCCTCGGACAGATTAAGGTGACTCCCGGCAGACCGCACATAAAGGACATGTGCCTCTCGCGTCTCCGGGCGGGTGCCCTTGCGGGCCGGGAAGCGTGCGTGCAGGGCGGGGGTGCGCAGGATCAGCCGGACCACCCGCAGTGCTCTGTCGGAGTGATCCGCACAGGCCGCGAGGGGGCGCTCGCCGGGCGGGGCGGACACGTGATCCTCGCCGTGTGTGATGTTCGGCCGCGTACCGCGGCCCCTCGCCCCGTCCGCCGACCGGGGAGCCCCGGCGCAGCTGTACGTGGCGACCGACCCCGGCGTGCGCGGCGGCGAGTTCTTCGGCCCGGACGGCCCGGATGGCCCGGACGAGCTGCGGGGCGGGCCGAAGTGGTTCGGCTGTCACCGGCGGCGGCCGATGCCGCCACCGGCCGCAGCCTGCGGGAGGGGTCGGAGCGGCTGACCGGCGTGGGGTTCCCGCCGGGACCGCCGACCGACTGAGACCGTGCGACGGAGCAGGTCAGGGAGCGATCGGCAGGCGCCGCTTGTGGTCGGTCTGCCGGTAGCGGGTGACGATCGTCTCGAACGCCTGCTCCTTCACCGGCTTCCCCTCCAGGAAGTCGTCGATCTCCTCGTAGGTGACTCCGAGGGCGTCCTCGTCGGCCTTGCCGGGGTCGAGGGTCTCCAGGTCGGCCGTCGGGACCTTCCGGACCAGCTCGGCGGGCGCGCCCAGCGCGTCCCCGACCGCGCGCACCCGGCGCTTGGTGAGGCCCGTCAGCGGTACGACGTCGGCGGCGCCGTCGCCGAACTTGGTGAAGAAGCCGGAGACCGCCTCGGCCGCGTGGTCGGTGCCGACCACCAGTCCGCCGTGCGCCCCGGCCACCGCGTACTGCGCGATCATGCGCTGCCGTGCCTTGATGTTGCCGTGCACGAAGTCCTGGTGGTGGGGGTCGCGGAAGGCCACGTCGGCGGCGAGCAGGGCGTCGAGCGCCGCGTCGCTCGCGGGCTTGATGTCCACGGTCAGCACCCGGTCCGGCTGGATGAAGGAGAGCGCCCGCTGGGCGTCGTCCTCGTCGGCCTGGACCCCGTGCGGCAGCCGCATCGCGTAGAAGAGCGCCTCGTGCCCCCCGGCGCGGGCCCGCTCCACGGCCAGCTGGCACAGCCTGCCCGCGGTGGTCGAGTCGACCCCGCCGCTGATCCCGAGCACGAGGGCGCGCAGACCCGTGGAGGTCAGCCGCTCGGCGAGGAAGGCCACCCGGCGCTCGATCTCCCGCTCGGCGTCGAAGGTCTCCGCGACCTCCAGTTCCCGGGCGATCTCCTTCTGCAGGGCGATGGACGCCGGCTCGCTCAATTCCGCTCCTTGTTCGACGGGCAGGGTGTTCCTCGATTCACCCTACCCAGAGGCGGCCGGGGCACCGGTCCACCCACCGGATCCGTGGAGCGGGAGGTGCGGGGCGGCCGTCAGGGACCGCCCCGCACGCCTGGGGGTCAGTCCAGCGGTTCGACCCGGATGTCGCGGAACCGGACCTTGTTCCCGTGGTCCTGGAGCCGGATCGCCCCGGCGGCCGGGGTCTCGGCCCGGCCCGCCGCGGTGGGTCCGTCGAGCGCGACGTCGTCGTGGACCGTCTGGCCGTTCCACACCACCGTCACCCGCGCGTCGGCGGTCTTGGCGCCGTTCTCGTCGAAGCGGGCGGCACGGAAGACGATGTCGTACGTCTGCCAGGTCTCCGGGGCCGTCGCCGCGTTGGTGTCGGGTGCCTTCTTCAGATAGATCGCCCCGGCCTCGTTGGTGTCCAGGGTGGTGTCACCGTAGGAGTCGAGGATCTGCAGCTCGTAGCGGTCCTGGAGGTAGATGCCGCTGTTGCCGCGGTCCTGGCCGGTCACGTCGTCCGGCAGCAGCGGCACCCGGAACTCCACATGGAGCTTGAAGTCCTGGTAGGCGTCCTTGGTGCGGATGTCGCCGCAGCACACCTCCATCGACCGCTCCTCGGCCAGCGGCCAGGCGACCTTCCTTCCGTCCGTGTGCTGCCACTGCTCCTGCGAGGCGGCGGTGCCGTCGAACAGGGCGACCCGGGCCCCGTGCGGGCGCACGGTGATCAGGTCGAGGTTGACGTGGCCGGTGTCGCCCGGGTCGTAGCGGTAGGAGACCGTGTTGTGTCCGGCGCGCAGCCGCACGCTCTCGGTGCGCGTGGACCAGGTGTCCCAGTCCCCGGTGGACGGGAGCTGTGTCTGGCGGACCTTCTTCCCGCCCGCGTACAGGGAGAGCGACTTGGTGCCCTCGAAGGGGTTCGGACCGTTGGAGTAGCGCAGGCCCACGTCGTAGGTGCCGGTCTTCGGGACGGTCACGTCGAACGTCGTGGTGACGTCGCCCTCGGTGGCGTAGCGGTCGACGAAGCCGCTGCCGGAATAGCCGACGTGGTCGGTGTTGATGCCCCCCTTCCCCGTCAGCCGCGCCTCCTCGGCCTCGTACAGGGTGGCCGCCGGCGGCTGCTTGCCGGGCATCTCGTTGAGGGTGTACCAGGCCTCGGTGCTCCAGAGCGTCTCGCCGGAGGCCGAGGTGAACGGGCGCGGGGAGCGCACGTGCACGACGCGGTCCGGCTTCAGGCCGTCCAGCCGCAGCCGCACGGTGCGGCCGTCGTCCGAGAGCGTCGCGGACCGCACGGCCAGCTCCTCCTCGGCGATCTTCGGGCCGCCGTAGTCGCCGGTCGGCGTGTAGCGCCACTGCTGGGCCTCGTAGCGGGACGCCAGCTCCGCGGCCGTCTCCTCGGACACCGGCTGGGTGTACGTCAGGTCGAAGCCGCCGGGCACCGCCCGCATCTTCTGGACGTCGAAGGTGTTGCCGCCGTTGGGCGTCAGCTTCTGCAGGCCGAACTTCAGCTTGCCCTCCTGCCCCCAGTTGCCGTCGGCGCCCAGGCCGCCGGTGTAGATCGCGCCGTCGGGGCCCATGGAGACCCGGTTGACGCCCGCCTCCAGGCCCTGGGTGTAGCGGAAGACGGCGCCCTGGTACTGGCCCTTCACCTTCTCCAGGTAGGCGCGCTGGAGGCCGCCGTAGGTGACGTCGCCGATCAGCATCTGGCCCGCGAACCTGCCCTTGGTGAGGTACAGCGGGGTGGAGGGCGAGTTGCCGATCTCGTTCTGCGGCAGCCACAGCACCGGCTCGGTGACGGGGGAGTCCTCGAAGGGCCCGGCCGGCTCGGTGTAGTGGTTGAAGAAGCGGTCCTGCTTGATCTGGACGAGCTTCGAGGCGGGCAGCCAGCCGCCCTGGTTGTCGGTGGCGAACAGACTGCCGCCCGGTCCCCAGCCGATGCCGTTGGGCGTGCGCAGCCCGCCCGCGATCGCGCTGATCTTCCCGGTCTTCTTGCTGATCTTGTAGGTCGTCCCGCGGTTGGGCGCGGGCTGCGGGTTGGTGGTAGCGCCGCCGAGGTCGATGGCGACGGAGAGGTTCACGTAGAAGTAGCCGTCCCGGTAGAGCAGGCCGAACGCGAACTCGTGGAAGTTGCCGCCGTAGGGCCAGGTGGCGACCGTGCGGTACTCGTCGGTCACGTCGTCGCCGTCGCTGTCGACCAGCCGGGTCAGCTCGTGCTTCTGCGAGACGTAGAGCGAACCGTCCACGTACTTGATGCCCATGGGCTCGCGCAGCCCGCTCGCCACCTTCTCGACGGTCACCTTGTCGCGGCTGGTCTCGCCGGTGACGTTGTCCAGGAGGTACACCTCTCCGGCAACGTTGTCGGTGCCGCCCCAGGTGCTGATGGCCAGGCGTCCGTCGGGCAGCCAGTCCATGCCGGTGACCTGCGGTTCGAAGCCCTCGGGGCGCAGGTCGGTGAGGTCGAGGTCGGGGCGCACGGAGGTGAGCGGCAGACCGTCGCCGGGGGTGTCGCGCCCGGCCTCGCACTCCTTGCGGCCCGGCGCCGTCACCCGGACGACCCCGGCGTCGGTGCTCAGCGCCTCGGTGGGTACGACGGTGAACCCGCTCTCGCCCGGCGGCATCCAGGACAGCTGGACCTGCTGGCCGCCGCCGCGGTCGAAGTGGTCGATGCGCAGCGGGTGCGCTCCCGCGGTGAGTTCGACCGTGCCGTCCTTGGGCTCCGCGCCGTGCAGCCCGTCGTGGTCGATCACCGTGGCGTCGTCGAGGGTCAGCCGGGAGCCGTCGTCGCTGACGAGCCGGAACACGTAGGTGCCGTCACGCGGCGCCACCAGGTAACCGGACGCCTGGGACACGAAGTTGTCGGCGATGCCGCCGAAGTCGGCGGTGGTGGACCAGTCGACCGTCGGCATCAGCTTGTCGTGGTTGGGGGTCTGGCCCGGCTTGAGGGTGCACAGCTCGTTCAGCGGCGTCTGGACGTCGAACACGCGCAGCGTGACGCCGGGTTCCTGCGGCGGGATGTCGGCTGGGGCCGCCGAGGACGCCGGGGCGGCCCAGGCGCCGCCGAGCGCGACGGCCGACGTCAGCAGGAGGATGAGGTGTCTTCGGGCACGTGAGAACAGCCGTGGGTGCATGGGTCCTCCGGGTGGTGGGGACCGGACCGTGCCGGATGTCGCTCCGGTCTTGTGCGGCAGGACGGACGTTCCGCCGCCAAGGTAGGAGACTTCCGCTTGGCATGTCCATACTTTGTCATCAGTGTGTGCAAAGTTCTGGACGCCAAGTCCGCCTCCGGGGCGGCACGTTCGCCTCCGTCTCCGGGCGCCACGTTCGCCCGCGGGGTCAGCGGCCCCTGCGTACTCGAGCCGCCGCGCGCGCCTGAGCGGCCTTGCGCGCCTCGACGGCCTTGCGGGACCCCTTCGCGGCACCGGCGGGACGGGTGCCCATCCCGCGGAACCGGGCGTTGCCGCTCTCCTTGCCCTGCCCGGCCGGCGGGCGCTTCGCGCCGGTGAGGTCCGTCAGCTTCTGCTCGCCCGACCGCACCGGGGTCACCGTCGGCCGGATCCCGGCCTCGGACATCATCCGGTTCACCTCGCGCCGCTGGTCCGGGGTGACGAGCGTGACCACGCTCCCCGCCCGGCCGGCCCGCGCCGTGCGCCCGCCGCGGTGCAGGTAGTCCTTGGCGTCGGCCGGCGGATCGACGTTGACGACGAGGTCGAGGTCGTCGACGTGGATGCCCCGCGCCGCGACGTTGGTGGCCACCAGCACGGTGACCCCGCCCTCGACGAACCGGGCGAGGGTGTGGGTGCGCTGCGGCTGCGACTTCCCGCTGTGCAGGGCGGCCGCGGACACCCCGGCGGCCCGCAGCTGCCGGGTGAACCGGTCGACCCCGGCCTTGGTGTCGAGGAACATCAGCACCCGGCCGTCGCGGGCGGCGATCTCGGTGGCGGTGGCGTACTTGTCGGCGGGGTGGACGGTCAGTACGTGGTGCTCCATCGTGCTCACCGAGGCCGACACCGGGTCGACCGACACGGGGACCGGGTCGTGGAGACGGTCCCGCACCAGCTCGTCGACGTCGCCGTCGAGGGTGGCCGAGAACAGGAGCCGCTGCCCGTCGGAGGGGACCTGGTCCAGGATCCCGGAGACCTGCGGCAGGAACCCCAGGTCGCACATCTGGTCCGCCTCGTCCAGCACCGTGATCCGCACCTGGTTCAGATGGCAGTCCCGGCGGGAGACCAGGTCGGTCAGGCGGCCCGGCGTGGCGACGACCACTTCGGCGCCGTCGCGCAGCGCCTGGGTCTGCCGGTTGACCGACAGCCCGCCGACGACCGTGGTCAGGCGGACGTCCAGCGCCCGGGCGTACGGCGCCAGCGCGTCGCTCACCTGCTGGGCCAGCTCCCGGGTCGACACCAGGACGAGGGCCAGCGGCCGCTTCGGCTCCGCGCGCCGGCCCGCGGTCCTGGTGAGCAGGGCGAGCCCGAAGGCCAGCGTCTTGCCGGAGCCGGTCCGCGCCCGGCCGAGGACGTCGCGCCCGGCCAGCGCCTCGGGCAGGGTCGCCGCCTGGATCGGGAACGGCTGCGTCACCCCGAGGGCGGTCATCGTCTCCACCAGCACGGGCGGCAGTCCGAGGCCGTCGAAGGATGCGGTCGGCTTCGCGTTCATGGGGGACCTTTCTGATCAGGCGCCAGGAACGCGACCGGGCCCGTACCCCTCGGTACGGACCCGGGCGCCTCAAAGCGTGGGCCCATTTTACCAGCGGGCCTCCCCGCGCCTCACGGCCCGACCGCTCGGGGCCTACTTCGACTCGACCCGGCCGAGCGGATCCGGCCCGGCGGCAAGCGCGTCCCTCGCCGCCCGCCAGGCGGTGTCCTCCGGGTACAGCGCGGAGCGCAGGTAGGCCCAGGTGAGCCGCTGCACCGCGGCCACCCGGCCGGGGTCCTCGTCGGTGGTCTCCGCGACGTCGTAACCGGCCACCCCGCCGAGCCCGTGCTCCGCGCCGAACAGGGTCAGCAGGGACTTGGGGCCGGGGGAGAGCCAGTACGGGTCGGCGTGCCACCCGGGGCCGGACACCGTGAGGTGGGCGGAGTCGTCCTGGTCACCGGCGACGACGAGCGCGGGCGTGGTCATCCGGGAGAAGTCCGTGGTCAGGAAGAAGGGCATGTTCTTCGCGGCGGACTCGCTGAGGGCGTCGCCGCCCCGGCCGGGAGCGGCCAGCAGGACGCCCGCCCCGATCCGGGGCTCGGCCAGGTCCACCTCGGTGCCGTCGTCCGGGTCGGTGAGCCGGGCGCCGAGCAGCAGGCTCGCGGTGTGTCCTCCCATCGAGTGCCCGGCGACCGCGACCCTGCTCCGGTCCAGTCGGCCGGAGAGCTGTGGGACGGCCTTCTCCAGGATGTCGAGCCCGTCGAGGACACGCGTCATGTCCTCGGCGCGCGAGCGCCAGAACAGGGGTGCCCCGGGGGTCGCGGGATCCAGCGCCAGGGTCCGCGAGCTGAGATGGGTCGGCTGGATCACGACGAAGCCGTGTGCCGCCCAGTGGTCGGCGAGCGGGGCGTAGCCGTTCAGGGAGGAGAGGTGGTTCGAGTAGCCCTGGCCGTGGGAGAGCAGGACGACGGGCAGGCCCGTCCCGGTCACGGGTACGGAGACCCGTACCTGGAGGTCCACGGGCCGCCCCGGGGCCGGTATCACGACCGGGGCCACGGAGAGGACGGGGACGGGCGGGGAGACGAAGTCGGTGGCGTGGGTCGGTGCGCTCATGGTGCGTGTGTCCGTTCGTTGAATCGACAACGGAGACGGCGATGCCGTGGGGAAGGGGTGCGTCGGCGCGACGAAAGCGGGACGCTGTCCCGGTTAAATATACGGAACGCTGTCCCGTTTGGTCAACGCGTGCTGTCCGAAGTCGGCGGCGACCCGCGCCGCGCCGCCCGCACCCGGCGATGGCTCCACCCGAGCAGGGCGAACAGCACGAAGCCCGAGACGATCAGACTCGCCCCGGTGGCCCATCCGGAGTACGGCAGCTCGGGCACGAGACCCCAGGCCACGCCCGCGGCGAGGAGGAACAGCCCCACGAGCACCGACCCGGCGATACGCCAACGGGAGGAGACGCTCTCCTCGGCGGCACGCATCGCCCGGACGCGGACCGGGGCGACGAACCGGTCGAGCGCCGGGACGGCGCGCGCCAGCAGGACCACCCCGGCGAAGACGAGCAGCAGGCCGGGCCCGGGCAGCACCAGCAGCGCGACGCCGATCAGCAGCAGGACGGCGCCGAGGGCGCCCAGGGCGGTGCGCCGGATCGATTCGACTCCCCGCGCCATGGCGCCCCACTCTCCTGCGGTCGGCAAGGACTTCGGTTCCGTCGGCGTGCCCCAGCCTAGGCAGGGATCGGGGCGCGGGCGATTCCGGAGCGGACGGGGGCGCGGAGCCGTGTGCCCCGCCGGTGAGGACCCGGTGCCGTCGTCCCGCGGGCCCGGCCGGCGGCGGGTGGCGGTCGCGTCCGTCAACGCCCGATGTGGGAGGGGTAGTTGCGATTCGGCCCCATCGACGTGTGGGTGACTTCGCTGCTAGACCTGCACCACCCGTACCACCTGCACCCGCCTTCCAAGGAGGAGCATGTGAGACCACGTCGCGCGGTCGTCCGGACCGCCTCGGCACTCGTCGCCGCCCTCGCCCTGACCGTCGGTCTGGGCGGCCCCGCCGTCGCGGCGCACGAGGCGGAGGCCGGGCCGTCCGCCACCGGGAACGGCCCCGTCACGCACGAGGAGAACGACCGCGTCCCGGAGGGCTCGGTCTGGACCCAGCACTACTTCCCGTCCTCCGACCGCTCCGGCACCCGGCTGCACGCCGACGTCCTGCTGCCCGAAGGGCTGAAGCGGAAGGAGAAGGTGCCGGTCATCCTGTCGATCGGCCCGTACTTCGCCCACGCGGGCCAGACCGGCCCCGAGGGCTGGTCCCACACCGGCCCCTCCGCCCGCTTCCAGGACTTCATCGAGGGCACCGACCTGTTCGACCAGGGGTACGCCTTCGTCATGGTGGACCTGCGCGGCTTCGGCGGCTCCACCGGCTGCCTGGACTGGGGCGGCCCCGGCGAACAGGCCGACGTGAAGGCCGCGGTCGACTGGGCCGCGAAGCAGCCCTGGTCCACCGGCGCGGTCGGCATGTACGGCAAGTCGTACGACGCCGTCACCGGCCTCATCGGCAACAACCTGGACCAGCGGGCGCTCAAGGCAGTCGTCGCGCAGGAACCCGTGTGGGACATGTACCAGTACATCTACTCCAACGGGGTGCCCCGCCCGAACGTGACCGGTACCGCCGGTGCCTACAACTCCATCGCCTCCATGCCTGCGATGGCCGACGACGACCCGCAGTACCAGGCCGCCGCCCGCTACGAGGAGACCCACCCGGAGTGCCTCACGGAGAACTCGGCCGGATACCGGATATCCGACCAGCGGGACGAGCACTGGACCTCCCGTGACCTCGCGAGGATGGCCCGGGGCAGCGACACCCCGCTGTTCGTCACGCAGGGCTTCGTCGAGAACAACACCAAGCCCGAGGAGATGGAGGAGTACCTCGACAACCACCGCGGCCCCGAGCGCGGCTGGCTCGGCCAGTGGGACCACGTGCGCGGCGGCGACCGCGTCGAGGACGGACGCCTGGCGATGGGGCGAGAGGGCTGGTACGACGAGACCCTCTCCTTCTACGACCAGTACCTGAAGGGGACCAGGCCGACGGTGCGTTACCCGGCCTACGCGGTCGAGGACTCCACCGGCGCCTGGCGCGCCCAGCGCACCTGGCCCGTGACCGAGCGCTCGGTGACCCTTCCGCTCGGCGGCGGTTCCTACGTGGACGACGGCGGGGCGTCCGCCCGCGCGGCCCTGACCGCGTCCGGCGGCCCGGCGCCGAAGGCTCCGCCGCAGCCGACCGGCAGGTGGGACATGGAGAACGCGCCCGCGACCGAGCAGCCGGCCCCGGCCGGGCTGGCCGCGGAACTGGCGAAGCGCCAGCGCACCGGTGAGGTCGCCTCCAGCTTCTTCGTCTGGTCGAAGCCGCTGAAGGGCGCCACGCGCGTCACCGGCACTCCGCAGGTGTCCCTGACGGCCCGCGGCGAGGGCAACGTCATGCTCAAGCTGTACGACGTCGCCCCCGACGGCACCGCGGTCATGTTCGACGAGCAGGTCTCGCTGGTGAAGTCCGGCCGGATGCGGGTCGACCTGAAGGCGACCGACTGGACCCTCGCCGCCGGGCACGTCCTGGCGGTGGAGATCGGTTCCATCCAGACCGGCTCCTGGCGCGACACGCCTTCCGGCGAGACCGTCGAGGTCAAGGGGGCCAGGCTCAGGCTGGCGCTGGACGACCCGGCCGACGACATCGCCACCGCAGGTGACCGGTCGCCGTACCTGGACACGTATCTGCGCCAGTACACGGTGAGCCTGCCGGCCCGCCCGGGAACATTCTCGGTGGTTCCGGGCGGCCGGTCGTGACAAGCTGGGCTCCCGTTGTCCGAGCCCAGGAGGTCGCCATGACTGAAGAGTCTTCATCGCAAGCAGGTTCGGAACCGGCGGAGGCCGAGAGCACCGCCCTGACACCCGATGCCGACGGTCAGTACAACCTGAAGGACAAATTCCGCGAGGCGCTGGAGCGCAAGCGCGGCAAACAGGCGGAGGCCGCCGCCCTCGCCGCCAACGCCGACGTGGCGAAGATCCGGGGCACCCACGGTCCGGCCGCCAGCCAGCGGTCGTTCCGGCGCAAGAGCGGCTGAGGCCGCGCGCGACCGTCCCGGGGCAGGGCCCGACCGTGGCAGCACGGTCGGGCCCTGCCCCTCGTGGGCGTCCGGGCGTTGTGCTCAGGGACGGGCGCCGAGATAGCCGCCCATAGAGGTGAAGTACTCCGTCGCGGCCAACTCCCGCCCGTCCTCCGTCCGTACGCGCGTGACGGCGAGGCCGTGATTGCGGCCCCGGCGCGCGTCGGCCCCGGCGACGATCACCACGCCCTCGCCCTCCCGGTAGAAGATCCGGCCGGGCGTACCGCCGTAGCGGCCCTCGGAGACCACTGCGGCGAGGATCTCCAGCCGCCTGCCCCGGTGGTGGGTGAAGGCGCTGGGGTACGGCTCGGACTGGGCCCGGACCAGTCGCTCCAGGTCCTCGGCCGGCCAGTTCCAGTCGATGCGGATGTCCTCGGCGGCCCGCCTGTGGAAGAAGCTCGCCCGGGACCGGTCCTGCTTGGTGAACTCCGTCTGCCCGGCCGCGATCAGCCCGAGGGCGCCGATGGTGACCGGGGCGATGAGGTCGACGGTCTTGTGGAACAGGTCGGTCGCGGTGTCCGCCGGGCCCACCGGCACGGCCTCCTGGCGCACGATGTCACCCGCGTCAAGCTCGTCGTTCATCATGTGCGCGGTGACGCCCACCTCGGTCTCGCCGTTGATCAGCGCCCAGATCAGCGGGGAGAACCCGGCGTACTTCGGCAGCAGCGAGTCGTGCACGTTGAGCGTGCCGTGGCGCGGGAGGCCGAAGATGCGCGGCGGGATCCAGGTCCGCCAGTTGTTGGCGACGATGATGTCCGGATCGGCGTCCTTGAGGCGCTCGAACAGCTCGTCGTCGTCCGGCCGGTTGCGGATCAGCACCGGCACGCCGTGCTCCTCGGCGAGGTCGGCGACGGAGTCGCTCCAGATCTTCTCGTAGGCGTGCTCGCTCTTGGGGTGCGTGACCACGAGGACCACGTCGTGTTCGGAGTCCAGCAGGGCTCGCAGGGTGCGGTGGCCCCAGGTCTGGTAGCCGAACATGACGACCCGCATGGGGTTCCTCCTCAAGGCAGGGACTGACCCGGGCAGTTAAGCAAGGCTTACCTTAGTGCGCAACACCGTCCCGAGACTCCCCAGTTGGCTCGAACCGGCCCCCGGCGGGCCCTATCGACAGCCGTATCTCATTAGCTTAGGCTCACCTAAGTTTCCGGCGCACGAGAGGAGTGACATGTCACAGGTTCTTCCTGCTGACTCAACGCTGGTCCACGACCTCATTGGTATCGGCTTCGGACCGTCCAATGTCGCCATGGCGATCGCGATCCGCGAACACAACGCACGGGCCGGCGGGCAGGAGGAGCTCGACGCCCGCTTCTTCGAGCAGCAGCCGCGCTTCGGCTGGCACCGCGGCATGCTGATCGACGACGCGACCATGCAGGTGTCCTTCCTCAAGGACCTGGTGACCCTGCGCAATCCGGCCAGCGAGTACAGCTTCCTCTGCTACCTGCAGAGCAAGGGGCGGCTGATCGACTTCATCAACCACAAGAACCTCTTCCCGCTGCGGGTCGAGTTCCACGACTACTTCGAGTGGGCCGCGGCCAAGGTCGTCGACATGGTCTCCTACGGCCACGAAGTCGTCGGCGTCGCCCCCGTCGTGCGGGACGGCGTCGTGGACCACCTGGAGGTGACGGTCCGTTCGGGGGAGGGGCTCGAGGTCCACCGGGCGCGCAACCTCGTCGTCGGCACCGGACTGCGCCCCCTCGTGCCGGAGGGCGTGGAACGCGGCGACCGTGTCTGGCACAACTCCGAACTGCTGGCCAGGGTCGACGCGTTGGAAGGCACCTCGCCCTCCAGGTTCGTGGTCGTCGGCGCCGGGCAGAGCGCCGCCGAGAACGTCGCCTACCTGCACCGCCGCTTCCCCTCGGCCGAGATCTGCGCGGTCTTCGCCCGCTACGGCTACAGCCCCGCCGACGACAGCGCGTTCGCCAACCGGATCTTCGACCCGGCGGCGGTCGACGACTACTTCACCGCGCCCGGCAGCGTCAAGCAGCGGCTGATGGACTACCACGGCAACACCAACTACTCCGTGGTGGACATCGACCTGATCGACGACCTGTACCGGCAGATGTACCGGGAGAAGGTCCTCGGCACCGAGCGGCTGCGCTTCCTCAACGTGTCCCGGCTCTCCGACGTCAAGGAGACCCCGGACCGGGTGCGCGCCACCGTGACGTCGCTGGTCACCGGCGAGGAGAGCCACCTGGACGCCGACGTCGTGGTCCTCGCCACCGGCTACGGACCGGCCGACCCCCTCGGCCTGCTCGGCGGGGTCGCGGACCGCTGCCTGCGCGACGACGAGGGCCGGGTGCGCGTCGAGCGCGACTACCGCGTCGCCACCGACCCCGCCCTGCACTGCGGCATCTACCTCCAGGGCGGCACGGAGCACACGCACGGCATCACCTCGTCGCTGCTCTCCAACACCGCCGTCCGGGTCGGCGAGATCCTCGAGTCGCTCCTCGACCGGGGGCTCAAGTCCGCTTCCGACGAGGCCCGCACGGTCGCCGACGGGACCGGCACCGGCGCGCGTTAATGTACGGCGCTATGACCACGACCGAGGTGGAGCGTCCCGCGCCCACTCCCAGCGGCCCAACAGAGGCGCGGCGGCGCCGTGTTGCCGGTCTGGGGGTGCTCGCGGCGCTCCTCCTCGTCGCGGCGGCGGCCTCGCTGGCCGTCGGCGCGCGTGCGCTCAGCCCCGCCGAGGTCTGGCACGGGCTGTTCGCGGCGCCCGAGTCCGACCAGCGCCTCACCGAGATCAGGCTCATCGTGCAGACCGTGCGGGTGCCCCGCACGGTCCTCGCCGTCGTGGCCGGTGTCGCGCTGGGCGTCGGAGGGGCACTGATCCAGGGGTACACACGCAACCCCATCGCCGACACGGGGCTGCTGGGGGTGAACTCCGGTGCCTCGTTCGCCGTGGTGTCGGGAATCGCCGCCTTCGGCTTCACCAGCCCGTTCCAGTACGTCTGGCTCGGCTTCGCGGGCGCGGCGGTCGCCGGCGTCGTCGTGTTCGGGCTGTCGAGCATCGGCCGGGGTGCGGGCAACCCGCTGACGCTCGCGCTGGCCGGGCAGGGGGTCACGGTGTTCCTCGCGGCGATGACCACGGCGGTCGCGCTGACGGACAAGGCCTCGCTGAACGCCCTGCGGTTCTGGAACGCGGGCTCGCTGACCGGGGTCGGCTTCGACGTCATCTGGCCCGTGTCCGCCTTCATCGCCGCCGGGCTGCTGCTGGCGCTGACCACGCTGCCCTCCGTCAACCTGCTCAATCTGGGCGACGACGTCGCACGGGGACTCGGGGTGAACACCGCGCTGACCCGCACCGTCGGCATCGTCGCCATCACCCTGCTGGCCGGGGCGGCGACGGCGGCCTGCGGCCCCATCGCGTTCCTCGGGCTCATGGTGGCCCACGTGGCCCGGTACCTGACCGGCCCGGACTACCGCTGGCTCGTGCCGTACGCCGGTCTGCTCGGGGCCGTGGTGCTGCTGGTCTGCGACATCGTGGGGCGACTGGTCGTACGGCCCGGGGAGCTGGACGCCGGGGTGGTCGTCTCGCTCCTCGGTGCACCGTTCTTCGCCGTCCTGGTGTGGCGCGGGAAGTTCAAGAGCGCGTGAACGGGGCGGACGTGAAGGCGAACGGGGCGGATGCGGCGGTGGATGTGAAGGCGGACGTGCGGGCTCCGGTGGCGCCCGGTGTGCGGTTCGGCGGCCTGTCGTTCGTGTGGCGGCCCTGGATCGCGGGCGTCACCCTGCTGCTGGCCGTGGCGGGCTTCCTGGTGTTCTGCCTGTCCATCGGGGTCGGGGACTTCCCCATCGCCCTGCCCCGGGTCGTCGCCACCGTCTTCGGCGGGGGCGAGCAGGTCGACCGGTTCGTGATCATGGATCTGCGGATGCCCCGCGCGCTCGCCGGGCTCGTCGTGGGCGTCGCGCTCGGGGTGTCCGGCGCCCTCACCCAGTCGATCGCCCGCAATCCGCTGGCCAGCCCGGACGTCCTCGGCATCACCAGCGGCGCCGGCGCGGTCGCGGTGTTCCTGGTGACGGTGTCCGGCGGCGCCGCCACGGCCGTGGCCGACTCCGTGGGCCTGTCGGCGGCGGCGCTCGCGGGCGGCCTCGGCACGGGGCTGCTGGTGTACTTCATGGCGTGGCGCCGCGGGATCGACGGCTTCCGGCTCATCCTCATCGGCATCTCCGTGAACGCCGTGATGCAGGCGATCACGACCTGGCTGCTGGTCACCGCCGACATCAGGGACGTGGCCCGGGCCCAGGCGTGGCTGGTGGGCTCGCTGGACAACCGGTCGTGGGGCGAGGTCCACGTCGCGCTGTGGTGCACGCTCGTCCTGCTGGTCGTCGTGGCCTCGGTCGCCTTCCAGTTCAAGCCGCTGCACTTCGGCGACGAGGTCGCCGCCGGACTCGGCGTCCGGTACGGGGCGGTGCGCGCGGTCCTGCTGCTCTGCGCGGTGCTGCTGGCCGGTGTGGCGGTGAGCGCGGCGGGACCGGTGCCGTTCGTCGCGCTGGTGGCGCCGCAGGTGGCGATGCGGCTGGCCAGGTGCCCGACCCCGCCGCTGGTGGCCTCCGGCCTGGTGGGGGCGCTGCTGCTGACCGGCTCCGACCTGGTGGCGCGCACCGCCCTGCCCGTCTCGCTGCCGGTCGGCGTGGTCACCGCCGCCATCGGCGGGCCCTTCCTCGTCTATCTGCTGGTGCGGGCGAACCGCAGATAGCTGGTACAAAGTAAGGTGAGCCTAATCGAGGGGGCCTTGTGGTCGTTCAGTCCATCACCGGGACCGAAACGGAAGTTGACGGCGCCTCACGGCTGGCGGCCCGGGCCGTCTCCGTCGGGTACGGGGCCCGCTCCGTCATCGACGGTCTCGACGTGGCGATCCCGCCCGGGGTGATCACCACCATCATCGGACCGAACGGCTGCGGCAAGTCGACCCTGCTGCGCACCCTGTCCCGGCTGCTCAGGCCGACCGGCGGAACGGTCGTGCTGGACGGCGAGGACATCGCCGCGCTCCGCACCCGCGACGTGGCGAAGAAGCTCGGCCTGCTGCCCCAGGCACCGGTGGCACCGGAGGGACTGACGGTGTCCGACCTGGTCGCCCGGGGCCGTCACCCGCACCAGAGCTGGCTGCGGCAGTGGTCCTCGGACGACGCCGACGTCGTACGGCAGGCGCTGGCCATGACCGGCGTGTCCGACCTCGCGGACCGGCCCGTGGACTCGCTGTCCGGAGGGCAGCGCCAGCGGGTGTGGATCTCGATGACCCTCGCCCAGGGCACCGACCTGCTGCTGCTGGACGAGCCGACCACGTACCTGGACCTCGCGCACGCGGTCGACGTGCTCGACCTCGTCGACGACCTGCACGAGTCCGGGCGCACGGTGGTCATGGTGCTGCACGACCTCAATCTGGCCGCGCGCTACAGCGACAACCTCGTCGTCATGCGGGAGGGCGCGATCCTGGCGCAGGGGCACCCGCGCGACGTCATCACCGCCGGTCTGCTGCACGAGGCGTTCGGGCTGCGCGCCAAGGTGATCGACGATCCGGTCGGGGACCGGCCGCTCATCGTGCCGATCGGACGCACCCATGTCGAACTCGACCCGGCCGCAGTCGAGTTGTAATAGTGAGGGTAGGCTAACCTCACTCAGGCGCGATATGGTGTGCTGCCCTCAGAGGGGGCGCAGTGGACGGCGCGACAGCAAAGGGATCTCCGGATGCTCCTCAGAACGACGCGTATGAAGCCCTGGCGACGACTCGCGGCGGCCCTGTCCGCCGCCGCGCTCGGCGTCGGACTCCTCGCGGGGTGCGGTTCCGACTCGGACGACTCGGCGGACCAGGCCGACGGCGACACCCCGGCCGCGGCCGGCGCCTTCCCGGTCACCGTGGAGCACGCGTTCGGAACGACGAAGGTCGAGAAGGCGCCCGAGCGGGTCGTCTCCGTCGGTTACACCGACGACCAGACCGTCCTGGCCTTCGGCATCAAGCCCGTCGGCATGGTCGACCAGTACCCGAACCCGGCCGGCCGGAGTCCCGACATCAACACCCAGTGGCCCTGGGTGAAGGACAAGTGGGGGGACACCAGGCCCGAGGTCATCATGAAGAACGGTGACACGGGTCCCAACTACGAGAAGATCGCCGCCCTGCGCCCCGACCTGATCGTCGCGGTCTACTCCGAGATCGACCAGGCCGCCTACGACAAGCTGTCCAAGATCGCGCCCACGGTGGGCCGCACCAAGGGCGAGAAGGAGCCGTTCAGCGCTCCCTGGCAGGACAACGCGCTGCACATCGCCAAGGCACTCGGCAAGGCCGAGGAGGGCGAGAAGATGGTGGCCGACATCCAGGGCAAGCTGGACGCGGCCAAGCAGGCGCACCCCGAGTTCGCGGACAGGACCGCGGTCGTGCTGTCCTGGTATAAGGACTCGGTGGCCCCGTTCACCTCCACCGATGTGCGCGGGCGGCTCGTGACCGGCATCGGCTTCAAGTACCAGACCGAGATCGACAAGGTCGCCGGCGGCGACTTCTACACCACGCTCTCGCCCGAGCGCGTCGACCTGGTCGACGTGGACCGCATCTTCGTCATCAACGACAAGGCGGACCAGGACGCGTTGAAGAAGTTCGAGCTGTTCACCAACCTGGACGCCGTCAAGAACGGCAAGGTCTCGTACCTGCTGGACAGCGAGGGCCCGGCGGTCGGCGCGGCCATCTCCCAGGGCACCCTGCTGTCCATGCCGTACGCCGTCGACGAACTCGTCAAGTCGGCCGGGTAGGTGTGAGCGTCACCGGCACCCGCGTCGCCACGGCCCCGGCCGTCCTGCGTACGGCCACGGGGCGCGAGGCCGGCCGGTGGGTCGCGGCCCACTGCCGCGAGGTGCCGTGGCTGACGGCCGCCACGGTGCTCACCACGGTGGCCGGAGCGGCACTCCAGGTGCTCCCCGTGCTGCTGCTCGGCCGGGTGGTCGACGCGGTGGCCGGGGGCGAGTCGCAGTCCGTCCTGGTCACGATCGGGGCCCTGATGGCCGCCGCGGCGCTGCTCGGCGCGGCGGCGACCGCGGTGTCGACCTATCTGATCGGTCGGCTGGGCGCCGACCTGCTCGCCCGGCTGCGGGAGGGCGCCGTCCGCGCCGTCCTGGCGATGCCCAGCGCGCGCGTCGAACAGGTGGGCCGCGGCGACGTGCTGTCCCGGGTCGGCGACGACGTCGCCGTGATCTCCAAGGGCATCCGCACCGCCGTACCCACGGTGTTCTCCGCGGGCGTCCTCGTCGCCATCGCCACGGCCGGCATGTTCGGCCTCGACTGGCGGCTCGGTCTGGCGGGCGCCGGTGCGCTGCCCGCGTACGCGCTGGCCCTGCGCTGGTACCTGCCGAGGTCCGCCCCGCTGTACCAGAAGCAGCGGGTGGCCCAGGCCGACCGGGCGCAGGCCCTGATCAGCGGCCTGAACGGCATCGACACCGTCCGGGCCTACCGGCTCGAGGGCGCCTTCCGGGAGCAGGTCACCCGGGAGTCGTGGCGGGTGCGCGAGCTCGGCATCGAGGTGTTCCGGTTCTTCGGCCGGTTCGTCGGCCGGGAGAACCGCGCCGAGTTCATCGGACTGACCCTCATCATCGTGGTGGGCTACGCGCTGCTGGAGGCGGACGCGGCCACCCTGGGCGAGGTTTCCGCGGCACCGCTGCTCTTCCACCGGCTGTTCACCCCGCTGGGCGCCATCATGTTCACCTTCGACGAGGCGCAGAAGTCGGGCGCGAGCCTGACCCGGCTGGTCGGCGTGCTCGGGGAGGACGCGGAGGACCGGCTGGTCGGCGACGCGTCCGTCGGGACGGCGGCGGCCGGAGTGTACCCGGTGACCGTGCGGGGGCTGACGTTCACCTACCCGGGCGCCGAGGAACCGGTCCTCAGGGACGTCGACCTGACGATCCCGGCAGGGGGCTCGCTCGCCCTCGTGGGGGCGACGGGCGCGGGCAAGACGACGCTGGCCGCGCTGGTCGCGGGCATCGGGACCCCGCAGTCGGGGTCGGTGCGCGTCGGGCCGGCCGACCTGGCGGAGCTGGACGAGGCCGGGGCGCGGGCCCTGGTGAGCATCCTGACCCAGGAGACGCACGTGTTCTCCGGTCCGCTCGCCGACGACCTGCGGCTGGCCGCGCCGGAGGCGACCGACGCCGAACTCCTGGCCGCCCTGCGCACCGTCGGCGCCGGTCGGTGGGTCGACGCGCTGCCCGACGGGCTGGACACACCCGTGGGCGAGGGCGGTGAGCGCCTCGACGTGACCAAGGTCGCCCAGATCGCGCTGGCCCGGCTGGTGCTCGGCCGGGCGCCCGTGGTGGTCCTCGACGAGTCGACCGCGGAGGCGGGCAGCGAGGGCGCCGCGGAGCTGGAACGGGCCGTGCTCGCCGCGTGCGCCGGACGCACCACCTTGTTCGTGGCGCACCGGCTGACCCAGGCGATGGCTGCGGACCGGATCGCCGTCCTGGACGCCGGACGGGTCGTCGAGGAGGGCACCCACGCGGAGTTGGTGGCCCTGGGCGGCCGCTACGCACGGCTGTGGCGGGCCTGGCGGGAGGGCAGCCGGCCGGGGTGTTAGGCATGCCTAAGTTAGGTTAGCCTGCCTTCATTCCTTGGAAGGGGCGTTGAGTCTTCGATGATGGAACCGACCGCTTCTCTCGTACGGCTTTCTCCCGCGCAACTGACCGGCATGCGCCGCCGCACCGGCGACTTCTCCGACCGGGTCATCACCGAGGCGTGCGCCGTCGCACTGGCGTACTGGGCCGCGGGCCGCGGCCCCGCCGGACTCGACCTCACCCCGGACACCCTGTTCACCGACGTGCTCGGCTGGGCCGACAACGGCGGTACCGCGCCCATGGGCTGGAGCGTCGACGCGGACGGCCGGGCCATCACCCTCCCGGACGGCGTCGGGCCCGACGAGGCACAGCTCGCGCTCGACGACCTGGCCGACTTCCCGGACCGCCCGCTCGGCACCATCGGCCCCGCCGGCCCTGCGGAGCGGCTGGAGCTCCTCGCCAGGTGGAACGACACCGACGCCGACCGGGCCCGCCCCGGCCTGGTGGAGATGTTCCGCGAACAGGCGGGCGCCAGGCCGGACGCCGTGGCCGTCGTCGACGAGCGCCGCACCCTGACCTACCGACAGGCCGCGGAGTCTTCCGCCGAGTTGGCCCACCACCTGATCGCACGAGGGATCACCGCGGAAGACGTCGTCGGCATCTCCCTGGAACGCTCCGCCGAGATGGTGATCGGGCTGCTCGCCGTCCTCCAGGCGGGCGGCGCGTTCGTCCCGCTCGACCCGCACTGGCCCGCCGAGCGCCGGGCCGTCGTCATCGAGGACGCCGGGGTCGTCGTACAGCTCAACGCCTCGGGCGAGCCCGCCCCGGGCGAACCGGACGCCGTGGCCGTCGACCTCGGCGACTGGCGGTTCGGCACCCTTCCCACCGAGGGGACCGGCGTCACCGTCCCCGGCGACGCCCTGGCCTACGTCATCTTCACCTCGGGCTCGACCGGGCGTCCCAAGGGCGCCATGATCCGGCACGAGGCGATCAGCGAGCGCCTGCTCTGGCAGATCCACGAGATCCTGGGCTTCGGCCACGACGACGCGTCCCTGTTCAAGGCGCCGCTGTCCTTCGACATCTCCATCAACGAGATCTTCCTGCCCCTCGTCAGCGGCGGCAGACTCGTCGTCCTGCGGCCCGGCGGCGAACGCGACCCGCACTACCTGCTGAGCGTGATCGACGAACAGCGCGTCACCTTCACGTACCTGGTCTCGTCCATGCTGGACGTGCTGCTGGAGATGGCCGGCGACTCGGGGCGCCTCGACAGCCTCCGCCACGTCTGGTGCGGCGGCGAGGTGCTCACGCCCGAACTCTACGAGCGCTTCCGCACCCGGCTCGACATCCCCCTCTACCACGGCTACGGCCCCGCCGAGACGACGATCGGCGTGTCGCACGTCGTCTACCGGGGAGCGGCGGAGCGCCTGTCGACGTCGATCGGCCGGGCCAATCCCAACACCCGGCTGTACGTCCTGGACGACGAACTGCGCCCCGTGCCGGTCGGTGTGGGCGGCGAACTGTACGCGGGGGGCCTGCTGCTGGGCCGCGGCTACGTGAACGCGCCGGGCCTCACCGCGTCCCGGTTCGTGGCGAACCCCTTCGCCGACGACGGCTCCAGGCTCTACCGGACCGGCGACCTCGCTCGCTTCGCCCCCGACGGCTCACTCGACTTCCTCGGCCGCGCGGACAACCAGATCAAGATCCGGGGCATGCGCCTGGAGATCGAGGACGTCGAGGTCGGCCTCGCCGAGCACCCCCACGTGCGCCACACCTGCGTCGTCGCGAAGAAGAACACGGCGGGCGGCACCTACCTGGTGGGATACGTCATCCCGGCCGCGGGACACGAGGACCTGCGGGCGGACGAGGTCAAGGCCTGGGCGGGCGAGCACATGGTGGAGTACATGGTGCCCACCCACGTGGTCGTGATGCCGGAGTTCCCGCTCACCGCGAACGGCAAGCTCGACCGGAACGCGCTGCCCGAGCCCGTGATCGCCGCGGGCTCGTCCGCCCCGCCCGCCACCGAAGCGGAGCGGACGGTGTGCGCGGCGGTCGCGGCACTGCTCCAACTCGACCGGGTCGGCGTCGACCAGGACTTCTTCCAGCTCGGCGGCGACAGCATCCTGGCCATCTCGCTGCTCGGCAGGCTGCGCGACGCGGGGCTCTACGTCACGGCCCGGCAGATCTTCACCCACAGCACGGTGGGAGCGCTGGCGGCGGTGGCGAGCCGCGAGGACACCACCGTGGTGGACCACCGCGACGTGCCCACCGGAAGCGTCGTGGGGTCGCCCGTCGTGCAGTGGCTCGGCGGGACCACGGACGCCATCGACGGATTCGTCCAGTCGGTCGTGCTCAACACCCCGGCGGACCTGACCGGCGACGCCCTCGACGTGATCCTCGCCGCCGTGGTCCGCCGGCACCCCATGCTGCGGGCCAGGCTGGTGCGTGGCGAGCGCTGGGGCTTCGACATCCCGGAGGCGGAGGCGGAGGCACAGGCACAGGCACAGGCACAGGCACAGGCGGTACCGGCCGCGGCGCTCTGGCGGGAGAGCGACCGCCCGCTCGACGCGTGCCTCGCCCTCGCCACCGAGGAACTGGACCCGGCGGGCGGCGCGATGCTGCGCGCCGTCTGGCGCCGCGAGGCACGGCAACTGGCCCTGGTCGTCCACCACGTGGTGATCGACGGCGTGTCCTGGCGGGTGCTGATGGACGACCTGGCCACGGCGTGGCGGCAGTTCACCGCGGGCACCGCGGTAGAACTCCCCGCGGCCGGAACGTCGTTCCGGCGCTGGACCCAGCTGCTGGAACGCGCGGCGTTCGACGCGGACAGCACCTACTTCCGCCGCGCCCTGCCGGGGCCCGACGAGCCGTTGGGCGCGCGCCCCCTG
This sequence comes from Streptomyces sp. NPDC001599, assembly GCF_042893535.1. Classification (NCBI taxonomy): domain Bacteria; kingdom Bacillati; phylum Actinomycetota; class Actinomycetes; order Kitasatosporales; family Streptomycetaceae; genus Streptomyces; species Streptomyces sp. NPDC001599. The sequence continues at coordinate 648,589 of NZ_JBIAVA010000003.1, forward strand.
AGCTCGGACGACACCGTGGCACGCGAGCGGGTCCGGACGGTTTCGATCGGCGCCTCCACCACGGCCGCGCTCCTCGGCGACACACCCGCGAAGTTCCACGCGGGCGTCAACGACGTCCTGGTGACCGCGCTCGCCGTCGCCCTCGCCCGAAGGCGGCACGACCTCGGCCAGACCCAGACCTTCGCGCACCTCGAACTCGAGGGCCACGGCCGCGAGGCCGCGTTCGTCGCCCCGTCCGCCGGTTTCGAGCCGGACCTCTCCAGGACCGTGGGCTGGTTCACCACCCTCTTCCCGGTGACCGTCGACCCCGGCACCGCTCCGGACCCCACCGCACCCGAGTACCTGTCCGCCGCGCTCAAGGCGGTCAAGGAGGACCTCGCACGCGTACCGGACCACGGTGTCTCCTACGGCGCGCTGCGCCATCTGGCCCAGGTCGCCTTCGACGCCCCTGCCCCCCAGGTGCTCTTCAACTATCTGGGCCGCTTCGACGCGGGCTCGTCGGAGGACTGGCAACTCGCGAGTGTCAACGGACAGTTGGGTGAGAAGCGCGACCCGCGCATGCGACTGCCCCGCGCCCTGGAGTTCAACGCGATCGCCGAACCCGACGCCACCGGCGCCTACACACTGGTCACCGCCATCTCCTGGCCGGACGGCATGTTCACCGAGACGGACATCTCGGCCCTCGGCGCGTACTACCTGGAGGCGCTCACGGGGCTGGCCGCCCTGGAGAACGGCGGCCACTCGCCCAGCGACTTCCACCCACTGCCCCTCACCCAGGCGGACGTCGACGCCCTCGACGGCCCGGCGCTCGGGGACATCCTCCCGCTGACCCCGCTGCAAGAGGGCCTGTACTTCCACTCGGTCTACGACGACGACGCCACCGGCAGCTACGTCGAGCAGCAACTGCTCACGCTGGAGGGCGAGGTGGACCCCGGCCGGCTGGCCGCGGCGGCCACCCGCCTGCTGGCCCTGCACCCGAACCTGGCCGCGCGTTTCGTGGCCCTGGCCGACGGCCGCGTGGTCTCCGTGCTGGAGAGCGGGCACGAGGCGCCCTTCACCGTGCTGGACCGTCCCGGCATCACCGACGACGAGATCCGCGCCCACGCGGAACGCGACCGCCGCGCCGGATTCGACCTGGTCGCCGGTCCGCCGATGCGGTACACGCTCATCCGCGTCGGAGCCGGCAGACACGTCCTGGTGCAGACGGTGCACCACATCGTCGCCGACGGCTGGTCCGTGCCGCCCATGCTGCGCACCCTGCTGGCCGAATACCGGGCGCCGGGTTCCGGACACGCGCTCGGCGGTTTCCCCGACCACGTGCGCCGGCTCGCCGCACGCGACGAAGCGGCGAGCGACCGGGTGTGGGACGAGCAACTGGCGGACCTCCCCGGCCCGTCGCTGATAGCCGAGGGGCACCCGCCCTCCGCGCACTTCGCCGACACCGCGACGACGGCGGACACCGACGTCGACGCGGCCGCCCGGTCGGCCGGTGTGCCGCTGAGCGTCGCCGTGCACGGCGCCTGGGCCCTCACCCTGGGCGGCATCCTGCACCGCGACGACGTGGTGTTCGGCTCCACGGTGTCCGGGCGGGACGCGGACGTGCCCGGCATCGAGGACATGGTGGGCCTGTTCATCAACACGATCCCGCTGCGCGCCCGCTGGGCCGCCACCACGACCGCGCGGGAACTGCTGGCCGCCGTCAGGGCGCACCAGGCCGCGGTGCTGCCGCACCAGCACGTCTCGCTCGCGCGCATCGCCCGCCGGGCCGGGGCCGGAGCGCTCTTCGACACCCTGGTGGTGTTCGACGTCGCGACCGATGTGGACGGACTGCGGCGCCCCGGCGACCCCCTCGCCGTCACCGGCATCGTCAACGAGGGCGCCCCGCACTACCCGCTGACGCTGGTGGTGGAGCGCACTCCGGACGGCCGCCCGCGCTTCAACCTGATCCACGACGCCGAGCTGCTGCGGGAACCCGAGGTCCGCGAGATCCTGCGCACCTTCACGCGGACCCTCACCGGTCTGCTCACCCGGCCGGACTCCCCGGTCGGCGGCCTGGCGTCCGGGGGCACCGGCCAGGTCGAGCCGGTCTCGCCGACCACCCTGGGTGAACTGTTCGACGCCGCGGCGCGCCGCGACCCGGCCGCCACCGCCGTCACCCAGTGCGCCCTCGACGGCGCCACCCGGTCCCTGACCTACGGCGAACTGGCCCTGGCCAAGGACGGGTTGGCCGCCGCCCTGCGCGCGGCCGGGGTCGGCCCCGGCAAGCGGGTCGCCGTCGCCGTGCCGCGCTCCGTCGAGCAGGTCGTCGCCCTGATCGCCGTCGTCGGCGCGGGCGGCGCCTACGTGCCACTGGACCTGGCGTACCCCGACGAGCGCCTGGCGTACGTCCTCGCCGACTCCGCCCCGCAGGTCGTCCTCGTGGCCCCGGAGCAGCGCGACCGGTTCACGCGGCTGCTGGACGGCGCGAACGTGCGGGCCCGCCTGCTCGTACAAGGCGAGGAGCAGCCGCCCACCGTCGTGCGGCCCGGACCAGGAGCCGGCCGGCACGACCCCGCGTACGTGATCTACACCTCCGGATCGACCGGCCGCCCCAAGGGCGTCGTCGTTCCCCACTCCAGTGTGGTGACGCTGCTCGCCAACACCCGGCCCGCCATGGCCTTCGGCCCGGACGACGTGTGGGTCCAGTTCCACTCCTTCTCCTTCGACTTCGCCGTCTGGGAGCTGTGGGGCGCACTCGTGCACGGCGGTGAGCTGCTGGTGCCGGAGTACGCCCTGACCCGTTCCCCGGTCGACTTCCACCGCCTGGTCCGCGAGCGCGGGGTCACCGTGCTCAACCAGACCCCGTCGGCGTTCCACCGGTTCGCCGAGGCCGACCGGCACGCGGGCGAGCCGCTGCCCGCACTGCGCAGGATCATCTTCGGCGGCGAGGGGCTGGACCTCACGCGGCTGCGCGACTGGGTGGCGCGGCACGGCACCGAGTCGCCGGAACTGGTCAACATGTACGGCATCACCGAGACCACCGTCCACGTCACCCACCGGGTGCTGACCGCCGCCGACTTCACCCCCGGCGACCGGGCCGCCAGCCCGATCGGCGGCCCCGTCCCCGGCCTCGTCACCCACCTGCTCGACGACCGGCTCCGCCCGGTGCCACCGGGCCGGGTGGGCGCCATCTACGTCGCCGGCGACCAGGTGTCGCTCGGCTACCTGGGCAGGCCGGGGCTCACCGCCGGCCGGTTCGTGGCGAACCCCTTCACCGCCGACGGCTCCCGCATGTACCACACCGGCGACCTCGCCCGCCGCACGCTCGACGGCCGGCTGGAGTTCGCCGGCCGCGCCGACGACCAGGTACAGCTGAAGGGCTTCCGCATCGAACCGGGCGAGGTGGAGTCCGCGATCCGCGACCTGGACGGCGTGGTGGACGCCGCCGTCACCGTGGCGGACACCGAAGACCACCTGGTCGCGCACGTCGTGGGCCGGGTGCCCGCGGACCTCACCGGGCTCCTGTCGGCGAAGCTGCCCGCGCACATGGTGCCCGGCCGGGTGCTGTCCGTGGACGCCCTGCCGCTGACGGTCAACGGCAAGCTCGACCGCAGGGCGCTGACCGAGCGCGCGACACGCACGCCGAGCGCCGAGGCCGCACCGCACGGCGGGAACGACTCCGTACTCGCCACCCTCGTCGGCCTCTTCGCCGAGACGCTGCCCGGCTCCGCACCGGACGCCGACACCGACTTCTTCGGTGCCGGAGGCGACAGCATCGTCGCCATCACCCTGATCAACCGGGCCAGGGCGGCCGGCCTGCCCGTCGCACCCCGCGACGTGTTCCTGCTCCGCACACCCCGCGCGCTCGCCGGGCACCTGGCGACGAGCGCACCGCTGCCCGAGGCCTCCCCCGCACCCACCGGCCACCAGGACGGCCCGCTGCCACCCACACCGATCATGCTGCGCCAACGGGAACTGGGCGGATCACTCGCCCGGTTCGCCCAGGCCAGGACGCTGGCCGCACCCGAGGGCACCGGGTTCGCCGAGGCGGAGCGAGCCGCGCGCGCCGTCGTCGCCGCCCACCCGGCGCTGCGGCTGCGGCTCCGCGTCGAGCACGGGGTGTGGTCCCTGAGCACCGAACCCGTCCGCGAGGTCACGGTGACCCGCGGGGCCGGAGCCGACGTGACGCACACGGCCGACGAGGCGGCCGGCCGACTCGATCCCGAGAACGGCGACGTCGTCGCGTTCACCTGGCTGGAGACCAGCCGCACCCTGGTGGTCGCCGTGCACCACCTCGCCGTCGACGCCGTGTCCTGGCTGATCCTGCTGGACGACCTGGCCGCAGCGATGCGCGGGGCCGCCCCGGCACCGCCCACCACGTCCTACGCCGAGTACGCACAGGCGCTCACGCAGCGGGCCGCACAGGAGACCGACGGCCTGGACCACTGGATCACCACGCTCCGGGCCCCCGCACCGCTGCCCGCCGCCGGGAAGCGGCGCGGGACGACGGTCGTCCTCGCCCCCGACGTGAGCGACCGCGTGACCCGCACCGCACCCGCCGCACTGGGCCTCGGCCTCACCGAGCTGCTGTGCGGCGCGCTGCGCACCGCGCTGACCCGCGTCCAGCCGACGCCCACCGACCTGGCGGTCGACCTGGAGCGGCACGGCAGGGTCCCCGCCCTCGGCCACCACGACTACACCCGCACCGTCGGCTGGTTCACCGCCATCGCGCCCGTACGGCTCACCGCGCACACCGACCCCGTGGCCGCGGCGCGCGAGGTCGCCGAACGCCGGCCGGACGAGCACGCGCACGTCGCCTACGGCGGCCTCAGGTACCTCAACCCGCAGACCGCGCCGCTGCTCGACATCGCCCGCCCGCAGGTCCTGTTCAACTACCTGGGCCGGGGCGGCGAGTCCGACACACCGCGCCTCACCGGCGGCGACGAGAGCAGCCCGTACGCCGTCGAGGTGAACGCCTGGACCGACGCGGCCACCGGCAGCCTGCACGCGGCCTTCACCCTCGCCGAGGGCGTCCCGGACGAGATCACCGAGCACTGGCACCGCGCACTGGAACGGATCGCCGAGGGCGCGGCGACGGCCGAGCGCACGGCACCCGTCACCCCGCTCCAACGGGGCCTGTACTTCCAGGCCCAGCTGACCGGCCCGGCCGGTCACTACGTCGCCCAGAGCTACTTCACCTTCGACCGGCGCCTGGACACCGACGCGCTGACCCGGGCGACGGCGTACGTGCTCGCCCGGCACCCGGCCGTCGGCGCGGGCTTCACCACGGACGAGGACGGCAACCCCGTCCAGGTCCTCGCCGCGGGCCGCCGCCTCGACGTCCACACGGTCGAGGCGGCGACGGAGGCGGAGGTCGACGCCCTGCGCCTCGGGGACCGGGAACGCGGATTCGACCCCGCCGAGCCGCCGCTGATCCGCCTGACGGTGGTGCGCCTGCCCGACGACCGCGACGGCCTGCTGCTCAGCTACCACCTGCTGCTGTGGGACGGCTGGTCGCGCGAGATCGTGCTCCGCGACCTGTTCGACGCCTACCGCGCCGTCCTGGAGGGCGCGCCGCTTGACGCCGAGCCCGCCACCCCCGGCTTCGAGGACCACGCCCGGGCCCTGGCCGCCAAGGACCCCGCCCCCTCGGAACGCTTCTGGGCGCGGCACCTGGCCGGCCTGTCCGCCCCCACCCTGCTCGCCGGACCGGCGCCCGCCCTCCCCGACGACCTGCCGCGCGCACTCGCGCACACGCTGACCGCCGAACGGTCGGACGCGCTGAGGGCGGCCGCACGGGCGTACGGCGTCACGCTGAACTCGGTGCTGACCGGTGCCTTCGGCCTCTTCCTGGGCGCCCGCACCGGCCGCGCCGACGCCGTCTTCGGCGTGACCGTCTCCGGCCGCGAGGGCGAAGGGCTGGCCGACATCGTCGGCGTACTGCTCAACACCGTGCCCATGTGGACCCGGGCCCGGCCGCACGACACGGTCCGCGCCTACCTGACGGCGGTGCAGGAGGCCAGGGTCGACGCCATGGAGCACGAGCACCTCGGGCTCGGCGAGATCCAGCGGGCCGGCGGCCACGACACCCTGTTCGACAACCTGTTCGTCCTCCAGAACTTCCTGGACCTGGACGCCTTCGCCGAGATGAACGCCCGGCACGGCATCACCTCGGTGCGGGCCGACGACTCCACCCACTATCCGTTCACGTGGGTCGTCACCCCCGGCGACCGGCTCACCGTCAAGCTGGAGTACCGCGACCACGACACCGCCCGCGCCAGGACCCTCCTCGACGACTACCTCCGGGTGCTCGACGACCTGGCCGGACCCACGGGGGCCGCCGAGTCCCGTGCGCCGGTCGGAACCTTGCCCGGGCTGGCCCCCGCCCCCGAGCCCGCCCCGCGCACCGGGATCGGCACGGACACCGTCGTGGACCGCTTCGACCAGGCGGCCGACCGGGAACCGGACCGGACGGCGCTGGTCGCCCACGGCTCCACCATGACCTTCGCGCACCTGCGGGACCGCAGCCGGGCCGTGGCGGGTGTGCTGGCCGGGCGCGGCATCGGCCCCGGGGCCACGGTGGGCCTCGCCCTCCCACGCTCGCTCGACTCGATCGTGGCCCTCTTCGCCGTACTGCGCACCGGCGCCGCCTACGTGCCGCTGGAACTGGACCACCCGGACGAGCGGATCGCCGCGATCGTCGCGGACGCCCGCCCCGACGCCGTACTCACGGTGAGCGCCGTGACGCCCCGGCTCACCGGCGGCCCGGACCTGATCGAGCTGGACCGGCCGCTGCCGGACGCCGAGCCGTGCGTGACCTTCGCGCCGGGCGACCCGGACCGGCTGCGGCACCCCGCGTACACGATCTACACCTCCGGCTCGACCGGCCGGCCCAAGGGGGTGGTGACCGAGTACGCCGGACTCACCAACATGCTCGTCAACCACCAGCGCCGGATCTTCGAACCGGTCCTGGCGCGGCACGGCCACCGCACCTTCCGCGTCGCCCACACCGTGTCCTTCGCCTTCGACATGTCGTGGGAGGAGCTGCTGTGGCTCGCCGACGGCCACGAAGTGCACATCTGCGACGAGGAACTGCGCCGCGACGCACCCCGGCTGGTCGCGTACTGCCTGGAGCACGGGGTCGACGTCGTCAACGTCACCCCGACCTACGCGCAGCAACTGCTCGCCGAGGGCCTGCTCGACGACCCGGCCCGCCGGCCCGCGCTGGTGCTGCTGGGCGGCGAGGCGGTCACCCCGGCACTGTGGACGCGGCTGGCCGAGACCGAGGGCACCGTCGGCTACAACCTGTACGGCCCCACCGAGTACACCATCAACACCCTCGGCGTCGGCACCTTCGAGTGCCCGGACCCGGTCGTGGGCGTCGCGATCGACAACACCGACGTGTACGTGCTGGACCCGTGGCTGCGGCCGCTGCCCGACGGCGTCCCCGGCGAGCTGTACGTCGCGGGGGTCGGCATCGCGCGCGGCTACCTCGGGCAGCCCGCTCAGACCGCGCACCGCTTCGTCGCCTGCCCGTTCGGCGCGCCCGGCGAGCGCATGTACCGCACCGGTGACCTGGTGGTGCGACGTGCCGACGGCAACCTGATGTACCTCGGCCGCACCGACCAGCAGGTCAAGATCCGCGGCCACCGGGTCGAACTCGGCGAGGTCGAGGCGGCGTTCGCCGCCCACCCGGCCGTGCGGTTCGTCGCCGCCGTCGCCCAGCCCGACCCGCAGGTCGACGGCGCCCACCGGCTGGCCGCCTACCTCGTGCTGGACGCCGCCGATCTGGCCGAGGTCGCCGCCCAAGTGGGCGCCGCACTGCCGGACTTCCTGCGTCCCACCCACTACGCCCAGGTCGACCGCATCCCGCTGACCGTGAACGGGAAGGCAGACACCAAGGCGCTCCCGGAGGCCAAGCCGCTGGGCGCGCTGACCACGGCGGGGGAGCGCGCGCCGCAGACGGAGACCGAGACGACGGTGTGCGAGCTCTTCGCCGAGGCCCTGGACCTGGACGACGACGAGGTGAGCGCCGTGAGCGACTTCGTGGCCCTCGGCGGGCACTCCATGCTGGCGGTGCGGCTGACCGGGCTGCTCCGCCGGGAGTACGGTCCAGTGATCACCATCCGCGATCTGTTCACCCTGCGAACCCCGGAAGCGATTGCCCGCCACCTCGATGACCACTCCTGACACACAGCGGCCCCGCGCGGGGTCCGACATCCTCCGTACGGCCCTGCGGCGCAACGTCGGCGCGATGGCCTGGGGCACCCTCCTCATGGGCCTCTACCAGGCCGGTGAGACCGCCTTCCCCATCGCGCTCGGCCTGATCGTCGAACACACCATGCGGGACCGGAGCCCGGCGGCGCTCGGCGTCTCCGTCGCCGCCCTGGCCGTGATCATCACGACGGTGTCCCTGTCCTGGCGGTTCGGGATGCGGATCCTGCAGAAGGCCAACACCACCGAGGCACACCGCTGGCGGGTCCGGGTCGCGGGCCGCGGCCTCCAGCCGGTGGCCAGGGACGTCGACCTCAAGTCCGGCGAGGTGCTGACCATCGCCACCGAGGACGCCGACCAGACCGCCGACATCATCGAGGTGGTGCCGCTGCTGATCAGCTCGCTGGTGGCGGTGGTGATCGCGGCGCTGGCGCTCGGGCTGGCCGACATCCGGCTCGGACTGCTGGTCATCGTGGGCACCGTCGCGATCCTGTCCGTCCTGAGCGTGATGTCCAGGCGCATCGGCTCCAGCACCCGCGAGCAGCAGGCCCGGGTGGCCCGGGCCGGCGCCAAGGTCGCCGACCTCATCATCGGCCTGCGCCCGCTGCACGGCTTCGGCGGCAACCACGCGGCCTTCCGCTCCTACCGCGAGGTCAGCACGGAGGCCAAGCGCCAGTCCGTCACCGTCGCCCGGGTGAGCGGCGTCTACGCGGGCACCGCACTGGCCCTCAACGCGGTGCTCGCCGCCGCCGTGACCCTCACGGCCGGCTGGCTGGCCTTCCGGGGCCGGATCAACATCGGCGAACTGGTCATGGCCGTGGGCCTGGCGCAGTTCATCATGGAACCGCTGAAGCTGTTCTCCGAGATGCCGAAGTACGTGATGATCGCGCGTGCCTCGGCCGAACGGATGGCGCTCGTCCTCACCGCGCCGCCGGTGACGACACCGGGGACGGAGCGACATGCGGCGGGCGGCGACCTGGAGGTCGACGGGGTGCGGCACGGGGCGCTGCGCAAGGTGGGGTTCCGGGTCCGCGCCGGCGAGTTCGTGGCCGTCGCGGCGTACCAGCCGCGCGCGGCGGCCGATCTCGCCGCGGTCCTGGCCCTGAACGTCCCCCCCGACACCTACGAGGGGACGGTGCGGGTCGGCGGACGGGACCTCGCGGAGCTGGCGGTCGAGGAGGTCCGAGAGCACCTGCTGGTCAACCCCTACGACGGCGAGATCTTCGCGGGCACCCTCCGCTCGAACATCGACCCGTCCGGCACCAGCCGGACCGTCCCCGAAGCCGTCGAGGCCTCGATGCTGACCGACGTCGTCGCCCTGCACCGCGAGGGACTCGACTACGCCGTCCGCGACCGCGGCGCCAACCTCTCCGGCGGGCAGCGCCAACGGCTGTCCCTGGCCCGCGCCCTGGCCGCCGACACCGACGTCCTGGTGCTGCGCGACCCGACCACGGCCGTGGACGCGGTCACCGAACAGCTCATCGCGCGGGGCGTGGCCAAGCTCCGCCGGGACCGCACCACCCTCGTGATCACCAGCAGTCCCGCCCTCCTGGACGCCGCCGACCGCGTCCTCGTCCTGGACGAGGGCGTCATCACCGCCGAGGACACCCACCGCAACCTCCTCGCCACCGACGAGGCGTACTGCCTGGCGGTGACCCGGTGACCCCGCAGCGGCGGCCCTACCCGAGGGCCCAGGCCACGTCCCGGAGCAGCGCGTGCCGCCAACCCGCGCGGTCGTGGCCGGAGGCCGACCTGGAGACCCGCACGGTCGCACCGGCCTGTTCCGTCAGGGACTCGACAAGGGCGCAGTGGGGGAGCATCCGCCGTTCGTGTTCCCCCACGTCGAACGCGATCCGCAGCCCGGACAGGTCGGGACGCGCGCGCAGCCGCGCCGCGATCGTGCCGCCGACCGGGCCGCCCAGGGGGTCCGGCAGCTCCGCGGCGCCGGGCGTCCACCACAGCGACGCCGACTGACAGGCGACACGCGACACCAGGTCCGGGAACTCCAGCGCCGCGTACAGCGCGCTCAGACCGCCGAGGCTCTGCCCGGCGACCACCGTCCGGCCGGGGTCGGCCCGCACCCCGCTCCCGGCCACCAGGGGCAGCAACTCGTCCCGCACCGCCTCCCACAGCGCGGGCCGGCACCCGAACTCGGCGTCGCGGTCCCCCGCCGGGAGGAACACCAGGGTGACCGGCGGCATCTCGCCGCTCGCGACGGCCGAGTCGAAGGCGGCCGTCGCCGGGTGCAGGTACAGCCAGTCGTCCCCGTCCAGCAGCAGGACCACCGGCCCGCCTCCGCCCACCGGGTGGATCCGCACGGTGCGCCGCCCGCCGAGCCGCTCGCTGGTCCAGCGCAGCCGGGTGCGGGGCAGCGGCAGGACGTCGGCGGCGTCGACCAGGGGCCAGTGCGGCTGGGCCGGAGCGTCCGGGGTCGCGGCGACCGAGCGCTCGCCGCCCGCGCCCGCGGGGTTGTACGGGTCGGCGTACGCGTCCTCGCCCACGACGAACCGGTACGTCACCCGCAGCCGCGCCGGCATGCGCACCTCGGCGTACCAGCAGTCCGTGTCGCGCCAGCGCCGCAGAGGCACCGGATCCGACCAGCTCTCGAAGACGACGCTCGCCGCCTGCGGCCCGCGCCGCAGGAACAGGGTCGTCCACCCGTCGCCGTCGGGTATCGACCGGGGCGTCGTCAGACCGTCCCAGAAGGCGTCGGTGCCGGGCACGGCGCTCAGCCCGAACGCGGCGAAGGCGTCCTCACCCTCCCCCCTCATGAACGTCTCCTTGTGGAGCGGAAATTCGGAAGGCTAAGCTCATCGCGCATTAGGCGAGCCTAACCTAATCCACTGGGAGGTACCGCGTATGAGCACCAACCCCTTCGACGACGCCGACGGCCGCTTCGTCGTCCTGGTGAACGACGAGGGCCAGCACTCGCTCTGGCCGTCCTTCGCGGCGGTGCCGGGTGGATGGACGACCGTGTTCGAGGAGAACACCCGGGACGCCTGCCTGGCCTACGTCGAGGCCAACTGGACCGACCTGCGCCCGCGTTCCCTGGCCGGGACCGCGGACGCCTGAGGCCGGGCCGCGTCACACGTCGCCCGTGAACTCCCAACTGCCGTGGCCGGCCCGGAGGATGTCGAAGCCGGGCACCGACCGCACGAACTCCGCCCCGCGCGGGGCGGTCGCGCGCCGGCCCTCGGACACCGGCACGTGGACCTCCGCCCGCGACCCGACGGGCACGCGGACCGCCAGCCGCAGCCTCCCGTCGACGGCGGACCACGCCACGGCCGCCTCCCCGCGCACGGTACGGATCGAGGTGCGCGCCCACTCCACCCCCGTACGGGCGTCGGGGCGCACGGTGAAGGTGTGCCACCCCGCGTCGCCGGGCCTGAGCCCGGCCACGTTCTCGTACAGCCACTGGGCCACGGTGCCCTGGAAGTAGTGGTCGCGCGAGCGGGAGTCCAGCGGCCACATCTCCCACATGGTGTCGGCACCGTTGTCGTGCCAGTAGCCCCAGCCGGGGTACGTGCGCCGGGTGGCCACGGCATGGGCGACGTCCGGGCGGCCGTGGGCGCACAGCACCCGCAGCAGCACGCTCGTGCCCAGGGCGCCGGTGTTGAGGTGGTTGCCGCGCTTCTCGATGTCGGCGACCAGGCTCTCCAGCACCGTGGCCCGGGCTCCCGGCGGCACCAGCCCGAACGCCAGTGGTATCGCGTTGGACGTCTGCCGGTAGTCCGGGTCCTTGGCCGTGCGGTAGTGCCCCTCCGGCCCGAGGAACGCCTCGTTGAACGCGTCCCGCAGCCCCTCGGCGGCGGCACGGTAGCGGACGGGGACATCGTTGTCGCCGGGCAGGCCGGTCAGCGCCTCGCCCAGCTCCGCGGTGTGCAGCAGCGCCCGGTACAGGTAGGCCGTCGCGGTCAGCCGGGTGTCCTCGGGCGGGTTGCCGCCGTAGCCGGGTGCCAGGTAGTCGCCGAGCGCGGTGACGGCCAGGCCGTCCCGCAGCCGGCCGAGTTCCCAGTCCAGGTAGCGGGTCAGGGTCTCCCAGTGCTCCCGGGCCGCCCGCTCGTCCCCGTACACCCGGTACAACTCCCGCACCACGAAGGGATAGACGGTCGTCCACTCGGGGGAGGGCCCGAGGTCGCCGTAGCCCCAGCCGCCGCTGGGCACGATCACGGGGAGCTGTCCTTCGTCGTTCTGGCTGTCGGCGAGGTCCCCGAGCCACTTGGACAGGAAGCGCTGCATCCCGAAGGCGTACGTCATGACCGGCGTGCCGAGCTGGGCGTCGCCGGTCCAGCCGTTCTTCTCGTACATCGGCGTGTCGGTGGGGATGCCGTGCAGGTTGTTCAGGACGGTGCGCCGCATGGCCCGGTCGAGCCACTCGTAGAACGGCTCCGAGCAGGAGAACGAGCTGACCTCGTCCACCCGGGAGTGCACCAGCCGTCCCAGCACGTCCTCCGGGGCGGGTCGGGCGGGCAGGCCGTGGACCTCGACGTACCGGAAGCCCTTGTACGAGAAGCAGGGTTCCCACACCTCCTCGTCCCGGCCGGCGCACACGTACTCGTCGGTCTGGAAGCGGCCCGGCACGTGCCCGGTCTCCGCGTGCACACCGCCGTCGTCCTCGAGCTTCTCGCCGTGGACGAGCCGGACCACCGTGCCCTCGGCGGCCCCGCGCACGGTCAGCCGGGTCCAGCCGGCCATGGTGCGGCCCATGTCCACGACGTACACGCCGTCGCGCAGTTCCTCGACGGCCTTCGGGCGGACGGTGTCGACGATCTCGATCGGGTCGTGCGGCTGGGCACGCAGCGTGCCGCCCGGCGCCTCGCGCACCCCGGCCGGCCGCCACCCCGAGTCGTCGAACCCGGCCCGGGACCAGCCGTCGGGTGCCCGCCGTGCGTCGTAGGTCTCCCCGGCGTACAGGGAGTTGGACAGGGTCGGTCCCTCGGTGATGCGCCACTCGCCGTCCGTGGCGACGGTGGTGCGGGTCCCGTCCGGGTGGTCGATCTCCAACTGCGCGAGCAGCCGGGGCTCGCCGTGCCACGGCGCACGGTGCCAGTTCCAGACGTTGGGCGTCGTCATGCCGTAGAAGCCGCGCCCGAGGGCGACCCCGATGGCGTTCTCGCCGCGCCGCAGCAGCTCCGTCACGTCGTGGACGGCGTACAGCACCGTCTCGTCGTAGTCGGTGAATCCGGGGTCGAGGACCTGGTCGCCGACGCGCCGACCGTTGATCTGCGCCTCGTAGTAGGCGAGTCCGCTGATGTGCAGGCGTGCGCGCGCGACGCGGCCGCGCACGGTGAAGGAGCGGCGCAGCAGCGGGGCGGGCGCCTCGGGGCCGGTGACGGTGACGTTGCCGCCCCAGGGCCCCTGGCCGTAGGGGGCCAGTACGGCGGCCGGTTCCCAGCCGCCGTCGTCGAACCCGGGCCGTTCCCAGCCCTCTTGCGCGGTGTCGGTGGTGCGCCAGCCGTCACCGGTGCGCAGTTCGTGGGTGCGCCCGTCCTCGGTCTCGACGAGGAGACGGGCGAGGAACCCGCCGGGGTTCACACTGGCCCCGGGCCGGTTGGTGGCGAGGGCGGCGACGAGGATCCCGCCGTCGGCGGAGCGCGCCTGCTCCGTGACGTCCGCCGTGCGGCCGGTACGCCAGCCGTCGGTCTGCAACGGTGCGTGGAGCACCTGTTGCCCGCAGACGTAGAGGGTGAAGTCGTCGTCGGCCGTGGCGCTCACCACGGCCCGCTTCACCGCGGAGCCCGCCGGCAGGGTGAGCGTGGCGCGGAACCGGCGTTCGCCCTCCGGGGCGTTGGAGGAGGTCGCGCCGGGGGACCAGATCCAGGACGCGCCCTCCAGGGACGGCGGCGCGGGCGGCTCCTCGGCGCCGATCCAGCTCGCCCGCCAGCCGTCGGCCGGGAGCGAGGTCTCCCACCAGCGGCTCTCGCTCCAGCGGGAACGGCGTCCGGCGGCGTCCCAGACCCGGACCTGCCAGTGGTAGCGGGTGCGGGGGAGCAGCGCGGGCCCGCCGTAGGGGATGCCGACGCTGCGGTCGGAGACGACCTTGCCGGAGTCCCACACCATGCGGGTGCCCGAGCCCCGGCCGCCGGAGTCCCGGGTGACCCGGACGTGGTAGGCGGTCTGCCGGGCACCGTGCCCGGGGGCGGCCAGCTCCCAGGAGAGCCGCGGGCGTTCGACGTCCGTGCCGAGCAGGTTCTCGGTGTACTCGACGCTGGTCCGCACGACGCGCAGACCGGTCCCGGTCGTCCCCGGCTCCGACGGGCCGCCGGCCCTTCCGCCGCCCGCTGCCGCGACCGCGCCGCCGCCGGTCAGCGCCGTGACGCCCGCGACACCCGCGGTCGTCACGGTGCCCCGGAGGAAGACTCTTCGGTTCCAGCCCTCGGTTCCGTTCCCGGTCGGTCTCCCGGTCGTTTCCTCGTTCGATTCCTCGTTCATGCGTGTCCGCCTTTGCGCTTGAAACGATTCAACCGCTCGCTTCACGATCCTATGCACCCGCTGTCGACCGCATCAAGGGATGCGACAACGGCCGCGCCGGGCGCTCAGTCCTCCTCGTCGAGCCGGGCCAGCCGTGCCGTCACGTCGTCCGCGAGACGGATGAGGAGGCGCGTGAGGTCCTCGCGGTCCTGCCTCGGCCAGTCGGCGAGCGCCTCGGCGAACCAGCCGAGCAGGGATGTCACGTACCGGTTGGCGGCCTCCAGTCCGGCTCCGGTCGGTTCGATGAGGCTCGCACGCCGGTCGTGGGGGTCGGCGACCCGGCGTACCAGGCCGCGCTTCTCCAGCGCCTGCACCTGGCGGGTGACGTGCGGGCCCACGACCTGCATCCGGTCGGCGATCTCGCCGATCCGCAGCGGCTGGTCGGCCGTGCGCAGGGTCACCAGCACGCCCATGGCGGGGCGGTCGAGGGCGAGCCCGGCCGCCTCGGCGGCGCGTTCCGTGAGCCGTCCCTTGTTGAAGGCGGCACTCAGCTGGGTGAGCCGGGGGAGCACGGTGAGCAGGTCGTCGTGCCGATCGTCCGAGGTGGAGGGTCCGGCGGCGTCGCGGGTCATGAGATCTCCATTTGCATACCTGACTTAGGTATCTATATCGTGGGGAGCGGCCGGTGTCCGGGAGGGCGCCGTACGGCCTCCATAAAGATACCTAAGGTACGTATATGTGTCGCTCGTGCGGCACGTGCCTCCGTCTGGCCGGGGTTCGTCCCGGTGGAAGGGTGAGAAGCCATGGTCCACACATCCCGTCCCGCTCGCCGCGTACTGATCTCCGGGGCAAGTATCGCGGGCCCCGCGCTCGCGCACTGGCTCGACCGGTACGGCTTCGAGGTGACCGTCGTCGAGAAGGCGGCCGTCGTCCGGGGCGGCGGCTACGCGATCGACGTGCGCGGCACGGCCCGCGAGGCCGTGGACCGCATGGGTCTGCTGGCGGAGCTGAGCAAGGCGCACGTAGACAGTCGGCGGATCACCTTCGTGGACGCCGCGGGGGAGGAGATCGGCTCGCTCCAGCCCGAGCAGCTGACCGGGGGAGAGGCGGGGGTCGACCTCGAGGTCCGGCGCGGCGACCTGGCCGAGGTGCTCTACGCCCCGCTGCGGAAGCGGGTCGAGTTTCTCTTCGAGGACTCGATCGCGGCACTCGACGACACCGGCGACGCCGTCCACGTCGTCTTCGACAGCGGCCTGCGCCGCACCTTCGACCTCGTGGTCGGCGCGGACGGCCTGCACTCGAACACGCGCAGGCTGGTCTTCGGCCCGGAGGAGTCGTTCCACCGCTACCTCGGGCGCGTCTTCGCGGGCTTCACGCTGCCGAACGAGTTCGGGCTCGCGCGCGAGGCCGTCATGTGGAACGAGCCGGGACGCAGTGCCGTTCTCTACGCCCACGAGCCCTCCGACCGGGTGCACGGCTTCCTCAACTTCACCCGCGACACCCCGCCCTTCGAAGCCTTCCGCGATCCCCGGGCCCAGCGGGACCTGGTGGCGGCGCGCTTCCCGGAGCGGGCCTGGCATCTGCCGCGCCTGGTCGAGGCCATGCGGGAGGCCGACGACCTCTTCTTCGACGTCGTCAGCCAGATCCACATGCCCACGTGGTCGCACGGGCGTGTCGTCCTGGCGGGCGACGCCGCGCACGCCACGTCGTTCATCTCCGGCCAGGGATCGAGCGTCGCGCTCGTGGGCGCGTACGTCCTGGCCGGCGAGCTGGCCACGCACGCGGACCACGCCGACGCCTTCGCGGCCTACGAGCGCCGGCTCCGTCCCTTCGCGGAGCGCAACCAGGCGCTGGCCACCAGCGGCGGCTCGGCGGTGACCCCCACGACGCGCCAGGAGCTCGATGCCCGCAACGCGCTGCTGCGCGACCCGGAGGCGGCCGCGAGGGCCATGGTGACGGCGAGCGCGCAGGAGGGCAGTGCGGCCCACTCGTCCCTGGAACTGCCCGACTACCCGCGGGCAGCCTGAGCGGAGGCGGACCCGTCCGACGGACCGGCCTGCGCGCGCCAGCCGTGCAGGAGCAGGTCGAACACCGTCTCCACGGTCGCCCGGGGATCGTGCCGTCCGGTGGTCAGGGCGGGGATCTCCAGGACGAACCGGGCCAGTGCCGCGCACGCCAGGTCGTCCGGCTCCCGGTCGAGTTCCGCGGCGATCACGGTGCTCAGGGTGTCGGCGTGTCGCATCCACATGCGCTCCGAGTACTCGCGGAGCGCCGGCGTGTCGCTGACCAGGGCGGTGAAGCGCGCCCGGCGCGGATCGGTCACGATCGGCACCCAGGACTCCAGGGCGTGTGCCCGGAGCGCCTCGACCACGCCCTGTCCGTCGGGCCGTTCCCGCACGGCGGCGGCCAGCGCGGCGTCGACGTCCTGCTCGCGGTCGAAGACCAGCGACTCCTTGCTCGGGAAGTGCGCGAAGAGGGTCGTCGTGGAGACATCGGCCTGCTCGGCGACGTCGCGGACGCTGACCCGGTCGAAACCGTGCTCCAGGAACAGCTCCAGGGCGGCGTCGGCGATGGCCTGCCTGGTCGCCGCCTTCTTGCGCTCGCGACGGCCTGGGGTCGGGGAGTCGGGCATGGCGCCACTCTAACGCACGACTGGAACGACACAGCAACCGAACCAAGGCAGAAATCAGAGTGACTAAGAAACTGGAACAGTTGCAGTTTCTCACTCGTTTCTGCTTTGGTGGTTTCCACGGGGGACCCGCCAACGGAAGGAAGCCACCATGAACTCGCCGACGCCCGCCGCCGCGCGGATCAGCATCATCGGAGCGGGCCCGGGAGGGCTCACCTGCGCACGTGTGCTGCGTCAGCACGGCATCGCGGTGACGGTGTACGACCGCGATCCGGACGCCGCCTCCCGCGACCAGGGAGGTTCGCTCGACCTGCACGAGGAGGACGGTCAGCTCGCGCTCGGCGAAGCGGGCCTGCTGGAGGAGTTCTTCGCGCTCGCCAGGTGCGAGAGCCAGGAGGAGCGCCGCTTCGACACCGAGGGGCGGCTCCTCGGGCACCGGCTGCCGGGCGAGGGCGAGACGGCCCGCCCGGAGATCGACCGCGGCCAGCTCCGGGAGCTCCTGCTGGGCTCGCTCGACGCCGGGACGGTGCGGTGGGGACACGGCCTGGAATCGGTGAGCGGGCCCGCCGACGGACCGCGGACGCTCACCTTCACCGACGGGAGCACCGTGCAGACGGACCTCGTGATCGGAGCGGACGGCGCCTTCTCCCGCGTCCGCGCGGCGGTGTCCGACGCGGTGCCGCGCTACACCGGGGTCGGCTTCCTCGAAGCCTGGTTCGACGACATGGAATCCGCGCACCCGGAACTGTCCGACCTGGTCGGCCGGGGCAGCGCCCACGTGGCCGACGGACAGCGGGGCCTCTTCGCGCAGCGCAACAGCGGTGGCCACATGCGTGTCTACCTCATGCGCAGGGTCGCCCCGGACTGGATGACGGCGAGCGGGCTGCGTCCGGACGACACCGAGGGCATCCGTGCCAGGCTCCTCGCCGAGTACGCGGGCTGGTCACCGCTGCTGCTCCGGATGATCACCGAGAACGACGGCCCGTACGTCGACCGCCCGCTCTTCGCCCTGCCGGTGCCGCACACCTGGCGGCACACGCCGGGCGTGACCCTGCTCGGAGACGCCGCGCACCTCATGCCCCCGCTCGGCGTCGGAGTCAACCTCGCCATGCTCGACGCCGCGGAACTCGCGCTCGCCCTCGCGGCGTCCGCCACCGTCGACGATGCGGTGCGCACCTACGAGAAGACGATGCTCCCGCGCTCGGCCGAGATCGCCGGCATGCTCGAGGGCGGTGCCGGTTTCCTGCTGGAGGAGCCGGACGCCGAAGACCTCGCGCGGCTCGGTGCACCCGGAGCGGGCGGCGGGGCGGGGGAGTGACGCGGGCCCGTGGTGCCATGCCCGCCCGGGGAGCGGGGCCTGCCGGGTCGGTAGGCTCGAGCCCATGGCTGCGCTCCTGCCGTTCGTGCTCCTCGCCGGTGGCCTCGCCGCGGTCCTCGGCTGCTTCACCTGGCTGGCGTCGCGCATACGCCGCCGGGGCCTGGCGGGCGGGGCGATGAGCGCGGCCCTGGCCTCCTACGAGGAGGCGTTCCGCGCCACGGCGCACGCATCCCACGTCGAGATCCGCACCCAGGCGGAACGCAGGTCCCCGCTCCTGTCGCCCGACGACGACTGGCGACGGGGTCCCGCCGCGCCGGACGGGACCGGTGCGGCGGCGGGCCGGACGGCTGGCCGCGGTCCTCGCGGGCCCCGACGCGGTCCGGCCCGCTGGTTCCGCCGCCGACGCGGCCCCCTCGCGACCGGGCGCTCCGGTGGGCACGAGGGGGCGGGCGGGCCGGACGGGTCCTAACAGCTCAGGTTGCCGCCGGGCTCGACGCCGAGGAGCTGGGTGAAGCGCTCGTAGTTGTCGATCCGGCTCTGGACCTGCCCGGGGTTGCCCCCGTCGCACTCCAGGCTGCCGTTGATGGACCGGATGGTCTCCCCGAACCCGGCGCCGTTGACCATGGCGTCGTGCGGGGTCATGGTGCCGGGCCCCGTCTGGGTGTTCCAGTACCACAGGCCCGTCTTCCAGGCCACGGCCGAGTCGTTCTGGACCAGATCGGGGTTGTTGAGCAGATCGATGCCGAGGGCGTCCCCGGCGGCCTTGTAGTTGAAGTTCCAGCTCAGCTGGACGGGCCCGCGCCCGTAGTACTTGTCGTTGCCGGCCGGGCAGCCGTACGGCTGGGATGCGTCGCAGTAGTGCGGGTAGTTGGCGGTGTTCTGCTCCACGACGTACACCAGACCGCCGGTCTCGTGGCTGACGTTGGCGAGGAAGGCGGCGGCCTCCTGCTTCTTCACCGTGTCGCTGCCGGTGTTCGAGAACCCCGGGTAGGCGCTGAGCGCGGCGGTGAGGCCGCTGTAGGTGTAGAAGGAGTTCCGGCTCGGGAACATCTGGTCGAACTGGGCTTCGCTGACCACGAATTCGGCGGCGGTCCGGGTGTCGGACTTCTCGGCGACGGCCGACGGCGCCATGGTCAGGGTGCACAGGGCGGCGGCCGCACCGGTGGCGGCCAGCAGTGCGAGCTTGCGGTGCTGCACGGTATCGACTCCTGCTCGGTGGGGGGAGGGACGCAGGGACGGGCGGAGCGGGCCGGAGGAGGAGGGTCCGGGGGTGCGATCGCCCCGGACCCTCCGTCCGGCCCGTCAGCCGCCGACGTTGACGTCGATGCAGGCGTAGAACGCGTTGGACGTGTCGGCGACGTTCCACACGGCCAGGACCTTCTGCTGTCCGGTGAGTCCGCCGAAGTCGACCTGGTGGTTGACGACCGCGCCCGGCTTCGCGCCGCCGTCGTCGAACAGCGCGATCCGCTGACCACCGACGTAGTACTCCCACGTGCTGGTGGCGTGCTGCGCGGTGAGCTGCCACGAGAACGTCGTGGTCTTCGACACCGGGGTGACCTTCCAGCCCTTGCTGTCGTCGTCCAGCTCCGCGAAGCGGCTGTTTCCGCCACTGCAACTGGTCAGGCCCTTGGGGCCCTCGACGCTCTGCGGCTCGTACGTGATGTCGCCGCAGGACACCGTGCCCGCGGCGCACTGGGCCTGGCGGCTGGGCGGGTCGGAGATGTAGCCGTGCGCGCTCGCCGAGGAGGCGGGCAGGCTCACGGCCACGACGGGAGCGAGCACCGCGCCGATCAGGGCAGCGGTCTTCCGACGTGCGTGCATGGGAACTCCTTCACATCCGGCCGTCCCAGGCACGCGCGGCCATGTGTGGGGGGACCGCGCGCACGCCGAGTACGGCCTCTCGTGGGTGGGGCCAGGAGGCGCGAAGGTGACGCGCACTCACCGTCCCCACCGGGGCGTGGGACCCCGGCAGGGCTCAACTCCGTAAACGGAGCGGCGAGTTCTGTTGGACTAGACCATACAAGCGGTCGACGTGACCGTGTCAAGAGTGTGTCAACGGCGAACCGGGCCCCGGCGAATGCCGGTTGATCAGACCCTCCATCGCGTCGGCGGGCAATGACGGATTACCGGCCGCCGCTTCCACCACCTGCCAGTCGGCGTCGTCCAGTAGTTTCAGGAGAACCGGCGGGGGAAGTGCCGGATGACCGGCGGCCCGGCGACGCCCTTGTTCGTCCGCCAGGCAGGCGAGCAGGGCGGCGGCCGTCGCGCGGGGGTGCCGGGCGACCTCGCGCAGCGCCTTGCGGACCGCGTTTCCGTGCCGGGTGAGTTCCTCCAACAGGGCTGCCGAAGTACTGGGGTTGACGGCCACCTTGGCGACGACCCGGCTTCCGTGCCGGTCCACCATGGCGCGCAGCTGCCCCTCGGACAGACCCGGGTCCGCGGCGAGGGACTTCACCACCTTCGCGTCGGCGTCGGCGGCCAGTGCGTCCCGTATCCGGGCGGGCAGATCGCGCCGCTGGGCCAGGAGCATCCGTCCCGTGGGGTCCGACGCCCGGGCCAGCTCCTCCACCTCCCCGGCGGAGGCGGTGGCGATCCGGGGCAGCAGGGTGGGGCCGATTCTGGTGGTCCCGGCGACCTGCACGAGCACGTCGAGGGGCACGCTGGGATTGAGGGCGACCGCGCGCCGCACCCCGTGCGAGGAATCGCCGGACAAGGAGCGCAGCAACGTGCCGCCGACCGCCGGGTTCGCGGCGACTTCCTCCCGGACCCCGGGGACGGGATCCGCCGCGAGTAGGCAGCTCACCTCGGGGGTCAGGTCGGGGCGGGCCGCGAGCGCCCGGCGCAGCAGTGCCGAAGGATGGCCGGTGAAACCGGCGGCGGCCTCGGTGGGTGTGGCGACGTTGCACAGCGCCGCCTGCTGGATGTCGTGCACGGTGGACTTGTGGGAGCCGTCGCAGGACGCCCCGGGCGGCAACTCGCAGTCGGGCCGCGGACATTCCGGGTGATGCGTGAACGGAACCGCTTCCTGGTCGCAAACCAGGCACCGCTCTGCGGCAGGCAGTCCCGCACCAGTCAGCAGCGCCGCCAGGAGACCCGACGGGGTTGCCTCGTTGGCCGCGACCGCGCGGCGGACCTCGGCGTGCGGATGGGCCGCCAGCCGGACGGTGACGTCCCGCGAAGCGCACAACGCCAGCTCCGCGACGACTCGTACGTCGTTGTCCGCGACCAGCGCCTCGACCACGTCGGACGGGAGGCGCGGGCAGGAGGCCAGCTTCTCCCGGCGGGCGTGGTCCGGGTCGTCCGCGAGCAGCCGGGCCCACCGCGGGTCACCACCGCCCTCGCCTAGCAGTGCGAGGGCGGCGTCCGGCCGTGTCACCGGGTCGATGTCCGCCTCGGTCAGCCGTCCCTCGTGCACGAGCCGGACCGCGCACTCCGGTACGCGCGAGACCAGGGCGAGCACCTGTGACCGGCTGAGATCCCGGCGTCCCGCCAGTTCGTCGGCGGTGTCGCCGTCAGCGACCGTGATCAGTCGGTCGACCAGTTCGGCCGGCAGCGCGGGGTTGGTGGCGAGGCCGCACAGAACATGGTTCACAGCGGGCATTCTGCCTGGTCCATGACGGAGCGCGGGCCGGGCCGGGGTCCCGCACCGGCAAAGGGGCGCCGGGCGCCGGTGCGGTCCGGGTCTCACTTGGAGTCGAGGCGGCCCAGGGGATGTGTGTCTCCGGCGAGGTCCCGCCGCGCCGCAGTCCAGTCGGCGCTGTCGACGCCGAGGGCGTGTCGGAGGTAGGCCAGGGTCACCCGTTGGACCAGGGCGACGTGGGCGGGGTTCTCGTCGGTGGTCTCCGCGGCCTCGTAGCCGGAGATCCCGCCGAGGAAGTGTTCCGCTCCGAAGAGGGTGAGGAGGCTCTTCCGGCCGGGGCTCAGGACATACGGGTCGGCCGTCCAGTCCGCGCCGCGCACGGTGAACGGGAGGTCGTCCCGGTCGCCCGCGACCACGAGTGCCGGGGTGGTCATGTGTGTGAAGTCCGGGTGCCTCAGCCACGGGAGGTGCTGGGCCGCGAACGGGGTCAGATCGTCGCCGCCGCTGCCGGCCGTCGCGAGCAGCACGCCCGCCTTGATCCGGGGGTCGGACAGGTCCTCGGCCTCCCCGGTCGCGGGGTCGCGCACGCGCAGGCCCAGCAGGATGCCCGCGGTCTGGCCGCCGAAGGAGTGACCGGCCGCCGCGACACGGCTTCGGTCCGGACGCCCCCGGAGGCCGGGAACGGCCGCCTCCACCAGGTCCAGGCCGTCCAGGACGCGCTTCATGTCCTCCACGCGCGAGCGCCACAACCCCGGCCTGCGCGGGTCGTCCTCGGGAAGGGCCACGCTCTTCGAGTCGAGGTGGGTGGGCTGGATCACCACGAAGCCGTGGGCGGCCCAGTGGTCGGCGAGCGGGCCGTATCCGTCCAGCGACGAGCCGAAGCCGTGCGCCAGGAGCACGACGGGCAGGCCGTGCCCGGTCGCCGGGGCGGACACCCGCACGCGCAGGTCCTCGCCACGCTCGGGTGCGCGCAGCACCACGGGTTTGACCGAGACGACCGGAGCGGTGGCGGCGTCACCGGCCGCCGCGAGGGCTGGTGCGGTCATGAAAGGACCTTCTCTCTGCTGGTCAAAGGGGTGGGGAGAGGGACCCGGAACGAGGCGGGGTCCTCGGGGGTTACGCTAAAACCTGACGCCGACGTGAGAGGCAAGTCGTACGACGACCGCCTCACGAGAGGAGGCGCGGGATGCGCATCGGGGAGCTCGCCGCCAGGACGGGCGTCAGCGTGCGGGCGCTGCGCTACTACGAGGAACAGGAGCTGCTCGTCGCGGAGCGCAGTCACAGCGGCCAGCGGCACTACCCCGAGGGCGCGGCCGACCACGTCCGGCTGATCCAGCAGCTCTACGCCGCGGGCCTGTCGAGCAGGACCATCGCCGAACTCATGCCGTACGCGGCCGACGGCAGGGCCACGCCCGAGCTGCTCGACCGGTTGTCCACCGAGCGGGAGCGTGTCGAGGGCCGGATCGCCGAACTGGTCGGCACCCGGGACCGACTGGACTCCGTCATCACCGGTGCCACGGGGAACCTCCGCACCGGCCGGTCCTGCCGCGCCGGGACCTCCTGAAGCGGACCGGCGGCCCCGGCGCCGTCCAACCGGAGGCCCGGAGGCCCGGAGAGCTTGGGCCGTTACCCTGCACACCGTGATCAACTTGCCTGCGTCCCGCGACCACACCGGTGCGCGTCATGACGACACGGAAGTCGCGATCGCCGCCGCCCGGGCCGGCGCCGAGACCGTGCGAGCCCGCTACGGACAGCGGCTGACCCGATTCGACAAGGGCGGCGGGGACTTCGCCACCGACGCCGACGTGGCGGCCGAGGAGGCGATCCTCGACGTCATCCGTGCCGCGCGGCCCCACGACGCGATATGCGGTGAGGAGGGCGGGCGGCGGGGAGCGGCCGACGCGGCGCGCCAGTGGCTGGTGGATCCCCTGTGCGGCACGCTCAACTACGCCGCGGGCACCATGGCGGTGGCCGTCAACGTGGCGCTGCGCGACGGCCCGGCGGCCGTGGCCGATCCGTTCGGCGGCGAGGTCCTCTTCACGGACGGCGAGACCGCCCGGGTCCGGCGCGACGGCCACGACACACCGCTGGAGCCGAGTGCGGCCACCCGGCTGGTCGACGTGAACCTGGACCCGCCCTTCCCGGGAGCGCCCGCGTTCCGGGCGGTCGACCTGCTCGCCCACCCCGGTTTCGTGCGGCGCCTGCGGCCGCGGGTCGTGTCCACGACGCTGGCCCTGGCCTGGGTCGCGGCCGGGAAACGCGCCGCCTACGTCACCGACGGCACCGGCCTGACCGAGAGCGTGCACTTCGCCGCCGGCATCGCGCTGTGCCGGGCGGCCGGCTGCGTCGTCACCGGAGTCGACGGCGCGCCCGTCGGCCCCGCGGGCCGCGGTCTCGTGGCGGCCGCCGACGCCGGGACGCACGCGCTGTTGTTGTCGCTGATGCGTGCCGATACGCGCTGACGCGTGAGGAGCGCCCCGGTAGGGCCGACCGGGTAGAGGATGCCCCACGCGGTGCCGCCCGCCCGGGAAACGACCTCGCCGCTGCTAGTTTCGCCAGCCGTCGGACGAATGCGGACGTCCCCCTCGGATGCGGGCGCCGCCTGCGGAGGGAGTACGGGTGAGTGGTGTGCGCGAGGAAGAGTCGGGGAAGGGCGCCCCGTTCGGGCGAAGGACCTTCATGGCGTCGGCCGTCGTGGCGGCCGCCGCGTCCGTCCCGGCCGCCGCACCCGCCGTTGCGGCCGGGCCACCGGAGGGTGCCGCGTCGGGCTGCCGGTCCGTGGCGCGCCTGCTCGCGGTCCCCGAGAGCGGGCGCGGTGTCGACTGGCTCAGAGAGGCCCTTCAAATCGCTGTAGCACTCGAACTCGCCACCATCCCGCCCTACCTGTGCGGATGGTGGTCCGTGGGCGACCGCACGAGCCACGTCGCACGGCTGATCCGCCGCATCATCGGCGACGAGATGTACCACATGGGCGTCGTCTGCAACCTGCTGGTGGCGGTGGGCGGCCGGCCCCGGATCACGGACGCCGCCCTCGCCTACCCCGGCCCGCTGCCCGGCGGCGTGCGCGAGGAGGTGAACGTCTACCTCTCCGGCCTCAACAGGCCCTTCGTGCACGACGTGATGATGGCCATCGAAGCCCCGGAGGCACCCCTGGCCCGAGGCCTGAACAACTCGCCCGGCATCGGTCACTTCTACGACGACCTGCTGCGCGCCTTCCGGGCCACGGCACCGCCGCTGTCGGCCGGCGGGCAGTTGTCCCAGCGCATCGGCTCCGACGTCCTGGAACCCGTCACCGACCTCGACGGCGTCGAGCGGGCGATCGAGATCATCAAGGAACAGGGCGAGGGCACCACCAGCTCCCCCGAGGACGCCTTCGGCGACGACCACCCGGCCCACTACTACGCCTTCGGCGAGATCTACCACGGACGGCAACTGCGCCGGGAGGACGACGGCTGGCGGTTCACCGGCGCCCCCGTACCCTTCCCCGACGCACGCCCCATGGCCCGGGTCCCGGCCGGTGGCTGGCCCGGCCCCTCGCAGCGGGTCGGGGAGCTCCTCGACCGTTTCGACACCGCCTACGCCGAGGTGCTCAGCACCCTCGAGGCGGCCTGGGCCCACGGCGACGCGCGCACCCTGGGCTCGGCCGTCCGGACGATGCGCGGGCTGGAGGGCCCCGCCGTGGAGCTGATGGAAACCGGCATCCCGGGCGGCCGCGGCACCTACGGCCCCCAGTTCCGTCCGCCCCGCGCGTGAGGCCGGCCGGCACGAGTCGAGTCGACGCGCGCGGCAGGGTGCGCGCGCCCCTTTGGCTACTGGACCTGCATGATCTGGATCAGGTTTCCGCAGGTGTCGTCGAGGACCGCCGTGGTGACCGCGCCCATCGCCATCGGCTCCTGGGTGAAGTGCACCCCGAGCGAGCGCAGCCGGTCGTGCTCCGCCCGTACGTCGTCCACGGCGAAGGAGGCGGCCGGGATGCCGTCCTGGGCCAGCGCCGTCCGGTACGGTCCCACCGCGGGGTGACCGGACGGTTCGAGCAGCAGCTCGGTCCCGTCGGGGGCCTCGGGCGAGACCACGGTCAGCCACCGGTCCTCACCCGCTCCCACCGGCACGTCGTGCTTCTTCAGGAAGCCCAGGGTCTCGGTGTAGAAGCGCAGCGCGTGCGTCTGATCGTCGACGAAGACGCTGGTGAGGTTGATCTTCATGGGGTCATCTCCGGTGCGTGGGTTCCGGGCCGTCGGGTCACGAGGTGCTCGGGCGGGCCGGAACCCTCCTGACTCTCCGGACCCTCCGCGACACCACCTGCCTATCAAGGGCCCGCGTGTCCGGCAACGGCCCAGACCTCGGCCAGGGCCGAGGTGGTGAGCACCCGGTCGGGGCGGCCGTGTCCCGCCAGGGTGCCCGCGCGGAGCAGGAGACAGGCCTCGGCGGAGCGTGCTGCCTCCAGGTCGTGGGTGGCGTGGACGACCGTCACGCCGTCGGCCACCAGGTCCGTCAGGAGGGCGGTGATGCGCTCCCTGGCCTCCGGATCGAGGCCGGTGGTCGGTTCGTCCAGGAGGAGCAGGTCGGACTGCTGGGCGAGTCCCTGGGCTACGAGGGTGCGCTGCCGCTGTCCGCCCGACAGCTCCCCGAGCTGACGCGGGGCGAGGTCTGCGATGCCGAGCCGGTCCAGGGCCGAGTCCACGATCAGGCGGTCCCGGCGGTTCAGTCGCCGCCACGGTCCGCGCTCGGCCCACCGCCCCATCTCCACGGTCTGCCGGACGGTCAGCGGCAGGGCGTCCGCGACGGCGCCGCGCTGCGGCACGAAGGCGGGCGGCCGCTCGCCGTCCCGGTGCAGGACTCCCGATGTCGGGCGGATCACACCGGCCAGCACGCCGAGGAGTGTCGACTTGCCGCTGCCGTTCGGCCCGACCAGTGCCGTGACGGCCAACGCCGGTATCTCGCAGGAGAGTTGCCGCAGGACCGGTCGCCCCGGGTAGCCGGCGGACAGGCCGGTCAGACGGACTCGTGACGTCCGTCCGGGCGCGGCGGGGGGCGAGGGGCGGGATTTGTTGAACATGATTTTCATTGTAGTGTCCTCCGTATGGATTGGTTGACGGCCCCGTTCGAAGTGACGTTTGTGCAAAGAGCCTTGTGGGGCGGCATCCTGGTGTCCGCCATCTGTGCCCTGGCCGGCACCTGGGTCGTGCTCAGGGGGATGGCCTTCCTGGGCGACGCCATGTCCCACGGGCTGTTGCCCGGGGTCGCGCTGGCCGCCCTGCTCGGCGGCAACCTGCTGCTGGGAGCGGTGGCGAGCGCGGCCGTCATGGCGGCGGGCGTCACCGCGTTCGGGCGCACCCCGAGACTCTCCCAGGACACCGGCATCGGCCTGCTCTTCGTCGGCATGCTCTCGATCGGCGTGATCATCGTGTCGCGTTCGCAGTCCTTCGCCGTGGACCTGACCGGCATCCTCTTCGGCGACGTCCTCGCCGTCCGCGAACAGGACCTGCTCGTGCTGGGCGCGGCACTGCTGGCGGCGCTGCTCGTCTCCGTGCTCGGCCACCGGGCCTTCCTCGCCCTCGCGTTCGACCCGCGCAAGGCCCACACCCTCGGACTGCGCCCACGGCTCGCCCACGCGGTACTCCTCGCCCTGCTGGGCCTCGCGATCGTGGCCTCCTTCCACATCGTCGGCACGCTGCTCGTCCTCGGCCTGCTCATCGCCCCGCCGGCCGCGGCCCTGCCCTGGGCGCGCGGCGTCCGCGGCGTCATGGCCCTCGCGGCACTCCTCGGCGTCACCGCCACGTTCGGCGGGCTGCTCCTGTCCTGGCACCTGAGCACCGCCGCCGGTGCGACCGTCTCGGCGGTCGCGGTGGCCCTGTTCTTCCTCTCCCACACGGCGTCCGGCCTGCGGCACCTCCGTACGCGCCCCGCCGCCCCCCTCCCGACCGTCGACTGAAGGAATCCGAGGCGATGGAACCGACCCTCCGCAGAGACACGACTCGCCGGCTCCCGACCGCACTCGTCCTCACCGCCGCACTGCTCGCCACGGGCTGTTCGCAGCAGTCGGACGGCGGGCGGGAACCCGCGGCGACCGAGTCGTCCGCCACCCCGCACGGCTACGTCGAAGGAGCGCGGGAAGCGGCCGAGGAACAGTCCCGGCTGATCCTCGGCGACCCCCGCACCGGCGCGAGCCGGGTGCTCGACCTCGTCACCGGCAAGGTGCACGAGAGCGCGCCGGTGACCGGCGCCGACGGGCTGAGCACGGACGGCCGCTTCGGCTTCTTCCGCACCGGCGGCGGCACGCACGTGGTCGACGGCGGTGCCTGGACGGTGGACCACGGCGACCACGTGCACTACTACCGGGCGGCGATACGCGACGTCGGCGACCTGCCGGGCGCCCGCGGCGCCGAGATCCGCAGCGACGCCGCGGTGACCGCGGCGACCGACCAGGACGGCCGGACGACGCTGTACGACCGGACGGCGCTGGAGAAGGGAGAGGTCGGGCCCGCCCGGACGCTCGACGGTGTGCACGCCGGCGCCGTCGTCCCGTACGAGGAGCACCTGGTCGCGCTCGCCGGGGACGACGAGTCCGCGAAGGTCGCCGTGTACGACCGCACGGGCCGCCGGGTCGCCTCGCCCGACGCGACGTGCGAGCGGCCCAGCGGCGACGCCGTCACCCGCCGCGGCGTCGTCCTCGGGTGCGCCGACGGAGCCCTGCTCGTCAGCGCCGAGGACGGGACGTTCACGGCCGAGAGGATTCCCTACGGACAGGACGTGCCCGAGAAGGAACGGGCCACCGCCTTCCGTCACCGGGCCGGCAGCGACACGCTGACCGCACCCGCAGGCGAGCGGGCCGTGTGGGTCCTGGACGTCACCGACCGCGACTGGACCCGGGTGAGGACCGGGCCGGTCCTCGCGGCCAACACCGCCGGGGAGGGCTCACCGCTCCTCGTCCTGGAGACCGACGGCGCGCTGCACGGCTACGACATCGCCACCGGCAGGCCCACGGCCCGGACCGAGCCCCTCCTGACCGGAGCGGCGAAGACACCCGCCGGCGCGGGAGCACCGGTCGTCGAGGTCGACCGCAGCCGCGCCTACGTCAACGACCGCACCGGCAAACGCGTGTACGAGATCGACTACAACGACGCCCTGCGCGTCGCGCGCTCCTTCGACCTCGACATCGCACCGGGGCTGATGGCGGAGACGGGCCGATGAGGGAGACGGGACGCACACGGATCCGGGTGGCACGGCTGCGCCGCCTCCTGGTGGGGCTGCTCGCCCTGGTCACGGCCGCCACCGCCACGGCCTGCTCCGCCACGGACGAACAACCCCGCATCGTCGTGACCACCAACATCCTGGGTGACATCACCCGCCAGGTCGTCGGCGACCAGGCGGAGGTCACGGTCCTGATGAAGCCCAACGCGGACCCGCACTCCTTCGGACTGTCGGCGGTGCAGGCCGCCCAGTTGGAGCGCGCGGACCTCGTCGTCTTCAACGGACTCGGCCTGGAGGAGAACGTCCTGCGGCACGTGGACGCCGCCCGCGAGGCGGGCGTGGCGACCTTCGAGGTCGGCCGGGCGGTCGATCCGCTCACCTTCCGCACCGGTGACGACGGCGGACCCGAGGGGGAGCCGGGCAGGCCCGACCCGCACTTCTGGACCGACCCCGACCGCGTGCGCACGGCCGCCGGACTCATCGCCGACCGCGTGAGCGAGCACGTGACGGGCGTGGACGAGGACGCGATCCGGGCCAACGCCGCCCGCTACGACGAGCAACTGACCGACCTCACCGCCTTCATGGAGAAGTCCTTCGACCGGGTGCCCGAGGACCGGCGCAACCTGGTGACCAACCACCACGTCTTCGGCTACCTCGCCGACCGCTTCGGCTTCCGCGTCATCGGCGCGGTGATCCCCAGCGGCACGACGCTGGCCTCCCCCAGCTCCTCCGACCTGCGCTCGCTCACCCGGGCCATGGAGCGGGCCGGGGTCCGGACGGTCTTCGCCGACTCCTCCCGGCCCACGCGGCTCGCCGAGGTCCTGAGTACCGAACTCGGCGACGGCGTACGGGTCGTGGAGCTGTACTCCGAGTCCCTCACCGCCGCAAACGAGGGTGCCGCCACCTACCTGCAGATGATGCGCGCCAACACCACCGCCATGACCGACGGACTGGCCGTCGGCAGCCCGAAAGGAACGCACAGTTGAACAAGTCCACACGCAGCAGGGCCGTCACGGGGGCGGCACTCGCCCTGGCGGTGTCCGCCGTCCTCACCGCGTGCGGCGGCGGCGACACCTCGTCGTCGGACGCCGCGTCCAAGGGCGACGGGAGCCCCGTGCCGGCGACGCCCGCCGCCTCGGTGCGGGACCCCCTGGTCGCCACCTTCGACGGCGGCCTGTACATCCTCGACGGCACGAGCCTCGAACTCACCAGGACCATCGACCTGCCCGGCTTCAACCGCGTCAACCCCGCCGGGGACAAGGAGCACGTGGTCGTCTCCACCGACAGCGGCTTCCGGCTGCTGAACGCCGCCCGGCAGAGCCTCACCGACATCGAGTACAGGGGCGCGAAACCCGGCCACGTCGTCCGCCACGCCGGGAAGACCGTGCTCTTCACCGACGGCACCGGCGAGGTCAACGTCTTCGCGCCGGGCGACCTGGGCACCGGCGAGAAGCCGGACGGGCGCACCTACAGGTCGGCCGAGGCCCACCACGGCGTCGCCATCGAGCTGAGCGACGGCCGGCTCCTCACCACCCTCGGTGACGAGGAGAAGCGCACCGGCGCCCTGGTGGTGGACAAGGACGGCAAGGAGATCGCCCGCAGCGAGAACTGCCCCGGCGTCCACGGCGAGGCGGCCGCCCGCGGCGAGGCGATCGCCCTGGGCTGCGAGGACGGCGTCCTGATCTACAAGGACGGCCGGTTCACCAAGGTCGACGCCCCCGACGACTACGGCCGCACCGGCAACCAGGCGGGCACCGAGGAGTCCCCCGTGCTCCTCGGCGACTACAAGACCGACCCGGACGCCGAGCTGGAACGGCCGACCCGCATCTCCCTGATCGACACCGAGACGGCGAAGCTGCGCCTGGTCGAGCTGGGCACCAGCTACTCGTTCCGCTCCCTCGCCCGTGGACCGCACGGCGAGGCGCTCGTCCTCGGGACGGACGGCGCCATCCACGTCATCGATCCGGACAAGGGCACCGTCGAGAAGAAGATCCCGGCGGTGGGGGAGTGGCAGGAACCCCTGGACTGGCAGCAGGCCCGGCCCACCCTGTTCGTGCGCGACCACACCGCCTACGTGTCCGAACCGGGCAGGAAGGCCGTGCACGCCATCGACCTCGAATCCGGTCGGAAGCGGACCTCGGTGACCCTGCCGAAGGGCACCAACGAACTGTCCGGAACGGTCGCGGGCCACTGACGGCCACGTCCCCCCGACACCGTCGGGGGGACGTACCGAACAGCCGCCCTAGGACTGGGGCCGCCGTCCGTGGTTGGCCGGGTGATTGCGGCGTGCCTTCTTCTTCCGGCGTCGCTTCGAGGACATGCGTGCCTCCTTCGCAAGACGTCCGATCGGTGCGCGTACCGTGTCAGCGCGCGTCCGTCCATGCCGTCCGTCCACGATTCCACGCACGGCCGGGCCGTGCCAATCGGCGCGGCGCGGACGCCGTGGAACTCACGGACCGCGCCGGTGACGAGCCCGGCCAGGCGACGTCGTCGATCGCGAGCCACGGCGCGCCGGCCACGGCCGTGGGGGTGAGGCCGGTGAACGCCTTGACCTCCCGGTGCAGGTGGGACTGGTCGGTGTAGCCGCTCTCGAAGGCGACCGCGGCGGGGGCCAGGCCGGCCGCGAGCAGATGGGCGGCGTGGTCGAACCGCACCAGCCGGGCGGCCCGCTTGGGCGTGATGCCGAGCTGGGCGTGGAAGCGGGCAGAGAGCCGCTTGCGGCTCCAGCCGACCTCCTCGGCCAGACCGTCGACCCGTACGCGGCCCCGGCCCGCGAGCGTCGTCCGCCAGGTGTGGGCGACCTCCGGATCGACCGGACGCCGGTCCGCCGTGCGGCGGCGGAGGATGTCAGCCGCGACCGCGAACCGCTCGTCCCAGGACCCGGCGGCGCGCAACCGGTCCTGGACCCGCTCCGCCTCACGGCCCCAGACGTCCTCGAACGACTCCACCCTCCCGCCGAGCCCCGCCGACGGGCCGAGCACCGCGGCCGCCACCGCCGGTTCCAGCCGGATCTGCAAACACACGCCCACCCGGCCCGCCACCCTGAGCTCCCCTGGGGCGAGCCCGACGACGAAGCTGCCGGGCCCGCGCCGGTCCCGGGCGCTGTGCAGGATGCCGTCGCCGTCACTCAGGTCGATGAGCAGGGTGACGGACGGATGGGCGACCATGGCCATGTCCACGAAGGCGGACACGTGCTGACTGAACCCGGCCATGCCGACCCCCGCCAGCCGGGTCGAGGGACGCGGGACCGCGACGTCCACGACCGACCAGTCCGGCGGCGCCTCGGCCGGAGTGTCGGCAGGTACGGGGCCCGATGCGTCGGTCGGTGTCTCGGTGGACAACACGCCGCCAGTCTAGGTCTCGGGGCCGACGGCCGGGAGGTCCGCGTCCCGGGCGGTGAAGCCGAGCAGCAGCTCGCCGGTCGGCCCGGGCGCCTCCAGCGGCGGCAGGTGCCCCACGCCCGGCAGCAGCTCGAGCCGCGCGTGCGGCACGGCCTCGTACCGGTGCGCCGACGACGGCTCCCAGCGCGGGTCGGCGGCGCCGAAGAGCACCAGCACCGGAACGGTGAGGGCGGCGAGACGTTCGGGCACGCCGCGCTCGGCGAGGTAGGCCGTGTTCCCGCGGGCCACCGTCCGGAAGGAGCGGTACGAGATGTCCCGCACGTCGTCGATCATCTCGGCCGGGACCTCCACGGGGCCGGCGGCCGTCGCGGTGATCGCCTTGCGGAGCATCGCGTCCGTGCGCCGCGGCCACAGGAGCGGGCCGAAGGGCGGGGCCAGCAGCAGCCGGAGAATCATCGGCTGCGGAAGGAGCGCGTCCAGACTCGGGCCCGTGCTCACCAGGGCGAGGGCGCCCACCAGGTCGGGACGCCGCTCCGCGAGCGCCGTGGCGACGTAGCCGCCGCTGGAGTGGCCGGCCACGGTCACGGAACGCAGGCCGAGGTCGTCCAGGAGCGCCGCCAACCGGTCCGCCTGCTGCGGCACGTCGTACGACGGGGTGGGCGGCGACTTGCCGCAGCCCGGGAGGTCGACGCGCAGGACGCGACGGTGCTCGGCCAGCGCCGGGACCACCCGGCCCCACGACGCGCCCGAGGCGCCGGAACCGTGGATGAGCAGGACGGGCGGCGCCTGCGGCGGGCCGTCGTGGACCACGTGCATGCCGTGCGAGAGATCGGCGTCGTACTGACTCATGCGGCAAGGGTGCGCCCGGTGCCGGTCCCGGGTCTTGTACGAATGTCGCCGCACCCGCCGCACCCGCCGACGATCAGGCGCGCGGGGCCCCGCGCACCGGATGCTTGCTCAGGACGGAGACCCGGTTGAAAGCGTTGATGCTGATCGCCACCCAGATCACGGCGGAGATCTCGTCGTCCGACAGGACACCCCGCGCCTCGGCGTACGCGGCGCTCTGCGCCCCCGCGTCGGCGGGATGCGTGGTGGCCTCCGCGAGGGCCAGCGCGGCGCGTTCCCTGGGCGAGAACAGCTCGGTGTCCCGCCAGGCCGGCAGCACGCCGAGCCGCTGGGTGGTCTCGCCGCCGCGCAGCGCCGCCCTGGTGTGCGCGTTGAGGCAGTAGGCACAGGCGTTGAGCTGGGAGACGCGGATGTTGACCAGTTCCACGAGGATCCGGTCGAGCCCGGCCGCCTCGGCGACACCCCGGACCGCCTCCGCCGTGGCACGCAGCGCCGCGTAGGCCTCCGGGCTCTGCTTGTCGACGAACACACGTCGTTCGCCGGTGCCTCCAGGGGTGCCTGCGTCGGTGCGTACAGGCGTCTGTGTCATGTGGGGTGCCTCCGTCGCGCGATACGGTTTCTCACGTCCTATCATCGAACCATAGAAGTTGAAATTAAAACTTTCTGGGCGAGTGGGAGGACCGAGCGGTGAGCAACACGGAGACGCATCCCGCCGAAGTCAGGTGCGGGGCAGGGGAGGAAGGGGCGCCCGCAGCCGGCGTGGAGATCCTGACGGCGCGGGACGTCCCGCTCGGCGGACCGCGCGCGATGACGGTGCGCCGCACCCTGCCGCAGCGGGCCCGTACGCTGATCGGAGCCTGGTGCTTCGCCGACCACTACGGCCCCGACGAGGTCTCGCGGTCCGGCGGCATGGACGTGGCCCCCCACCCGCACATCGGGCTCCAGACGGTCAGCTGGCTGTTCAGCGGGGAGATCGAGCACCGGGACAGCGTGGGCAGCCACGCGCTCGTCAGGCCGGGCGAGGTGAACCTCATGACGGGCGGTCACGGCATCAGCCACTCCGAGGTGTCCACGCCGGACACCGCGGTCCTGCACGGCGTCCAGCTCTGGGTGGCGCTGCCCTCGGAGCACCGCGACACCGCTCCGGCCTTCCAGCACCACGTCCCCGCCCCGGTGGCCCTGGACGGCGGCGAGGCGCGCGTCTTCCTCGGCTCCCTCGCGGGGGACACCTCGCCGGTCGGCACCTTCACGCCCCTGCTCGGCGCCGAGGTGACCCTGGCCCCGGGCGCCACCGTGACCCTCGACGTCGACCCCGGCTTCGAGCACGGCGTCCTCGTCGACAGCGGCGACGTACGCCTCGACGGCACGGTCGTGCACCCCGCCGAACTGGCGTACGCCGCACCGGGACGAAGGACTCTCACGCTGACGAACGGGGCAACCGGCTCCGCACGGCTGGTGGTCCTGGGCGGTCCCCCCTTCCCGGAGGAGATCGTCATGTGGTGGAACTTCGTCGGACGCACCCACGACGAGATCGTGGCGGCCCGGGCGGACTGGGAGAACGAGTCGGAGCGTTTCGGCCGGGTCGAGGGCTACCCCGGCGACCGCCTCCCGGCGCCCGCGCTCCCCAACGCCACCCTCTCCCCGCGCAGGAACCCGAGGCCGTAGCGACCCCGCGAGGAGTCACTCCGGCCAGGCGGAGTTCTCGATCACCTCGACGAAGTCCGTGCGCCGGAAGCCCGGCAGGAAGTGCTCCAGGACGTCCGCGTTCACCGTGCCGAAGGTGGTCTGCGGACGGTGCCCGAAACCGTCGGTGAACGCCTGGAGGATCTGCTTCTTGAAGTCCGGGCGGGGGTGGGCGGCGGTGACCGCGTCGATCTCCGCCCGGGTGATGCGGGCCAGGTTCAGACCGAGCACGTCCGTCTCGACGCCCGCGGTGGTCGCGGCGATCTCCGGCGCCAGCTTGTAGGGGACCTCCGGCGTGGTGTGCAGCGCGACGGCCGTCCACACGGTGTCCGCGTCGGTCTCCGGCACGCCGTGGGCCAGCAGGAACGCCCTTGCCTGGTCCGCGCCGTCCATCTCGAAGCGCTGGTCGTCGCCGCGGTAGGGCGGCACCAGGCCGGTGTCGTGGAAGAGCGCGGCGACGTACAGCAGCTCCGGATCCGGCCGCAGGCCCAGGGCGGCGGCCTGGAGACTGCCGAACAGGTAGACGCGCCGCGAGTGGTCGAAGATCAGCGGCGGTGTGGTGTCACGGACGAGTTCGGTCGCCTCCCGCGCCAGCGAGCTGTCGGGGATGGCGATTCCGGCGATGGTCTCCGTCATGGTGGTCCTCCCGGGACGATGCCTGTCGTGTCGGTTCCCACCCTGCGCCGGACGGCCGGACCGCGTCCGCTGCCCGATGGCCACGAACCCCTCGGAACCGGTCATGACTGCCGCGCGTCACGACTCCCGGGAGGTGGTGGCGAAGCGCTGCTGGTACCGGATGGGGGACAGTCCCAGGTGCCGGGCGAAGGCCCGGCGCAGACTCTCGTAGCTCGGGAAGCCCGATCGGGTGGCGGCCTCCGTGGCGTTGTGCCCGGCGTCGAGCAGGGCCTTGGCCATGTCGAAGCGGATCAGCTCCACGTACTTCATCGGGGTCGTGTCCAGCTCCGCCCGGAACATGCGCGTCAGATGCCGCGGGCTGACCCGCACGCGGGCCGCCAGCGCCTCCAGACCGTGGTCCCCCGTCGGATCGCCCTGCACCGCCTCCTGGACCAGCCGCAGCACCGGCGTGCGGGGAGCCGGACCCTGGAGCGAGGCGGAGAACTGCGACTGGCCGCCGGCCCGCTGCATGTACACCACCAGCGAGCGGGCGACCTGACGGGCCAGGCCGGGGCCGTGGTCCTCCTCCAGCAGGGCGAGGGCGAGGTCGATGCCCGCGGTCACCCCGGCGGACGTGTACGTGCTGCCGTCCTTCACGAACAGCGCGTCGGCCTCGACCCGTGTCGACGGACACCGCCGGGCCAGCGTCGCGGTGTGCTGCCAGTGCGTCGTCGCGCGCCGGCCCTCCAGCAGGCCCGCGGCGCCGAGCACGAAGGCGCCGGTGCACACCGAGGCGATGCGCCCCGCACGTTCCGCCAGTGCCTTCGCGGCCGCCCCGAGGACGGGGTCCACGGGGGAGCCGGGCAACGCGTCGCCGCCGACGACGACCAGTGTGTCGTGGGCGGCGACGGCCTGCGCGTCCGAGTCCGCCGGCACCCGCATGCCGATGGACGAGCGCACCGGCGCACCGTCCGCCGAGACGATGCTCAGCCGGTAGTCCGCCCCGAACCGGTTGGCCTCGCTGAACACCTCGGCCGGACCGGACAGGTCGAGCAGCTTCATGCCGTCGAACACGAGCACGACCACCCTGTGCGGTCCCGCTGCCATTGCTTCCTCCGCCATCCGCTTCGTCCGTCTGCTTCGTCGTGAGCTGGTCATTATGGGTGAAAAATGAGGTATGTCGGTTATCGGCGTAAGGTGGCTGGCGCGGATCAGTCACCTACGCGGAAGGATCAGCCATGGGCACGGTCACGACCTCCGACGGTACGAACATCTTCTACAAGGACTGGGGCCCGCGCGACGGCCTGCCGATCGTCTTCCACCACGGCTGGCCGCTCAGTGCCGACGACTGGGACAACCAGATGTTGTTCTTCCTCTCCCACGGCTATCGCGTGATCGCCCACGACCGCCGTGGCCACGGACGCTCCGACCAGCCCTCCACCGGCCACGACATGGACACCTACGCCGCCGACGTCGCGGCGCTGACCGAGGCCCTCGATCTGCGGGGCGCGGTGCACATCGGGCACTCCACCGGCGGCGGCGAGGTCGCGCGCTACGTGGCGCGGGCCGAGCCGGGACGGGTCGCCAAGGCCGTACTCGTCAGCGCCGTCCCGCCGGTGATGGTGAAGTCCGACACCAACCCGGACGGCCTGCCGCTCGAGGTCTTCGACGAGTTCCGCGCCGCCCTCGCCGCCAATCGCGCGCAGTTCTACATCGACGTGCCCTCCGGTCCCTTCTACGGCTTCAACCGGGAGGGCGCGACGGTCTCGCAGGGGCTGATCGACCACTGGTGGCTCCAGGGGATGACGGGCGCGGCCAACGCCCACTACGAGTGCATCGCGGCGTTCTCGGAGACCGACTTCACCGACGACCTCAAGCGGATCGACGTCCCCGTCCTCGTCGCGCACGGAACGGACGACCAGGTCGTGCCCTACGCGGACGCGGCGCCGAAGTCGGTCGAACTCCTGGCCAACGGCACCCTGAAGTCGTACGAAGGGCTCCCGCACGGCATGCTCTCGACCCATCCGGAGGTCCTCAACCCCGACCTCCTGGCCTTCGTGAAGTCCTAGCCCCGGTGCGGTCGTGAGCGGGATCCCGGAGGGCGGGGCCGGTGCGGCCCTGCGTGCCCTGCTGACGGACTCGGTCGTCGGACTCGCCGTATGGGACGCCGACCTGCGGTGCGTCTGGGTCAACGACGCCCTCGCACGCTACGACGGAATCGCCCGCGAGCGGCGACTGGGCCGCCGCCCGCGGGAGTCGCTGACCGGGGACGCCGACGAACTGGAGGCGCTCGTACGGCGGGTGCTGACCACCGGCCGGTGTGTCACCGGCCGCGAGTACCGGGTCCCGACGGAGCCGGACGGCCGCCGCGACCGCGCCTTCTCCGCCTCCTTCGTGCGCCTGCACGACGCCGGCGGCCGCGTCCTCGGTGTGTGCATGCTGATGCTGGTCGTCACCGACCGGCGGTGGGCGGGCGACCGGCTGGCCGTGGTCAGCGAGGCCGGCACCCGCGTCGGCACCACCCTGGACGTCATGCGCACGGGACAGGAACTGGCCGACTTCACCGTGCCGTTGATCGCCGACTACGTCACCGTCGACCTGACGGAGGCGGTGCGGCTCGGCGAGGAGCCGCTCGACCGGCTGGGCCGCTCCCAGGGACGGGTCCCCAAGTTCCGGCGCGCGGGCAGGGCCTCGGTCCACACCGGTTCCCCGGAGTCCCTGTGGCTGAACGGCGAGGTCGTCTACGTCCCCGAGACCTCGCCGTTCATGCAGGTGCTGTCCTCGGGACGCCCCCTGCTGCAACCCGTGCTCGACCCCTCCCACGAGGCCTGGCTGGCCGACGACCCGGCGAGGGCCGCGAAGATCCGCGAGTTCGGCATGCACTCGCTGCTGATCCTGCCGATCCACGCCCGGGGCGTCCTCCTGGGCGTGGCGGTCTTCGTCCGCACCGCGAACCCGACGCCGTTCGACGACAACGACCGGCTGCTGGCCGAGGAACTGGTGGCCCGGGCCGCGCTCAGCCTGGACAACGCCCGGCGCTACACCCGGGAGCACAACACCGCCCTCGCTCTCCAACGCAGCCTGCTGCCGCGCCGGGTGCACGGCGGAACGGCCATGGAGGTGGCCGCCCGCTATCTGCCGGCGGACGCGGAGGAGGGCGTCGGCGGCGACTGGTTCGACGTCATCGGCCTGCCCGGCGGCCGCCTCGCGCTGGTGGTGGGCGACGTGGTCGGGCACGGCGTGAACGCCGCGGCCACCATGGGCCGCCTGGGCATGGCCATCCGCACGCTCGCCGACCTCGACCTGCCGCCGGACGAGGTGCTGACCAGGCTGGACCGGACGTTCATCCGGCTGACCGAGGACGAGGACGAGGAGGAGGGCGGCAGGGAGGTCGCGGCCATGAGCGCGACCTGCGTCTACGCGGTCTACGACCCCGCGACCCGGGCCTGCACGCTGGCCCTGGCCGGGCATCCGCCGCCCGCCGTCGTGCACCGGGGCGGTGACTACTCGTTCCCCGACCTTCCGCACGGCCTGCCGCTGGGCGTCGGCCTGCTGCCGTTCCCCACCGCGGAGTTGGAGCTGCCCGCGGGCAGCCTGCTCGCCCTGTTCACCGACGGGCTCGTCGAGGAGCGCGACCAGGACATCGAGGTCGGGCTGCGACGGGTGGGGCGCGCCCTGGCCCGCGGCGCCTCCTCCCTGGAGGACCTGGGCACGGCGGTGATCGGCACCCTGCCCGCCACACCGCCGCCCGACGACGTCACCCTGCTGCTGGCCCGCGGCCTGTGAGGGGGTGCCCCTCAGGGCGCCGATTCGCGCAGACGGCGGCCGGCCGCCTTCGCCTGATTGCCGCACCGTCGCATGGAGCACCACTTGCGCGGTCGGCCGCCACCGGAGTCGAGGCAGAGCATCCGGCACACCTCGGAGGCGCAGGCGGTCAGCCGGGAACGGCGTGCCTCGTCGGTCATGAGATCGATCAGGTCCCGGGCGACCAGCGACAGCAGGGCCTCCTTGCTCAGTGCCCGGCGCCCCTTCGCCACCCACGCGCCATCGGCCGTCAACTCCAACCGAGGGGGCGGGAGGTCGGTCCGTGCGAGGAGATTGACCAGGTCCACCGACTGCTGCCGCGGCCGGTGCGCGTCGAGGGCACCGGAGGCGATGTCGTGGGCGGCCGCGCGCAGTGCGTGCAGCGACCGCAGGACGTCCTGGGGGTCGTACCCGTCCTCCAGCGTCACCCCCACGCCCCGGCACCAGGCTTCGAGGCGTTCGGCGTCGCCCATCCGCTCGACGGGGACCTCGGGCCTGCGGCCCACGGTGGCCACCAGGTTCAGGCACAGGGTTCCGGCGTCGAAGTGAAGCGCCCGCAGTTGGGCGGTGACCCTTCTGCGGGGCGGATCGTGCTGCACGGCGTCCATGGTCTTATAGTAACCGTTCGAATGGTTACTAAGAGAGCGGGGGCGGAGTCATGCGTATCGCGGTGATCGGAGCGGGCGGCGTCGGGGGCTACTTCGGAGCGCGGTTGGCCGCCGCGGGCAACGAGGTCACCTTCGTGGCCCGCGGCGGGCACCTGGAGGCCATCCGCCGGTCCGGACTGGTCGTCCACAGTCCCCTGGGGGAACTGCGCACCTCGCCCGACTCCGTCGTGGCGAGCATCTCGGAGCTGGGCCCCACCGACCTGGTCCTCGTCGCCGTGAAACTGTGGGACACCGAGGCCGTGGCGGAGGAACTGCGGACCTCGGCGGCGCACGGGGCGCCGGTGCTGTCCCTGCAGAACGGCGTGCACAAGGACGACGTCCTGCGCGGCCGGCTGACGGACGAACAGGTCCTGGGCGGGGTCTGCTTCATCTCCGCGTTCATCGAGGAACCGGGCGTGGTCAGGCACAACAGCTCCCTGCAGAAGGTCGTGCTCGGCCCCTACCGGTCCGGGTCGACGGCGACCGCTCGGGCCGTGCTGGGCACGTTCCGTGAGGCCGGGATCGACGCTGAGGGGAGCGACGACATCGAGAGGGCGATCTGGGAGAAGTTCGTGTTCCTGGTGGGCCTGTCGGCCACCACGGCGGCCGTGCGTCAGCCGATCGGCGTCGTCCGCGCCGACGAGCGGAGCAGGCGGCTCCTGTACGAGGTCATGGCCGAGACGGTGGCCGTGGCGCAGGCCTCCGGAGTGCGGCTGGACAGCGGCTTCGCCGCGGACCGGCTCGACTTCTGTGACACCCTCCCCGCCGCCATGACCTCCTCCATGCACAACGACCTGGAGAAGGGCAACCGCCTCGAACTCCCCTGGCTCAGCGGGGGAGTCGTGGACCTCGCCGACCGGCTGGACGTGCCCGTACCGCGCAACGGGACGGTGGCGGACATCCTCGCGCCGTACGTCCTCGGCCGGCCGGCCGGATCGTGACCGGCGCGGAGGTCTACTTCCCGACCCGGGCGAGGAAGTCCCGCATGTGACCGGCGATCTCCTCCAGGTGGGTCTCCAGGGCGAAGTGCCCGGTGTCGAGGAGGTGGATCTCGGCGTCGGGCAGGTCGCGCCGGAACGCGAGGGCGCCGTCGGGGCCGAAGATCCCGTCGTTCGCTCCCCATACGGCCAGCAGCGGTACCCGGGTGTCGCGGAAGTACTGCTGGAGCCGGGGGTAGAGGACAACGTTGGTCGGATAGTCGCGGAACAGCGTGAGCTGGACGGCGTCGTTGCCGGGCCGGTCCAGCAGGGCCTGGTCCAGGGACCAGGTGTCGGGACTGACGAGGCTCCGGTCGCGGACCCCGTTCAGGTACTGCCAGCGGATCATCTCGGGGCTCAGCGCCGCTCGGGCGGCGGCCTCCGTCTCGGGAGTCGGGTCGTCGGTGTAGGCGAACAGTCCGTCCCAGAAGTCCTTGACGAAGCCGTCGGTGTAGCCGTTGCCGTTCTGGGTGACGATCGCGGTGATGCGGTGCGGGGCCCGGGTGGCGATCCGCCACGCCACCGGGGCCCCGTAGTCCTGCACGTACACCGCGAAGCGCTCCACCCCGAGCCGGTCCAGCAGGCCGACGGTGACGTCCGTGAGGGAGTCGAAGCTGTAGTCGAAAGCTTCGGCCGCGGGCATGGCCGAGTACCCGAAGCCGATCATGTCGGGTGCGATCACGTGGTAGGTGTCCGCGAGCTTCGGGGTCAGACCGCGGAACATGTGGCTGCTCGTCGGGAAGCCGTGCAGCAGCACGACGGTCGGTGCCTGCGGATCACCGGCCTCCCGGTAGAAGACGTCCAGGCCGTCGACGGTGGCGGTCCTGTGGTGCACGGCGACACTCATGGCATACCCCTTAGGTCACTTTTAGTGGTTAGGTAGAGTCCAGCACTCCGCGAGCTAACCTGTCAAGCGCGCGTAAGGGGTTAGGTGAGGTTGTTGTAACCTGCCAATGTCGATGAAACGGTTAGGAGTGAGAGCGGTGAGCGACAGGGTCGCGGAGGACGTCCTCCTGGAACTGCTCAACACGACACCCGTCGTGCGGGACTCGGTGCGCGACGCTCTGGGTACGCCCGCCGAAGGCCGCGCGTGGGCGCGTGGTCATGGAGGCACCGGCTCGGACGAGGAGGCCGCCTTCCTGGTCGCCGTGCGCGACGCCCTCCAGGACGTCGTCCGGGGGCGGCGGGACCCCGCGTGCCTGGGCGGGTTCCTCCAGGGTGTCAGCAGGCTGCCGGTCGTAGAGGACGGCGGGCTGCGATGGGTGCTCCAGGTCCCCGACGCGCACCGCCTGGCCGTCGAGCAGGTGCTGACCTGGGCGCACGTCGAGGAGACCAGGCCGGGACGGCTCAAGCCGTGCGGCAATCCGGAGTGCCGGCGCTTCCTGCTGGACCGGAGCAAGCCCAACAGTGCCCGATGGTGCTCCATGGCCGAGTGCGGGAACCGGATGAAGGCCCGGCGGCACTACCAGCGCGCCAAGGAGGCCCAGGCGTAGGCGGAGCGGGCCCGGGCGTCAGGCCGCCGCCATCGCCTCGTGCTTCCAGAAGCCCGAGAAGGTGATGCGCTCCTTCGGCAGCCCCAGCCGGTGCAGATGCCGGCGTCCCTCGGTGGCCAGGGTCGACTCGCCGACGACGAAGGCGTAACCCGACCCGTCGGCGCGGGTCAGCCGGCGCAGTTCGCGGAGTGCGGCGGCCCCGGGGACCGAGGTGCCGTCCCGTCGCACGACCCAGGAGACCGTCACCCCGGCCGGGGCGTTCAGCTCGCGGCGGTCGGCGTCGGTGGGGATCTCCTGGATCAGCCGGCCCACCGTGCCTTCGGGCAGCGAACGCATGATGCTCGCCGTGGCCGGCAGTCCGGTCTCGTCGGCCACCACGGTCACCTCGGAGGCGTCGGGCGGACAGTCGAAGAGGACGCCCTGGTCGAGCAGGGCGAGCGCGTCCCCGGGCCGGGCGCCGCAGGCCCAGATCGCGGCCCTGCCCTCGACCTCGCCGGTGGGACCCCGGTGGACGACGAAGTCGATGTCCAGCTCGGCCGTCGTGCGGCGGTAGTCGGCCACGGAGTAGTTGGCGCAGTGCGGCCGCTCTTCCTCCGGGATGGCGAGGTACGGCTGCCACCACTGCGAGCCCGTGAACTCCGGCAGACGCAGGTCCCGTTGGTGGGGGAGCTGGAGGAACAGGCGGAACCAGTGGTCGTACCCCAGCCACGGAAAGCCACCGAGCCCCGGCCCGGTGACCGTGACGCGCTGCATGGACGGGGAGACCCGCCGGGTCCGCACCACGCGGGCGCGGAACATTTCCGGATGCTGGGGCGTGAGCCGCCGAACCTTCGCCATGAAGGCAAGGCTAGCC
Source organism: Streptomyces sp. NPDC001599 (assembly GCF_042893535.1). Lineage (NCBI taxonomy): Bacteria > Bacillati > Actinomycetota > Actinomycetes > Kitasatosporales > Streptomycetaceae > Streptomyces > Streptomyces sp. NPDC001599. The sequence goes on from NZ_JBIAVA010000003.1 coordinate 692,170, forward strand.
TAAGTTGCGTTCGATTCCGAGTCCGTGATCTCCAGCCGCACACCCCGGGTCCGGTCGGACGCCGGGCCCGTCTCCAGCTCGATCCACCCCGGCTCCACGACCGGGCGCAGGTCGCGCCCCACCGAGGCCAGTGTGTCCGGGCCCACCTCGAAGACCGCGTCGGCCTCCGCGCCGGGCGCGAGGCTCAGGCGGACGAAACCCCGCAGCTCGCGCACGCGCGGCCAGGACGAACCCCCGGACAGGCGACGCACGTAGAGCTGGACCGTCTCCTCGGCGGGCCGCGCCCCCGTGTTGCGGACCGCGACCCGGCAGGTCAGGCGCGGTGAGCGGGTGCCGACCCGGGCGTGCGACAGGCGCGGTGCCCCGTACGCGACGCTCGTGTACGACAGACCGTGCCCGAAGGCGTGCAGCGGCCCGGCGCTCTGGTCGACGTATCCGCGGTAGCGGTGGTACTTCCTGTTGTAGTAGACGGGCAGTTGGGCGGCCGAGCGGGGCACGGAGACCGGCAGCCGCCCGCGGGGATCCGCGTCGCCGAACAGCACCTCGGCCACCGCACGCCCGCCCCGCGGCCCGGGATACCAGGCGCTCAGCACCGCCGCCGCGGGCGCGTCCAGCTCGGGCAGGGCGTGCGGGCGGCCCTGGACCAGCACCACCACGACCGGGGTGCCGGTCGCCGACACCGCAGCCAGCAGGGCCCGTTGCCCGGGCGGCAGTGCCAGGTCCGCGAGGTCCACCCCCTCGCCGCACGTCATGCCGGACGGCGCCCCCGGACCGGTGACGGCCGCCCCGTTCGCGTCGAAGACCGTGTCCGGGGACCGGGCACTGGAGCCCCCCAGCACCAGCACGGCCACGTCGGAACCGGCCGCCAGCGCGACGGCCGCGGGGACGTCCGACGCGTCGTCACCCACCAGGCCGCACCCCCGGCCGTGCACCACCTCGGTGCCCGGCCCGACCGCCGCCCGGACGCCCTCCAGCACGGTGATCCCGCAACCGGGCCGCTGCGGCGCCGTGTAGTCGCCGATCTGCTGCGCCACGGAGTCGGCGTTGGGACCGAGCACCGCGATCCGCCGCACCGCACGGGACAGGGGGAGGACGCCGCCCTCATGGGCGAGCAGCGTGACCGACGCACGGGCGATCCGCTCGCCCAGCTCGGCGGGGTCCGGCAGATCCACCGCCTCGGACCGGGCCGGAGGCAGCGGCTGTTCGAACAGGCCCAGACGGAACTTCAGCGTGAGGACCCGCGCCACCGAGGCGTCCAGCACCGACTCCGGCACCAGGCCCCGTCGCACCGCCTCGCCCAGGGAGGCGAAGGAGTCGTCCCACAGGCTCAGGTCGCACCCGGCGTTCAGGGCAAGCGCCCCGGCCGGCACCGGGTCGCCGGTCAGCCGCACCAGGCGGTCGATCGCGGTGCCGTCCGCCATGACGACGCCCTCGAAGCCCCACTCCGCACGCAGCAGGTCGGTCAGCAGATACCGGTTCGCGACGCAGGGCAGGCCGTCGAACTCGTTGTAGGCGGCCATCACCCCGGCCGCACCGGCGGCCACCCCGGCCCGGGCCGCCGCCAGGTGCACCTCGTGCAGTTCGCGCGGCCCCAGCTCCGTCGCCGCGCTGTTGCGGCCGCCGACCGTGGCGCCCTGCCCGGCGAAGTGCTTGAGGACCACGGCCACCCCCGCCCGCCGCGCACCCTCGACCAGCGCCTCGGTCATCCGCGCGGCGAGAAACGGGTCCTCCGTGAAACACTCCTCGCTGCGCCCCCAGCGCGGATCGCGCACCAGGTCGAGCGCGGAGACCAGCGCGATGTGCGCGCCGCGCGCCCGCAGTTCGGCGGCCGCCCCGGCCACCGCGTCGGCGTACAGGCCGGGATCCCAGGTGGCGCCGGCCGCGAGGTTCACCGGGAGCACCGTCCCGTCCAGCGCCTGGTGGCCGTGCGGCATCTCCTCGACCAGCAGGACGGGGATGCCCAGCCGGGTGTGGTCCATGACGTACCGCTGCACGGCCGCCGCCGTCCGCGCCCCGTCCCGTGCGTCGAGGCCGTCCGCGAAGCCGACGCCGGACCAGGCGTCGGCCCGCTGCAACCCGTACAGCGCGCCCATGCCGTCGAAGGCGGCGACCTCGGCGCGGAAGGCGTCGGTGAGGCGGTGTCCCTCCCCGGCGCGCTCGTAGGCGTCCCAGCCGTACATGCGCTGGTTGACCTGACCGACCTTCTCCGCGAGCGTCATGCGGCCCAGCAGGTCACGGACGCGGTCCGGCACCGGCGCGGCCGGGTCGCGGTAGCGGGGGAGGGTCATCGCAGCTCCAGCACGGCCACGCCGTACGCGTCGAGCGCCACATCCTCCACCGGGGCGCCGTCGGTCAGGCCGTGCAGCTTCCCCTCGGCGGCCGGACGGACCACCAGCGGGTCGGGACTCTGGCTGACCAGCCACACGAAACGGCGGCCGTCGGCGTGGACCAGGACGTCCGCCGACACGTGCGGGTCGGCGACCGTGACGGGCCGCCGCACCCCCGCCACCTGTGCCAGCGCGCCGTAGAGACGCTGCGTGACATCGGGGTTGACGCGCGCCGTGCGGGCCGCCATGTGCTCCAGCGGATAGGTGGACAGCACCGTCCGGCCCACCCCCGTCTCATGGACGACCAGGGCCGGCCGCCCGTGGGCGTCCACCGCGACGACCCGGCCCGCGCGCGGTACGACGGGCAGGTAGGCGCGGCTGTCCTCGTTCCCCGCCACCGGGAAACGCAGCACCTCGCCGGCCCGCAGGTCGCCGAAGTCCTCGGTGAACGTCATCTCCAGCACGTCGTCCTCGATGGGTTCGGCGACGCCGTAGGACAACTGCAGCTCCACGCCGAAGAGCCCGTCGAGGTCGTCGAACCAGGGGCCGCGGGTGACCGGGTGTTCGCCGGAGCAGAAGGACAGGTACACGGTGGCGCCCTCGGCGGCCCGGCGGGCCAGCTCCCTGCGGGTGCGGGTGGTGAGCTGCCGGGTGGCGGGCAGCAGGTAGAGCGACGCCTCGCCCGGCATCCCGTCGGCCTCACGGGTGAGCGCCACCGGCAGGTCGGCGGCGCGCGCGGTGACGTAACCCTGGTGCAGGGACGTGAAGATGAGCGGTCGGTCGGCGGGACGGCTGTAGGGGTAGCCGCGTTCGAGGAAGGCCGGTACGACGAGGGCGGCGTCCGCGTCCGTCCGGGAGCAGCGCGTGAAGTCCACCGCCTGCAACACCCCCGCGAAGGCGGCCAGTTCCCGCAGGGGTTCCTTGGGCGCCCCGGTGGAGTCCGTGATGCCGAAGTGCATCTCGAAGGGATGGTGGTCGTAGGGGGACTGGTCCCACAGGCCGTCGTAGTCGGTGTTGTTCCAGGCGAGCCAGCCGGTCGCCCCGCCCAGCAGCGAGTTGTGCAGGGTCTGCCGGTAGAAGATCCCCGCGTTGGCGGCCGACACCGTGTCGGTGGACAGCCCGAACTCCTCCAGCACGACCGGCTGTCCGGTCACCGAGGCCAGCTCGCACTCGAAGGCGGCCCGGTAGTGCTGCCGCGGCCGGTCCGTGTCCGAGCGGTACACGTGCGGGCCCACGAAGTCGACGTACTCGGCCGTCTCGCGCAGCGAGAAGCCGTTGTCACGGCCGGTCACCTCGATGCCCCACGCCCCGTCGCCCAGCGACACCGGCTGCGTCGCGCCCGTCGCCCGGACCGCGTTGCACATGGCCTGGGCCCACGCGGTCACCACGTCGGTGGAGGGCGGGTCGACCTGGTAGATCCGCCCGTACCCGGGCATCTCGTTGGTGATCAGCCAGCCCGTGACCGCCCGGTGGTCCTTGAAGCGCCGGGCCATGCGGGAGACGAACCACGCCTGGCGGCCCACCATCCACACGTCCTCGTACAGATCGCGGTTGCCGCGCCAGACGGGGTCCCAGTTCTCGCCGGACATGTGGCCGACGATGAACGTCGGTATGGTCCCCATGCCGGTCTCCACGTGGGCGTCGAGGAAGTCCTCGAAGCGCGCGCACAGTTCGTCGTCGATCCGGTCGGGCTCCGGGTGGAAGTCCGGCCAGTAGAAGAAGGACCGGGTCGTGTTCAGGCCGTGGTCGGCGAGCACGCGCAGCTCTTCGCGGACGACGGCAGGGTCGTAGTTCCGCCACATCAGCGGGCCGCCGGTGCGGGACCAGAAGTTGGCGCCGAGCCAGGGCAGGACGTCGGTCTGGTGGGTGAGCTGGGCGCTGTGGCGTCGCATGGTCCTTCTCGGGTGGTGGGGTGCGGATGGTGCGTGGCCGCGGCCTGCCGCGGCCGGGTGGTGGTCAGGTGGGGGCGGGCCCCGTGGACTCGCGTACGACCAGGCGCGGCCGTCCGGCGAGGGCGGTGTCCTCGACCTCCTCGCCGCACAGGGCGAGGAGCATGCGCGCGGCGGCCGCGCCCACCCGCTGCACCTGCTGGTCGACGGTGGTCAGCCGGGGATGGAGCCAGGAACCGAGCGGCAGGTTGTCGTAGCCGACGACGGACACGTCCCGGGGCACGGCCAGTCCGGCGCGCTGCGCGGTGCCGATGCCGCAGACCGCCATCGAGTCGTTGGCGTACACGATCGCCGTGGGCCGGTCGGCCGAGTCGAGGAGCGCCTCGGTGGCACCGACGGCGCGCCGCTCGCTGAAGTCGGTGGGCAGCACCGCGAACGGGCGCAGGCCCGCCTCGCGCAGGGCGCCCTCGAAGGCCGCCCTGCGCACCCGCGTGTGCTGGAGCTCGGGCGGCCCGCTGACGTAGGCCACGCGCCGGTGGCCGAGGCCCAGCAGGTGCGTGACGGCCTCGGCGATCCCGGCGCCCTGGTCGCTCAGTCCGACGCGCGGCACGACGGCCGTGCCGTCGGGCGAACCGAGCAGCACCGCGGGAAGCCCGAGCCGGGCGAGCAGCGCGGGACGGGCGTCGTCGTCGCGGGCGTCGGTGAGCACGGCGCCGTCCACCCGGCCCTCGGCCGCGAGCCGCTCGTACAGCGCGTTCTCCTCGCGGTGACCGCTGACCAGGTGCAGCAGCAGACCGTAGCCGCGCGGCGCCAACTCACCCTCTATGCCGGTGATCAGCTCGCTGAAGTGCGGGTCGGAGCCCAGTACGTCCGTGGGGCGCCGCACCACCAGGGCGAGGCTGCGGGTGCGGGCGTTGCGCAGCGCCGCGGCGGAGGCACTGGGCGACCAGCCCAGCTCCAGCGCGGCGTCCAGGATCCGGCGGCGGGTCGCCTCGGAGAGCCGGCCCTTGTTGTTGAAGGCCTGGGACACGGCGGCCGTCGACACCCCGGCCGCCGCCGCGACCGCCTTGATCGTGGGCCGGCGTCCGGCCCGCTCGGTGGAGACGCTCACATCTTCACCGCCCCGCTGACCAGGGCCTGCTGCATGCGCTTCTGGAGCAGGGTGTAGACGAGCCACACCGGCACCAGGGTCAGCACCGTGCCCGCCGTCAGCACGCCGTAGTCCGTGCCGGTGATCGACTTCAGCGTGGGCAGGGCCACCTGGACCGTGCGCTGCGCCGGGTCCGGGCCGATGATGACCAGCGAGTACAAATACTCGTTCCAGAAGGTCAGGAAGTTCAGCAGCAGCACGGTCGCGATGCCCGGCAGGCACATCGGCGTGTACACGTGCCGCAGCACCGCGAAGGTGGACGCCCCGTCCAGCCGGGCGGCCTCCTCCATCTCCGGCGGGATGGTGCGCATGAACTGCACCAGAATCACCACCGACAGCGGCAGCGCGGTGGCCGGGAGGAAGAGCACCATGAAGATCCGGGTGTGGAACAGCCCGGTGGCCGCCGCGAGCAGGAAGGTGGGGAAGAGCGCCGCGAAGGTCGGGATCAGGAAGCCCAGCGAGAAGACCTTCTCGACCACGCCCGCCAGCCGCCCGGTCGAACGCGCCAGCGCGAACGCGGCCGGGATCGCCAGCAGCAGCGTGAGCGCCAGCGAGAACACCGTCACCAGCGCCGAGTTGACGACCGCGAGCCCGAGGTCGGCGCTCTCGAAGGCCGTGCGGAAGTTCCCGAATCCCAGGGAGGACGGCGGGGCGAAGGGGTGCGCGAAGATCTCGTCGTTCGACTTGAAGGCCGAGGCGAGGAAGTAGTACAGCGGGACGACGAGCAGTACCGCGTACGTCCACACCAGGATGTGGGCCGGGAGCCAGCGCTTGCCGAGCTTCATCCGTGCTGCTCCGATCAGTAGGTCTGGCGGAAGACGCGGCGGATCGTCAGCAGCCCGACGAGTCCGGCGAGGAAGAGGAGGACGCCGACGGTCTGGCTGTAGCCGAGGTCGGCGGCGATGAACGCCTTCTGGTAGACGAGGAACGACAGCGTGGTGGACGACGTGCCGGGGCCGCCCTGGGTGAGCAGCAGCACGTGCTGCGCGGAGCCGAACAGCGTCCACAGGAACTGCAGCATCGTCACCACGCCCACGTAGTCACGGATGACGGGGAAGTGGACCGACCACATCGTCCGCCAGTGCCCCGCCCCGTCGAGCTGCGCGGCCTCCCCCAGCTCGTCCGGCACACTGCCCAGCCGGGCGGCGAACAGTACGGCGGTGAAGCCGATGCCCGCCCAGATGTCCAGGGCGATCAGACACGCCAGGGCCGTCGACGGCGAGGCCAGCCAGGCGTCGGCGAGGGAGCCGAGGCCGACGCTCTCCAGCCCGCCGTTCAGCAGGCCGTCCGGCGACAGCGCCGCGTAGAACACCATCGCCTTCGCCGGCGTCGAGATCAGCCCCGGGATGAAGAGCAGGTAGCGGATGACCCGGTGACCGGGCGGGCGCTGGGCCACGTAGTACCCCAGCATGAACGCGCAAACGATCATCACCGGGACGGCGACGGCCAGTTGTACGGCGGTGTTGCGGACCGCGTCCCAGAACACCGGGTCGTCCAGCACCACCCGGGCGTTGTCGAGACCGGCGAAGGACACCGGCTGGAGCATGCCGGGCCAGTGCAGGGCCGCGATCACGAAGATCGCGAGCAGCGGCCCGACCATGAAGACCAGGTACCAGAGCAGCGCGGGCACCGCGAGGACGGTGCCGCCCTGCCGGCGCCGGCCCGCGGCCGGGGCGGGGGAGGGCGGCGGGACGGACCTGCGGGCCGCACTCCCGTCCGGCGTCGTCGTGAGCGTCGTCATGCGGTGACTCCCGGGGAACGGGTGGGACGGGGGAGGGGGACGAAGGGGGCAGCGGTACCGGAGGCGGACGGGCGGCTCATACGGACCGGTACGCGGACTCGAGTGCGGCGCGTACCCGGGCCGGACTGGTGCCGCGGGTGAACGACGTGCTGGTCGCGGTGATCAGCGGCTGTGCGGCGGCGGGCGGCACGTACACGTCGGGCAGCAGTACCTGGCTCACCTCGGAGCCCAGCCGCTGGGCCGCCCCGACCAGCGGGAAGCCGGTGGAGACGGCGTCCGTGCGCAGGGCCATGTCCCGGCCGCTCTCCGTCACGAACCGCGCCACGATGTCGGGGCGGTACATGAACCGCAGGAACTTCTCGACGTGCTCGATCTTGCGGACGCCGTTGGGGCTGATCCAGAAGCCGATGAGGGTGTAGGCGCGGATGACGGTGGGACCGTCGTGCGCCGCCCCGTCGGCCAGCGGCCAGCCGCCGACCTCCGTGTGCCCGGCCACCTTCTCGGGCACCTTGGCCAGGGCGGAGGACATCGCCGACTGGACGGCCGCCTCCTCGGTGTTGAACTGCGTGGTCATCGAGTCGGAGGTGAGGCCCTGGGCCTTGTCCGCGAACACACCGGAGTCGCGCAGGTGTGCGAAGTACTCGATGCCCAGGCGGGCGCCGCGACCGCCGAAGTCACCCGTGGAGTAGACGTGCCGGGCCTCGTCCTGGGACAGGAACGTCTGGATGATCTGCGCCAGCAGCTTCTGGCCGGTCCAGTCGTTGCCGCCCACGGTCACCGGGGCGATGCCCTTGGCGCGCAGCCTGCGGGCCGCGGCGATCAGCTGGTCCCCCGTGGTGGGGATCGTGTCGACCCCGGCCCGGTCGAGCAGGGCGCGGTTGTAGGCCACGGGCCAGTTCGTGGCGAAGTAGGGGAAGGCCCGGACCCGGCCCTCGTCGTCGGTCCAGTCGGTCAGTGCGGCGGGCAGGACGCGTCCGCGCAGCCCCCAGTCGTCGAGATAGGGCTTGACGTCGACGGTCGCGCCGACATCCGTCCAGGCCAGCGTCTTGTCGTACAGGTTGACCATCACGACGTCGGCCTCCTTGCGGGCCAGCCGTGAGGTCTCGTAGACCTGGGCGAGGTCGTCGCCGTTGACGAGGTTCTTGACCTTCACCCCCGGGTTCTCCTCGCGGAAGCGGTCCACGGCGGCGAGATAGGTGGGGGAGCCGGGCGCGGTGGTGCCGAGCTGGGTGTGGACGACGAGGGTGTCCGGGTCGGAGTCCGCCGACGCCAGCGACGAGCAGCCGGACAGAGCGGGCAGGGCAGCGGCCGCGGCCAGACCGGAACCGGCGGCGAGCAGTTCGCGCCGTGTCAGCGATGAGCGCACAGGGGTGGTCTCCAACCAAGCGGTTAACGATTGGTTAATCGATGTACCTCGTGAGGTGCGAGGACTGTATGGAGTGGCGGGACCACGGTCAAGGGGGTGGCGCGGGGAGATTTCCGGCTCCGTGCCGGACGCGGGCTGCCTGGTCAGGCCGTCGCCGCGTCCTCTGCCGCGTCCTCCGCCGAGTCCTCCACGCGGAGGCCGAGCCGGTCCGCCACGGTGGTCAGGGCCGGTCCCAGCGGGAGCGCGATCCTGGTGACGGCCAGCCGGTCGCCGCGGGTGGCGTCGCGGTTGACGATCAGGACCGGCTTGCCCGCCTCGGCCGCCTGGCGGACGAAGCGGAGCCCCGACATCACCGTCAGCGAGGAGCCGAGGACCAGCAGCGAGGACGCTCCGCGCACCAGCTCGCGGCAGTGCTCGACGCGGCGCGGCGGTACGTTCTCGCCGAAGAACACCACGTCCGGTTTGAGGATGCCGCCGCACACCGTGCACGGCACCACCCGGAAGTCCCCGACCTGCTCGTCGGTGAGGTCGGCGTCGCCGTCCGGGTTGATGCCGGCGGCCACCGGCGAGAAGCCCGCGTTGGCCTCCTCCAGGCGCCGGGCGAGTGCACGGCGCGGGCTGAAGTCACCGCACGACAGGCAGACGACCCGGTCCAGGCTGCCGTGCAGTTCCACGACGCCCTCGCTGCCCGCGGCCTGGTGCAGACCGTCGACGTTCTGGGTGATCACGCCGGCGAGCAGACCGTGCCGCCCGAACGCCGCCACCGAACGGTGCCCCGCGTTGGGCCGGGCGCGGCCGAAGGTGCGCCAGCCGAGGTGACTGCGCGCCCAGTACCGGCGGCGGGCCTCGGGGTGGGCGGTGAAGTCCTGGTAGGTCATCGGGGTGTGCCGGCTCAGGCTGCCGCCCTCGCCCCGGTAGTCGGGGATGCCCGACTCCGTGGAAATGCCCGCCCCGCTGAGCACCAGCACCCCGCCGGGCAGCAGCGCGTCGGCGACGGGTGCCAGGTCCGTGGTGCCCGGCGGCAGGTCCGCTCCCGGGGTCCAGCTCAGAGTGGGGCGCATGCGCATGCGGCAAGGGTACGGAACGCGCCGCCGTCCCCGGCGTGGCGGGGCGCACACCGACGCCGCCCGCTTCCGCCGTGCCGCCGCCACCGGCCCGCAACCCGCCTGCCACCGGCCCCGGCATGACCTTTTCCGTCCCGGGTGACAGACTTGCACTGTCCAGGGGGCCGTGAGGTTCCTGCCGGGAGAGGCGGCCTGGCCGGGAGTGGTCGATGTTCCGCAAACGTCCCGCACCTGACGGTGAAGAGCTGCTCGCCCGGCTGGCCTCGCTGACCACACGGGCGAAGGAGCTCGCCGAGCTGCGGCGGTCGCAGGTGGAGCTGGCGATCGCCCTGCAGCGCGACATGCTCCCCGCGGACCTGCCCGCCGTCCCCGGCATCCACCTGGCGGCGTGCTACTCGCCCGCGTACGCCGGGCTCAACGTGGGCGGCGACTGGTACGACGCCTTCACCCTCCCCGACGGGCGCATCGGCCTCTCCGTCGGTGACGTCCAGGGCCACGCCGTCGACGCGGCCGCCTTCATGGGCCAGGTCCGGGTCGGCCTGCGGGCGCTGGCCTCCGTGACCAGCGAGCCCGGCGACCTGCTGGCCTGCACGAACGAACTGGTCCTGTCCCTCAACAAGGACCTGTTCGCCACCTGCACCTTCATGCGCTACGACCCGGCGACCGGCCTCCTGGAGAGCGCCCGGGCCGGCCACATCCCCTGCGTGAGGGCCACGGCGGACGGCAGGGCGGAGGTCTGCCGCGACGAGGGCGGACCCCCGCTGGGAGTCCTGGAGGGCACCGAGTACCCGGTGACCCGGTACCGGCTCGCCACCGGCGGAGTGTTCGTCCTGGTCACCGACGGCGTGGTCGAGGGACCCTCGCTGAGCGTCGACGAAGGCCTGGAACGGGTGGTGCGACTGGCTAGCCTCGCCGCCGTCGTCGGCATGGAGGCGAACGCGCTGGCGGCCGCCGTGCTGAAGAACGCCGAGCTGATCGGTCACGAGGACGACGCGGCCGTGCTCGTCGTCGGCCATGACCGGCGTGGCGCCACGCGCGGCGTTACGCCGTAGGGCGCCACGGAGCGCCTCTCACCTCGCCGACCCGGCGGCACCGGTGTCTGATGGCTGCTGTGGTGGGTATCCGTGCGTGGCCCCGACCGGTCGTCCTCACCTGCGCGACGCTGCTGCTCGCCGGCTGCTACTACGCGGCGGGGCGGCTCGGGCTGTCGCAGCAGCTGACCGCCGACGGTTCGGTCGTCACGCCCATCTGGCCGCCCACCGGCCTCGCGGTGGCCTGCCTGCTCCTGTTCGGTCCGTGGTGCGTGCCGGGCATCGCCCTCGGCGCGCTGCTGGTCATCGTCTCCCTGGGAGCCCCCGGGCCCGAGACCGCGGGCATCGTGGCGGGCAACACCGCCGCCCCCGTCTGCGCCTGGCTGATGCTGCGCGCGGTGGGGTTCCGGGTGAGCCTGAGCCGGCTGCGCGACGGACTGGCCCTCGTCTTCCTGGGGGCGCTGACCGCGATGCTGATCAGTTCGGGAACGGGCATCGGCATGCTCGTGCTGTCCGGCAAACTCCCCACCGACCACCTCGGGCTCGTCTGGCTGGCCTGGTGGGTCGGTGATGCCATGGGCGTCGTCCTGGTCACCCCGCTGCTGCTCCTGCTGTACCGCGCCCGCCTGCCGCCCCCGTCGGTGCGCTGGACCGAGGCCGCCGGGCTCACCGTGGTCGTGTGCGTCCTCGTACCGCTGATCATGTACAGCTCGGTCAGCGTGCTGTTCCTCGCCTACCCGATCCTGATCTGGTCGGCGCTGCGCTTCCAGCTGGCGGGCGGCATCCCGTGCGCCCTGTTCGTGTCGGTGACGGCCACCGTCGTGGCCCGGCAGGAGGGCGGCTCCTTCGGGAAGCTGACCGACATCGAGACGATGATGAAGCTCCAGGCGTTCAACGGCACCCTGGGACTGACCGCGCTCCTGCTCTCCGCGGTGATCAGTGAACAGCTCAACACCAGACGGTCGGTGGAGCGCGCCTGCCACGAGCTGGTCGAGGCGCTCCAGCACCTGAACGCCGGCGGCTCCGGGACTCCGGGCCCGCCCGGAGGAGACGGGCGGTGAGCGCGGTGCCGGGGTCCGCGCCGACGGCACCTGCCCGGACGGCACCTGCCCGGACGGCACCTGCCCGGACGGCAGTCGTCCGGGCCAGTGCGCGCGGGCGTCAGAAGTCGTAGTCGTCGATGTTCCCGGCGTCGAAGACCGTCGGATCACCGAGGGTGATGACCCCGTTCCCGGTGAGCTGGAACCAGCCCATGTCCCCGGCCAGGAACATCTGTCCCTCCCGGCCGGTGATCTGTCCGGAGGCGAGGGCCACCGCGGCGTGACCGGCCAGCTCGCCGAGCTTGGCCGGGTCCCACAGCACGAACGCCTCCACCGTGCCGTCCTCGATGTAGGGACGCATGTCGTTGGGGGCGCCGAGCCCGGTGAGCTTCACCTCGCCCTTGTACTCCGACTGGGACAGGTACTTCGCGGCCGCCTTGATCCCGTTGGTGGTGGGGGAGATGATCCCCTTCAGCTTCCCGTGCTCCCGGAGCAGTTCCTCGGCCCTCCGGTAGGACTTCTCGGCCTCGTCGTCGCCGTAGACGACGTCCACCAGCCGCATCTCCTTGTACCGCGGATCCTCCAGCTCCCTCTTGATGCTGCTGATCCAGGCGTTCTGGTTGGTCGCCGTCCGCGCGGCGGACAGGATCGCGATGTCGCCCTTGTAGCCGATCTGCTCGCCGAGCAGTTCCAGCTGCCGTACGGCGATGTCCTCGGGGCTCGCGGGCGAGACGAAGGCGGAGCGGCACTCGGGCTTCGTGTCGGAGTCGTAGGTGACGACCTTGACGCCCTCTGCCATGGCCTTCTTGAGGGCGTCGCACAGCGCGTCGGGGTCCAGCGCCGAGACGGCGATCGCGTCGGCCTTCTGCTCGGTGAGGTCGTTGATGTGCGCCACCTGCCCGGAGGCGTCGGCGCCCTGGTCCGTGCCCACCTCCTTGAAGGTCGAGCCCAGTGACTTGACGGCGCGCTCCCCGCCACGGTCGGCGACCGAGAAGTACGGGGTGTTGACCTGCTTGGGAAGGAAGCCGACGGTCAGACCCGTCTTGGTGGGGGCGTTGGGGGAGGCCTCGGCGTTCTTGGCGTTCGTCGCCGTGTCGTCGTCCGCGGGGCCGTCTCCGTCGCCGCACCCGGCGGTGAGGAGACTGAGTGAGGACACGGCGGCGACGAGGACGGAGGCACGGCGTGCGGGGGTTCGGTGCATGTGCTTCTTTCGATGAGTCGACACGCGGTGGCCCGAAGACCGTTCACCAGGTGCGTTCAGCCATGGCGGTCTTACGGGTGCGCGTCAGTCGCGTGGGGGCCGCCCGAGCGTGGGGCCAGGGCACTGAAAGGATTCAATCGAGCTTGACCGGGACGCTAGGCACAAACGCCGTTGTGGTCAATGCACTTGCGGGAAACAGTTCTTGGGCCCGCGGCCCCTCGGGCCTGCCCCTGCGGGGGTTGCTCAGACCGGTGCCCGCGTGCCCGTCCCGGGCGCCCGGCCGAGCGTGCGGTCGAAGAGGGTGAGCAGCAGGTAGAGCACGCCGGCGCCGAGCATCACCCAGGCCAGCCGGTGCAGGCCGCCGGTGTCGGCGTGCTGCCCGAAGGAGGACGCGGTCGCGGAGGAGGCGACCATCGAGCCGATGTAGGCGAAGGTGCGCAGCAGCCCGGCGGAGGAGGCGGTGCGCTCCGGGGCGGCCTGGAAGTAGACGGAGTTCTGCAGGGCCAGGTTGTTCAGCCCCTGCGGGACGCCGAAGATCAGGGCGACCAGCAGCAGCATCCACAGCGGGCTGTCCCCGCCCAGCGTGAGGATCACCAGGCACGCGGCGATCTGTCCGACCGCGCCGAGCAGCAGCTTGCCCCGCACGCCCGTGCTGCGGCCCGAGAGGATCGAGATTCCTATCGCCAGCAGGAACATGGGGATCTGCGCCAGACCGGCGTGGAAGGGGCTCAGCCCGAAGCCCTCCTCGGTCCACTGGGTGAAGCCGTAAAGGAAGGAGTACGCGACGACGTAGGCGACGAGCGCCCGCCCGTAGGTGGCCAGGAGCGGAGTGTTGCCGCCGAGCACCCGCAGGTCTATGAAGGGCGTGGCGGCCCGCAGTTCCCGTGCCGCGAACGCGGCTCCCGCGGCGGCGGCGAGCGCGAGCAGGTACCAGTCGCGCAGGTGCGGGTTCATCAGGAAGAGCAGCAGCGCGACGAGCATCGCGGCGAACAGTCCCATGCCGGGCAGATCGAGCCGGGCGGCCAGGCTCCCGCGCGGCGTGGATCCGCCACTGGATCCGCCACCGGATCGGCCAGCGGATCCGCCACTGGATCCGCCACCGGATCGGCCAGTGGATCCGCCCGTGGGCTTCTCCACGGGCTCCGCCTTGGGCAGTCGCAGCAGCCCCAGCAGCACGGCCGCGAGGGCCAGGGGTACGTTCAGCGCGAAGGTGGCACGCCAGCCGCCCACCGCGATCAGCAGCCCGCCCAGCAGCGGCCCGACGACGGCGACCGTCTGGTTGGCCACGGCCAGCGCGGTGAGCACCCCGCCGGGGCTGTGCCGTCCGGTGCGCTCGGCCTCGCTGCGCACCAGGGCCATCGCCGCGGGATAGCCCGCGCAGGTGCCGAACCCGAGCAGGACCCGCGCGCCGATCAGGACACCCAGGCTGGGCGCGAGGGCACCCACGACACCGGCGACGCCGACCAGGCCGGTACTGAGGAGGAAGAGCCGGCGCGGGCCGAAGACGTCGACCAGCCGGCCGGCGACCGGCTGCCCGAGCGACGTGGCCAGGTAGAGGGCGGAGACGAGCCAGGCGGTCTGCGAGGCCGGTGCGCCGAGCGCCCTGCCGATCGGGACGAGGGCGACCGCGATGATCGTCGAGTTGATCGGGTTGAGCACCGAACCCAGCAGCATCGGCGGCAGCAGTCCGCGGTCGAAGCCGGAGGCGTCCGTACCCGCCTCCGGGGCCGCCTTCGCGTCAGTCATGGTTCAGCCGCTCCAGTACGGCCATGGCCGCGATCACGGTCCGGCGCTCCTCCTCGGTGCACCTGTCCTGCAACCGGCCCGTGAGCCATTCCGTGCGGGCCTGCCGCCCCTCCGCCACGCGACGGACGCCCTCCGCGGTCACCGTGATCAGCAGGCGCCGTCCGTCGTCCGGGTCGGGATGCCGCTCCACCAGCCCCATGGAGGCGAGCGCGGTGACCGTCGCCGTCATCGACTGGTGCCTGACCCCCTCGGTCGCGGCGAGTTCGCTGGCCGTGACGCCCCCCTGGTCGGAGAGCCGGGCCAGCACCGAGGCCTGGCCCAGAGTGAGGTCCTCGACCTCGGAGGCCTTGAGGATGCGCCGGCGCAGCCGGCTGATGACCGCTCGGACCTCCCGCGAGGCCTGGACCGCCGAGGGGGAGGGGCTCTCGTTCTCGCTCATGCCCCCAGGCTAATATGCACAGGGTGACCTGTACAGCTTCGGCTGTAGATTACGTCCCGTGTCGCCCGAGGCCCCGTGCGTCAGACCGAGGCCGATACGTGTGCCGTTGTCCAGGTCCTGAAGGGGGTGAGGGAAATGCCCAGGTCGCGGGCGAACCGCGGGAGAGCGGGCTGGGGGAACTCGTTGAGGGACGCCTGCCCGAAGCCCATGTCGGGCATCCCGGCGGCGACCGCCTCGTCCTCGGTCATGTCGGGCGGGGTCAGGGTCGTGCCCAGGCGTCCGGAGAGGATCTCGGCGATCTCCGTCATCGTCAGCAGGTCGCTCGCCAGCTCCAGTTCGACCCGGTCGAACCGCTCGGGCTCCGCCACCGCGGCCGCGACGGTCGCACCGATGTCGTCGACCGCGACGAGGGACAGCCGGGTCGTGGGCTTCAGGAGGCTCACCAGGCCCCCTCGTACGCCCCGCGGGAAGACGATGGCCTCCGAGGGGAGCAGGTTCTCCATGAAGTAGCCCGGCTTGACGATCGTCCAGTGCGCGAACCCCGCCTCGCGCACCCGGTCCTGGATCCCGGCCTTCGCGGAGTAGTAGGGGTCCATCCATTCCCAGCGGTCCTTCACCCAGCTGGTGTGCTGCCCGGCGCCGGAGACGGAGGTGTGCACGAACTGGGGCACCCCGGCCTCCCGGGCGCCCTCGATCAGGTGGACGGCCTGGTCGACCTCCCCCTCGAAGCCGCGCCGGCCGAAGTCGGGCATCTGGACCGAGAAGACGGCGCGGGCCCCCGCGGCGGCCCGGACCACCGAGTCGCGGTCGTCCAGGTCCCCGACGACCAGTTCGGCGCCGAGCGCCGCGACCGTCCGGGCCCGCTCGGTCGAGGGGTCGCGGACCAGGGCCCGGACCGGAACGCCGGACGCGAGCAGGGCGCGGGCGGTCGCGCCGCCCTGCCGGCCGGTCGCGCCGGTGACGAGGACGGGGGCGGGGGAAATGGGCATGGGTGAGTCTCCCGGGTGAGGGCGAATAAGTGGCGGGGCCCGCCACTTAGCTGCCGGGTACGATACGGAGGGCCCCGCCGTTTAGCAATGCCGAGAGGACGCCATGCCCCAGCACCAGCGCGCGGACGCACGGCGCAACTACGCCCGGATCCTGGCCGTCGCCGAGCGCGAGGTCGCCGCGCACGGCGCCGACGCCTCCCTGGAGCGGATCGCCCGTGTCGCGGGTGTCGGCTCGGCCACGGTGCGCCGGCACTTCCCCGGACGCGCCGCCTTGCTGGAGGCGGTGTTCCGTGAGCGGATCGAGTCGCTGTGTGCGCGCGCGGTCGTGTCGGCGGAAGCGGTGGACGCCCGCGCCGCCCTCCTGGACTGGCTGGACGGGCTCACCGAGTACGCCGCGTCCGCGCGGGGCATGGCCGAGGCGCTGGCCCAGGACCGGCTGGTCGAACCGGAGCAGGTGAGCGCCTGCTCGGTGAAGCTCGAAGGGGCGGTCGAGCCGCTGCTGCGGCGCGCCGCAGAGAGCGGGGCGGTGGCGCCGGACGTCACCGCGGCAGACCTCCTCGCGCTGGTCACGGGCATCGCCCTGGCCACGGAGCGCCACGCCGACCCCGCCGCCGAGGGGCGACGCCTGCTGGAACTGACCGTCCGGGGCATCAGTCCCACGGGGTGAGTGCGGCGGCCGGGTCTTGCACCCTGGCTGCAATGACTTGCTCACGACAAGGCGGGGCGTCCATCATGCGGCTACCGGAGCGCGGACAACTTCCCCGCCGGGCAGGCAGGTTCGGCCCGCCCGTCCGGTCGGCCGCGCCCTCCGGTGCCCGCGAGGCCGCGACCCCGCACCCCCCACCTTCGGGCGCCGGAGAGAGCGGAGCGCCCCCACATGTCCTCCGGACTCCCCGTCGGACGCCCGCGAACCGCACGGGGCGCCACGGCCGCCGCCCCGCCCGGCACCCCGGTCAACGCGGCGGCGTTCGCCCGCGCGGCCGACGTGCGGTCCCCCGACGGGCAGATCACCCAGGCGGTCCGCGAGGGCGACACCGCCTGGCACGCCCGCTCGGCCGGCGAGGTCCCCGGCAACCACCACCCCGACCCCGGCCCGAGCCGGGACCGGGCGTACCGCATGAGCGCGGTCCGGGGCGACGACGGCGCCACCGGCACCCCGTTCCCCACCCGGGGCACGGACATGAGCGCCCGTCAGCAGCCGACGTCCGACTCCGCTCGGGTGGCGAGTCCGCCCGGACCGACGTCCGTCCGCGTGGCCTGCCAGGTCCACGGCGGCCTCGTCGAGTACGACGGCTACAGCAACGACGCCTGGTCGTACCTGCCCGACCACGGCGGCTACGTCTCCGACATCTTCGTCGACGTCGACGACGCCCGGCTCCCAGGAGTGCCCACATGCTGACCTCTTCCCCCCGGCGCGGATCCGCCCCGCGTCGCAGACCCCGCACCACCCGCGCCCTGACCGGCACGGTGTGCCTGCTCGCCCTCGCCGGTACGACGCTCGCCGCAGCGCCCGCACCGGCCGCCGACGCCGCCGTTCCGCCCGCTCCGGTGTCCTGGCGCGCGGACCTGTCCAGGACCGGCACCGACGACGTCAACGTCCGGTACGACGCGGGAGCCCTGCGGGTGCGGGACGGCTCCCTCGGCGCCGCCTCCCTGGGCCGGGACCGCGGCTACGCCTCCGCCGTACTGGACCCGCACCACGTCGACCGGCCCGTCGACCGGGTCGCCGTGGACCTCGACGCGACGGTGCCCGACACGGCGGGAGTCGAGGTCGACGTGCGCGGGCGCGCGGCCGACGGCACCTGGACCGAGTGGCGGCGGGCGGCGGCCGGCGCCCCGGCCGAGCTGCCCCGTGACGTGGTCGACGTCCAGGCCCGGCTCACCCTGTGGAACGCCAGGGGCGGGCCCACCGCGGCCGTGCGCGCGATGACCCTGACGGCGGACGACGCGGGCACCGCCCCCGCCGAGCCCGCACCGGCGACCAGGGCCGCCGCCTTCTCCGCCCGCGTCTACGCCACCCGCGAGGGCCTCGTCGGGCACACCACCGCCAACGGTCACGTCATCCAGGCCGACGACCACTTCGTGGCGCTCCCCTCCCGCCGCGCCCTGTCGCCGAACGGCAGCGGCCAGTACTCGGTGCAGGTGTGCGGGCCCGTCCGCTGCGAGACGGCGCCGGTGTGGGACGTCGGCCCGTGGAACACGCACGACGACCACTGGAACCCCTCGTCGGTGCGCGAGCAGTGGAAGGACCTGCCGCAGGGGCTGCCCGAGGCGCAGGCCGCCTACGAGGACGGGTACAACGGCGGACGCGACGAGTTCGGCCGGCAGGTCGCCAACCCGGCCGGCATCGACCTCGCCGACGGCACCTTCTACAACGTCGGCCTGAACGACAACGGCTGGGTGACCGTCACCTACCTGTGGACCGAGGGCGGCGGCGACACCACGTCCTTCCCGACCTGGGGGACCGACGTGAGCGTGCGGCAGCAGGCGACGACCGACTCCACCCGCGTGGCGAGCCTGCCCGGGCCCACGACCGTACGGGTGCGGTGCCAGGTCCACGGCCAACTCGTGAACTACGACGGCTACAGCAACGACGCCTGGTCCTACCTGCCCGACTACGGCGGTTACGTCTCCAACATCTTCGTCGACGTGGCCGACTCCTGGCTCCCGGGCGTCCCCACCTGCTGACCGTCTCGGCCGCGCGGACCGCAGAACGGCCAGGAGTCACCATGCGGTCGTGCGGTGCGAGACGATGCTGCCCGAGGTCTGCGTGCGTCCGCCGCCTGCCGTGGCGAGTCGGCAGCGGAACCGACCGCACAATGGGCGCATGGTTTCCTCTTCTCCGGCCCGCGGCGCCGTGCGGGACGACCCGAGGCGGACGCGGTCGGCGGCGGCGGTGTCCGCGGCGTTGATCGTCGGCGCCGGACTGGCGCTCAGGGCCTTGGCGGCGGGTGAGGCGGCCAAGTACGGCGGCGACGCGCTGTACACCCTGCTGCTGTTCGCCCTCGTGTTCGTGGCGGCGCCGAGGACGGCACCGGCGAAGGCCGCAGCCCTGGCTCTTGCGGTGAGTTGGGGTGTGGAGTTCCTCCAGCTCAGCGGCGTGCCGGCGCACCTCGCCGAGCAGAGCACGGCGGCCCGTCTGGTGCTCGGTTCCACGTTCAACGCACCGGATCTGTTCTGGTACGCGGTCGGCGCGGCGGCCGGCCTACTGGCCGTCAGGCGAGCGTGAAGCGCACCGGAGTTCCGGCCACGGCCTGGGCCGCGGCGGCGAGATCCTGCTCCGCGACGACCGCGGCCACCGGGTAGCCCCCCGTCGTCGGGTGGTCGTGCAGGAAGATCACCGGGCGGCCGTCCGGCGGGACCTGCACGGCGCCCAGGACCATGCCCTCGCTGGGCAGTTCGCCCGTCGAGGCCCGCTCGAGCGGAGGGCCCTCGGTGCGCAGGCCGATGCGGTTGCTGTGCGGGGAGACACGGTAGGCGGCCGAGGTGAGCGTGCGCAGCGCGGCCGGCGTGAACCAGTCGGCGCGCGGGCCCGGGCGGACCGGCAGGACCAGTTCGCCCGGCGGTGCGGGCCAGGGGGCGGCGACCGGCGGCGGCGCGGGCCGCGCGGGGGCGCCCACCACCAGGACGTCCCCGTCCCGCAGGGGCTCGGGACCCAGCCCGGACAGCAGGTCCGTCGAACGGCTGCCCAGGACGGGCTCGGCGGCGATGCCGCCCGCGACGGCCACGTACGAGCGGACGCCCGCGGTCGCGGTCCCCACGTCCAGGACCGAGCCGGCCGGCACCCGCACCGGGGCGCCCCAGGCGGCCGGCCTGCCGTCGACCGTGACCGGGCAGGGCGCCCCGCCGACCACGGCGGTGAGGTCCCGGTCGGGACGCAGGGCGCAGCCGGTCAGGGTCGTCTCCAGGACGGCGGTGTCCGGGTCGTTGCCGAGGAGCCGGTTGGCGAGCCGCATCGCGGGCGCGTCCAGCGCGCCGGAGCGGGGCACCCCCAGGTGGGCGTGGCCGGGCCGGCCCGCGTCCTGCACCGTCGTGAGCGCTCCCGAGCGCACCGTCGTGAGTGTGGTGGTCATGCCCCGGCCTCCGGGCTCGTCCCGTCCGCCGGGCCGTCGCCGGTCCCGGTGCGGTCCGCCGTGGCGTCGTCCGCCGTGACAAATCGCACACGTGTCCCCGGAGTGAGGAGCGCCGCCCGCTCCCGCGCCGGGTCCCACAACGGCCGTGGGTCGGGCATGGTGCCGATCAGCTGCCAGCCGCCCGGCGTGGCGCGGGGGTAGACCGCGCTGTAGGGACCGGCGAGGGCCACCGCGCCGGCCGGGACGCGGGTCCTGGGCGTGGACCGGCGGGGGACGTGCAGCCGAGGGGGCAGTCCGGTGAGATAGCCGAACCCGGGGGCGAAGCCGCAGAACGCGACCCGGTAGGTGTGCGAGCGGTGGAGGGCACCGACCTCGTCGGGACCGACGCCCCACAGGGCCGCCACGTCGGCCAGGTCCGGCCCGTCGTAGCGCACGGGTATCTCCACCACGGCGCCCGTGTCGTCCGCGACCGGCGGCACCTGCCAGTCGGCGACCCGGCGGGCCAGCGCGTCCGGGTCCGGCACTCCGTCGAGCAGGACGGTCCGCGCCCCCGGCACGACCTCGGTGACCGGCGGCAGGGCCCCGGCGGCGCGGCGGCGCAGCACTTCCGCGTGGAAGGCCGCGGTGTGCTCGGCGTCGGGCAACTCCACCAGCAGCGCGTGCCGGCCCGCCGGGCGCGCCGTGAGGGACCGTCCGTCCGTCATGCGAACGCCCCGATTGCCACCCCGGCCGTCTCCAGCGCCTCGCGCACCCGGGCCGCGATCCGGGCGGCGTTCGGGGTGTCGCCGTGCACGCACAGGGAGCGGGCGGCGACCGCGACGGCCGTACCGTCCACGGCCTCGACGGAGCCCGCCACGGCGAACGCCAGCGCGCGGCGCACCACCGCGTCCTCGTCCATCACCACCGAGCCCGCCTCGCTGCGGGGGACCAAGCTGCCCTGCGCGGTGTACGCACGGTCCGCGAAGGCCTCCGGGACGCCGGTGAGACCCGCCTCCGCGGCGGCCGTGAGCAGCCGCGAGCCCGGGAGGCCGAGCACGGGCAGCGCGCCGCCCGCCAGCCGTACCCCGGCCACGACGGCACGGGCCTGACCGTCGTCGTGGACGGTGCGGTTGTAGAGCGCGCCGTGCGGCTTCACGTAGGCGACCTGGGCGCCCGCGGCCTCGGCGAACACGCGGAGCGCGCCGATCTGGTAGGCCACCTCGGCCGCCAGCTCGTCGGAGGGCACGTCCATGGCGCGCCGGCCGAAGCCCGCCAGGTCGCGGTAGGACACCTGCGCCCCGATCCGCACCCCGCGCTCCGCGGCGAGGTCGCAGACGCGGCGCATCACCGAGGGGTCGCCCGCGTGGAAGCCGCAGGCGACGTTGGCGCTGGTGACGACGGAGAGCAGGGCGTCGTCGTCGGTGAGGGTCCAGCGGCCGAAGCCTTCACCGAGATCTGCGTTGAGGTCGATCACACCTCGAAAGTAGACGATCGTTGAACGATCCGACAAGAGAAGCCCCTCTCGACTCCTCGCGGACCCGGTGAGGATTCACCTCTTGTTAGATCGTTCAACGATCGCTAGTGTCCGTGCATCTGCCATGCATCTGGAGCTATGGTCCCCGGGACCACATGAGTCACGTTCCGAAGCTCCGGATCCGTGCCCTGCCCCCTCATGCCTGAAGAAGGCCACCGAATGATCGTTCTCCTCGGTGTGGTCGTGGTGATCCTCGGATTCGTCACGCGCCGCAACCCCGTCCTCGTGGTGGGCGTCGCCGGTATCGTCACCGGACTGCTCGGCAAGATGAACCCGCTGGAGGTCCTCGCGGCCTTCGGCCGGTCCTTCGCCGACAGCCGCTCGGTCACCGTCTACGCCATCGTGCTCCCGGTGATCGGGCTGCTCGAGCGCTACGGCCTGCGCGAGCAGGCCCGCAATCTCATCGGCCGCCTGGGCAAGCTCAGCGCCGGCCGGTTCCTCACCGTCTACCTGCTGGTCCGGCAGGTCACCGCGGCCTTCGGCCTGAACAGCATCGGCGGCCCCGCCCAGACCGTGCGGCCCCTGGTGGCACCCATGGCCGAGGCCGCCGCCGAACGCTCCACCGGGGCCAAGCTGACCGACAAGTGGCGCGAGAAGGTCCGTTCCTACTCGGCCTCGGCCGACACCGTGGGCGTCTTCTTCGGCGAGGACTGCTTCATCGCCATCGGCTCCATCCTGCTGATCACCGGCTTCGTGAACTCCACGTACCACCAGGACATCGAGCCGACCCAGCTCGCCCTGTGGGCGATCCCGCTCGCCGTCTGCGCCTTCCTCATCCACGGCGCCCGGCTGCTGCTCATGGACAGGCAGCTCGAACGCGAGATGGCGCAGGCCGCAGCCGAACACGACCTGCCGCTTCCCGAGGGGGCCGACAAGTGATCAAGGTCGAATGGCTGTACTGGCTGATAGGCCTCGTCTTCGTCGTCATGGCCGTGCAGATGGCCACCGACCGCAGCAACCCCAAGCGGTGGACGTCCGCCGCCTTCTGGGGCCTGCTCGGACTCACCTTCCCCTACGGCACCGGAGTCGCCAACGCCACCGCGGGCAACGGCGGCTGGACCCTGCCCGCCGAGCCGCTCGGTGTCGCCGTCCTCGCCCTGATCGTGCTGGCCGGCTTCAACTTCCTCGGCAAGGGCGTCCCGGTCACCACCACCGGCGAGCAGCGCGAGGCAGCGGCCGCCCGGCTCGGCAACAAGATCTTCGTCCCCGCGCTGACCATTCCGCTCGTCGCCATCGTCTGCGCCTCCGTCCTCGACGAGTCCGGGCTCTTCGAGACCGGCAAGGCCACCCTGCTCGGGCTCGGCCTCGGCTGTATCGCCGCGCTCGTCGTCGGCATGCTCGTCACCGGCGAGAAGAAGCTCTCCGTCCCGATCCACTCCGGCCGCTCCATGCTGGAGGCGATGGGCTCCGCCCTGCTGCTGCCCCAGCTCCTCGCCGTGCTCGGCTCGATCTTCGCCGCCGCCGGGGTCGGCGACCAGGTCGGCGACATCATGAACAAGGTCCTGCCCGAGGACTCGAAGTACTTCGCCGTCGTGGCGTACTGCGTGGGCATGTTCCTGTTCACCGTCATCATGGGCAATGCCTTCGCCGCCTTCCCGGTGATGACGGCGGCGATCGGCTGGCCCGTACTCATCCAGCAGATGCACGGCAACGAGCCGGCCGTCCTCGCGATCGGCATGCTGGCCGGCTTCGCCGGCACCCTGTGCACGCCGATGGCCGCCAACTTCAACATCGTCCCGGCCACCCTGCTCGAACTGAAGGACCAGTACGGGCCGATCAAGGCACAGCTCCCGACGGGCATCGCACTGCTCGGCTGCTGCACGGTGATCATGGCGCTCTTCGCCTTCTGACCCCGCCCCCCCCGCGCCCGCCATCCGACCCGCACGGCAAGGAACGCCCATGACCCGTGTCCTCATCACCGGCTTCGCCCCCTTCGGCGGGGAGCGGGTGAACCCCTCCTGGCAGGCGGCCTCCCTGGTGGCCGCCGAACCGCCCGCCGGGCTCGCGGTCACCGCCGCCGAACTGCCCTGTGTCTTCGGCGAGTCCCTCGACGCCCTGCGCGAGGCCATCCGGGCCGGCGACCCCGACCTGGTGCTCTGCCTGGGGCAGGCGGGCGGGCGCCCGGGGGTCACCGTCGAGCGCGTCGGCATCAACGTCGACGACGCCCGCATCCCCGACAACGCCGGCGGGCAGCCCATCGACGAACCCGTTGTTCCGGACGGCCCCGCCGCCTACTTCTCCACCCTCCCCGTCAAGGCCTGCGTCGCCGCGATGCGCGAGGCGGGGGTCCCGGCCGCCGTCTCCAACACGGCCGGCACCTTCGTCTGCAACCACGTGGCCTACGGCCTCGGCCACCTCATCGCCACCGAGTTCCCGCACATACGAGGCGGCTTCGCGCACGTGCCCTGGGCGCCGGAACAGGTACCCGACGGCACCGCGCCCGCCCTCCCGCCCGCCACCGTCGCCCACGGCCTGCGCGCCCTGCTGGCCACCGCCGCCCGCACCCCCGCCGAGCAGGACCTGAAGGTCACCGAAGGAGCCACCCACTGATGCCGCTCAGCACCCACGCGGCCCCCTTCGCCCAGCTCGCCCTGGCGAACATCACCCGCGAGTACCCCAACTTCCCCGCCCACCTGATCACTTCCGCCGACGAGCGGCTCGAACCCCGCTCGCTGCACCCCGCCTTCTACGGCGCCTACGACTGGCACTCCTCGGTGCACATGCACTGGCTGCTGGTCCGCCTGCTGCGCCGCCACGGCGGCACCCCCGCGCTGCCCGGCACCGAGGAGGCCGTCGCCGCCCTCGACCGGCACCTCACCCCCGAGAACCTCGCCACGGAGGCCGCCTACCTGCGCGAGCGCCCCTCCTTCGAGCGTCCGTACGGCTGGGCGTGGCTGCTCGCGCTCGCCGCCGAGTGCCGGGCGCACGGGGGCGCGGAGGGCCAACGGTGGGCCGGAGCACTGGAACCGGCCGTGGACGCCGTCGACGCACTGCTGGCCGACTGGCTGCCCAAGGCCACCTATCCCGTCCGCCACGGCAACCACCCCAACAGCGCCTTCGCGCTGGGCCTCGCCCTCGATTCGGGCGAACTGTCCGCCGGGACCGACCGGGCCGTACGGGAACGCCTGCTGAGCTGGTTCGCCGACGACCACGACGCGCCCGCGCACTGGGAACCGTCGGGGCAGGACTTCCTGTCCCCGGCGCTCACCGAGGCCGACGCGATGCGCCGGGTCCTCGCGCCGGAACGGCTCGCGCGGTGGCTCGACCGCTTCCTGCCCGGGCTCGGGACCGGGGCACGCTGCGCCCTGCTGGAGGTGCCGGTCGTCTCCGACCACGCCGACCCGCAGATCGGCCATCTGCTCGGTCTGACGCTCAGCAGGGCCGCCGCGCTGCGCGCCCTCGCCGACGCCCTGCCCGACGGCCCGGTCCGCGCCCGCCTGGACGAGGCGGCGGGGGCGCACCTCACGGCCGGCCTGCCGGCGGTGGAACGCGGTGACTTCACCACCGACCACTGGCTGGCGACCTTCGCCGCACTGGCGCTCGACCCGGTGGCTCCGCCGGCTCCGCGGCACTGACGCGGGGGAGGAGGGTCAGTCCTCCGGGCGCAGGAGGCCGCGGCGGTACGCGGGCACCAGGTGCCCGGGAACCCGCAGGGTCACCCCGTCCACCGTCACGGGCACCAGATTCGGCGTACTCGCCTTCCACTGGGCCCGGCGGTGGCGGGTGTTGCTGCGGGACATCTTGCGCTTGGGGACGGCCATGGTGAGGCTCCTCTCGGACGTGGAACCCCGACCCTACATGAAAACGATGTTCATGTTGAGCGCGTCGTGTTCCGCAGCGCCGGTGCTCATCGCCGCTCCGTGCGGGTGAGACGTCCCAGCGCCCGCACCAACGCCTCGACGCCCGCCTCCGCCTTCGACCGGGGGCACCCGACGTTGAGCCGTACCCGCCCGGGGGAGCCGTAGGCGGCCCCGGGCATGACCGCCACCTTCTCGACCTCCACCAGCTCCCGTTGCAGCTCCTCGTCGTCGACGCCCAGCGGGCGCAGGTCGATCCACGCCAGGTAACCCGCCTGCGGCGGCCGCCAGCCGAGCCCCGGGAACGCCTCCCGGAGGCGGTCGGCGACCGTCGCGAGGTTGCCCGCGAGATACGTCCGCAGCGCGTCCAGCCAGGGCGCCCCCTCGCGGTACGCGGCGATGTGGCCGACCAGCGACAGCACCGCGGGGGAGGAGAGCCCGTCCGCGTCCTTGAGGTGACGCAGGTAGGCCTCGCGCGAGGCCGGATCGTTGATGATGCCGTAACTGCCGGTCAGCGCGGGGATGTTGAAGGACTTGGACGCCGAGGTGACCACGGCCCAGCGGCCGTCGCCGCCGTGGCGGACCCAGGGACGGTGGACGTGCGGAGCGTGGGCCAGGTCGGAATGGATCTCGTCGCTGACGACCGCGACGCCGTGTCGTGCGCACAGCCGGGCCATCCGGTCCAGCTCCGCGGCCGACCACACCCTGCCGGTCGGGTTGTGCGGCGAACACAGCAGCAGCACCGCCGTGTCGGGGAGCGCCAGCAGCCGTTCCAGTTCCGGCCAGTCGTCCAGGGGACACTCCAGGAGCCGCCGACCGCTCGCCGCGACCGTCCTGGGGAACGCGTCGTACATCGGGGTGTGGGCGACCACCCCGTCACCCGGCCGCGACCACAGGTGCAGCAACCGCGAGACCTGGTAGACGACGGAGGGCGCGTAGACCACCGACCCGGGGTCCACGGCCGTACCGTGCCGTGACGCGTACCAGTGCACGATCGCGGACAGGAAGTCGTCCTGGCGCCAGCGGGAGTAGCCGAGCACCCCGTGGGCCAGACGGCCGCGCAGTGCCGCCAGCACCTCGGGGGCGGTC
Source organism: Streptomyces sp. NPDC001599 (assembly GCF_042893535.1). Classification (NCBI taxonomy): domain Bacteria; kingdom Bacillati; phylum Actinomycetota; class Actinomycetes; order Kitasatosporales; family Streptomycetaceae; genus Streptomyces; species Streptomyces sp. NPDC001599. Next base: position 718,625 of record NZ_JBIAVA010000003.1, read on the forward strand.
TCGAAGTCCATGTCGGAGATCGTGAACGGCAGCAGGTCCGGCACGCCGAACCGGTCCTGCACGTAGTCCCACTGCGTGCACCAGGTGCCGCGCCGGTCCACCGGTGTGTCGAAGTCGTACGGCGCGGGCGGGGGCGTGGTCATCGTCGGCCCGCCGGGATCATCGTCGCGATGGCGTCCTTCACGGACTGGACCTGCGGACCGATGACGACCTGGACGTTGTGCGCGTCGAGCTTGATGACGCCGACGGCCCCCAGTTTCTTCAGCCGTGCCTCGTCCACCTCTTCGGCGTCCGCCACCGTCATGCGCAGGCGGGTGATGCAGTTGTCCAGGGACCGGATGTTGCCGGCGCCGCCGATCGCGTCGAGCATGGCGGCCGCGTCGTACTTCCCCGCGACCAGCTCGCGCGCCGGCTCAGGAGCCACTGAGTCCTGGTCCTCCGCGTGTTCCGCGTCACTCGCCCCTTCGTGCTCGTCGTGCTCGTCGCGCTCGTCGTCCGCCGGCGGGTCCTCCCGGCCGGGCGTCTTGAGGTCGAAGCGGGTGATGGCCCAGCGGAACAGGAAGTAGTACGCGGCGAACCACACCGCCGCGATCACCGGCACCAGATACCACTTGGTCGTCGAGCCCTGGAGCACACCGAAGACGAGCCAGTCGATGACGTTGCCGTCCGTGTTGCCGATGAACACGCCGAGCACGGCCGCCGTGAGGAAGCCCAGTCCCACCAGGACCGCGTGGATGAGGTACAGCCACGGGGCGACGAACAGGAACAGGAACTCCAGCGGCTCCGTGATGCCGCCGACCACGCAGGCCACCACGCCGGACACGAGCAGGGCCTTGATCTCCGGACGCATCTGGCGCCTGGCGCAGTGGTACATCGCGAGCGCGGCGCCCGGCAGGCCGCCCAGGTAGGCCGCCATCTTGCCCTGGGAGAGGAAGTGCGTGGCGTCGGTGACGGCCGAGTTGGGTGCCGCCGAGCAGTCCAGCTGGGCGTAGAACAGGTTCAGTGCGCCGGAGACGTGGTCGCCGCACACGGTTCCCGAGCCGCCGACGTCCGTGAAGCGGAACATGGCGACGAGGATGTGGTGCAGGCCGATCGGGCGCAGCAGCACCTCGCCCATGCCGAAGAAGAACGGTCCGAAGACGCCCGTGTGCCCGATGCCCCGGCCGATCGCGTTGATCCAGCCGTTGAAGGTCGGCCACACCAGCGGGATGAGCAGACCCAGCACGCTCAGGACCAGGGCCGAGACGATCGGGACGAAGCGCAGCCCGCCGAAGAAGGCCAGCGCGTCCGGCATCCGCTGGGTGCGGAAGCGCCGGTGGAGCAGGCTGACAACGATGCCAACGGCCACGGCGCCGAGCAGTCCCGTGTCGATGGACTGCACACCCAGCACGTCGGCTATGCCGTAGTGCTCGATGGCCTTCTCGTCCTCGAAGTCGACGCCCTTGGCGGTGAGGTAGAAGTTCACCGCGAGGTTCATGGCGACGAAGCCGACGAAACCGGAGAACGCGGCCACGCCCTTGTCCTCGCGGGCGAGGCCGAGCGGGATCGCCATGGCGAAGAGGACGGGCAGGAAGGTGAAGGCGACCAGGCCCGTGTTGGCCATCCAGGTGAAGACGAGGTGGAAGCCCTCGCCCTTCAGGAAGGCAACGTTGTCAGTGACCGCGTCACTCGACAGCGAGGAGCCGATGCCCAGCATGATGCCGCAGAACGCGAGCAGGGCCACCGGAAGCATGAACGTCTTGCCGAGGCCCTGGAGGAATTCCCAGAGCGCGGCCTTGGTCTTCTGCATGTGTACGGAACTTTCGGGCCTGGGGGACGGACCCGTCCGCTCGTCGTGACGACGCGGCGCGGGCCGGCGGGCGGAACCGGCGGCTGGGGGGAGACGCCGCCGCAGGGATCACATCACAGCGGGTCGGTGACTGTCCACGGTGTCCCCTGTCCGGCGCCCCCGACCGTCACAACCAGCCCCGCCGTGCCGCCTGCCAGGCGAGCTGCATGCGGGTCGCGGCGTTGGCGCGTTCCATCATGCCCTGGATACGGCGCTGGACCGTGCGGCGGCTGAGCTGCATCTGGGAGGCGATCGCCTTGTCGGCCACACCCGCCACCAGCAGCGACAGCAGCCTGCGGTCGGTGGGGGCCAGCGCGTCGGGCGCCGCCGGCCCGTCGGTCCCGGAGAGTTCGCCCGAGTCGTCGACGTCCAGCGGGACGGCGTCCTCCCAGTACCGCTCGAACAGTGCTATCAGGGCCGCCAGCAGATTGCTGTCCCTGACCAGCGCCGTCGTGGGTTCCTCCGGACTGCCGTGCGGTCCGCCGGCGACGAGGGGGAAGACGGCCACCGCGCGGTCCGCGATCGCCAGGCGCAGCGGCAGGTGCGGCACGGCACGGGCGACCTCACCGGCCCGCACGCCCGCCACGACGTTGTCGACCGCGCCCTCGTCGTCGAAGAACGCCTTCTCGTACAGCACCCGGTAGCGCACGCCGCGGGCCAGCGCCTCGAACTCCTCGGTGTTGCTGCCCGAGGGCATGGCCACGTACTGCGCCTTGCAGAACCAGAGCATCTCCTCGCGCACGCTGGTCTGGATCTGCCGCAGGTGCTGGCGCAGCGCCTCGGCACCGGTGATGACCTCCAGGAGCTGCCCCGCGTCCCGCCTGCGCATGGTGTCCCGGTAGGACTCGATCAGCCGGGCCGCCTCGTGCTGGGCGAGGTCCAGCGCCTCGGCACTGCGCTTGAGCCGGGGGAGCAGGGCGACATCGGGCGGAGCCGCCTGGTAGAGCCGGGGGACGCCGTCGGTGGGGCTGGCGAGTCCCTTCGCGGTGAGCGACTCCAGAACGTGGTCCATCCGCTCGACCGGCATGCCGTCACGCTCCGCCAGGTCGGCGGCGCCGGCCCGGCCGAAGGTGACGAGCAGTGCGTACACCGACTCCTCGTCGGGCGACAGCCCAGCGATCTCCAGCACCACGAACGCCCTCCCCGGATCCTGGGCCGTGACGGTTGAACACCGTACTGCACAGGTGGGGAGGGCGCGGCGGGGGTGTACGGCGTCACCTGCCGCACACCCCTCGTGCCGGACGAGCCGCTATCGGCGTACCGCGTAGGCGCGTTGCACCGTCTGCCGTACCGAGTCGCCCGCCGAGTCGCGCGCCGTGACCCGGAGCGTCACCCACGATTCCCCGTGGGCGGGCGGCGTGAGCGAGGCCCTGAAGGCGTTGTGGCCGTGGGCGTGGGTGCGCGCAGCCGACCAGGTGCGCCCGTCGTCGTAGGACGCCTCGACCCGCACGGTCACACCCCGTGGAACGGGCAGTCCTTCCTGGGCGCGCACCCGGACGTCGACGTGGTGCGAGCGGGTGCCGCGCACGGAATTGCGCACGTCGACCGGTACGTCGTAGTCGAGTTGGAGCAGCGACAGCGGGTCGGCGGCGTCCGTGCGGCCCGACTCGAAGGACCAGGACGTACTGGTGGCCACGCCCCTCGTCCAGGCCTCGGAGTCGCGCGAGGTCTCCATGTCCAGCCGGTAGCGCGCCCGTTCGGCCGGAACGGCCACGTTCTGCCAGGCGCTGTCGACCCCGTCGACCCGCTCGCCGTCCCGGTACAGCACGGCGCTCGCGGTGTCACCGCCGGAGGTGGGCGACCAGTGCCCGGCCTGCGAGTCGGTGAACTCCGGGACCCGCAGCCGCAGCACGTTGCCGTCCCGCACGGTCGGCGTGGTGGTGCCGGCGGGGATCGACGGGCGGACGACCGCGCCCTGCCAGGTCTCCCGGGGCTGTCCGCCGGCCCGGTAGGTGCGCGGATCGTCCCGCATCCCGGCGACGAGCGGCTGGTCCACGTCGAACGTCGTGGTGTGGTGCACCCGGTGCTGCCAGGCCGTGTCGCCCGCGCTCACGTACTCGGTGCGCTCGAAACCGAGCGGCACGAACCGGGTGTACTGGAGCCAGGCGGTGTTCTGGTAGGGCCGCCAGCCGAAGCGCTGCTCGCTCGCCCACCCCGTGACACCGTTGTCGGCGTAAGTGGAGCGGACGACCGCGCTGTTGCGCGCGGACACCGTGTGCACGACCCTGCGGGGCACCTGCTGCTCGGACACCTGCATCACGTCGTACAGGTACGGGCTGCGCGCGGTGCCGGAGAACTTCACCGAGGTCGAGCCGCGGGCGATGCGGGCGAGCAGTTCGGCGCCCGTGTCCTTGCCGATCCGCAGGGTGGGCAGGGCGTTGCGGTCGCCCGTGGGCCGCCAGCGGGTCCAGCCGGTGTCGTTGAAGTGGACGAGGATCACCGCGCGGACCCCGGCGGCGGCCGCCCGTTCGACCAGGGCCCGCTCACCGGATCCCGTCGGGTTGTCCACCACCGCGACCTTGCCGCGGGCGTGGCTGAAGTCGGGGTCCGCCGCGTCGCCGGCGTCGACCGCGGTCAGGGTCGCGCCGCGCTCGGGGAAGAGCGGCGAGGCGGGCATGTAGTAGGCGCCCAGGTCGAACCGCGTGCGGGACACCTTCGCCTCGATGAGCGGGGCGACGAGCTGCCAGCGGGAGGCGAACTCGAAGGTGCCTTCGGTGACCTTGGCCGTCGGACTGATGTACAGCCGCTTGGCGATGTCGAAGTACATCGTGCCCTGTGTCAGGCTGCGGCCCCCGATCTCGCGGTAGGTCTGGTAGCTCATGATCCCGCGCTGCTCCGCAGGCCGGGGCGTGCGGATCTCCACGGGAACCGTCTTGCGGGCGTCCAGGGTGACGGTCATGTCCTTGGTGACCCTGACCTCGGGCAGCACCACGTGGCGCAGTTCCTCGCCGTCCTCGGCCGACGTCGTCCAGCTGGTGTTGAGCTGGTAGACGCCCTCCTCGACCTCGGCGACGGCGGACGCGGGGTCGCTGTAGCCGACGAAGCCCTCCGCACCCCAGATGGTGGGGAGGTCGTCGACCTGCTCGCCGTCCTTGTCGATCGTCCTCACGGTGATCCGGTGCGTCGGCCCGTGCACCACCAGGCTCAGCGTGGTGTGCGCGGCCACCGAGCCGTCGGCGGTCTTCGCGGTGACGTAGCCGTAGAACTTGCCCTGTCCGGCGCGGGCGGGATCGACGGTCAGCGGCACCTCGGCCGAGGCACCCGCGGGCACGCGTACGGAGTCGGAGCCGAGCCGCGCCGATCCCTCTGCGGGCGCCTTGCCCCCTTCCGTGGCCAGCTCGACGGCGAGCGAGAGCGTGACGTCCTCGTCCGAGGAGTTGGTGTACCTGACCTCCGACGTCACCGGCTCGGTGTCCTGCGAGGTGAACGGCCCCATGACGAGTGTGCCGGTGGCGGTCACCGCGCCCAGTCCCGCGGCGCGCACGTCGATCCGCCCACCGCCCTGTTCGGTGACCTTCTGGCCGTCCACCGTGACCGCCGTGCTGATCAGCGCGTCCTTCAACTGCGCGCCGGTCCAGTCGGGATGACGCTGGGCGAGGAGCGCGGCCGCGCCCGCCACATGCGGGGTGGCCATCGAGGTGCCCGAGGCGGCGGTGTAGTGCTCGTCGACCGGGTCGCCCATCGCCGACCCGGCCGCGCGTGCCGCCACGATGCCCACACCGGGAGCCGTGACGTCCGGCTTCACCGCGTCGTCACCGAGGCGCGGGCCGCGGCTGGAGAACGGGGCGAGCGCATCGTCCCGGTCGACGGCCCCGACGGTGAGTGCGGCGTCCGCGGCGCCGGGCGAGCCGACCGTGCGGGGACCCTGCTCGCCCTCGTTGCCGGCCGCGACCACGAACAGCGTGCCGGTGCGCCGGCTGAGGTCGTTGAGCGCCTGGCTCATGGGATCGGTGCCGTCGGTCGCCCCCGAGGAGCCGAGACTCATGTTGACGACGTCGGCGCCCTGGTCCGCCGCCCACTCCATGCCCGCGATCACCTGCGACTCGCTGCCGAAGCCGTCGTCACCGAGCACCTTGCCCACCAGCAACTGCGCGGCGGGCGCGACACCTTGGCGGCTCCCGCCGGAGGCGGCGCCGCTGCCGCCGACGATGGAGGCGACGTGGGTGCCGTGCCCGAAGACGTCGTTGGTGCCGGAGCTGCCGGAGAAGTCCCTGGCCGCCGCGACCCGGCCGGCGAGGTCGGGATGGCTCTGGTCCGCCCCGGTGTCCAGGACGGCGACCTTGACGCCGTCGCCCCGGTAACCGGCCGACCACACGTCCGGGGCGCCGATCTGGGCCGTACTGCGGTCCAGGGACGCGCCCACCCGGCCGTCCAGCCACACGCGCGGCGTGGTGGCCGCGGCCTTCGCGCGCTGTCCGTCGGCCGGGACGAGCCGCTTCCAGAACCGGCCGAGGTCCGCGTCGTCGACCCGCACGGCACGCGCGTCGATGCTGTCGAGTTCGCGGACCGACGCGTCCCGCGCCAGATCGGTCAACGCGTTCACCGAGGAGGCCGCCACACCCTCGGCCTGCTCCACGATGAGCGGCAGCGCGTCGGTGTGCGCGGTGTCGTACCGCTGCGCGAGGAGCGCCGTCACGTCGAACAGGTCCCGGTCCAGGCGTCCGGCGGCGACCAGGGCGTCGGCGTCGGACGGGAGGACCGTCACATGGCCGTCCTGCTCGAGGGTGCGGAAGAGCACGCCCCGTCTGCCGGGCCCCGGCGTGACGGACGCCGCCTGGCGTCCGTCCGCGGCCCGGGTGACGGTCACACTGTCCCCGGTGATCAGCTTGACCGTCGCGGTGCCGTGGTCCGCCGCGGTGCCGTGGTCCGTCGCAGGAGCGACGGCGTCTTGACGCGGGGTGCCCGCGAGTGCGGGTACGGGGGCCACGGCGCCGGCGGCCAGCGCCAGACCGGCCGATATCGCAGCCAACAGGCGGATCCGTCTCATCAGTGCGCTGCCTTCCCATGCGTTCGATGCAAGTTCGTGCGTTGGCCAGGATGAGCTTGCCGAAGACGGGGTGTCATGCGATTCGGGTGGCACAGGTGGGACATGTCGCAAGGGCGACACCGGGGCGATACCGGGGCACCGCCGGGGTGTACGGCGGATGCAACCCGGTGTGGTGGGAGCGGGGTTGGTGTGCGGGGCGATGCCTGAGGCACCGCGGGGCCGTGAGTGGCGTGAGCCGGGGAACGGCCGGGGAGGATCCAGCCCTGCACCCCCGTCACGTCGGAAAGGCAGGCACCGATGCGCCGTCTCCTTGCCCGAGTACTCGACCCCGCCCGCGCGCCCCTGACCAGAGGTGTAGCGGCCGCCCTGGCCCTCACCCTGGCGTCCTCCGTCCTGGCCGCGTCCACGAGCACCGCCGCCGCTCCCGTCGGCACCGGGCCGGACCGTCGGCCGGGGGGCAACGCCTGGTTCACGTCCTGGGCCGCCTCACAGCAGAACGCCGCGCCCACACCGCTGCGCGACCAGTCGGTGCGCATGATCACCCACCTGAGCCAGGGAGGTGACGCGGTCCGGATACGCGTCCAGAACACCTTCGGCAAGACACCGCTCACTGTCGACGCGGCGACGGTGGCCCACAGCGACGGCAAGGACGCCGCGACGGAGGGACGCCCGCGCCCCGTGACGTTCGACGGCCGGCGCCGGGTCGTCGTCCCACCCGGCGGTGAGGTGTGGAGCGACAGCACCGGGCTCCGCACCGCCGCCCAGGACGACATCGCGGTGTCGCTCTCCGTCTCGGGCACCGTGGCTCCGGGGCGCCACGACAGTGCCTTCCGCACCAACTACCTGACCCCGCCCGGCTCCGGCGACCACACCGCCGACCCGGACGGCACCGCGTTCACCGGGACGACGGGCTCCACGCTCCTGGTCAGCGCGGTCGACGTACGCAATCCGCGCCTGCGCGGGAGTCTGGTCGCGTACGGCAGTTCGGTCGTCGACGGAACCGGGTCGACGAACTGCGGACCGGACTGCAGCCGCCCGGGCGCCGATCTGAGGTGGACCGACGACCTCGCCCGGCGGATCACCTCGGAACTGCCTGCCACCCGTCAGTTCGCCGTCGCCAACGCGGGCATCGGCGGCACCACGAGCGCCGCGACCTGCCCGGGCATCGGTGAGTCCGTCCGCGGCCTGGACGCCGCCGCCCGGCTGGAGCGCGACGTGCTGTCCCTGCACGGGGTCACGGGAGTCCTCTACTACTACGGGACCAACGACCTCCCGGCCGGCTGCGACGCCGCCCGGATCGAGGCGAGTTACCGCGAGGTCTTCCAACGGCTGCGCGCCGCGGGCATCAAGGTGTACGTCACGCCCATCACCCCGCGCCCGGGCTACACCGACCAGCACAACCGCGACCGGCACGCCGTCGGCACCTTCGTCTCGAAGTGGAACAGCTGCGGCGGCACCTGCGACGGGATCCTCCCCTTCGACCAGGTGCTCGAAGACCCGGTACGGCCGAACAGCATCAACCCGCCGTACGACACCGGCGACGGCGTCCACGCGAACATCGCCGGCCAGCAGGCGCTCGCCGACATCGTTTCCCTCCCGATGCTGGCTGCGTCGGCCCGCCGGTGACCCGGTGACCCACCGGTGCCGGTCATGAACTGCCGGGCGGCCTGAGGGCGTCGACGACGAGGTCGAGCAGGCGCTCCGTGCGCTCCGGCTCGTCGTCGGCGGCCGTCGAGAGGAACACGCCGAGCAGCATCGCGGTGACGTCGTCCGGGGCCACGTCCCCGCGCAGCGAGCCCGCCCGGGCCCCCTGCGCGAGCATGGCGCCGATCGCGGCCGTGATGCGCTCGCGGGTGGCGGGCGTCGCGAGGCGTCCCGAGGCCCAGCCGCTGTGGAGGGTGTGGAGCATGGAGCGCTTCGTCGCGACGAACGCCGCGTAGCGCTCCATCCACGCGCGCAGCGCCCGCTCGGGCGGCAGCTCGTCCAGCAGCGCGGAGGCACTGGCCGTGACGTCGTCCAGCTCGGCGGCGTAGACGGCCTCGACCAGCGCCTCGCGGGTGGGGAAGTGACGGTAGAGGGTGCCGATGCCGACACCCGCCTCGCGGGCGATGCCGTCCAGGGGGACGGTGTCGTCCGCGGCCGTGAACGCCGCCCGCGCGGCGGCGACGAGCTTCTCGCGGTTGCGCCGCGCGTGCGCGCGCAGCGGGCGTTCGGCACCGGCCGGCCGGTCGGACCGGTCGGGGACAGCGTTCGGTTCCTGGTCCGGACTCAAAGCGGAGGATCCTCCGGTAGTGCTACAGTCATGGAAGCGGAGGGTCCTCCGCTTCTGTCATCATCGCACGAGGACGGACTTCCCATGACGTCAACCGGCACCCCCGCCTCTTCCCGTGTCACGCACGCCGGCATCCCCCGCCCCGGAGGGGCCGGAGTGCTCGCCGGCCGCACCGTCTCCCGGATCGGTTACGGCGCGATGCAGCTCGAACGCCTGCACGCCGACCGGGCCGCCGCCGTCGCCCTCGTGCGCCGAGCGGTGGAACGCGGCGTCGACCACCTCGACACCGCCCAGTTCTACGGCGACGGATTCGTCAACGAGGTCATCCGCGAGGCGCTCCGCCCCGCGGACGACGTCGTCGTGGTGAGCAAGGTAGGGGCCGACCCCGACCCCGGCGGCCCCCTCCCGCTGCGCCCCGCACAGCGACCGGAGGAACTGCGGGCGAGCGTCGAGGGCAACCTCAGGAGCCTCGGCACCGACCGGATCCCGGTCGTGAACCTGCGCCGCCTCGACACCGGCCCCGGCCTGCGCGCGGAGGGCGACCAGGTGGTCGACCTCGACGACCAGCTCGCCGTGATGACGGCGCTGCGCGACGAGGGCAAGATCGGTGCCATCGGTCTGAGCAGCGTGACGGCGGACGGACTGCGCCGGGCCCTCCCGGCGGGCATCGTCTGCGTGCAGAACGCCTACAGCGTCGTGAGCCGGGACGACGAGGACATGCTCGCGCTGTGCTCCGCCGAGGGCGTCGCCTGGGTGCCGTACTTCCCGCTCGGCGGCGCGTTCCCCGCCATGCCCAAGGTCGCCGACGAGCCCGCGGTGCACACCGTGGCCCACACGCTCGGCGTGACGCCGGCCCAGGTGGGGCTCGCCTGGCTGCTCCACCACGCCCCGAACGTGCTGCTCATCCCCGGCACCGCCGACACCGGCCATCTGGACGCGAACCTCGCCGTGGGCGGGATCGCCCTGGACGAGTCGTCCCTCGCCGCGCTCGACGCCGTGCGCAGCCGCTCCGCGGACGTGCCGCTCGGCTGACACCGGCCCCGGGGCCGCCACTGCCCCGGCAGGGGTGCCCGGCGGCAGGCTTGGCCCGTGCGGCGCCGGTGTCACAGGGTGCGCAGGCCCCGGTCGGCGAAGGCGATGAGCCATTCGAAGCTGTCGTCCACGTCGGTGCTCCACTGGAAGCCGTCCGAGGCCTGCAGCGTGGCGAAGCCGTGGAAGAGGCTGCGCAGCAGGCGCAGCGCGTGGTCCACGTCGCGGTCCTCGATGTCGTAGCCGCGCAGGACCGCGGTGAACGCGCCGAGCAGCCGCTGCCCGGCGGCGGCCAGCGGATCGTCCGGCCCCGAGGGCTCCTGGCCGATCGTGGCGGCGTACCGGCCGGGGTGCTCCAGGACGAAGGCGCGGAAGGCGCGCGCGGCGGCGGCCAGGGCGTCACGTCCCGCGTATCCCTGGACCGCGCCTCCGACGGCGTCCGCGGCCTCGGTCAGGGCGCGGACCGCGATCCGCCGGTTGAGGTCGTCCTGGCCGCCCACGTGCTTGTACAGGGACGGGGTGCGTACGCCGACCCGCTCGGCCAGCAGGCCCATCGTCAGGTTGGCGAAGCCCACTTCGTCGGCCAGCGCGGCACCGGCCGCGACCACGGCCGCCGGATCCAGGCCCGCCCTAGGCACGGGCGGCGTCCGAGCGGAGGAAGGCGAGCACGAGCGCGGCCACCTCGTCGGGGAACTGGTCGTGCGGGTAGTGGCCGGCGCCCTCGATCATCTCCAGGCGGCCGAGCCCGGACGGCAGGTCCGCGACGACGGCCGAGCCCTCCGCGTGCGGGTCGGCCCAGTCCGGGTCGAGGGTGCCCATCACCACCAGAACCGGGCAGCGGACGTTGCCGAGTTGGGCGCCGGCGTCCGTCGGCGCGCTGCGGCCCATGGCCTGCATGGCCTTCATCCGGCCCGGCTCGCGCAGCAGGGACTCGATGCGGCCGAGCCGCTCGCTCCAGTGGGCCGGCTTCACGCCCGGGTACGCGAGGTCGAGGTACGAGCGCCACAGGGGCAGGCTGCCGAACGCGCCCGCGCCGAGCAGGCGGAGCATGCCCCGCCTGAACCGCTTCACCCGCAGGTCGCCGAGGCGCACCGACTGCTTGCGGGTGAACGGCGCCAGCTCGACGACCGCCGTGATCAGGGAGGGCTCCCGGGCCGCGGCGATGGTGGCGGCGCCGCCCGAGACCGAGTGGCCGACCAGTACGGCCGGGCCGCCCAGGTGACGGATCAGGGCGATCAGGTCACCGGCGATGGCGGTGCGGCTCCACTCCGGCCAGTCGACGCCCGACTCGCCGCAGCCGCGCAGATCCACCGCGGCGACCCGGTGACCGGCCGCCACCAGCCGGGGGACGACGGCGCGGTACGCGGCGCGGCTGTCCCCCATGCCGTGCGCGAGCACGATCAGCGGGCCGGACCCGGTCACTTCGTACGCGATCGTGCCGCCGTCGACGGCAAGGTGCTCGGTCATGTCACTCCCCGATGTGGCTAACAGGATTAACTAAAAGCTACTGCCATTAGCCAATACTGTCAACGGCCCGCCGGGAGGGTTCACTGCGCGGGGGTGTGTCGTCCTGTCGCGCGTTGCAGGGCCAGCTCCACCTCGCGGTGCGGCACGCCGGTCTCGTCGGCGAAGGCGGCGATGCCCCGGGCCAGTGCGGCGGTGGCGTCGGACCAGACCGCCAGGGCGACCGTGGCGTTCTCGCCCCTGTTGTTGCGGTAACGGTTGTCCGCCGCCTCGACGGCGTGCCGGAGTTCGATGAGGTGTCTCGGGATTTCCATGGTCAAAAAGCCTAGGGCGGCACGGCTCGCGTCCCAGTGTCTCGCCGAGCGAGGGTGCCCTCGACGAGGGCACTCGTCCTTGCCCCCGCCGCTGCCCAAGTGGCCCGGCCGCGCGGCGAGCCGCCTTGTGGCAAGCGCTTGCTATCGTGAGGGCCCGACGGCGCCGCGGCATACGTCCGCCGGGAGGAAGAGGACTCCATGACGCTCTCACTCACCCACGTCCACGGCGACCGCGTCACCGTGGCCCACGGGGCGGCCGGAACCGAGCTGTTCTCGTACGTGTACCGCCCCGAGGCCGCATGGGAGGCGCCCAAACCGTACCTGCACCCGGTCCGGACCCTGTCCGGTGCAGTCGTCACTGACTACCGCCCCAACGACCACCGCTGGCACAAGGGGCTCCAGCTGACCGCCTCCCACCTGTCCAGGCAGAACCTGTGGGGCGGCAACACCTATGTGCACGGCGAGGGTTACCGCGCGCTGCCGGAGCGGGTCGGCTCGATGGCCCACGTGTCCTTCGAGGAGGTCGGCGCCGAGTCGGACCGCGCCGTCATCGCCGAGCGGCTGACCTGGCACCCGCACGGCGGCGACCTGTGGGCCGAGGAGGAGCGCCGCATCGAGGTCCGCGACGTCGACCCGGACACCGGCAGTTGGACCCTCACCTGGACGTCGGCGGTGACCAACCGGCGTGGCGAACCACTGCGGTTCGGCAGCCCCACCACCCACGGACGCCCCGCCGCCGGTTACACCGGGCTGTTCTGGCGCGGGCCCCGCGCCTTCCGCGGCGGCCGGGTCTTCACGGCGGAGTCCGCCGCGTCCGCGGAGCCCGGCGAGCCCGCCGGGGCCGATCCGATGGGCTCCCGGGCACGCTGGCTGGCCTACGTCGGCGAGCACGACGGCCGGGACGGCCACGCCACGCTCGTCTTCGAACACGCCCCCTCCAACGACCACTCGGGCGAGAAGGGCACCCACCCGGCCCACTGGTTCGTGCGCAACGACCCCTTCGCCGCGGTCGCACCCTCCTGGGCCTTCCACGAGGAACTGGTCCTGCCGCCCGGCGAGACCCTCGCCCGGGCCTACCGCGTGATCGTCGCCGACGGCGCCTGGGACCGCGCGCGGGTCGCCGCACACCTGGACGGACTCGCGTGGTGAGCCCGACGTACGGCGGCCCTGAGTCCGACGTACGGCGGCCCGGGCCCAACTCGACGCACCGCGCGGCCGGGACGGCGGACACCCGAGAGCCGCGCGGGTCTGCGCGACCGGTCCCGCGGCCCGCCGACGCTTCGGCATGTGAGGCAGACCGGCCGTCCACCCGGGTGTCCGACCTCTGCCGCGGTACTCGAAAGTGAGTACACGCGACGGTCGGTGCGGACGACGACGGGGCGGTGGCCGTGCCGTGAGTCTGGAGAGGTTCCCCAGATCAGATGCGGAGACCTCTCCATGGCAACTTTGCTGTACAGGCTGGGCCGTGGCGCCTTCCGACGGCGCCGGTGGGTGACCCTGGCGTGGGCGGCCGTCGTCCTCGGCGTCGTGCTGGGCGCCATGAGCGCCGGCGAGACGGCCGACGACTCGGACTCGATGCCGGGGATCGAGTCCCAGCACGCCTTCGACCTCATCAACGAGCGGTTCCCGGGCGCCGAGGCGGAGGGTTCCAGCGCCCGGATCGTCCTCGTCGCACCGGACGGTGGCAAGGTCACGGCGACCGAGTACCGGGCGGCGATCGACGCCCTGGTGGCCGAGGTGGCCGACGGGCCGCAGGTCGCCGCGGTGTCGGACCCCCTCGACGCGACGACGGTCAGCGAGGACGCGTCCACGGCGTACGCCACCGTCACCTACAAGGTGACCGACGACAACGTCACCGACGCCAGCAGGGAAGATCTCACGGAAGCGGTGGAGGGGGCCCGGCACGCGGGCCTGACCGTCGAGGCCGGCGGCGACGCCCTGGTGAGCGAGCCGTCCACCGGGATCGGTGAGTTCCTGGGCATCGGCGTCGCCGCGGTGGTTCTCCTGGTCACCTTCGGATCGCTCGCCGCCGCCGGGTTGCCGCTGATCACAGCCGTCGTCGGCGTGGCCCTCACACTCGCCTCGATCATCGCGCTGGGCGGCGCCCTCGGCCTGTCCGCGACCGACAGCGACCTCGCGACGATGATCGGCATCGCGGTGGGGGTCGACTACGCCCTGCTCGTTGTCTCCCGCTACCGCGAGGAGCGGGCGAAGGGGCACCACGCCCAGGAGGCGGCGGGGCTGGCCGTGGGCACGGCCGGATCCGCGGTGGTCTTCGCGGGACTCACCGTGGTCATCGCGCTGGCCGGCCTGTCGGTGATCGGAGTCCCGTCCCTGACGAGGATGGGCCTGGCCGCCGCCGGCGCGGTCGTCTGCGCGGTGCTGATCACACTGACCCTGGTGCCCGCGCTGTTCGGCTTCTGGCCCGACGCCCTGCTGGCCCGCCGCGTCCGCAAGGGTGCGAAGCCCGGTGCCGCCCGGCCGGTTCGGGAGACCGGGGAGTGGGCCGCCCGGTGGGCCCGGTTCGTCCGGCGCCGTCCGGTGCCCGTGCTGCTCGGCTCGGTGGCCGTGCTGGGCGCTCTCGCCGTACCGGCGCTGGACCTGCGGCTCGGCATGCCCGGTGACGAGGCCAAGCCCACGTCCACCACCGCACGCCGGGCGTACGACGCCCTCGCGGACGGCTTCGGTCCCGGGTTCAACGGCCCGCTGACCATCGTCGTGGACGCCAGGCAGGCCGACGACCCGCGCTCCGCCGTCGCGGCGGTCTCCGAGAAGATCGCCGGCACCGGGGGAGTGGTCTCCGTGTCGCCGCCCCGGTTCAACGCCGCGAAGGACACCGCGGTGATCCGGGCCGTCCCGTCCACCGCGCCCACCAGCGAGCGCACGAAGGAACTCGTCCACACCATCCGCGACGAGCGCCGCGCGACGGAGTCCGACACCGGCACGACCTTCGAGGTGACCGGCACCACCGCGCTCAACATCGACGTCGCCCAGAAGATGACGGACGCCCTGATCCCGTACCTGCTGGTCGTCGTCGGTCTGGCCTTCCTCCTGCTGCTGGTGGTCTTCCGGTCCGTACTGGTACCGCTCAAGGCCGCCCTCGGCTTCCTGCTGTCCGTCGGGGCGTCCTTCGGCGTACTCGTCACGGTCTTCCAGAACGGCCACGGCGCCGGACTCCTGGGCATCGAGGAGACCGGACCGATCATGAGCACGATGCCGCTCATGCTGGTGGGCATCGTTTTCGGCCTCGCCATGGACTATCAGGTGTTCCTCGTGTCGCGGATGCGGGAGGCCGTCATCCACGGGGAGCGGCCCGCGGAGGCCGTCGCCACCGGGTTCCGCCACAGCGGCCGGGTCGTGACCGCGGCCGCGGTCATCATGATGGCCGTCTTCGCGGGCTTCATGACCGGCGGTGAGACCCTGCTCAAGATGGTCGGCTTCGGCCTGGCCGCCGCCGTCCTCTTCGACGCCTTCGTCGTCCGCATGGCCTTCGTGCCCGCCGTCCTCGTCCTGCTCGGAGAGCGGGCGTGGTGGCTGCCGCGCCGGCTGGACCGGCTGCTCCCGCGGGTCGACGTGGAGGGCGAGGCCCTCACCCGCAGGGCCCTGGCCCCGGCGCTCGCCGCCGATCCCGGCGTCGGGGAACAGGACCCGGTGCGCCTCTGACCCGCGCCCGGGGAGGGCCGCCCGCGTGTGCCACGGGCGGCCCTCCCGACGCGCGCGGGCCGCATCGGCGATCCTGGTCCGAGGAGGAACTCATGCTCAGCAGTTGGCGACGGTACGCCGACGGCCACCCACACCTCGTCGAGGCGGCCTTCCTGCTGCTGGTGCTCGTTGCCACGAGCCGGCAGTACGTGGAGGGAGACCTCGGCTGGTGGGCGGGCCAGCCCCTGGCACTCGTGGCCGCCGCCGGCCTGGTCCGGCGCCGCGACCACCCGCGAGCCGCGGTCCTGACGACCGCCGCCTGCGCCGCCGTGTCCGTGGCGGTGGGCTATCCGGTCCTGCCGCTCCTGCTGACGCCGGTGCTGGTGGCGCTGTACGAAGCGGCGGCCCGAACCCCCCAGCGAGCGGCCTACGTCTCCTACCTCGGAGCCGTCGCGCTGATCATTCCGGCCGCGCTGCTCTCCGGGCGCAACGGTCAGCCGTGGGCCACCGAGAGCTTCGGCCCGGCCGCCTGGATGCTGTTTCCCGTTCTGGCCGGCACGTCGGTCAGAAGCCGACGCGCGTACGTCCACGCCGTCCACACCCGGGCCGAGCACGCCGAACGCACCCGCGAGGAGGAGGCCCGCCGGCGCGTCGCCGAGGAGCGCGTCCGGATCGCCCGCGAACTGCACGACGTCGTCGCCCACCACATGGCGCTGGCCAACGCCCAGGCCAATACCGCCGCCCACCTCGCCCGCACCCACCCGGAGCAGGCCCACGAGATCCTCACGCACCTCACCGGCACCACCGCGTCGGCGCTGCGCGAACTGAAGGCCACCGTGGGTCTCCTGCGCCGCTCCGACGAGCCCGAGGACCCGCTGCAACCCCCGCCCGGACTCGGCCGACTCCCCGAACTGGTCTCCGCGTTCGGCTCCGCCGGACTCCTGGTCACCGTCACCACCGAGGGCGTGCCGCGCCCCTTGCCGGCCGGCGTGGACCTGACCGCCTACCGGATCGTGCAGGAGGCGCTCACCAACGTCACCAAACACACCGACGCCGGCTCGGCGGACGTGCAACTCGCCTACACTCACGACCGGCTGACCCTCACCGTCGCGGACGACGGAGGCGCCACCCCGCGCCCACCGGGCCCCGACGGCGGCTTCGGCCTGGTAGGCATGCGGGAACGCGCCCAGACCTCCGGGGGCCACCTGCGGGCGGGTGCCCTGCCGGAAGGCGGTTTCGCCGTCACCGCCGAACTGCCCGCCCCTCCTCCACCAAGGGAACTGCCCCCATGACCATCCGCGTGCTCCTCGCCGACGACCAGGCTCTGCTGCGGGCGACGTTCCGGATCCTCATCGACTCGAGCGAGGACCTGGAAGTCGTCGCCGAAGCCGCCGACGGCCAGGACGCCATCGCACTGACCCGCACCCACCGACCCGACATCGTCCTCATGGACATCCGCATGCCCGGCACGGACGGTCTCGCCGCCACCGCCGCCATCTGCGCCGATCCCGACCTCAGGGACTCCCGGGTCCTCGTCCTCACCACCTTCGAGACCGACGAACACGTCGCCCGGGCCCTGCGCATCGGCGCGAGCGGATTCCTCGGCAAGGACGTCACGGCCGAGGAACTCCTCGACGGCATCCGCACGGTGGCCGCCGGCGACGCCCTCCTGTCCGCCGCGGCCACCCGCAGCCTCATCACCCGGTTCCTCGATTCCCCCGACCCCGGGACGTCCCCCGTGGCGCCCGAGGACCTGGCCGCCCTCACCGCCCGCGAGCGGGAGGTGACCGCCCTGGTCGCGGACGGCAAGTCCGACAAGGAGATCGCGGCGGAGCTCTTCCTGAGCCCGCTGACCGTGCGCACCCACGTCCAGCGCGCCAAGACCAAGCTCGGCGCCCGGGACCGGGCTCAACTCGTCGCCCACGCCTACCGCTCGGGCCTCGTACGGCCGCCCCACTGACGGTCCTTGTCAGGGCCTGTGGTGTGAGAGGATCCCGGATCCATGAATGAAGTGACCGAAGCGACCCGAGCGACGGCGACCGAGGTGGTCCTCGCCGGGTACGGCCCCGTCGGGCAGGCCTTCGTCGACCGGCTGGCCCGGGACGGAGACGCGCTCGCCCGCCGTCACGGCGTACGACCGAGGGTGGCCGCCGTACGCGCGAGCGCGACCCAGTGCCTGCCGGGCGCGGACGGGTCGGTGCCGCCGCGCCCGCAGTGGGACCCCGCGAGACCGCTGGACGAGATCTTCGACCGCACCGGCGCGCGGGTGTTCGTCCAGGCCGTTCCGTCCTCGCCCGGACTGCGGGAGCGCGCCGCAGAGGAGGCCGTGACCGCACTGCGCCGGGGCATCCACGTGGTGACGGCCACCAAGAGCCATCTGCTCACCCACTGGCGGGACCTCGACGCGGCCGCCAGGGCGGGCGGCAGCATGATCAGGATCTCCGGGGCCACCGGGGCGGCGCTCCCGGCGGGCGACCTGTCGCGCACGTCCCTGCGCGGCCTGGACTGCCGGACGATCCGCGCCTGTCCCAACGGCACCGCCACCTTCGTGCTCGACCGCCTGGCCGGGGGCGACACGCTGAGCGACGCGATCCGCGCCGCCAGGCTGCGGGGCATCGCCGAGGCGGATCCCTCGGCGGACCTGTCGGGCAAGGACGCCGCCACCAAGGTCCGGCTGCTGGCCGCGCTGGCCTGGGGCTGGGACCCGGCCGAGGTGCGGGTGCGGGCGGAGCCGGTGGACGCGACCACGGCGAGGCGGGCCCTGGCGGCGGCCTCGCGGTCCCGTCGGCTACGGGCGGTCGCCGGCGCGTCGGTGGCCGAGCCCGGCGTCGTGCACGTACGGCTCGAGGAGACGGAACCAGGGGACCCGCTGCACGCGCTGACCGGGCCCGAGAAGGCCGTGGTGTTCGGCTGCCCGGACGCGGGCGACGTGACGGTGAGCGGCGGGCGGTCGAGTCCGGTGGGAGCGGCACTGGCCCTGGTGAAGGACACCGTCGAGGTCACGGCCGCGCGCACCGGGTTCCACTGACGCGGGGGCACGGCGACTCGGGCCGGGGGACGCTCACGCCACGGTGACGACGGTCTTGCCGCGAGCGTGGCCCTCCTCGACGTGCCGCACCGCCCGCGCGGTGTCGGCCAGGGCGAAGGTCCGGCCGACCACGGGTGTGAGCTGCCCGGCGTCGACGAGCGCGGTGACGGCGAGCAGGTCCTCGTGGACCGGCCCGTCCGGGGTCGCCGGGAGGATCGGGCGCAGCCTCTGCCGCGTGCCCGCGTTGGCCGCCGCCAGTTTCAGCATGGCGCCGATCGCCCCGAACACCCGGCCGGGGGAGCCGCCGCCGTTGGCCACCAGGACGCCCGCCGGGGTGAGCGCCCGGCGCAGGCGGCCCAGCGGGTGGTTGCCCACGTTGTCCAGGACGACGTCGTAGCGCTCGCGTCCGCCGGTGAAGTCCTCCCGTGCGTAGTCCAGGACGTGGGCGGCGCCCAGTGAACGCACCAGGTCGGTGTTGGCGGCGCTGCACACTCCGGTGACCTCCGCGTCCAGGACCGCCGCGATCTGCACCGCGAAGGTCCCCACTCCGCCGCCCGCCCCGTTGACCAGTACCCGCTGCCCGGACCGTACGCGACCGACGGTCCGGATCCCGCGCAGGGCGGTCACCGCTGCCATCGGCAACGCCGCGGCCTGCTCGAAGGCCATGCCCTCGGGCACGGGCACCAGCATCGGTGCGGTGGTGCACGCGTACTCGGCGAAGGCTCCCGGGCAGAACCCCAGGACCCGGTCGCCGGGGCCGAGCGCCCGCACGTCGGCGCCGACCCGCTCCACCACCCCGGCCGCGTCGATGCCGGCCACCCGGTGCTTCGGCCGGGTCAGCCCCATGCCGCCCAGCAACCGTGCCGCGTACGGGTCTCCGCGCAGCATGTGCCAGTCGTAGGGGTTCACCGCGGCGGCGTGCACGCGCACCAGTACCTGGCCGGCAGCGGCGCGAGGCTGGTCGACGTCCCGCAGCCGCAGGCTGTCCGGGGGGCCGAACCGCTCCTGGAGCACTGCCTTCATCGCCCTGCCACCATCCCCTCGGGGACCCCGGGTACCGATCGCGGGTCGCGCGGTGAGGGCACCGTAGGGGCGGGGCCCGTCCCCGTCAACAGGCCGTCCTCGGGGGTGTGTTCGTTGAGGAGCGAGTGCGTCGGAGGAGTTCGTAGAGCAGGTGGGTGGCGTTCGGCGTGGGGTTGGCGCTCCGCCGAACGAGCGTGTGCTGTGTCCGCCCGGTGAACAGCGGCGTTCCGGAGCCCAGCACGACGGGAGCCAGGTGCAGGGACAGCATCTCGACCAGCCCGGCGTCGAGCGCGGAGCCGATCAGGGCACCGCCGCCCATCAGGACGACGTCGAGGTCCCGGCCGCGGTCCGCCGAGGCCGCCTCGGCACGCTCGCGCGCCGCGGTGACGGCGTCGGGCAGACCGGTCGTGACGAACGTCCAGTCGAGGTTGGTGAGCCGGACCGACGCCGGTGGCGAGGCCGTCACGACGACGAACGGCGGCCTGCCCACCTCCGCGGCGCCGTAGCCGACGGTGTCGTCCCAGCCGCCCGGTCCGTCCACCAGGTCGAAGAGCCGGCGGCCGAGGACGACGGCGCCCGACCGGGCGGTCGTCTCGCGCACGATCCGGCGCTCCTCGGGATCGTCGGAGAACGCCCAGGTGTGCAGGGCCTCGCCCCCGGTGCCCAGACCGTTGCCCGGGCCGGGATCGGGCCCGGTGACACAGCCGTCCAGGGAGATCGAGATGTCCGCGATGATACGAGTCATACAGGGGGGACCCGATCCGCCGCCCGAATTCATCGCTGCCGCGACTTCCGGTCGATTCCGGGGCGGGTCGCCCCGATTCCCGGCCGACGGGGGCGGCGGTCGCGCAGAGTACGTCCCATGACGACACCCGCGCAGTCGCTCCGCTCCCTCGCCCGCACCCGGGCCTCCCTCGACGGCGAAGAGGTCACGTACTGGTGGTCCGGAAGTGTGTTCGCCTGGGCGCCCGACGAGCCCTACGAGCGCCTCTTCGGCTTCGAGGGCGTCAACGTCGCCCGCCTGGTCCAGGACGCCGAGGACGGTCCCGACGCCTACCGGCTGCTCACCCGGGAGGCCGCGTTCTACCTGGACCCCGTCACCGGCGACATCCTGGAGACCTGGCAGGACCTGCCGGTGGTGCACGTCTGGAACGACCCGGCGAACCAGAAGTGGCGACCCTTCCCGGTCCCGACGACCGCCCTCGGCGACCAGGTCTGCTTCAGCCTGGAGATCCCGCTCGCCTACCCCTCGCCGCTGCCGGCGGCCCAGTACCCCCGTCACTCGGCCGGTGACACGTACCGGGCCCTGGAACTCTTCCAGTTCTTCGCCCGCCGCGAGGACCTGGCCGGGCCGGACCCCAGCGTCCCGGCGACCATGTCGTGGACCCGGATGTCCCCGTGGGTCCCGTGGATGGCCCGCGGCGGGCGGCCCGGCGGCCTCACCTACCACTGCCGGGGCCGCAAGCTCGGCTCGTACACGGAGGTGCCCGAGCGCACCCGTGCCCACATCGCCGACCACCACCCGCGGTTCGCACGGGCCCCGGAGGGGTGGAGCGAGCCGAACGAGACCAGCTGGACGTACTTCCGCGCGCTCAACCCGCCCGCGTGAGGTCCAGGAGCGCGGCGCTGCGTGCGGTGCGCCTCGTGGCCGCCCGCTTTATGGTGGCCCGATGCGATTTGTTCCCAGGTGGGTCCTGCTCTCGTCGGGATGTGCACCCGTACTGCTGATCGCAGGCTGGACCGGCGCCGCGTACGCCGAAGGGGCTTCCTACGATCCCGTCACGCAGACCATCAGCGTCCTCGGGTCCTACGGAGCCGCCGGATTCTGGGTGATGACGGCGGCGTTCCTGGCCCTGGGCGTCTGCCACCTGCTGACCGCCTGGGGGCTGCGGGCCGCCGCCACCGCCGGACGCGTCGCGCTGGGCGGTGGCGGACTCGCCGCGCTGGTCCTGGTGGTGCTCCCCGCGCCGAGCAGCGGGGGCTCCCTGCGGCACGGCGCGGTGGTGGTGGTCGGGTTCACGCTCCTGGCGGTCTGGCCGGTGCTGGCCGTCGACGGAGGTCCGGCCGCTCCCTGGGCGCTGCGTCTGGCGCCCTCGATCGTCGTGACGGCCCTGATGGCCGCCGGTGGAGTGTGGTTCCTGAT
Source organism: Streptomyces sp. NPDC001599 (assembly GCF_042893535.1). Classification (NCBI taxonomy): domain Bacteria; kingdom Bacillati; phylum Actinomycetota; class Actinomycetes; order Kitasatosporales; family Streptomycetaceae; genus Streptomyces; species Streptomyces sp. NPDC001599. Next base: position 740,355 of record NZ_JBIAVA010000003.1, read on the forward strand.
CGAGATGCGGCGACACGGTGACGCCGGCGTCGCCGAACGCGTCGTGACGTCCCTCCAGTCGCTGTGGCCCTTCGTGGTGGCCGCCTCCTGCCTCCGCCACGCCCGGCGTCAGGGGGTGAACCCGGCGGCATGAGAGTGCTCAACGCCGCGCCAGCGCCAGCACGCTCAGTCCGAACATCAGGACTCCCAGGGGCAGATGGACCGACGGAACGTGCGCGATGCCGAGCACGACCTGGACCGAGGCGAGGACGAGGAAGCCGCAGGCGTGCCACACGGGCCGCAGCGGGCCGCCGCCCGGCTTCCACGCCAGCACCGCCGCGAGCACGTACAGCATCGACGCCCCGTACATCACCCGGGCACCGACGCTGTGCAGCGTCTCCCCGTAGGACGCGGTCAGCAGCAGTCCGGCGGAGACCGCCTGGAGGAAGATGGTCAGTGTCTGCAGGGCGATCGCGATCTGCAGGAACGAGAGTCGGCGCTGCGCCGTCGCCTGGGTTGCCATGCCGCGGTCCCCATTTCCGCCCCGGGGGGCAGTAGATCGGTAAGGTCTCACCAGCACGACGACGCGGGCCGGTGAAAGGTAAGGCGAGGGGGCGGTCGGGCATGGGGACGGCTGGGACGAGTACCGACGCGACGGTCGCTGAACGGCGTCAACTGATCAATGTCGCCTACCGGTTGCTCGGTTCGCTGGCCGAGGCCGAGGACGCCGTGCAGGAGGCCTACGCACGCTGGTACGCGCTGCCCCGGAACCGGCAGGACGAGATCGTGTCCCCGGGTGCCTGGCTGACGACCGTGACCGGCCGCGTCTGCCTGGACGCGCTCGGCTCGGCGCGGGCCCGGCGCGAACGGTATGTCGGCGCGTGGCTGCCGGATCCGCTCCCCGCCCATGCCGAGCGCGGCCGCGGCCACGGCGCCGACCCCGCCGACCCCGCCGACCAGATGGTCCTGGACGAGTCGGTGACCATGGCCTTCCTCGTCGTCCTGGAGTCGATGACCCCGGCCGAGCGGGTCGCCTTCGTCCTCCACGACGTCTTCCGCTACCCCTTCGCCGACATCGCCGGCATCCTTCGCCGGACCCCCGCGGCCTGCAAGCAGCTCGCGGCCTCGGCCCGGCGCCGGGTGCGCGGCGCGCGGGCTCCGCAGGCCCCGGCCGCGGTGCGGGCCGACGTGGTGCGGCAGGTCAAGGAGGCGTGGCAGTCCAAGGACATCGCGGCCCTCGTCGACCTCCTCGACCCGGCCGCGGTCATGACCGCCGACGGCGGCGGCATGGTCGGTACCGCCCTGCGCCCGATCGAGGGCGGTGCCCGCATCGCCCAGTACATGGCCGCCATCGCCGACAAGGCCCCGGGACTCGAACTCCTGGAGCGCTCGGTCAACGGGGTACCGGGCCTGGTGGCCCGCCGCGACGGCGCCGTCATGACCGTTGCGGCCTTCGACGTCGCCGACGGCCGCGTCACCCGCATCTGGGCGGTCCGCAACCCCGAGAAGCTGGGGCCGTGGGTAGGCTGAACGGATCGCGGCCGGTGTGTCGCAGGAGATCTGACAGATGTGGAGATCCGCATGACCACGGCGCACGACCTGACGATCGTCTCTCTCGAGGTTCCCTCCGACTATCCGGTCGAGCGCGGCGACCTGTCGCTGGCCCTGGCCGGAGCGGAACTGATCGACCTGATGGAGGCGGGAACGGTCGCGCTGGACGGTGTCCTGCTGCGGCCGGTGTCGCCGGCCGGATCCGGTGACCGGCTCCTCGACGCGGCGGCGTCCCTGCTCGGCGCGGACCCGGCCGAGTCCGTGACGGACTGGCTGTGGCGCCGGGGCGACGGCCTGGCGGCGCAGTACCTCGCGGCCGCGGGAGCGGACGAGGGCGGCCGGAGGCGTCCGCGACGGATCGCACGTGGCGGTACCGACCGTCCGGCCCAGGCCGATCCGTCGGCCCGTCGGCGCGCCACCGACCGCTGGTCCGGTGCGGACCCCGTGCTGACGGGTCTCGCGGCCGCGGTGGGTGTGCGGCACGAGTCGGCCGACCAGGTGGCGGATCCCGAGGACGACGGGGTCGCCACGGTGCTCGCCGCGGTGAACGACGCCGTGGTGGAACTGGCCGCGATCCGGCAGCGCCGCAGCATCGAGGAAGCGGCGTTCGACAACATCTGGCGCGGGATGTGACGGCTTCGACCGCTGGAGATCCGGCGGTCAGATGCGCCAGGAGCGGAGCACGTCGGCGATGTCGTAGATGCTCAGCCGGGTCTCGCGGACCTTTCTGATCAGGTCGGACAGGGCCCCGTAGGGCGGGTCGATTCCCTCCCCGGACTGGTCCATGTACTGACCGGTGACGAAGGCCGCGAAGAGGCTGTTGCGGTGGGGGAGCGGTTCCAGCCGCACCACCGTGTGCAGGAGCGCGGCGGCGCGCCAGGCGCTGTCGGGGTTGGACGCGGCCAGGGTCGGCATCCGGGTCTTGTGCCGGGCCACCGCCGCGACCAGGGCCGAGTAGTCCGTGACCGACACGTCCTCGTTGTCCAGAGCGGCGTCCTGAACGTCAAGGAGCCAGGGGACGTCGATGTACAGGGGCTCGCTCATCAGGCGGCAGTGACTCCCTCGCCGCGCTGGGACGGGGGGATCTCGTCGGGGAAGGCCTCGTCGAACTCGGCGCGCAGCCGGTCCGCCCACGAGACGGCCCCGGCGACGAACCGCTTGCGCTGCATCTCGCGGACACCGAGGTCGTGCATGTACTGCTTGAGGCTCTTGCCCTCGGCTGCGGCGGCAGCGCGGACGCCTTCCATCTCTTCCTCGGTGAAGGTCACGTTCAGTGATGGCATACCGGCATGGTACCTACTCGGTACCTGATGCGCGACTCGCCGGACGGGAGAGGGTGCCCCGGCATGTCGCGGCCCGCCCCGCCGCGAGGTCGGCGAGGATTTCGCCGATCGCGGTTCCAGGGGCACGGCCCGGTGGCAGGAGGCAGTGGTGACGATCGAGCGGGTCGGACTCGTGGTCCACGGCGGCCGCGAGGGCGCCGCCGAAGCGGCACGGGAAGTCCGGGAGTGGTGCGACGAGAACGCCGTCGCCTGCACGGACATCGACGTGTGGAGCGATACGGGGCGGCACAGCGCGCGGGAGGAGGTGGACGCGGCCGGCGACCCGGACCTCGTCGTGACCCTGGGCGGTGACGGCACCTTCCTGCGCGGCGCACGGCTGGCGGCGGAGAACGACGCCCTGATCCTGGGCGTGGACCTGGGGCGGGTCGGGTTCCTGACCGAGGTGCCCGCACCGGCGGTACGCTCCGCCCTCGACGCCGTCCGGGACGGCGGGCTGGAGCCGGAGAGCCGCATGCTGCTCACTCTGCGTGCCTCCCGGCTCCTGGAGATCCCCTCGGAGATGAAAGCGCTCCTGCGGTACGGGCGCGGACCCCTGCTGCCGCCCCCGCGGGTGCGGACCGACTGCGAGAGCGGCGACGAGTGGGGCATCGCCCTGAACGTCACGGCCCTCAACGACGTCGTGCTCGAGAAACTGTCGAGGGACCGGCAGATCTCCGTCGGCGTCTACATCGCGGGCCGGCTGCTCGCCTCGTACTCCGCCGACGCGCTGCTCGTCGCGACCCCTACGGGATCCACCGCCTACAGCTTCGCCGCGGGCGGCCCGGTCGTGTCGCCCCGCGCCGAGGCGCTCGTCTTCACCGCGGTGGCCCCGCACATGACGTTCGACCGCTCCGTGGTCACCGCACCGGACGAGCCCGTCGGACTGCGGATCCTCGAACGGTCGGGCCGGGCCGCCGTGAGCATCGACGGGCAGTTGCGAGGTGTACTCGATCCCGGTGACTGGCTCGGCGTCTACGCCGCTCCCCGCCGGTTGCGGGCGGTGCGGCTGGGGCCCATGGACTTCTACGGCCGCCTGCGCGACCGTATGCGGCTCACCGACGCCCCGGCCGCGGTCGCCGACGGCACGCCCGCCCCGCTGTGGCCGGTGAGCACGCCACCACCGGGAGACCTCGCCCATCTGGCGCTGCCGGTGCCGGGCACCGAGGGGGCCCTCCGGTGATCTTCTCCGCGAACAGTCGCAAACATCTGCCAACGACGTACAACCCCTGAAGGGGTGCAAAGGTCTCAACTGGTGGCTTCAGCAACACCAAGGGGAGGCCAGTCGATTCACGGATCGAGGTGCCATGAAGCGTTCCATGCAAGCCGTAGGGGCGACGTTGACCGCAGTCGGGGCCATCGGGGCGGGGCTGTTGGTGACGGCCCCCGCCGCAGGCGCGGCGACCGCGGGCGCGACCGCGTCGTACAACGGGGTCTGCGGCTCCGGCTACAAGGTGGTGAACTCCATGCCGATCGGCTCCACCGGCACGGTGTACCTCACCTACAACTCGGGCACGGGCAAGAACTGCACCGTGACCATCCGCAACAAGACGGGCACGCCGACGTACATGGTGGCCTACGTGCGCAACATCGAAAGTGGTGCGGAGCAGTACGACGAGGGTGACTACCGGTCGTACGCCGGGCCGGTGTACGTCTCCGCGCGCGGCGCCTGCGTCGAGTGGGGCGGCGTCATCGACAACCTGCAGGCCTGGAACTACGGCTCCAACTGCGGCGCGCTCGCGGCCAAGGCCCCGCAGAAGGACTGGTTCGCCGGCGAACGCTGACGCGGCGCGGACCGGCCGGGGGCTCCACCGTACGGTGGAGCCCCTTTCGCCCGATGGGGAGGGACGTCGGCTTCGGGCGGCATCGTCCCCGAACCCGCCGCGCGACGAGGGCGAGGCCCCGGTGCGTGGCAGGCGGGCGATCCTTCCCCGACCCTGCCTCAGGCCGGCTTGCGCCACACGGAGATGTGCTTCGCGGAGTCCCCGGTGAACGCGGACCCGTCCCAGTCCGCGACGCGTCGCTCCAGCTCGAGTCCGGCGATCCGGGCCATCAGGTCGAGCTCCGCCGGCCAGGCGTACCGGTGCCGGGAGTTGTCCCGGCGGTAGGAGCCGTCTTCGGGGTCGCGCGTGAAGTGGTTGGAGACGAGGATCTGCTCGACCAGGTCGAAGGTGTCGAAGCCGAGATGCCGCTCGGAGACGTCGAACGGCACCGCGACCTGCCCGGGCGGCAGGAACCGCAGCGGTGGCACGCCCAGCTCGATGACGAAGCGGCCGCCGGGGCTCAGATGACGGGCCGCGTTGCGGAAGCACTCGACCTGTTCGTCCTGCGTGAGCAGGTTGGTGATGGTGTTGTACACGAGATAGACCAGGGTGAACTCGCCGGGCACCACGGTCGTGGCCATGTCCCCGAGGGTCACCGGCAGCGTCTCCTCGGCGGCCTTGCGGCGAAGGACCGCCGCCATGTGCTCGGAAAGCTCGATGCCCGCCACCGGCACGCCGCGTTCGCGCAGCGGAACGCCCACGCGTCCGGTCCCGATGGCGAACTCCAGCGCCCGGCCGTTCCCGGCGAGCCCGGCGAGGAAGTCGAGGGTCGGTCCGAGAACGGCGGCGGAGCCCATCCCGGTCTCCGCCTCCTCGGCGTCGTAGCGGTCGGCGGTCTCACGGGTCCACAGTTCGCTGCTCGTCACGGGCGGCCATGCTGCCCGGCGCGAGGCGCACTGTCGACGCATTTACGGCTCCTCGCGCAGCCGCAGCAGATACGTGGCGGTGAGCGCGACGGCGCGGTCCTCGTCCCGGGACAGCTCCGCCAGGGCACTGGATGCCCGCGGGCCGGGAATGCCCGCGAGCGCCTGCGTCAGCCGGCCGCGCGCGGCCGCGTCGGTGGCGCCGTCGGCGAGACGGCCGACGAGCCCGGCGGCGATCCGGTCCGCCGTCGCGGTGTCGCTCGCCAGCACGCTCAGGGCGTCGGCCGCGTCGGTGTCGTTCCGTCCCGCCACGATCATGTCGACGAGCGTCGGCACCGCCTCGCCCACCCCGCGCGACCCGAGCGCCAGTGCCGCGTACCCGCGGACCACGGCGTCCGGGCCGGTGAGGGCGTGTCGCAGACGCGCGGTGGCCTCGGCGCCGGACAGCTCGGCCAGGGCTCGCACGGCACGCGCCCGCACCTCGGCCACCGGTGAGTCCAGACCCCGGGCCAGCAGAGCCGCGGCGTCGCCGCCCGATCGCGCCAGCGCCCAGCGAAGGGCTCCGGCGACATTGGTGTCCGTCTCGCTCAGCGCCGCCTCGACCAGGGCCTCCACCGGCACCGAGGCGTCCTGGACCGAGGAGAGGGCCGCGCGCTGGCGTGCGTCCGCGCTCTTCGAGCCCAGCGCCTGGAGGAGCGCGACGGCCTGGAGGACGTCCTCCCAGCCGGCCGGGCCCGCCGCGTCGATCCGGCCCAACCGGGTGAGCAACTCCGTCTCCGCCGCGATCCGTTCACGCGTGCGGTGGATGAGGTCGGCCACGAGTGCCGCGGGGGCGAACCCGGGTTCGTCGAGCGCGCGGCCGATCTCGCGCAGCGACAGGCCCAGCGACCGCAGGCTCTCGATGTGGAAGATCCGCCGGATGTCCGCACGGGAGTACTCCCGGTAGCCGGATCCCGTACGGCCCGAGGGCCGCACCAGGCCGAGCGACTCGTAGTGCCTGAGCATGCGGGCACTGACCCCGGACCGTCGCGCCACCTCACCGATCAACACGCTCTATCGTCCCTCGCGCCCGGACCCGCCGAGGGCCACGACGCGCTTCGCCTCCTCGATCGCCGCCTCGAACCCGGAGTCCGGGTCGCGCAGCAGCCGCAGCGTGGCCAGGGCATGCGCACGCACGTGCGGGGCAGGGGCCGTCGTCGCGGTCTCCACAACCGCCCCGGCCGCAGCGCCCAACGCGACGAGCGCCCGGCTGAGACTCCGCTGAGTCTCCCGGTCGCCGCGCCCCAACTGCGTGGCCAGCGCCTCCGCCAGAGCTTGCTCCTCGCCCTCGGGGACGAGGACGACCGCGGCCCGCCAGGCGCTGCGCGCCACTTCGTCGTCGGCGTCGGACAGCACCGCCCCGCTGACCGCCGGCCACGCCTGCCGGTCGCCGATCTTGGACAGCGTGTGCAGCGCCTGGCTGCGCGCCTGCGGGAGCTCGGAGCCCACTTCACGGACCAGCGGGGGGAGCGTCACGGCCACCGGATGGCGGGTGAGCGCCCAGGTCAGCATGTCGCGGACGAAGAACTCCGGCTCGACCGCGGACCGCTCGACGAGCCCGTCCACGAAGCGCGGGTTGGGCGCCGTACCGACCGCGAGGGCCGCCCGCAGCCGCACGGACGCACGCGGGTCGGCCAGGCTCTCGAAGGCTCGCAGGGCATCCGTGTCCTGTCTCGTCATGGTCATCGGGACCACCTCCTTGGCAGCCAGTGAAGACCTTGTCACGGTGTCAAGGTCAAAGAAGTGGTGGTCGGGGTGTCCTCGCGCGGGAGAGGATGGACGCCATGACGGGAGAGAGTTCCTCCATCGACAGCACCAGGCCGAGCATCGCCCGGGTCTACGACTACCTGCTCGGCGGCAAGGACAACTACGCGGCGGACCGCGAGATCGGCGACGTGTTCAAACGAGCCCTCCCGGGTTCGGTGGCGATCGCCTTCGCCAATCGCGCGGCGCTGACGCGGGCGGTGGGGGAGATCGTGACGAGGACCGGGGTGCGTCAGTTCATCGACCTCGGCAGCGGCCTGCCCACCGCCGACAACGTGCACCAGGTCGCGCAACGGCGGGCACCGGACACCCGGGTGGTGTACGTCGACACCGACCCTCAAGTCCTCGTCCACGGGCGGGCGCTGCTGGAGGAGAACGACCGGACCCGGTTCGTACCCGTCGATGTGCGCGACCCCGAGGGGATCCGCAGCCACCCGGACACCCGGGAGCTGATCGACTTCGACCGTCCCGTCGCCGTCATGTTCAGCGCCATCCTCCACCACGTCAACGACGACGAGGACCCCGCCGCGATCGTCCGCTACTGGCGCGGCCAAGTGCCCTCCGGGAGCCTCTTCTTCGTCAGCCACTTCCGCTCCGGGAACAACCCGGAGACGGCGGAGGCCGAGAAGGTCCTCCAGGGGACGTTCGGCCGTGGCCGGTGGCGGACGGACGCGGAGATCGAGGCCCTGCTGGACGGACTGGAGATCCTGGAGCCGGGAATAGTACCGGCGTCCCTGTGGCGTCCCGAGGCGAGCGCCGGTACGCACAACGACGGCGGTGAACGGGACTTGACCGTCTGGGAGCGCCTCATCGCCGCCGGGATGGCCCGCAAGCCGTAGGGCCGGACCGCCCGGTTCCCACGCATCACGTGCTCAAGGGCCGAGCGCGTCGGCCAGTTCGTCCAGTGCCTCGAAGCGTCCGTCGAACTCGTCGGAGCCCGTCGGCGGATCCCCGCCGGGGCGTTGGACGTACGCGGTCCGCATGCCCACCGCCCGGGCGCCGCGGAGGTCCCAGGCATGGGCGGCCACCATGAGCACCCGGTCCGCCGGGCACCCAGCGGTGTCGACGGCGAACCGGTAGACCTCCGGCGCCGGCTTGTAGGCGCGGACGGTCTCGCCCGACAGGGCCCCGTGCCAGCGCAGCCCGGCGTGCGCGGCGATCCGCGGCACAGCGGTGTGACTGGCGTTGGAGAGCCCCAGCACCACGAGGCGCCGCGCCAGCCGGTCCAGTCCGGCGGCGGAGTCGCTCCAGGCCAGCAGACGCCGGCCCGCCCCGGCCAGCCGGTCGACGACCGCCGGATCGCCGACTCCCGCACGGTCGGCCACCAGCCGAGCGGCCTCCGCGTCGATGATCCCGCTGTCTGCGTAGGGCCGCCGCCCCCGGACGATGCGCCACTGCTCCCGCTCCACGTGCCCCTGCCACAGGGCGAGCAGCTCCTCGACGGACGCGTCGTCGGCCGCGGGTACCGCCTCCCGGATCCCCGCGCGAAGCCCGCCGGGCTCGTCGACCAGTGTGCCGAGGACGTCGAAGACGACGACCTCGGTGCCGCGGATCCCACCAGCCATACCCGCCCTCACCCTCCCTCGCGCTCTGCCGCGCCCTCTCGCCTCCGAGTCACCACTTCAACAGGTGACGACGGGATCCACCTTGCCGACCATGCCGTCACCGGTCAAGATGGTGACGTGGACTTCGCCTTCGTGAGTGGCAACCCGGCTCTCGACCTGACGGGCACCGTGCTGTCCCGCCGGGACGAACCGGTCGACCTGCTGGCAGTGCCCGCGGATCTCGAGCGGTGGGTGGCCGCCTGCGACGAACTTCCCGACCGCGTCACCGCCACCCCCTCGTCCTTCGACGCGGCACTGAACCTGCGGGAAGCCGTCTACCGTCTCGCGCTCGACCGCGTCCTGGGCCGCCGTTTCGACACCCCCAGCCTCAGGGTCGTCAACGACGCGGCCGCCGGACCGCTGCCCACCGTCAGACTCGACGACGCGGGGTCGCGCATGTCCGGGGACCTTTCCGCCGTACTGTCCCACCTGGCCCGGAGCGGGATCGCCGTGCTCGCCGACCCCGGCGCCCGCCTCAAGGAGTGCGGCCGCCTCGACTGCACCCGCGTCTATCTCGACCGTTCGCGCGGCGCCCGACGCGCCTGGTGCGGGATGGAGGAGTGCGGCAACCGCGTCAAGGCCGCGGCCTACCGGGCCCGCAGACGGACCTCGGCCACACCGGCCGGACGGCCGGAACGGTGAGGACGCGCGCATGAGCGGACCGGGGACGCGCGCGTGTGCGGGCCCAGGACGCGCGTGAGCGGGCCGGAGTCGAGCACCTGGTACTTCGGGCACCACCGGCCGTACCTCGGGGCGGCGGCCTACCGGATGCTCGGCACGGCCGCGGGGGCCTCGTCCATCACGGGCCGTGGTGAGCGGGGCGGGGAGCTCCGGGACAGCTGCGAACGATTCACGGCACCCTTTGCGCAATGGCGCGAATCGGCTGTTATCCGGCCCGCGGGAGCGACTACGGTGGCTTGGACCCGGGGCTGATCGGCGCGATCGCCGGAGAGCCGGGCGAGGCGGGGGAGTGGACGAGGACGTGGGACAGTACCGCAGGCCGCCCCGGGGCGGCGGGCGGGTGACCGGCCGGCCGGGGCCCGCGGTGCTGCCGTCGTCACTGCGCCTGTGGTTCGGGCTGATCGCCTGCCTCGCCGCGCTGGTGGTCCTCGCCCTCGGCGTCGCGTACGCCGACGAGAGCGAGCCGCGCCAGTCGGACGCGCGGGTCTTCGCGGCCGTGGACGGGGTGGGGCCGCCGTGGCGGCACGTCGCCGTGGTCACGGACTTCCTGGGGGAGCCCGTGGGGGCGGTGCTGCTGGTCACGGCCGTCGTGACCAGCTGCCTGCTGCTCCGGCACCCGCGCGCGGCGGTGTTCGTCGTGACCGGCGCCGGGCTGACCGTGGGGACGACGACGCTGCTCAAACCCGTGGTGGGGCGCACCATCCACGGCGACAACCTGTCCTACCCGAGCGGGCACACCGCCTTTCTCACCGCCATCGCCCTCATGGTGTCGCTGCTCGCGGCCGGCCGCCTCCGTCTCGGCAGGGCGGCCGGCACGGCCTTCGTGTTCGCGGCGGGGCTGGTGGCCGGCGCGACCATGGGCTGGGCGCAGGTCGCCCTGGGCTCCCACTACGCGACCGACACCCTCGGCGGCTGGTGCACCGCGCTGGCGGTGCTCCCGGTGACCGCGTGGCTGGCCGACCGGACGGCCGACCGGCTCACCGGCCGGTGGGCCGGCCCCCCGGCCCACCCGCCGGACGAGTGGACGGCCGAGCGGAGGGCCGACGCCGCCCGGCAGCGGCAGCGCTGACGGAACGTCGGGTCGCGTCGCCCCTCCACCGTCCGCCGGCCTCACGCCAGGCGGCGGAACACCGGCTTCACCGGCCGGCCGGCCATCCAGGGCGTGGGATCGGCGGCGTCCAGCGCCTTGCGGTACACCGCACACGCCTCGGCCACCACGTCCACGGTGTGCTCGAGGTCGGCGTCGCCGAGCGCGCTGCTCACCACGAAGGACGGGGCCAGCACCCCGCCCGCGAGGAGTTGGCGCAGGAACAGGGTGCGGTACCGCTGCGACGGCAGCCCGTCCTCGTCGAGGGTGGCGAAGACCAGGTTGCTGGCCCGGCCCCGGACGACCACGTGGTCCCCGACGCCCATGCTGGCCGCGGCCTCCCGGACACCCGCGGCGAGCCGGTCACCGAGGGCGTGCAGCCGCGCGGTCACGCCCTCCTCGACGTAGGTGCTCTGTACGGCCATCGCGGCGGCCAGCGCGTGCGTCTCCGCCCCGTGGGTGGTGGACAGCAGGAAGACCCGGTCGCCCGAGTGCCGCAGTCCGCCGAGCTCCATCAGCTCCCGGCGTCCGGCCAGCGCGGCGACGGCGAACCCGTTGCCCAGCGCCTTTCCGAACGTGGAGAGGTCGGGGACGACGCCGTACAGGCCCTGGGCGCCCGCCTCCGACCACCGGAACCCGGTGATCATCTCGTCGAAGACCAGGACGCACCCGTGCCGGTCGGCCAGCTCGCGCAGACCGGCGAGGTAGCCGGGCGGCGGCTCGGTGTGGGTGGCGGGCTCCAGGATCAGGCAGGCCACCTCGCCCTCGTGCCGGGCGAGCAGTTCCTCGGTGGCGGCCAGGTCGCCGTAGGGGAACGCCACGGTCAGCTCGTTGGTCGCCGCCGGAATCCCGGCGGACATCGGCGTGGTGCCGATGAACCAGTCGTCGACCGAGAAGAACGGATGGTCGGCGCAGACGGCCACCCGGGGCCGTCCGGTGGCGGCGCGGGCCAGGCGGACCGCCGCCGTGGTGGCGTCGGAACCGTTCTTCGCGAACTTCACCATCTGCGCGGTCGGCACCGTGGCCAGGAAGCGTTCCGCGGCCTCGACCTCCACGATGGACGGCCGGACGAAGTTGCTGCCCCGGTCGAGCTCCCGTCGTACGGCCTCCGTCACGCGGGGGTGGGCGTGGCCGAGGCTGACCGACCGCAGGCCGGAGCCGTACTCGACGTAGCGGTTGCCGTCGACGTCCCACACGTGGGCACCACGGCCGTGGCTGATCACCGGAGCCAGGTTCTCCGGGTACTGGTCGTCGCCCTTGGCGTAGGTGTGCGCGCCGCCGGGGATCATGGCGTGCAACCGCTCGTTGGCCTGCCGCGACCGGGGCAGGCGGAGTTCTTCGGCGTTCACTTCGGACTCATCCCTCCCTGCGCTTGAGGACCTCGGCGAGACTCGGCGCCTCCCGGTCCCGGGCGGACACCGAGGTGACCGGCAGTGGCCAGTCGATGGCGAGGTCCGGGTCGTCGAAGGCGATCGTCACGTCCTCGGCCGGGTCGTGCGGGCGGTCGATCCGGTACGAGACGTCGGAGGTCTCCGTCAGCGACTGGAAGCCGTGCGCGCACCCCGCCGGGATGTACAGGGTCGTCTGCGTCTCGCCGGACAGCTCGAAGAACGCCCGGCCCAGGTAGGTCGGCGAGTCCGTCCGCAGGTCCACGACGACGTCGAAGATCCTCCCGTTCGAGCACCGCACCAGCTTGGCCTCACCGGCGCCGGAGCGCAGGTGCAGGCCGCGCAGCACGCCCCGGACCGAGCGCGACACGCTGTCCTGGACGAAGGCGGCCGGGTCCAGACCCACCGAGCGCACGACGTCGGCGTCGAAGGTCCGGCAGAAGAAGCCGCGTGCGTCCGCGTGCGGCGTCGGTCGGAACAGGTATGCGCCGGAGATCTCCGGCACTTCGGTCGCCTTCATGGTGCCTCCCGCAGGGCGTGGGCGTGGTCGGTCGCAGGGAACAGGGCGGTGGTCAGCGCGGCGAACTGGCCCTCGACGCGCCGGGCGACGACCAGGTTCCGCTCGACGAGGGTCCGCCGTACGGGGCCCGACCGCCCTTCCAGCTCGCGGAACTGTTCGAGCAGCCGGTCGGCATCGGCCTCGCGGGCCGGATGGCAGTAGGCACCCATCCCCATCTCGGCCATCAACGCGTCGCTCTTGCCCGAGTAGCTGAGAGCGAGGGTCGGTGTGCCGACCTTCAGCGCGCAGACCAGGTTGTGGTACCGGGTCGCCACCACGGTGTCGGCACAGGCCGTCTCCTTCATCAGATCGGCCAGCGAGGCCGCCTCGGCGACGGTGACCAGCGGCGAGCCCACCGCGTCGACGATCGCGGCGGCCACCGGCCGGTCGAGTTCGTCGCCGGTGAGCAGCCGGACCGGCCTGCCCTCCTCGACCAGCGCACGGACGAACCGCGTCGTCCCGTCGAGGTAGCGCCGGTGGATCTCCTCGGCCACGTCCCGCTCGTCGTTGCTGCCGTGGAAGTCCATCACGCCGACGCAGACCGGGCCCCGCGTCTCCGCGGGCTCGGCCGCGGTCGGCCCCGGCAGGGCGAACACCAGGTCCGCGTAGACCTCGTCCCGCGCGGTGTCGACGCCCATCGTCCGCATCGCCTCGCGCGACTGGGTGTCCCGGTACGACCGGTAGGCGGCCAGCCGCGTCGACCAGCGCGTCAGGACCCGGGTCGACCGGTTGCCGATCGGGCCGGCGCCGACACTGACCAGCGCGACGCGGGCACCGGTCAACCGGCCCGTCAGGCAGAGCAGGAACAGCGAGTACGGGAAGCCCCAGGGCCTGAGCGGCAGCGTGGTCTCCAGCACTCCCGTCCCCGGCACGATCACCGCGTCGTGCCTGCGCACCCAGGCCGCGGTGCGCCAGACGTCGACGAGCTTGCCCAGGGCCTTGGCCGCGATCGCGCCGGCACGTGACGCGGTCCGGTACTCCCCGCGGTACCAGTTCAGCCGCGTCGCGGGAACCCCGTACCGGGTCGCGACGACCTCGGGTCCGCCGCACATCGCGTCCACGACCGCATCGGGATGCGCGGCCCTGAGGTGGTCGAGCACCGCCTCGAGCGACCCGTCGTTGCCGCTGTTCCCGGCGCCGAACAGACCGAACACGCCGATGCGTAAAGGCTTTTCGCGCATGGAGGTCATGCCTGCCCTCCCTCGCGGCCGGCGACCAGGTCGTCGACGGAGACGGTGAGCCGGTCCGGGTCCACGGGAGCACGGTCCTCGACCCGCTCGCCGGCGCCCGGCCGGACGCGGCTGGTCAGCCACGCCGCCAGATGGCGGTGGCAGGAACGCCGGTCGGCCGAGGACAACGGCGCCCGCCCGATCGCCGAGGCGAAACCCCAGACGTACTCCGCGAGCAGCCGGGGAGTCGGGTGCAGCGGGCCCGCCCGGCGCGGGTCGAGATTGACGCACCGGGAGCGTTTGGAGGGGTTCGCCCGCTCGGCGCGGGTGGGGTGGTCGCGACGGAAGTACAGCAGCTCCGGCACCTGGTGGAAAGGGCCGTGCAGGGTGATCTCGGCGACGAAGGTGCGGTCCGCGTGGTGGTAGCTGTCGTGCGGCTTCACCCGGCGCAGCATCGCGGACCGCATCACCCCGTAGAAGTCGTCGCCCCCGGGCTCGAAGAGCAGGCTGCGGAAGCGCTCCGGAGCGCGCGGGGAGTCGGTGGCGAGCCCGTACTCGTAGGGGACCTTCACCTTGCCGTCGCCGTCGATGACGGCCTGGCCGGCGTGCGCGAGGACCACCTCCGGCCGCTCGTCCAGCGCCGCCACGCAGCTGCGCAGCAGGTCCCGGGCGTAGAGGTCGTCGTGCGAGGCCCACTTGAACAGCTCGCCGCGGCACTCGGTGAACACGTAGTTGTGGTTCGGCGCGGCGCCGATGTTGCGGGGCAGCCGGATGTACCGGATGCGCGAGTCCTGCGCGGCGTACCGGCGGCAGATGTCCTGGGTGCCGTCGGTCGACGCGTTGTCGGAGATCACCAGTTCGAAGTCCTCGTAGGTCTGCCCCAGGAGGGCGTCCAGCGACTCGGCCAGGTACTCCTCGCCGTTGTAGACGGGAAGGCCGATGCTCAGCCGGGGGTGGGGGGTCATGTGGTCCTCACTTCGGGAATGGGATGGTGGTCGCGCTCGCGCAGGGCGGCCCGCAGTTGCAGCCACCACACGACCGAACCGCAGACGGACGCGGCGGCGGCGCCCCAGGCCGAACCGACCGTGCCGCCCGCGACCGCACCGCCGAGCCCGCCCGCGACGTAGCAGGCGGAGGCGAACAACTGGCAGCGCAGACTGCGCCGGGCCGCCGCCAGGGCGCGCAGCCCGGCCGCCGCGCCGGTGCCGAGCCCGGCGCCCGCGACGCTGAGGGTGACCGGCACGATGAGCTCCGAGGCGCCGCTCCAGACGTCGCCGAGGACCAGCTCGCCGAGTCGGTCCGGCACCAGCAGCAGTGCCGCGCCCCACAGCAGCGCGGCGACGGTCTGCCCGGCGCCCAGCAGGAAGCAGAACTTCCCGAGCCGCTCAGGTGCCTGCCGCAGCACCCGCGCCGCCTCGGCCACGGTGACCAGTGACAGGCCCATCAGCACCGCGAGGAACGGGCCGAGCAGGAGTTCCGCGCCACGGACGACTCCCACCGCACCGACCCCGACGATCGCGCCGAGCCCGTACGCCCGTATCTGGCCCGCACCGCTGACGCCGACGTTCTCCACCAGGTACCGGTAGCCGAGGTCGCGGTGGTCGCGATGCCACTCGCGCGCCCCGGTCGGCCTCGGCCTGATGCCGGACTGGAACCAGCCGTACGCCCCGGCCACCGCGGCTGATCCGCCCCAGGCGAGGAGGAAGGCGGACACGCTGCCCACGTGGGCCGCCACCACCATGGCCGGCACGAGCGCGACGGCCCACACGACGTCGTTGACGAACGCCTTGCGGCCGACGCCGGCGGCGAAGAACGAGTACCGCCAGGCGTCCTGGAGCAGCAGCCCCGGCAGCACGACGCCGAGCGCGGCGAACGCGGCTCCCACCTGGCCGCCGATGGCCAGCCCGGCGACCAGGGACACCGTGCCGATCCCGGCGCCGACCAGCAGCGCGGCACCCGACGCCCGGGCCACCGCGCCGCGCCAGGACGACTCCGGCACGGCGCTGAAGCGCACCACCAGCGGGTCGGTGGCCAGCCCGCGGGAGACGTTGAGGACCACGCCGTAGGTCACCCAGGCCAGGCTGAACACGCCGAACGCGGTCAGCCCCAGCGAGCGCGCCACGTAGATGCCCACCACGAAGTTGGACAGGCTGGAGGCCGCCTGGTCGGCCAGCCCCCAGGACAGCCTGCCGACGACGCCCCGCCGGGCGGGTTCCGCCGGTGTCGTCGTCTTCTCCCCTTCGACGGTCATCGGCGTCATGCCTTGACGAGTCCGGCGCCGTGCAGGGCGTCGGCCGCTTCGGCGACGGTCTCGAACGCCAGCCCGGACTTCTCGGCGACGTCGAGCAGGCTGTGCCCGCCGTCGGAGAGGTTGAGCACCCACAGCATGGCCATCTGGGCCTGCTTGGCGTCACTGCGGCCGCCGAGCGAGTCGTACAGCCCGCGCCTTCCCAACTGCGGCTCCCCGTAAGGACTGAGGTTGACGTACCGCCGGTTGCGGTCCAGGACGGAAATTGCCTCCCGGCAGACGGCGAGCGTGTCCGCCATCGCCGCCGGGGAGACGAAGTCCAGGTTGTCCGCGGACGTGTGGTACTCCGGATAGCCCGCGTACGGGGTCCGGGTGAGCGAGCCCACGCCGAGGTCGAAGCCGGGCGAGCAGTACTGCCGCTCGTCGTAGCCGTAGGGCGTGAACTCGCTGACCCGGTGCGGTCGCCCGGAGGCGGTCAGCACATGCCGCAGCACCCGGTCGATCTCCGCGTCGCCACGCCGGCTCTGCTTGTACGTCACCTGCCCGGGGTCGCCCGCGCAGGCCAGCACCAGGCCGTGCTTGACCCGCTCCACCCGCTCCCGGTTGCGGGCCAGCCAGGTGATCGCCCCGATGGTGCCGGGCGCGAAGACGAACCGGTAGGTGTAGTACGGGTTCCGCTCCGCCAGCTCCCGGGCCAGGAACGTCGCCACCGCGATGCCGGCCAGGTTGTCGTTGGCCAGCGACGGGTGGCACGTGTGGCAGGAGACGAGCACCTCGTCGGGCACCTGTCCGCGGACCACGTGCTCGGCGTAGGTGAGGTGGCCGTCCGCCAGGGTGGAGTCGATGCGGACCTCGTACTCGCCCTCCGGCATGGCGTCCAGGGTCTCCTGAGCCAGGCAGAAACCCCACTCCGGCCGGTAGTAGCTGGTGCGGTACGGCACCAGGGAGGGCTGGTCCGGCAGGGTGTGCAGGTGCGGACGCAGCTCGGCCAGCGGCATCGTCGCCGACACCGGCACGCTGTAGCCGAGCACATGGAGGCTGGACGCGGCGAAGTCGACGACCCGGCGGCCGGTGGCGTCGGCGACGTACGCGTCCCGGATGTTCCACTCCTGCGGCACCGTCCAGTCCAGCACCTGTGTCCCGGTCGGCACCTCGTGCATGTGCAGGGGGAGGTACTCGTCGACGATGTCCAGGGTCGCGCGCACACCGTCGCCCGTGATGCTCCGGCACAGCGGGTACAACCGCTCCACCAGGGCGTACATCTCCCCTCCGGCCTGGGTCATCGGCGCCACCGCAGGGTGTCGTCGACGGCGCCGGTCTGAGCGGCCGCGCGCAGCACGGCCAGGCGGGTGAAGCGCTGCTCGAAGTCCTCCCGGGTCAGCCCGTGCTTCCGGTAGGCCTCGGCGAGTTCGAGCGCGCCCTGCTTCACCGTCCACTCGCAGTCGAAGCCCAAGATCGCCGCGCGGAAGCGGGAGAAGTCCACCCGGTAGGAGCGCGGATCCGCGCCGGTCTCCCCGGTGACGACCACCTTCGAGCCGGACACCGCCGCGGCCACCTCCTCGGCGATCTCGGCGACTGTGACGTTGTTGACCTCGCTGCCGATGTTGAACGCCCGGTCGTGCACCGCCTCCCGCGGCGCCACCAGCGCGGCCGCGAAGGCCCGGGCGATGTCGGCGGCGTGCACCAGGGGGCGCCACGGGGTGCCGTCGGAGAGCACCAGCACCTCGCCGGACAGCAGCGCGTGGCCCACCAGGTTGTTCAGCACGATGTCCGCACGCAGCCGGGGCGAGAAGCCGAAGGCGGTGGCGTTGCGCATGTACACCGGGCTGAAGTCGCCGTCGGACAGCGCGTGCAGGTCGTCCTCCACCCGGACCTTGGACTCCGCGTACGGCGTCACCGGACGCAGCGGCGCGTCCTCGCCCACCAGCTCGCCGCCGCCCGCGGCGCCGTAGACCGAGCAGGTGGACGCGTACAGGAAGCGCTGCACCCCGGCGTCGCGAGCCAGCCGGGCCAGCCGCACCGACGCGTGGTGGTTGATGTCGTAGGTCAGCTCCGGCGCCAGCGAGCCCAGCGGGTCGTTGGAGAGCGCGGCCAGGTGGATCACCGCGTCCACCCCCGCCACGTGCTCGGCCGTGAGGTCGCGCAGGTCGACCCGCTGCCCCGGCGGGTCGTCGGGCGCCGGGCCCAGGACGCAGTCGGCGAACAGGCCGGAGTCGAGGCCGACGACCTCGTGTCCGGCGGCCGTGAGGACCGGGGCCATCACGGTGCCCAGGTAGCCCTGGTGTCCGGTGAGCAGTACGCGCAAGGTTCAACCCCCCAGGTTGAGAGTGAGTTTGGCGACGTCGAACGCCTCGGCGTAGCGGGCGTGGCATTCGATGCCGCGGATCCGGGCGAGGCCGAGGAAGGCCTCCCGGTCGTACCAGGGGCGGTGGCGCTGCGAGGGGTAGTGCTCCTGCAGCAGCCGCACCTTCTCTTCGGCGACGTCCTCCGACAGCGGCTGGTACGCCGTCGGGCGGCCCAGGTCGCCGTCCCACTTGACGATCTCGTAGCGCAGCACCAGGTGGTCGCGGAACGCCGTGGTCATCAGCTTCGCCAGACCGCGGTGGTCCTGGTGCGCGTCGTCGGTGCGCGGGGACAGCACGAGCTCCGGCTCGGTCCGCCCGCGCAGCTCCTCCACCGCGGCCTTGGCCTCCTCCCAGTGCGCCGGCATCCGGCCGTCCGGCAGCTTGAGCACCGTCAGCCGCAGGTCGGCGCCCGGGCAGAAGGCGGCGAGTGCGGCCCGTTCCTCCTGCTCCCGCTCGCCGCCACCGCCGGAGAGCACCAACGCGTCGACGCGCACCCCCGGCCGCGCCAGGCACACCGTCAGCAGCGTGCCGCCGGCGCCGATGGCGATGTCGTCGCAGTGCGCGCCCACCGCGACGATCCGGTCCGGGCTCCCGGCACCGAGCCGTATCACGCGGACCCCACCCCGGCGGCCGACCTCGCGCCGTCCCGTTCCCACACGGCCCACGGGCGCTCCCCCCGGACGTAGGCGGCGTCGAGCGCGGCCCGCTCCTTCACCGTGTCGGTCGGCTTCCAGAAGCCCCGGTGCTGGTGCGCCACCAGCCGTCCGCGCTTGGCCAGCTGGGTGCATCCGTCGGCCACCAGGTCCCCGTTCTCCGGGATGTGGTCGAAGACCTCCTGGCGGAGCACGAAGTAGCCGCCGTTCTCCCACAGCGGCAGGTCGCTCACCGCGGTGATGCCGCCCACCAGACCGTCCTCACCGAGGTCCACGCAGTGGAACGAGGACTGCGGCGGCACCACCATCATGGAGGCGCCGGCGTCCCGCCGGGCGAAGGAGTCGATCATCTCGGGCAGCGGCGCGTCGGTGAGCACGTCCGCGTAGTTGGCGAGGAACATCTCGTCGCCGTCCAGGTGGTGCCGCACCCGGCGCAGGCGCTCCCCGATGGGCGACTCGATGCCGGTCTGCGCGAACGTGATGGTCCAGTCGGCGATGTCGGTGGAGAGCAGCTCGGTCCGCCCGCCGCGCAGCACGAAGTCGTTCGACGTCGTCTCCTCGTAGTGGAGGAAGAAGTCCTTGATGTGATGCGCCCCGTAGCCGAGGCAGAGGATGAACTCCTTGTGCCCGAAGTGCGCGTAGTAGCGCATGACGTGCCAGATCAGCGGCCGCGGGCCGACCATCGCCATCGGTTTGGGCACGTCGTCGGAGGCGCCCTCGCGCATCCGCATCCCGTAGCCGCCGCAGAACAGTACGACCTTCATGCTGTGCCCTTCTCGGACGCGGGCTCGACAACGCTCAGTTCCGGTATGGGGAAGACCAGGCGGCCGCCCCACTCGTGCACGAAGGAGAGCTGCTCGACCAGCTCGTCCCGCAGGTTCCACGGCAGGACCAGGACGTAGTCCGGCCGGTCGGCGGCGATCCGCTCGGGCGACAGGATCGGAATGCGGGTGCCCGGGGTGAACCTGCCGTGCTTGTAGGGATTGCGGTCGACCGTGTACGCGAGCAGGTCGGGCCGGATGCCGCAGTGGTTGAGCAGCGTGTTGCCCTTGCCCGGGGCGCCGTAGCCGACCACCGTGTCGCCGCGCTCGGCCGCCTCGATCAGGAACCGCAACAGGTCCCGGCGCACCTTGGCCACCCGGGCCGAGAACTCGGTGTACCCGGACAGCTCCCGCAGCCCGGCCGCCTTCTCCCGGTCCAGCACGTCACTCACCCGCCGGCCCGGCTCACCCGCCACCTCGGCCGGCCGCGCCCACAGCCGGACGGAACCCCCGTGCGTGGGCAGCAGCTCGACGTCCACCAGCGTGAGGCCGCCGCTCGCCAGCGCCCGGACCGCGGACGCGACCGTGTAGTACTGGAAGTGCTCGTGGTAGATCGTGTCGTACTGGTTCTCCTCGATCAGGGTCAGCAGGTGCTGCACCTCGATCGAGACCCAGCCGTCGTCGGCGACCAGCGCGCGCAGCCCCTGGGTGAAGCCGACCACGTCCGGGATGTGCGCGTACACGTTGTTGGCCACCACCAGGTCCGCCGGGCCGTGCTCGGCGCGCACCGCCGCACCGGTGTCCGGGCTCAGGAACTCCGTGAGCGTGGGCACCCCCGCCTCCCGCGCCGCCGCCCCGACGTTCACCGACGGCTCCACGCCCAGGCAGCGGATCCCGCGGTCCACCATGTGCCTGAGCAGATACCCGTCGTTGCTCGCCACCTCGACCACGAAGGAGTCCGGGCCGAGGCCCAGCCGCTCCACGGCGCCGCCGACGAACGTCCGCGCGTGCTCCACCCAGGAGGTCGAGTACGAGGAGAAGTACGCGTACTGCGTGAACGTCTCCTCGGGCGTGATCAGCGCGGGGATCTGCGCGAGCCAGCAGTCGGTGCACACCCGCAGGTGCAGCGGGTACGCCGGCTCCGGCCGGTCCAGTTGGTCCGCGGCGAGGAAACTCTCGCACGGCGGAGTCGCTCCGAGATCGACGACGCTCTCCATCGCCGCCGAACCGCAGAGTCGGCATCGTGTCATCTACTGCCCCCATCCCCCCTGCCCGCGCGGACGTCCCCGCCGCGAGCCAGTGCCGACCGCCCCGCGATCGCGGTGCGGTACCCCTCCAGCAGGCGCTCCAGGCCGACGGCCGGGCTGAAGCCCTGCTCGTACCGGCGCCGGGCCGCCCGGCCCATCTCCTGGTTGCGCTCCGGCTCCGCCGCGATCCGGCGGATGCGGGACGCGAGCGAGGCGGCCTCGCCCGGCCGGTGCAGCAGCCCGGTCACCCCGTCGTCGACGAGTTCGGCGAAGGCGCCGTGCCCGGCGGCGACGGCCGGTACCCCCGCCGCCATCGCCTCCACGACCACCAGGCCGAACGCCTCCAGCCACGTCGAGGGAGCCACCACGGCCACCGACCGGGCCAGGGCCCGCCTGCACTGCTCCGGGTCGTACAGGCCGACGTAGCGCACGTCGTCCCGGCCCGCCGCCCAGGCGGTCACCTCGCGTTCCAGCGGCCCCGTGCCGGCGACGACGAGCGGGACGCCCACCCCGCCGTCCGCGGCCAGCTCGTCCCACGCCTCCATGAGCAGCCGTACGCCCTTGGCCTCCGCGAGGCGGCCGAGGTAGAGCAGGTGCTCGCCGGGGCCCGCACGGCGCGCCTCGGGCTCGGGCACGAAATTGTGCTTGACCGCCAGCCGTTCGGCCGGCAGCCCCGCCCCCACCAGGACCTCGCGCTGCGCCGCCGAGATGCAGAAGAACCGCTCCACACCGGACCACCAGCGCCGCCGGTTCACCGACAGGCCGACCGCGAGCGGCACCGTCGCCAGCCGCGAGTTCCGGTAGCAGCCGTGCCGCACGGCGGGCAGCGGCGCCGCCCCGACGCACTCGGTGCACGGCCGGCCGTCGCGCTGGAGCGTGCCGGGCGGGCACACCTGCGTGTAGTTGTGCAGCGTGGCGACGGCCGGGACCCCGGCGTCGGCGCAGGCCGCCAGCACCGCCGGGGACAGGAGCGGGAAGACGTTGTGCACATGGACCACGTCCGGCCGCTCGGCGCGCAGCCGGTCGGCCAGCTCCCTGCGGACCGCCGGGTTCCACGGCACGAGGAGCGGCACGGCGACCTTGCCGAGCAGGGACCGCGAGGCGATGTCGTCACTGCGCCGCTCGAACACGCCGACCCGGTGGCCGGCCGCGCGCAGCAGCTCCACTTCCTGGTCGACGACGTTGTTCTCGCCGCTCGGCTGGGCCGAGTTGTAGCGGTTGTGCACCACGAGGACGTGCATGCTCAGGTCACCTCCGGGGTGCGGGCCCAGCGCGGGACGCGTCGGCGAGGGGGTTCGGGCGTCGCCAGGGGCGTGGCCGCGGCGGGCGAGGCCAGCAGCGAGGCGGCCACGGCGAGGTGCAGCAGGTACGGCGAGGCGTCGCCCAGCCCCGCCTCCGTGTACGAGGCGAGGGCGCAGTAGCTGATCAGGAAGATCGCACAGGCCCGCGCCGGTGACGGCGGCCGCAGCAACGCGACGCCGCCCAGCACGACGAGGACCGCCGCCACCAGGCCGACGCCGACCAGACCCTGCTCCTGGTAGACGGCCAGCCAGCTGTTGTCGATCGGCAGCCCGTCGAACGACTTGTCGCCCAGACCGATGCCGAACACCTTCTCGCCGGCCGACCTGGGCGCCGCCAGCAGAGCGTCCCAGACCTTGGCCCGGCCGGTGAGATTGCTGAAGTTCTCCTCGCTCTGGCCGCGCAGGAACCACGAGTGCAGCGCGGAGGCGAACGCCACCGCGGCCACCGCCGCGCACAGCACCGCCCAGGAGAAGAACCGGCGGGCGGCGGCGCTGGTGAGGGCGAGAGAGCCGATCGCGAGCGTCAGGCCGACGAGCAGACCGAGTGTGGCCGTGCGGGTATGGGTCAGCACGAGCAGCAGCAGGGACGGAACGATCACCATCGCCGCGCTGCGCCGGTCTGTCTGCCGGCTCAGCACGAGCAGCAGGGCGAGACCGATGATCACCGCGGCGTACTGGCCGATCTGGGGCGGGGTGAGCGGCCACAGGGCGCCGACCAGCCGCCCGCCGTACAGGTCGGGCATGGCCGCACCCGGTGAGACGAGCGCGCCCGCGGCCACCGTGCAGAGCACCACGAAGTACATCCGGATGTGGTGCCGGACGAAGGTGGGGCCGCCGTCCCACCAGCGACTGAGCAGCCACAGGGTGCCCACGAAGAGGGCCAGCCGGGCACAGCGGAACAGCGCGCCGAACCCGGACTCCAGGTCCGCGCTGGAGATCACGCTCGGCACCAGCAGCAGGGTGAGCAGGAACAGGAAGGCGCTGGCGCGCACGCGCAGCCCGAGGTTGAGCGCGAGGGCCAGCGAGAACGCGACGGCCAGCGCGCCCATGGTGACCATCTGGATGAGTGAGCGGGGCAGCGGGACGACGGTCTCCGCCCCCGTGGAGCCCAGCGTGTTGAGGACCAGCAGCCCCCAGACCGCCCCGACCAGCTTCGGCGTGCGCCCGGTCTCCATCTCAACCACCGTCCCGGGCACGCAGGGTGCTGTCCGCGTCCTGCCGGTAGGGGGCGCCCTGCCACTGCCCGAAGTCGAGCACCCGGCTCGGGTCGTGGGCGACGAACTTCCACGGTCCGACGTAGACGTTGTCGTGCCAGCGGTTGTGCTGCCGGAGCGTGACGGCCTCGGCCACCCGCTCGCCCTGGTACGGCGACCAGTCCGGATAGGTGCCGTAGTTGGCCAGCAGCGCCATGCGGTCGCACTTGTCCGTGCACTCGACGACCGTCCTGTCCAGGGTGAAGCGGTTGTCGTGGATGTCCACCCGCTGGGTCTTCCACCGGCAGTCCGCGTACAGCGGCGCGCTCGCGATCCCCGGGCGCGCACAGCGGTCCACGTCCTCCACCAGCAACGTGCAGTCGCCCGAGGAGGTGTTGGCCGGGCTGTTGCAGAACCGGTCCGCGTTCTCCCACAGGGTGATGCCGGACCAGTTGTCCTCCAGCACGTTCCGGTAGATCTCGATCTTGTCCGTGCGCGCCTCGACCCGGGGTTCGCCGCCCGACTCGGAGATGTAGACGGTGGCGTACGGGAAGTCGTCGCCGCCGTCGGTGTTCTCGCGGCCCTCGACCCAGTTGTTGCGCCGGATGGTGTTGTCGCGGACGACCGCGTTGTAGCTGGTCTCGTAGATCAGCGCGGCACCGTCGTTGCCCTCCAGCACGTTGTCCTCGATGAGGAAGTCGTTGTTGTTGGTGTCCGCCCACAGGCCGGTCCCCCGGTTGTGGTGCACCCAGTTGCCGCGTACGTCGGCCCCCTGGACGGCCCAGAACTTGACGCCGCCCGTGCAGCCGCAGCCCGGTCGCTTGCGCTCCCAGTCGCCGGTGTTGTTGCCGGTGATCTCGTTGCCCTCGAGCACGAGGTCGTTGATGACGCCGTCGCCCTTGTACGCGTTGAGACCGTACTGGCCGTTGTCGCGCAGACAACTGGCGCGGACCTCCTGACGGCCACCGGCCATCAGCCCGGCGCCGGAGTTCCGCTGGATCGTGGCGTGCTCGATCACCCAGCCGTCGGCCGAGTCGTGGTTGACCACACCCTCGTCGTGCGGCGCGTCGAAGCCCTGCACGGTGAGATGGCTGATGGTGACGTCCCGCGCGGTGCCGCCGAACGCGTACTGGTTGGTCTTCCCGCCGTCGAGCACCGCGCCCGGCGCGCCGAGGTAGCGGTTCCCCTCCTTGGGGACGACCTGGGAGTAGCGGTCGGACGCGAGCCGGTGCTTGCCCGGCCGGAGCCAGAAGGTCGTGCGGGCGGGACTGTTGCGGGTCTTGTCCGCCAGGTCGCCGACGACCGCCGGATCGACGGTCACCGCACCCGCCGGGGCCTTCGCCGGACCGGCGGCGGGCTTCTCGCACACCCGGGCCACGTCCCGCGCCCCGGACGGGGAGGACGGCGCGGTCCGCTCCGGCGCCTTGGCGTCGGGCGTATCGGTACAGCCGGCCGCCAGCAGTGCCAGCGCCAGCGACGCCGCGGCCGACCACGTTCCGCCCCTTCGCCTGCTCCCCATGCGTCCTCCCCTCCTTCCCTTCCTAGCCGCGAAAGCCGAGTACGGTCGTGAACTCCCGCACGCCGTCGGTGACACCGGTGCCGACCAGGGTGGTGGCCGGTTCCTTGCGCCCGAAGCCGGGGGAGTACCAGCCCAGCGGCGGGTCGGTCTCCCCGCGATGCGCCCGCCAGGACAGCCCGCCTGGCAGATCGAGCACCGCGGAGCGTTCCTCGCCGTCCCGGGTCCAGGTGAGAGCGGCGCGGCTGCCCGTCAGGTCCGCGGCGATCGCCGGGCCCAGGTGGAACGCCAGGCGCACGGACCGGCGCGGGCCGCGCACCTCGTCCACCACCCGCAGTTCCCGGCTCGCGGCCGTCAGTTCCACCCGGCGGCGGTGCACGGAGTCCCCGTACCCGTCGTGCTCGGCGCACCAGCGGGACACCGTCTCGTCGGACGTGTCCACGGCCAGGACCCGGGTGCGCGCCTGCCGGGTCCACAGGAAGGGGCCGCCGGAGACGGACTGGTCGGCGCCGTCCAACTCCAGGGTGTTGTGGCCGAGCGTCGAGCGGAAGTACCCCCGCCACACGGGCTGCCCGTGGTAGCAGTACGTCCCCGGGTCGGCGAGCACGTCGACCCCGTCGTGCCGGACCTCCACCGACAGCGCGTCCGCGTGGGCGTGCGCGGCGATGGACAGGAAGCCGTGCGGACCACCGTCGCAGCGGCACCAGATCCCGCCCGGTCCGCGCAGCACCGTGAGCCCCGCGTCCGCGAAGTGGGCCGGCCTGCGCTCCGGGCGGGTCACGGCCCGGCCCGCTCCGTCCTTGCCGTACGGCCGCACCAGCGCCGCCAGCAGCGGGGTGCGCACATCCGTGCCGGTCACCGCCGGCCACCAGGGAAGCGATCCGAACACGGCCTCCCCGGTGGCCAGCAGCGAGCCCCAGCGGTCGGTACCCGCGCCGTCCACCACCAGGCCGTGTCCGTCGTCCGCGTCTCCCTGCCGCGGCGGCCGCAGCCGGTCGTCCACGACGGCGGCGAGCGCGTCGGTCATCCGCAGCAGCACCAGCCGGACCGTCGTGGGCACCGGCACACCGGCGGCGTCCGCCTCCGCCACCGCGGCCAGGCCGAGTTCCAGCACCAGCCCGTGGTACTCGGTGGCCAGCTCCCGGTTGAGGCCGGAGAGGAACGTGTTGCCGCGCAGGTGCCGCTCCAGCGACCGCAGCGCGTCGTGTCGCCACCGTGCCGACTCGGGGAACCACCCGAAGGCGCAGGCCGCCGCCAACTGCCCGGCGGCCTCCGCCACGACGTGGTTGTTCGCCGACGAGCCGCGGCTGGGGAAGGCGGCCAGCCAGCGCTGGTGGTGCCAGATCTGCTCCAGCGCCGCCGGGTTGTCCTCGAAGAGCGCGGCGGCGCCCGGCCAGCCGTCGAGCAGCCGGCGGATCCACACCCAGGACAGCAGCCGGATCCCCAGCTCGATGCCGCTGACCCAGTGCACCCCGCGCAGCGGCGCGTTGGAGGCCCACCACGACCGCAGGTGCTCGGCCACCCGCTCGGCGTACCGCTCGTCGCCGGTGACCGCGTAGGCGGCGGCGAGCACGGTGAGGTACTGGTGCCGGGACGGCTCCCAGATCTGCTTGATGTCCCCGACCGCTTCCTCGTCGCGGTACGGCACGTCGAAGGCGTAGCCGCCCGGCGCCCGGCGCCCGGTCTTCGGGTCGAAGCACCAGTCCGGATCGACCAGGTCGTCGCGGCGCACGCCGAAGTACTCGACGTGCCCGGCCAGCAGGCGGTCCGCCTCGGCGACGAGGCGCTTCGCGGCATCCGGCGCCACCGCGGCGACCGTCCCGGCGGGCAGGACCGCGGTGAACCGGGCCCCCGTCACGCTCGGGGCCGCCGGCCGCGCCGACCGCCACCGTCGCCTGCGCACCGTGTCGCCCACCCGGCCGCCCACCTCGCGCGGCCCCATCCGGGACAGCCGCCGCAGGTACCAGCCCGCACTCCCCGGGGTCACGGTCATCGCGCCTCCGTCAGGGTCACCGGGGCGCCGGCAGCCAGAGCGGCCCGCACGGCGAGGGTGGCCGTCGTGGTGGCGACCAGCGACTCGAGCGGCACCGGCATCGGCCCGCCGGTCCGCACCGCCCGGACGAACGTGGCCAGTTCGGCCGACTGGCCCTTGTCCCGGGCCTTGGGAAGCCGCGAACTGACCCACCGCTTGCGGCCGTCGTAGACCGAACTGCGGACGAAGTCGTCGAGTTGCAGCACCTTGCCGTCCGCGACCAGGTCCAGCGTCTCCTTGGGGAAACCGGCCGCGCCGGTGGTGACGTAGCTGATGGTGGCGGTGGACCCGTCCGGGTAGCCCAGCACGACCTGGAGGTCCTCGTTGCCGGACGAAGCGAGCGCGTACACCGAGACCGGGTCGGCCCCGAGCAGCCAGCTCGCCGTGTCGACGAAGTGCCCGCCCTCACCGGCGAACCGCGAGCCCTCGGTGCCCTGCTGGAGGTACCAGCTGCCGTGGTCGAGCCGCCCCGCGTTGACGAGGTAGCGCAGGCTCGCCGGCCCGGTGCGGGCACCGAACCGCTTCCCCGCCTCCTGGAGCAGCGGCGCGAACCGGCGGTTGAAGCCCACCTGCACCCGGTCGTTGCCGGACTCCTCCACCGCCGCGAGCACACCGGTCAGCTCGTCCTCGGTCAGCGCCAGCGGCTTCTCCACGAACACGGCCTTGCCGGCCAGCAGCGCCTTGCGCGTCAGTTCGGCGTGCGAACTGTGCCGGGTGACCACGAACACCGCGTCCACGGACGCGTCGCCGAGCACGGCGTCCAGATCGGTGGTCGCCTCCCTGAACCCGAACTTCCGCTGCGCGTTGGCCGCGGACAGCGCCGTCGTGGTGACGACCGTCGACAGCTCGACGCCCTCGCGCCGGGCCAGATGCGGCAGCAGCATCGACGTCGCGTAGTTGCCCGCGCCGACGAACGCCAGCCGCACCGGTGTCCGGGCGGCCCGTGCCGGGACGGACGCGCCGGCGCCGCGCCGCACCGCGGGCACCTTCACCGCCGGTGCCTCGGCCGGTGCCTCCCCGTCGGGCCGCCCGGGATACCGGAACAGCACGGCGACGGCCTTGAGGGCGCCGTCCTCCAGGCTCCGGTACGTCTCGACCGCGTCCTCGAAGTCCGCGGTTCGGGTGATCAGCGGCGCCACGTCGACCCGGCCCCGGGCCACCAGGTCCAGGAAGCACGCCAGATTGCGCCGCTCGGTCCAGCGCACGTAGCCGATCGGGTAGTCCCGCCCCTCCAGCTCGTACTCCGGGTCGTAGCGGCCGGGGCCGTAGGAGCGGGAGAACCGGACGTCCAGCTCCTTCTCGTAGTACGCGTTCCACGGCAGGTCCAGGCGGCACTTGCCGATGTCGACGACCCGGCCGCGGTCCCGGCACAGCCGCGCGGCCAGCTCGACGGGCTGGTTGCTGCCGCCGCCGGCGGCCAGGTACACCTGGTCCACGCCATGGCCGTCGGTGAGTTCGGCGACGGCACTCTCCACGGCCGGGGACGCGGGATCGCCGCAGGCGGCGGCGCCCAGCCGCTCGGCCAGTGCGCAGCGCTCCGCGTCGGGGTCGGCCCCGACCACCCGGACACCCGAGGCGACGAGCAGTTGCACCACCAGCTGGCCGATCAGCCCGAGCCCGATGACCAGAGCCGTTTCGCCGAGCCGCGACTCGCCCTGGCGGACACCCTGCAGCGCGATCGAACCGACGGTGCCGAAGGCCGCGTCCCGCGGCGCGAGACCGTCCGGCACCGGGGCGTAGAGGTTCCGCGGCACCCAGTTCAGCTCGGCGTGCAGGGCGTGCTCGTTGCCGGCGCAGGCCACGAGGTCGCCGACCTTCACGTCGTCGATTCCGGCGCCGACCTGCTCCACCACCCCGCACAGCGAATAGCCGAGGGGTGTGTAGGAGTCCAGCTTGCCCATCACCTTGCGATAGGTGGCGGGCACCCCGTTGGTGGCCACGCTCTGCACGACCTTGGCCACCTGGTCCGGCCGTGACCTCGCCTTGCCCAGCATCGACATGCCGGCCTCGGACACCTTCATCAGCTCGGTGCCGGTGGAGATCAGGGAGTAGGCGGTCCGCACCAGTACGCCGCCCGGCTTGCAGCCCGGCACCGGCACGTCGAGCAGCGCCAGCTCGCCGCTCTTGTAGTTCTGCACAACCTGTTTCACCGAAGGTCCTCTTGTCTCTCTGCCGGTCGTGGTGCGGGGGAGGTGCTGAGGTGCGCGGGAGGTGCCGAGGCGCTACTCCGTCGACGAGGACGGATGGCCGGATCCGGAGGTCGCGCCGCGGTACCAGTACTCGAGGGTCAGCACGTGCCACAGGTGTTTGGAGAAGTCCCGCTGCCCGGCGGCGTCCTCGGCGACGAGCCGCCGCAGCGCGTCCCGGCGCAGGAACCCGGCCCTGACGAGTTCGCCGTCGTTCACCACCTCGCGCACCAGCGGCGCCAGGTCACGGCTCATCCAGGCCCGCAGCGGGGCGCTGAACAGGCCCTTGGGCCGGTACACGATCTCCCGGGGCAGGACCGAGGTGGCCGCCTCCTTCAGGACGGCCTTGCCCTGCCGCCCGACGATCTTGCGCTCACCGGGCACGGCGAACGCCGCCTTCACCACCTCGACGTCCACGTACGGCACCCGCACCTCGGTCGACGCGGCCATGCTGGAGCGGTCCGTGTAGGCGAGGTTCAGGCCCGGCAGGAACATCCGGGCGTCGGCCAGGCACATGCGGTTCACGAAGTCGTCGAGGTCGTTGTCCTCGTAGACGTCCGCATGCTCGGTCAGCACGTCCTCGACCGTGCCCGCCAGATCCGGATCGATCAGGCCGATCAGCTCCTGACGGTCGTACATCGTGTAGCTGCGGCGGAAGGCGGTCTCCTGCGGCAGATCGGCGAAGGACAGGAAGCGCTTCGCGAAGCGCACCGACCGGTACCCCCGGCGGCTCGACGCCACCGGCAGCCGGCCCACGGCCGCGGACACCCCGCGCCGCAGCGGCCGCGGGACGCGCTGGTAGCGCAGCGCCAGCACGTTGGCCAGGTGCTTGCGGTAGCCGGCGAACAGCTCGTCGGCGCCCATCCCCGAGAGCATCACCTTGACCCCGGCCTCACGGGCGGCCGAGCAGATTAGGAAGGTGTTGATCGCCGCGGGGTCGCCGATCGGCTCGTCCAGGTGGTACGTCATCCGCGGCAGCAGGTCGAGCACGTCCGGGGCGATCTCGATCTCGTGCAGGTCGACGCCGAACCGCTCGGCCACCTGCCGGGCGTAGCGCAGGTCGTCGGGCATCGCCTCGAACCTGGCGTCCTCGGCGCGGAACCCGATCGTGTAGGCGGAGATCCCGGGCCGGTCGCGGGCGGCCAGCGCGGTCAGATAGCTGGAGTCGAGCCCGCCGGAGAGGAACGTCGCCACCGGCACGTCGGAGAGCAGGTGGCGCCGGGTCGACTCCTCGACGACGGCGGCCAGGTCCGGCCGCTCGCCGCTCAGGGCACGCTCCCGGCCCTCGGCGGCGACGTCCCGCAGGTTCCAGAACCGGCCGCGCTCCACCCGGCCGTCGGGCCGGCACCGCAGCCAGCTGCCCGGCGGCAGCTTCTCCGCCTCGCGGAACGCGCAGCGCGAGTCCGGCACCCAGTAGTACAGCAGCGACGCCACCAGGGCCGCGTGGTCCACCTCCAGCTTCCCGCCGGTCGCGGCGGCGAGCGCCTTGAGCTCGGAGGCGAACACCAGGCCCGCGCCGCGCCGGAGCAGGAACAGCGGCTTGATGCCGAGCTGGTCGCGCGCGAGCACCAGTTCACCGGTGCGCTCGTCGAAGACCGCGAACGCGAACATGCCGCGCAGCCGGGGCAGACAGTCCGTGCCCCAGCGCCGCCAGGCCTCCAGGACCACCTCCGTGTCGGAGGTGCCGCGGAAGCGGACCCCGGCCGACTCCAGCTCGGTGCGCAGCTCGGGCGCGTTGTACAGCTCGCCGTTGTACGACAGGGCGAGCCCGTCCGAGACCATCGGCTGGGCGCCGGTTGTGGACAGGTCGATGATGGCCAGCCGGCGGTGCCCGAGATGCACCTCGCCCACGCCGGCGGCGTGGCTGTAGCGGCCCGCCCCGTCCGGACCGCGGTGGGCGAGGACGTCGGTGAGCCGGTCGGTCACGGCCTTGCCGTCCGGCCAGTGGTACGTGCCTGCGATGCCGCACATGTGCTACCGAGCCTCCTGATCGCTGTCCGGGACCGTCGCGGCCGGCATCGACGGCCGTTCCGCCCGGAGTCTCCCGGTCCCGTTGTGCCGCCTCGGCCGTTCGTCATGGCCGCGTGGCGCGACGTGCGTGCCGTCCCACAGGGTGCCGTCGGTCCGGTCACGCGGATCGGGGTCGATCAGGACCACGCCGATCACCGTGATGCGCTGGTCCGCGAGCTGCCGCGCCACGGTGTGCAGCCACGCGGTGCTGCCGTGCCCGGCCCGCACGACGAGCACCGTCCGGCTGCCGAGGTACCGCAGGTCGGTCCACGCCGTGCCGGGCGCCACCGAGCCGACGCCGAGCCTGCGCCCCTGGTGCCCTTCGGCCGTGGCCCGTTCGCCGCTCAGCACGGTCGGGCCCCCGGACTTCCGGTGGGCGCCCGCCAGCCGCGTGCCGGGCAGAGCGTCGACGACGACCACGGGCCCGTCCGCCTCCAGCGCTCCGGCGACGTCCAGGGCGATCAGGCCGGTGCCGCGCGCACAGCCCAGCTCCAGCAGGGACACCGGTTCCGCGGAGCCGCGCACGAGACGGGTCAGCGTGGTGGTGAGCCGCTCACGTGCCGCCCTGGTCCGCCGGCGCCGCCACGACCGGGCCGACCGGCGCGGCCCGCGGCGCAGCTCCGCGAGGACGGAGGCGCCCAGGTTCGCCGCGATCTCCCGGCGCAGCACGGGGCGGTCCGCGACCACGGCGCCCACCGCGGAGAGCGCGAGCCCGAGGACGAGCCCGAGGGCGAGCCCGATGGCGGCGTCGGTGCCCACGGCCCTGGGCAGGGAGTGCTCCACCGCGTGCGGGGCGTCCACGATCTGCGTGCCGGCGACGACCTCGGGCGTGCCGGTGAGCGCTTCCGCGGCCCGCTGGTCGAACTCGGCGATCCGCGAGTCGAGTTCGGCCCGGCGGGCGAAGAGCGACTCGATGCTCGCCGACGCCTTCGGTTCGTCGTCCGGTGAGCGGTCCCCGATCGCGCTGTTGACCTCGGCGAGCTCCTTGCGCATACGGTCCCGCTGGTCCAGCAGGGACTTGGACTCGGCCTCGGCGGCCTGCCGCATCCGCCGCACGTGGTCCGCGACGAACGTGTCGGCCAGTGCCTTGGCCCGGGCGACCGCTTCCGCGTCGCTGTCGGCCGTCACGTCGATCTGCAGCAGGTTGTTCGTCAGTCCGGTGCCCCGGTAGTCCCGCATGAAGTCTTCCGGGTTCTCCCGGGAGTCGAGGGAGCGCAGGGCGGCGGCGGCGATCCGCGTGGTGTCCAGCAGTTCGACGTCCGTGCGGATCAGTGTTCCGGTGTCGTTGGGCTGGTCGTCCTTGTGTGCGACCAGCACCTTGGTGACCGCGGTCGGCCGGGGCGGCAGCAGGACCGCCACCGCCGCGCCGAGCAGCAGGCCCAGCAGGGCCAGCGAGCCCCACAGGCGCCGTCGTCTGCGCACCGCCACGACCAGTGCCTGCAGGTCCAGCAGGGGAGCGGAGGCCGACGGCTGTGCAGCCGTGCCCGTCGTCATGCGACACCTCCCGTCGCGTGGTCGTGCACCGCAGCCCCTGCGGCGGCGTTCTCCCGGGACTCGTCGGCCGACTCCGTCGGACGGGACCGGACCGCGCCGGCGACGACGACGCCGACGACCTCGTGCCCGCCGTCCGCGCACGCCTCGGCGACACCGGCGAGTTCCTCGGCGGTCCGGGCGCCCGCGCTGAGCACGATCAGGGCCCCGGTCTCGGTGTCGCGGTCGGGCACCATCGGCCGGGCCACCGAGACCTCCACCACCCGCAGCCGCGGATCGTCCTCGGCCCCGGCGGCGAGCTGCCCGGCCGCCCGGCGGGCCACCTCGTCGTCGTCCGGCACGACGACCAGCAGCCGCCGGGCCGTGGGCACCCGTTCCCTGAGGCGGGCCCGGACCCGCCGGTAGCGCAGCCGCCGGCCGGCCTCGTCGCCGGAGGACTGCGGCGCCGGCAGGTCCCACCGGACGTCGACGCCCAGCAGCCGCCGGAACCGGGCCCGCGCGCCGCGCGCCTTCGGCCGGTGGGCGCGCCGGTCGCCGGGCACGTCCACGGTCCCCATCAGCGCCGTTCCCAGCGCCGCGGCGATCTCGGGTTCGGAGCGCAGCCGCCGGTTCATCCGCGCCGCGGTGAGATGACCGATGACGGCGAGCACGAAGAACAGCAGCGCGCCGCCGCCGATCAGCTGCAGCCGCGTCGGCGGAGCCTCGCCAGTCGGCCGGGCCGCCGGACCCATGACGACCATGCCGGCCCGGTTGTTCGACGGGTCGGCCTCCTCCAGCTTCTGCATGGCGTCCTGCAGCGCGCTGCGCAGCTTCTCCAGCTCGGTGCGGGCCTGGACGCTCTCCACGGTCTGCCCGGGATCGGCCGCGTTGGCCAGGTCGGTGATGCGGCGGTTGGTCCGCGTCACCTGCTCCCGCAGTGCCTCCGGCCCCGCCGCCTCGTCGGGCCCCGTGGTGCCGCTCGCGATCCTCGCCGCGTACGTCACGAACTGCTGGGCCACCTCGTCGGAGAGCCGCTGCGCACGCTCCGGGGTTTCCGCCGTCCCCGAGATCTTGACGATGTTCCCGTCGGCGGTCTCGGCGCTCACCCGGTCGCGCAGCTCGCTGTCGCTCACCCCGCTCCAGCGCAGCTCGTCGGCCGCCCGGGCGACCACCGCCGAACTGGTCGCGATCTCCACCTGGGTGATCAGCTCGCGCTGCTCCCACGGTCCCGGCAGCAGGACCGACGCCGACGCCGTGTAGCGCGGCGGGAACAGCACCGACACGCCGTAGCCGACCAGCGCGCCCAGCACGACGAGGACGGCGAGCAGCCGCCGGCGCCGCCGGAGAATTCGCCCGACCGTGACCAGGCGTATCGTGTCATCGCTCAACTGCGCGGCCTTCTCCCTGCTTTGAACCTGAACCCTGATCGGACCGGGGCGCCCGCCGACACCGGAGTGCGGTCACGGCAGGCGGCGGCGTACGCGGCGAGCAGCGCCGCCTGCGAGTTGCTCCAGGACAGCCGTCCGGTGACCCGTTCCTGGCCGATCTTGCCCATCCGGGCGCGCTCGTCCGGATCGTCCAGCAACCGCGCGACGAGCCGGGCGAACGCCGCCTCGTCGTTGGCGGGTGCGTAGAGGGCGGACTCCCCGGCGGAGACACGCGCCTCCCGGAGGTCGAAGGAGACGATCGGCCGGCCCATCGCCATGTACTCCAGGACCTTGTTCATCGTCGACACGTCGTTGAGCGGATTGCGGGGGTCGGGGGAGAGGCACACATCCGCGGTGGAGAGGTGGCGCACCAGGTCGGCGTCCGGAATGCGCCCGGTGAAGCGCACCTGGTCGTCGAGCCCGAGCGACCGGGACAGCTCCACCATCGCGTCGAAGGCGTCGCCGGAGCCGACGAACACCGCGTGCCAGTCCGTCCGCCCGACCTCGTCGCGCAGTTTCGCCAGGGCCCGCAGGGCGTAGTCGACCCCGTCCTGGGGTCCCATGACGCCGAGGTAGCACAGCAGATGGGGCTTGCCCCGCTTCAACTCCGGTTCGGGCGGCACCGGCTGGAAGCGGTCGGTCGCGGGTGCGCTGCGCACCACGAAGACGTCGTCGGGGCGGCGGCCGCCCCGGCGTATCGCGACGTCCTTGTAGCTCTCGTTCGTGGCGAGCACGACGTCCGCGGCCCGGTAGGTCCACCGTTCCAGCGCGCACACGGCGCGGTAGAGCAGGTCCTTCCCGCGGCCGAACCGGGACAGGTACAGCTCGGGTATCAGGTCGTGCTGGTCGAAGACGAACCGCGCACCACGCCTCTTCAGCCACAGCGCCGGCAGGAACAGCAGGTCCGGCGGGTTGCAGGCGTGGACCACGTCGACCGGTCCGACCCGGCGGGCCAGCCGGGCCGTGTGCCAGAGCGCCGCCCCGTACTCCCGCAGGTAGCCGGCTGGTCCTCCGGTGGCCGCGCGCAACGGGTAGCGGTGGATGCGCACCCCGTCGACGACCGCTTCCGCCTCCGTGTCCCGCTTGCTGCCCCGGGGACAGATGACGTGCACCTCCCAGCCCGCGTCGCGCAGGGTCGTCGCCTCCTGCCACACCCGCCGGTCGAAGGGCACCGACAGGTTCTCCACCAGGATCAGGGCGCGCCGCCCCGGCCGGTCGCCGGCTGTGCCACCGAACGGCGTTTCACCAGACGTCGTGTCACCAGGCAAGGCCCATGTACCCCGGTTCGGTCCGGCGCGTGTCGGCGTCGGGAAGGTGGATGAGGTCGATCAGCAGTGGACTGCCGCCGTGGGGCAGTGCCGCCAGCACGGCCGGGTCCCTGGTCCCGACCAGGCACACCTCGGCGTGGTCGAGGACGTCGTCGACGGAGTCCGCGAGCAGCTGGGCGAGGTGCGGCAGCCGGGTCTCGACGTACTCGCGGTTCGCGCCGAGCAGTCGGGACAGGCTTACGTTGGCGTCGTGGATCCGGAGGTCGTAGCCCTTGCCGAAGAGGCGCTCCGCCAGCTCTACGAGCGGGCTCTCGCGGAGGTCGTCGGTGCCGGGTTTGAAGGACAGGCCGAACATCCCCACCCGGCGCTTCCCGGTGCGCTCCACCAGCTCGACCGCGCGCTCCAGGTGCGCGGAGTTGGAGGGCAGCACATGGGAGAGGATGGGCACCGACACGTCGGCCCGCTGTGCCGCGTGGACCAGGCTCCGCAGGTCCTTGGGCAGGCAGGAGCCGCCGAAGGCGAAACCGGGCCGCAGGTAGGCGGGGCTGATGTTCAGCTTGCGGTCGGCCAGGAACACGTCCATCACCTGGTGCGAGTCCACTCCGAGCGCCTGGTACACCGCGCCCAGCTCGTTCGCGAAGCCGATCTTGAGGCCGTGGAAGGCGTTGTCGGCGTACTTGATCGCCTCGGCCGTCGCGACCGGCACCCGGAACACCTCGCCGGGCAGGCTGTCGTACAGCGCCAGCACCGCGTCGCCACTCGCCGGGTCGAGTTCGCCGATGACGGTCTTGGGCGGGTCGAAGAAGTCCCGCACGCTCGTGCCCTCGCGCAGGAACTCCGGGTTGACCGCGACCCCGAAGTCCACCCCGGCGGTGCCGCCGACGTACTTCTCCAGGATCGGCACCAGCAGGTTCGTGCAGGTGCCCGGGAGCATGGTGCTGCGGAACACCACCGTGTGCCGCCCGCCGTGCCCACCACGGTCCGCCAGCGCGGCCCCGATCTCCTCGGTGACCCGTTCCAAGTACGTGGTGCACAGGCTGCCGTTGGGCTCCGACGGGGTGCCCACGCAGACCAGGGATATCTCGCTCTCCATGATCGCCTCGCGGACGTCACCGGTGGCGCGCAACGCCCCGCTGCCCACCACCTGGGCGATCAGCTCGCCGATCCGCTCCTCGACCACCGGGGCCTTGCCGTCGTTGACCAGGTCGACCTTCACCTGGTTCACGTCCACCCCGATGACCTGGTGCCCCATGCCGGCCAGGCACGCGGCCGACACGCAGCCCACGTAGCCGAGGCCGAAAACGCTGACCCTCATGACCCGTTCCTCCCCCCAGGCAGGCCCCGACGGCCTGCGCCTCGCGCGTCGGCCCGGCGGCCGCCGCGCATCAGTACGCCCCCTGCCCGTGGACCACCGCGCGCAGCGTCTTCCACAAGATCACCGTGTCCAGCGCGAGCGACCAGTCCTCCACGTACCGCAGATCCAGCCGGACCGCCTCCTCCCACGGCAGATCGCTGCGTCCGCTGATCTGCCACAGGCCGGTGAGCCCCGGCTTGACCAGCAGCCGTCTTCGGATGTCCGGGCCGTAGGCGGCGGACTCCTCGGGCAGCGGCGGCCGCGGTCCCACGAGCGACATCGATCCGGTGAGCACGTTGAAGAGCTGCGGCAACTCGTCGACCGAGTACCGGCGCAGCACCGCCCCGACCCGCGTGACCCGCGGGTCCCGGCGGAGCTTGAACAGCAGGCCCGCGCCCTCGTTGCGGTCGGCCAGCGCGGCACGTGCCCCGTCGGCGCCCGCGACCATGGTGCGGAACTTGAGAATGGTGAACTCGCGGCCGTCCTTGCCGACCCGGCGCTGGCGGTAGAACGCCCCGCCCCGGCTGTCCACGAGGACGAGGAGCGCGACGAACAGCATCAGGGGCGCGAACACTGTCAGCAGGATCGCCGCGCCCAACCGGTCGACGACCGCCTTGACCGCGCGGCGGCCCCCGGTGAAGGTCGGCATGCTGACCCGCAGGAGCGGGATCCCGAGCACCGCGTCGACGTGCAGCCGCGGGCCGGCCACCTCCATCAGGACGGGAGCGACGACCATCTCGGCGTCGCTGCCCTCCAGGTTCCAGGCCAGTCGTTGCAGGCGGTGCGGTGACCAGTGCGGGTCCGGGGTGACCGCGACCACCCGGTAGCCGTCGCGGCGGACATGGTGGGCGACGTGCTCCAGTGGGCCGACGACCGGCACTCCGTCCAGTTGGTCACCCTCGAGCCCGTCGTCCGTCGCACACACCGCGTCCACGCGCCAGCCGAGGTGCGGGAACCGCCGGGTCCGGGCGATCAGATCGCGCACCGTGGCCGGACTTCCCGCGGCGAGCACCGGTCTGAGGCAGCGCCCCTGCTTGCGCTGTCTGTGCAGCCGGACGCGCAGCGCGTAGCGCGCGACCATGGTGCAGATAGCGATCGCGGGGACGGCGACGAAGATCCAGAGTTTGATGTTGCGCGAGGTGAGGGCGATTCCGCCGAGCGCCAGCACGACGGTCGCCATGAACAGTGAGCGACCGAGCCGACGGAATTCCTCGGCGCCCTGGCCGAGTACGGCAGGTGCCCACGACCGGCTCACCGCGAGGGCGCCCAGGACCAGCAGCCAGGTGCCGAACGCGAGAATTCCCCATTTCTCGTGCCAGTTGGCCGCGTCCCGGACCCCGAAGAAATTGCCGATGCCCGCCACCACGAAAGCGGTGGTCGCGGCGTCGCTGGTGATCACGGTACGGCGGTACCGCTGCTCCCAGTCGCTCGCGAGCCGGCTGGTTGCCCCGTCCGCCAACTGCCCGCGCGCAGACGGAAACGGGCTGACCAATCCCCCTTGCCGCACAGAACCCCCCAGGTTCCCAGTGGTTCGACGAGTTCGCCTAGCACTGTTCCTCCCCCTCGGGAGGCCCCCCCTCCCGCGCCGCGCTGTTCCTCCCCACGGGCGGCCCCCCGGCCTGCCCGCGCACAACGTTCCGGCTATGTCACATCAATACGAGCGTGCACAGTGACATCAGCAGACCCCCCTGCTCCGGACCTAAAGATCATTACCGGTCGCCTCGTGCCTGAACAGCTGAAGCACGGTCAATCTAGACCATCGGGGCCACTGTGTAGAGGGGATGTGTGTAATTCGTGCTCACGCTTTGGGAGTTGATCAAGAAACCTGTGAATGTCCGCCGATGTATTCGCGCCACCACGTAATGCCGGGTGGCGAGTTCGGCGGCCATTCTCCCGCTTCCGGCGCACGTCCGCACCGATGGTTCACGCCATGTGAGGGTCGAGCTGCCCGGCGCGGCGGCGCCGCCGCATCAGTTCGCGAGCAGGTGGTCCCGGCCGAACATGGCCGCGGCGGCCCGCGCGGTCGGCGTGCCGGAGTCCAGGTCCGCGCCGGCCCGACGCAGTACCGCTACGACGTCGTCGGCACCCTTGAACAGGGCGCCGGCGATGGGGGACTGGTCGCGGTCGTTGCGAAGGTCGGGGTCGGCGCCGTGCCGGATCAGGCTCCGCACGGTGTCGGCGTGACCGTGGTAGGCGGCGAGCATGAGGAGGGAGTTGCCCGCGGGGTCCCGTACGTCGACCGGCAGCCCGTGCTGTACGAACTCCACCAGTTGCTCGGTGCCGCCCTCGCGGGCCAGATCCATGGCGATGGCGACCACGCGCTCCGTCTGCTCGGGGGTCAGTCCACCGCTGTTGTGCATGTCCATGAAATAGGTCTCCGTGGCGGTACGCCCGCACCGGCGCGGGCACCCCAGGGTGCCCGCGCCGGTGCGGTGCGGGTGTACCGCGTGTGTTGCTGACCGGCGGGATCAGAGGTTGCCGGCGGCCAGGGCCTCGATCGCCTTGCGGACGCCCGCGCCGTAGGCCGGGTCGGCCTGGGTGCAGTTGCCGATGTGGCGCTCGATGGTCTGCTCCGAGGCGCCGTCGATGGCGCGCGCCGTGTTCTCGAACAGAACCTGCTGCTGCTCCGGGCTCATCTGCCGGAACAGGTTGCCGGGCTGCTCGAAGTAGTTGTCGTCGTCCTCGCGGTAGTTGAACCGGTCGGCGACGGCGCCCACGGCCTGGGCCGGGTCGCGGTAGGCCGGCTGCTCCTGCCAGCGGCCGTAGGAGTTGGGCTCGATGCCCGGGGTGGCTCCCTGGTTGCCGTCGACGCGCATGGCGCCGTCGCGGTGGTAGGAGTTCACCGGGTTCCTCGGGGCGTTGACCGGGATCTGGTGGTGGTTGACGCCGAGGCGGTAGCGCTGGGCGTCGCCGTAGGAGAAGAGGCGGCCCTGCAGCATCCGGTCGGGGGAGAA
Source organism: Streptomyces sp. NPDC001599 (assembly GCF_042893535.1). Taxonomy (NCBI): domain Bacteria; kingdom Bacillati; phylum Actinomycetota; class Actinomycetes; order Kitasatosporales; family Streptomycetaceae; genus Streptomyces; species Streptomyces sp. NPDC001599. The sequence goes on from NZ_JBIAVA010000003.1 coordinate 780,146, forward strand.
GCTGATGCCCGGGACCACGTTGGCCGGGCTGAAGGCGGCCTGCTCCACGTCGGCGAAGTAGTTGTCGGGGTTGCGGTTGAGCTCCCACTCGCCGACCTCGATCAGCGGGTAGTCCTTCTTCGACCAGACCTTGGTGAGGTCGAAGGGGTGGAAGCGGTAGTTCTCGGCGTCGGCCTCCGGCATGACCTGGATGAACAGCTTCCACTTCGGGAAGTCGCCGTCCTCGATCGCGTCGAAGAGGTCGCGCTGGTGCGACTCGCGGTCCTTGCCGACCAGGGCCTCGGCCTCGGCGTCGGTGAGGTTCTTGATGCCCTGCTGGGTGCGGTGGTGGAACTTGACCCAGAACCGCTCGCCCTCGGCGTTGATCAGGCTGTACGTGTGCGAGCCGAACCCGTGCATGTGCCGGTAGGAGGCCGGGATGCCGCGCTCCGACATCACGATCGTGACCTGGTGCAGGGCCTCGGGGAGGTTGGTCCAGAAATCCCAGTTGTTCTCGGCGTTGCGCAGGTTGGTGCGCGGGTCGCGCTTCACCGCGTGGTTGAGGTCGGGGAACTTCAGCGGGTCGCGGAAGAAGAAGACCGGGGTGTTGTTCCCGACCAGGTCCCAGTTGCCCTCGTCCGTGTAGAACTTCACGGCGAAGCCGCGGATGTCGCGCTCCGCGTCGGCGGCACCGCGCTCACCGGCGACGGTGGAGAACCGGGTGAACAGCGGGGTCTTCTTGCCGATCTCGGAGAAGATCTTCGCGCTGGTGTACCGGGTGATGTCGTGGGTGACCGTGAAGGTGCCGAAGGCGCCCGAGCCCTTGGCGTGCATCCGGCGCTCCGGGATGACCTCCCGGTCGAAGTGCGCGAGCTTCTCCAGGAACCACACGTCCTGCAGGAGCATCGGACCGCGCGGGCCGGAGGTCAGGGAGTTCTGGTTGTCGGGAACCGGCGCACCGGCGACCGTGGTCAGCGGCTTCTGGTTGTTCTCAGGCAAGGCTTTGCTCCTCGGTGTGGTTCTTCGCAACCACCACCCTACCTTGGACAGGATCTAAGGCAAGGCGGCATCTAGAGCCATATTCGCTCTTGAATTGACGCCGAAGCCTGCCAGGGTGCGCCGGGCCCTGCCGACGGCCGTCGGACGCGGTGCTCGGACGCGCCCGCCGGGTGATGTGCTCGACCGGTCTCGTCCCCCCTTCGGGCCGCTCAGGGCGCCGTCCTCCGCACGCACCGACACAGTGGTTCCTGAGCCACCCGGCTCCGGAAGGAAGCGAGGCGTACGCATGAAGATCGCGGTCATCGGCGGGACGGGGCTGATCGGTTCGCAGGTCGTCAAGGACCTGAACGCGGCCGGGCACCAGGCGGTGCCCCACTCCCAGTCGACCGGCGTCGACGTCGTCAGCGGCAAGGGGGTGGACGAGGCGGTCCGGGGAGCCGAGGTCGTCGTCAACCTGACGAACTCCCCGACCTTCGACGACGCCTCACCGGCCTTCTTCCGGGCGTCGATGGACAACCTCCTGGCCGCCGCGCAGCGGGCCGGGACGGGACACTTCGTGATCCTCTCCATCGTCGGCGTCGACCGGGTGCCGGGGCTGGACTACTACCGCGCGAAGGCGCTCCAGGAGGAGATCCTCAGAGACGGCCCCGTGCCGTACTCGATCGTGCGCGCCACCCAGTTCATGGAGTTCATGGAGGCGGTCCTGTCCTGGACCGCCTCCGGCGACTCCGTCCGGCTGCCCGCCACGCCGATCCAGCCGATCGCCGCGAAGGACGTGGCGGCCGCGGTCGCGGACGTCGCCGTGGGCCCTCCGCTGAACGGCATCCGCAACATCGGCGGACCGGAAGTGTTCCCCCTGGACGAGGTGGGCCGCATGACCCTGGCCCACAAGGGCGACGCGCGAACGGTCGTCACCGACCCGGGCGCCGGCATGTTCGCGGCGGTCGAGGGAGACGTCCTGACCGACCTGGACGCCCATCTGGCCCCCACCCGGTACGGCGACTGGCTCTCCTGAATGCCCGAGCACGCCGACCGCGACCGCGCCGACGGCGTCGCGCCGAGGGGAATCCTGCGGCGCCGGCCGGAGCGGTGGCTGTTCAAGGGAATCTACGGCCTGGTACTGGCCAGCGCGCTGGTCGCGGCGCTGGACGTGCCGGGCGAAGAGGCCAACCCCGGCCAGGACGCGCTGTGGGTCCTGCTCACGGCGCTGACCTCGGGCGCCGCCCACGGGTACGCGCATGTCATCGCCCGGCGTGCGTCCGGCGGCGGGTCGGCCGGACCGAGCCGACTGCGCGCGGTGCTCGCCGAGTGGCCGCTGGCCGCCGCCGTGCTGCCGACCGTGGTGATGCTGCTCGCCGCCGAGGCCGGGTGGTGGGCGGAGGAAACGGCCGCCGACACGGCCCTGGTGCTCAACACCGTCCTGCTCTTCGCCCTGGGCACCTCCGCGGCCCGCGCCGCCGGGCTGGGCCGCCTGTCCTCGTGTCGCGCGGGACTCCTGGACATGCTGATCGGCCTGGTGATCATCGTCGCGGACGCGCTGATCGAGTAGCGGGCGGGTGCCCCGTGAACGCGCCGGGGAGGCTCACGGCCGACCGATGCCGATGCCGATGCCGTCCGCCGACGTCGGTATCGGTATCGGCATCGGCGGACGGTGACGAAGCCGCGGCGGAGATCCTCCTCGCGCACGCCTTCCCCGCCGGGGCCGACGACCCTCGCCGTCACTCGGCCGTGTCCCTGGCCTCGGGGTCGCCGCCCTCGCGCTGGTGGCCGCGGCGGGCGTCGCGGTCGAAGATGCCCAGGATCTCGCAGGGGCCGCCGGCGGTCCCGATCGCGTGCGGCATCATCGTGGGGAACTCGGCTGCCTGGTGGGTCTCGACGCGGAAACGGCGGTGGCCGAGCATCAGGACCGCCGTGCCGGACAGGACCACGAGCCATTCGCGCCCCGGGTGGGCACGCATGCGCGCCGGATTCTCGGGCGGCGGCTGGGTCATGCGCTGGCGCACCACGGTCATGCCGGGGTCGCCCTTCACCGGCCAGCGCATCAGGCTGTGGGCGCTGTCGATCATCGGGCTGGTGATGACGTCGTCGTCGGCCGTCTCCACGAGCTGGTCCAACGTGGTGTCCAGGGCGCGGGCGAGGGTGACCAGCTGATCCAGGGCCAGGCGGCGCCGGCCGTTCTCGATGCGGCTCAGCGAGGACTGGCTGAGACGGGCGCGCCCGGCCAGTTCCTCCAGGGACCAGCCCTGTGCGACCCGCAGGGCGCGGATGCGCTTGCGTACGAGGCTGTCCAGGTCTCCATCTTCTTGCGTCATGAGCAACATCGTATGCCTCGAACGCAAAGCGGGCTTAGTTTCGGACGCAGTCGAGCCGCACTTCCCCGACCCCCTCCACGCCCCGTCGGGCGGCGGCATGCCCTGCGAAAGGAACCCATGAGCACCAGCCCACCCGTACGGGCCCCCGAAGCCGGCGGCGGGAACACCCCCGACGCGCGCCGGCTGCGCACGATCCTGATCGCCGTCTCCGTCGCCCTGATGGCCGTCGTCGCCTCGGTGTCCGGTCTGAGCGTCGCACAGACCCACATGGCCGTCGAGTTCGGCGCCTCCCAGAACACGGTCCTGTGGATCATCAACATCTACACGCTCGCCCTGGCCGCGCTGCTGCTCCCGCTCGGTGCCGTCGGCGACCGGCTGGGCCGCAAGCCGATACTCGTCGCCGGTCTGGCTGTCTTCGGTGCGGCGAGCGTCCTCGCCGGACTGGCACCCTCGGCCGAGGTCATGCTCGCCGCCCGCGTGGCCGGCGGTGTCGGCGCCGCGATGATCATGCCGGTCACCCTTGCCGTCATCACCTCCACCTTCCCCGAGGAGCAGCGCGGCAAGGCGATCGGGGTGTGGACCGGTGTCGCCGGAGGCGGCGGCATCCTGGGCATGTTCCTGTCCGCCCTCCTCGTCGACGTCGCCGACTGGCGTCTGCTGTTCGTCCTCCCGGTGGTCCTGGTCCTCGTGGCCCTGGCCATGGCGCTGAAGTCGGTCCCCAACTCCCGTGAGACCCCGGCCCACCGGTTCGACACGGCCGGAGCGCTGATCTCCACCGTCGCCGTGACCAGCCTCATCTTCGTCCTCCAGGAAGGCCCCGAACGCGGCTGGACCGCCCCGGTGACGCTGACCGGCCTCGTCGTCGGCAGCACCGCCGCCGTCGGTTTCGTCGCCTGGGAACTGCACAGCCGCGACGCCGCGCTGCTGGACGTGCGCCTGTTCCGTGAGCGAGGCCTGGCGGGCGGCTCGATCACGCTCCTGGTGGTCTTCGGCGTCCAGGCGGGCATCGCCGTGGTCCTCTTCCCCTACTTCCAGGCCGTGCTCGGCTGGTCGGGCCTGCTCTCCACGGTGGCGCTGATGCCCATGGCCGTCATGATGATGGCGACCTCCGGCCTGGCCCCCGGGCTCGCCGCCCGGGTCGGCTCCCGTACGACCATGGCCGCGGGCATCGCCCTGGCCGGCGTCGGCCTCGCGCTCATGGCCCTGTTCGTCTCCGTGGACGACGGGTACCTGACCATCCTGCCCGGCATGCTGGCCATGGGCGTCGGCATGGGCATGTCGATGACCCCGTCCACCGAGGCCATCACCGGCTCCCTGGCGCGCGGGAAGCAGGGCGTCGCCTCCGCGCTCAACGACGTCACCCGCGAGTTCGGCACCGCACTCGGTATCGCCCTGCTCGGGGCCCTGCTGGCCAACGGCTACCGCGGCGCCATCGACGACCGGCTGGACGGCGTCCCCCAGGGCCCCGCGGACGAGGCCCGCGAAGGCGTGGCCAACGCGGTCGAGGCCGCGGGCGGGGCCGGACCGCACGGTCCGGACCTGCTGCACGCAGCCCAGCAGTCCTTCGTCGACGGCTGGCAGCAGGCCATGTGGGCGGGCGTCGCCGTCATGGGCGTCCTGTTCGTCCACATCGCGTTGCGGGGGCCCGCGAGGACGGCCCCCGCGGTCGCGGACGAAGCCGAGGCCACCGAGGCACTCGACGCCCCTTGACCACAAGCGAGTCAGCGGTCCTGGGACAGTTCGAGGAGCTCGGCGAAGGTGCCGCCCGCGTGGACGAGGTCGTCGTAGCGGCCCTGCTCGGTGATCCGGCCGTGCTCCATGACGACGATGTGATCCGCGATCCTCGTGTTCTCCAGGCGGTGGGTGACCACGATGGTGATGCGCTCGGCGGCGATCCGCTTGATCTGCTCGAAGATCTGGTGCTCACCGCGCGGGTCCATCTGGGACGTCGGCTCGTCCAGGATCAGCAGCCCCGGGCGGCGGTACAGGGCCCTGGAGCACGCCACGCGCTGCCACTGGCCGCCCGACAGCTCGGTGCCTCCGAAGACGTCACGGGACAGCAGGGTGTCCAGTCCCGCCGGGAGGCCGTCGACCGCCTCGCGCAGACCTGCGGCATCCAGGGCCTCCCACACCGGGGCGTCGTCGTGGGTGCGGGGCTGGCCGAGGGTGACGTTCTCGCGGACCGGCATGGGCCACTGGGCGAAGATCTGCGGCACCAGACCGATGTGCGCCCACACGGTCGCGGGGTCCATGTCGGCGAGGTCGGTGCCGTTCCAGGTGACCCGTCCCTTGTCCGGAAGGTGGATGCCGGTCAGCAGCCGGGTCAGGGTGGACTTGCCCGAGCCGTTCGCCCCGACGATCGCGAGGATCTGACCGCGCTCCAGGGTGAGGGAGACGCCGTCGACGGCGGGCCTGTCCTTGCCCGGGTACTGGTAGACGACCTCCTCCAGCCGGATCTGCTCGGTCGGCGCACGGTGCCGGCCGGGCCCGCGCTTCGGGCCGCGGCGTCGTCGAGGAAGGCCTGCATGTCGCTCAGGTAGAGGCTGGTGTGGAAGACCGCGGCGCCGTTGACCACCACCTGGGAGAGCGCGGCCAGCGTGGTCTGCACGGCGATGACGGCCGTGGCCGCGACCGCGAGTCCGATCCGGCCCGAGACCGCCAGCCAGGCGAGCACACCCCAGGTCACGACGAGGAAGACGCCGCCGGCCGACGCGGACAGCACCGCGATCCGCAGCGTACGCGGCGCGGCGGCCAGCGTGCGCCGGTCGCACCGGTCGGACAGGGTCCGGTACCAGTGGACGAGGTAGTCGGTCATCGAGTTGGCGCGGACCTCGTCGCCGTACTTCGACGTCGTCGCCCACCAGCGCATCATGCCGCGCACGTTGCGGTCGGCGATGTTGGCGTAGTGGACCTCGTAGTCGACCCGGGCGGTGAGGACCGCGCCGGTGCCGGCCGGCAGCACGGCGAGCAGGAGCAGCGGCAGCATCAGCGGGTCGAGCACCGACAGCACACCGCCGGCCGTGACCATCCGGATCAGCGCGGACAGGAACCGCTGGGCGTCGGCGACCATCACCTGGGTGCGGATCACCCCCGTCTCGGCGGCCTCGTGCCGGTCCGAGAAGCCCTCCTGCGCGTATGCGGACGCCTCCACCCGGACAACCGCCTCGACCAGAGCACTGTCCGTCTCCGTCGTCAGCCGGGGAGTGATCCGCCGCTCGGCGTAGGTGGCCACCGCCGTCGCACCGCGGCCCAGCGCGGCGGCGAGCGCCACCACCAACAGGGCCGGCACCGCTCCGCGCAGCCGGTCGCCGGCGGAGCCGTCGCCGAGCACGGGCGTCATGGCGCGGGCGGTGGCGGTCAGCAGCACGGCGGCGGAGACACCGGTGACCACCTGGCAGCCCATCAGCATGTGCACGGCCCGTCGGTCGGTCCGCCACGCCAGTCGTGCGATCCGGCCCAGCACGGCCGGGATCTGCGCGCACATCCGCCCGAAGGAGGCCTCGGCGAGCGGATTGACGGCATACCGCCCGCTGTACGTGATCTCCGCAGGCGGCGGGGGAGGCGGCGCGGGGGTCTGCGGTCCGTTCGCGGCGGTCGAGTTCAATGGGTCCCCCTTGAAGGTCGTTCGAGCGTGGTCGGGAAGCTCAACGACCGGACCGAGGTATCGAACACATGTGTTTCGGTCGGGGTCGGAACCCCGGGATACCGCGCGTGTCGGTGCGTGGCGGATGCACGGACCCGGTCGCGTCAACAGGGGTGTGGAGCGCGGAGGTTGGCCGAATCGCCGACACCGGGGTGCGAGGCGGTGGTGGATGCCGGCACGGCAGGGAGAGGGCAGGAGCCGACTGCTCCCGTTCCTCGGCGTGGACGGGCCCCGGTCCCTTCTGGCGCACCGCCGCCCCCGTGGAACGACGGTGCCTGCGCCGCCGGGCGCGGAAGTTACTGGTGCGACATGTCTTGACCCCCATGATCACCTCGGATTACGGTTCCCGCGTTTGCACCGGATTGAATCGATTCAATCAACGGAAATCAACGGAACCTCCTCCAAACCCTGGGGCGCACTCATGCACGAACTCGTCTCGCAGCGTGGCGGGATGTCCCGGCGCGCGGTGCTGGCCGCCGCCGTGACCGCGGGGGTGACCGCCACCGTCGTCACCGTCTCGCCCGGCGTCGCCGCCCTCCCCACCGGTCCGGCCGCCGACCGGACCTCCGGCCCGGCCCGGTGGTTCACGGACCCCGCCCGGTCGGTGCGCCCGAAGTTCCGCTGGTGGTCGCCGGACGGTCTGGTCGACCCCGACGAGGTGGCCCGCGAGATCGACCAGATCGCGGACGCCGGCTTCGGCGGAGCCGAGATCGCCGCCGTCCATCACAGCATCCGGGACAAGTCGCTCCTGGACACCGCCCACCACGGCTGGGGCAGCAGACCCTGGCGCGACGGCGTCGAGGCCGCCCTGCGCCGCGCCGCGCGACGCGGCCTGACCGTCGACCTCACCCTGGGCCCGAGCTGGCCCGTGGCCGTCCCCGGCGTCACCCCCGACGACGAGGCGGCCGCCAAGGAACTCGCCCACGGGCACACCTCGCTGGCCGCAGGGGTCACATACCGCGGTCCCGTGCCCGCGCCCGTCCACGAGCCGGCGTCCGGCGTCCGCGCCCAGCGCCTCCTCGCCGTCCAGGCCGCCCGCGTAGACCCCGCCAACTCCACCCGCAAGGAAACCGGCCTCGACCCCGACAGCATCCGCGACCTCACGGACACCGTCACCGAGGACGGTCTGACCTGGACGGCACCCGCGGACGGCGAGTGGATGCTGATCTCCTACTGGCAGCGGGGCTCGGGGCAGCAGCCGGAGTCGGGGCCGCACTCCGCGCCCGAGGCCTTCGTCGTCGACCACCTGAGCGCGGCGGGCACCGCCGCGGTCACCGACTACTGGGAACACCACGTCCTGTCCGGCTCGCTGCGACGTCTGCTCAGGGCGGCGGGCGGTGCCTTCTTCGAGGACTCGGTGGAACTGGAGTCCGAGGGCCTGGTCTGGACGGCGGGTCTGCCCGAGGCCTTCGAACGGCGCACGGGCCGACGGCTGCTGCCCTGCCTGCCCGCCCTCGTCCTGGACGACAGCGACCAGGTGTTCGCGTTCGAGGCCCAGCTGACCCGGCAGATCCGGCACGACTTCTGGGCCACGGTCTCCGACCTGTTCAACCGGCATCACGTGGGCGCCCTGAAGGACTGGGCGCACTCCCTCGGCATGACCCTGCGCGCCCAGCCCTACGGCCTGCAGACCGACGCCATCGCCACCGCCGCGATCCTCGACATCGCGGAGGGGGAGTCCCTCGGCTTCAAGAACCTGGACGACTACCGGTGCCTGGCCGGCGGCCGTGACATGGCGGGCCACACCGTCCTGTCCTGCGAGGCCGGCGCCTACAACGGCTCGGCCTACAGCACCACCTGGGACCGCGTGCTGCGCACCATGGGCGGGGCCTACGCGGCGGGCGTCAACCAGACCGTGATGCACGGCTTCTCCTACGCGAGTGCCCCCGAGGCCGAGTGGCCCGGATTCGCCGCGTTCAGCCCCTACAACGGTGCCCCGGGATACGGCGAGTCGTGGGGGCCCCGGCAGCCGACCTGGCGGCACGCCGGGGACGTCGCCGACTACCTCGGCCGCGTCCACGCCGTCCTGCAGTCGGGCACCGCCCGTGCGGACGTCGCCGTCTTCCGGCAGACCGGTTACACGGCGACGGGCATCGGCGCGTCCTGGTTCACCTCGACCGGTGTCCCGCTCGGGTGGACGCACCAGTTCCTGAGCGGGCCCCTCCTCGACCTGCCGAACGCCGCCGTGTCCGGCGGGCGGCTCGCCCCCGACGGTCCGGCCTACAAGGCGCTCTTCGTCGAGGGCGACTTCTTCCACGGGTCGACCCCGACCCTCGCCCTCGCCGACGCCCGCAGGATCCTCGGCTACGCGCGGGCCGGGCTGCCCGTGGTGCTCCTGGGCGCCTTCGACCGGGCGCTGACACCGGGCGTGCCGGCGGCCGGCGAGACCGAGCGGCTGCGCGACGTCCTCGCCCGCCTGCTCGCGCTGCCGGGCGTGGTCCGCGTCACCGAGAAGACCGCGGTCGGCGACGCCCTCGCCGCGCTCGGCGTCACCCCGGACGTGCGGCACGCCGTGCCCTCGACGCTCCTGAACGCCCACCGGGCCACGGCGGACGCCGACTACTACTACCTGGTCAACGGCAAGCACGCCGAGACCGTCAAGCCGCCCGTGGCCGCGATCGACCACGACGTCACACTGCGCAGCACGCGAGGCCGCGACGCGGTGCCCTACCTCCTCGACCCCTGGACGGGCAAGGCCGTACGGGTCGGCCGGTACACCGGGGACGGTCAGAACGTGACCCTCCGCGTCGCCCTGCGGCCCGGCCAGGCACTCGTCGTGGCGCTGGGACGCCCGGGCCTGTTCGGCGACCGGCACGGCAACCGCCCGCACGCCCTCTCGTCGGACGCGGACGAGGTGCTGTTCACCGCACGCGGTCTCACCGTACGGGCCGGAGCGGCCGGCACCTACCGCACGCGGCTGTCCCGGGGCCGCACCGTCACCACCACCCTCCCGGCGGTGCCCGGCCCGATCGAACCGGGCCGGTGGCAGGTCGAGGTCGAGGACTGGCGCCCCGGTGACCGCCCGACCCGGACCGAACGGGTGCGCCGCACCCTGACGCTCGACCGTCTGCTGCCCTGGTCGGGCATTGCGGAACTGGCGGACTGCGCGGGCATCGGCCGCTACCGCACCACCGTCTCCCTGCCCGGCAACTGGAGTTCCGCCCACGGCGCCCTCCTGGAGCTGGGGCAGGTCAGTGACACCTTCCGGGTCAGCGTCAACGGCGTCCACGCCGATCCGGTCGACCGGCTCGACCCCGTCGTAGACGTGGGCCCGCTGCTGCGCCGGGGCACGAACACGATCGAGATCGAGGTCGCGACGCCCCTCGTCAACCGGCTCCGGGTGAGCCGCCCGGAGGTGTTCGGAGGGCTCGCCCGCCAGGAGTACGGGCTGGTGGGACCGGTGCGGCTGGTCCCGTACGCGCAGAAGACGGTCTGACTCCGCTGAATTGAACGATTCAAAACAGCGCGGACGGTGCCGAGGCCCGTCCGCGCCGAGTCATGTCCGCCTCCGCCTCCGCAGACTTGCGATCTGAAGGGACTTATGGGGCGTCAGCTGGTTCTTGTGAGAACCCTTGACGCTCCTGGTGGTGCCACTTAGCGTCTCCGTCGAATCGAGTAAAACGATTCAATCGAAGGGAGCTGAGCCCCGCCCCATGCCCGCACCGCACAGCAGACCCGCCCCCTCCCGCCGCCAGGTCCTGTTCACCGCGTCGGCCGCCGCGGCCACCGCCGCGATGCCGACCGTTCCCGCCGCGGCGGCGCCCGCGCCGACGAGTGGCGCGCACCGCTCACGGCCCGCGCTGGCCGCCTTTCCGCTCTCGGCCGTCCGCCTCCTCGACAGCCCCTTCCTCGCCAACATGCGGCGCACCTGCGCTTATCTCCGCTTCCTGGACCCCGACCGGCTGCTGCACACCTTCCGGCTCAACGTCGGCCTGCCCTCCTCCGCCGAACCCTGCGGCGGCTGGGAGGCCCCGGACGTGCAACTGCGCGGCCACACCACCGGACATCTCCTCAGCGCCCTGGCCCACGCCCACGCGGGCACCGGCGAGTCCGCCTACGCGGACAAGGCCCGTCTGCTCGTCTCGGCGCTGGCCGAGTGCCAGCGGGCGGCACCCGCGGCCGGGTTCAACCGCGGCTACCTCTCCGCGTTCCCGGAGTCGGTCTTCGACCAGCTGGAGGCCGGGGGCAAGCCCTGGGCGCCGTACTACACCCTGCACAAGATCATGGCCGGTCTCCTCGACCAGTACCGGCTCAGCGGGAACCGGGAGGCGTTCGACGTCCTGCTGGAGATGGCCGCCTGGGCCGAGGCGCGCACGGCCCCGCTGTCGCGCGAGCGCATGCAGAGCGTGCTCAAGGTCGAGTTCGGCGGCATGAACGACGTCCTCGCCCGACTCCACCTGGAGACCGGCGACCCGGTGCACCTGCGCACCGCGCGTCGCTTCGACCACGACGAGCTCTACGCGCCGCTCGCCGCCGGCCGCGACGAACTCGCCGGGCGGCACGCCAACACGGAGATCGCCAAGGTGGTAGGTGCCGTACCGGCCTACGAGGCCACCGGCGACCGACGCTACCTGGACATCGCCGACACCTTCTGGACCACCGTCGTACGCCACCACTCGTACGCCATCGGCGGCAACTCCAACCAGGAGCTCTTCGGACCGCCGGACGAGATCGCGAGCCGGCTCTCGGAGGTCACCTGCGAGAACTGCAACAGCTACAACATGCTCAAGCTCGGCCGGGACCTCTTCCGCCACGATCCGGAGCGCACGGAGTACCTGGACCACTACGAGTGGACCCTGTACAACCAGATGCTCGCCGAGCAGGACCCCGACTCGGCGCACGGCTTCGTCACCTACTACACCGGGCTGTGGGCAGGCTCGCGGCGCGAACCGAAGGGCGGCCTCGGCTCGGCGCCCGGCAGCTACAGCGGGGACTACGACAACTTCTCCTGCGACCACGGAACGGGCCTGGAGACGCACACCAAGTTCGCCGACACCGTCTACTTCCGCACGCCCGGCACCCGCCGGCCCGCGCTCCACGTCAACCTGTTCATCCCCTCCGAAGTGCGCTGGGACGAGCGGGGCGTGACACTCCGCCAGGAGACCGACATCCCGACGGGCGACCGCACCCGCCTGACCGTCACCGAAGGGGAGGCCCGGTTCGCGCTGCGGATCCGCGTGCCCGGCTGGCTGGCCGCGGGCGACGGACGTGCCGGGCTGACCGTGAACGGCCGACGCACCGGTCACCGCCTCGAACCGGGCACCTGCACGACGGTGACACGCCGCTGGCGGACCGGGGACCGCGTCGAACTCGTCCTGCCCCGTGTCCCCGTCTGGCGCCCGGCGCCCGACAACCCTCACGTCAAGGCCGTGTCGTACGGCCCGCTGGTCCTGGCGGGCGCATACGGGGACACGCCGCTCACGACGCTGCCGACCGTCCGTCCCGGCACGCTGCGCCGCACACCCGGCGCGCCCACCCGGTTCACGGCCCTCGCGGACGGCAGCCGGGTCACCCTCCGCCCCTTCCACGAGATCCACCACCAGCGCTACAACGTGTACTGGTCCGTCGAACCCGCGCCGGCGCCCCCCCCGCCGACGTGGCCCGGTACTCCCTCGACGAAGGACTCGGCACCTCGGTGGCCGACCGCACCGGGACCTTCGCCGACGGCTCCCTGACCGGCGGCGCGACGTGGAGCACCGACGGCGGCGCGACGGCGGTGGCGCTGGACGGACGTGACGGACACGTCGTACTCCCCGCCGGACTGCCCAGCGGGCTCCAGGAGTTGACCGTGTCCACCCGGGTCCGCGTCGACACCCTCGCCCCCTCCGTCCGCGTCTTCGACCTGGGCTACAGCAAGGACACGTACCTCTTCCTCACGGCGACCACGGGCGCCGGGCGGGCCCGCGCCGCCCTGAAGATCGCCGGAATGGAGGCCGAGGACTTCGTCGACGCCACCGGACCGCTGCCCCTGGGCCGCTGGACCCACGTGGCGCTCACCCTCGCCGACGGCACCGGGGTGCTCTACGTCGACGGCGTCGAAGCCGGGCGGAATGCGGCCATGGTCTCCGGCCCCCTCCTGCTCGGCCGGACCAGCCGCAACTACCTGGGCCGGTCCCAGAACAGCACCCACCCGTACCTGCACGGCGCCGTCCGCGACTTCCGGCTGCACAACCGCGCCCTGTCCGCCGACCAGGTACGGCGCCTCGCCCAGGGCTGACCACACCTCCACGGCCACCGCCGCCGCCCGTCGCCGCACCCCACCACCCAGGAGCACAGCCATGCCCGAACACCCCCTGTCCAGACGCCGGTTCGTGGCCGCGGCCGGTGCCGCCGGCGCCCTCGTCGCCGTCGGCCTGCCCGACGCCGCGCACGCCGCCGGTCCACCGGCCGGACCGGCCCACCAGGAGCGGGACGCCTGGTCCGCCCGGCACTTCGCCGACCCGCGCCGCGACAGCCGCCCCACCGTCTACTGGTACTGGAACGGCCCCGTCACGCCCGAGCTGGTGGACCGCCAGCTCGCGGACCTGAGGTCCAAGGGCATGTACGAGGTGATCCTGTTCTCCTTCGACAACGCCGAGATGACACCGGTGTTCTTCACCGAGGAGTGGTTCGACATCGTGGGCCACGTCCTGCGCACCGCCGAACGCACCGGCATGCGCGTCTGGTTGTTCAACGACGACCACTTCCCCAGTGGCCGCGCGGGCGAGTTCATCGTCAAGGGCGGACAGGTCGGCACCCGCTCCTACGCCCCACGGCCCGAACTGCGCCTGAAGGCACTCGCCCGCTCCACCACCGTGGTCACGGGACCGGTGGCGATCGACCTCAGACGCAGCACCGGCGTCGGGGTGGAGGCGGGACGGCTGGTCGCGGACGCCGCGGTCCTCGACGGCGCCGCCGTGCTGAGGGACAGCGCGGAGTGGGGCGACTGTACCGTCACCGGCAGCGCGAAGGCCGAGCACGGTGGGGCCGGACTCCTCGTACGGGCCTCGGCCGACGGGCGCACCGGATACGCCGTCGCCTTCGACCAGACCGGCGTGGTCACCGTGGAGCGGCTGACCGACGATGCCGAACCGGCCGAACTGCTGCGCAGCACCCGCACCGACGGCTTCAACAAAACCAAGTTCCACACCCTCCGGATCGCCCTGAGCGGTGGCGGCCTCTCCGTCACCCTCGACGGCAAGGACAAGGGGACCGTGGAGGGCCTGACCGAGCAGGCGGGCGGGGTCGGGGTGCGCGCCGTCGGCGACCAGCGCGCCGTGTGGGAGACGCTCACCGTCGAGTCGCCCGACGGCACCCCCCTGTACACCGGTTCCTTCGACCGCTCCGCCGCCGCGGGCGACTTCCCGGAACACCCGCTGCCGGGCGCGGGGTTCACCGTCGCGGCCGCCGCCGCCCGGCCCACCGCGGCCACCGCCGCCACCGATGTCGTGGACCTCACCGACCGGCTCACCGGCGGACACACCTGGCAGGTCCCGGCGGGGGAGTGGCAGGTCGACCTCTTCGGCGGCGTGCTCCTCGCCGACGACAGCCAGGGGTACAGCCGCAGCTACGTCGACCTGCTCGACGAGGAACCCGTCGAGCTGTTCCTGGACATCGTCCCCGGCGAGTACCACCGCCGGTTCGGGCGCTACTTCGGCACGGTCGTCCCCGGCTTCTGGGACGACGAGCCGTTCTTCGCCTCGGCGGAGGCCCATTTCAAGCGCCTGCCGTGGTCACCGACCCTCGACCGCGCCCTGCGCACCGTAGGAGTCGCACCCGGCCTCGCCTATGCCGCCGCCTTCGACGACCTCGGCCGCTCCGGCCGCATCGCCCGCGGCAACTACTGGAAGGCCGTCTCCGATCGCTTCGCCACCGCCTTCCGCAAGCAGGCCCAGTGGTACGAGAAGCGCGGCGTCGCCCTGATCACCAACCCGCTCTACGACGAGACCGCCCCCGCCAAGCGCATCGCGTCCACCGGCGACCTGCACAAGGTCAACCAGTGGGCCCAGGTGCCCGGCGGCGACATCATCACCGCCGAATACGTGGCCGGTGAGCCCACCATGATCCCGCGCAACCCGGTGTCCGTGGCCCACCAGATGGGTCGCGAGCGGGCCCTGCTGGAGATGTTCGGCAACATGGGCTGGCAGGTCACCCCCGGTTTCGTGCACGCCACCGTCGGCGCGCAGGCCGCCCGGGGCATCAACCTGACCGTGCTGCACGCCCTGTGGACCGACGAGAGCCGGGTGTACTTCCCGCCGCCCTTCGGCCCGCGCGCCCCCTGGTGGTGGGCCATGCGCCCGCTCGCCGAGTGGATCGGCCGGGTCATGGAGGCCGGCCGCGGCACCTCCGCCGCCCGCACGGCGCTGCTGCAGCCGCAGCGGGCCGCCGAGCAGTGGGCCGGCACGGACCGGCAGGAGGACGTGGACGCCCCGCTCGGCGACGCGGCCCACGCCCTGGAGCGCGCCCAGGTGGACTTCGACCTGCTCCACGAGGGCGCCCTGACCCGGGACCCCGCGTTGCTGGCCCACGCCGAGGTCCGCGAGGGACGCCTGGTCGTCGGGGCGGCCGCCTACGACCTCGTCGTCGTTCCCGCCACACCCGTCCTGGACGCCGACGGCGTGCGCGTGCTGCGCGAGTTCGTCCGGGCCGGCGGCACCGTGATCGCGGTGGGCGTCCTGGACGTCGAGGAGGCGGACGGCGGCGACCGCACCCTCGCCCACGGACTCTCCGAGCTGTTCGGCGGCCGGGTGCCGGCCCGCAGGTCCCTGGGCCGCGGACACGCCGTCCGGGTCGCGGACACCGGCGCGCTCGGAGCCGCCGCCGTCGCGGCCGGTACCGCGGCGGCCGTCCTGGACCCGGCCCAGGACGCGGTCCGGGTACTGCGGGTGCGCCGGGGCCCCGACACCGTCTTCCTGATCAACAACGAGAGCGGCGCGCACGTGCGCACCGTCGCCGCCCTCCCGGCCACCGGCCGGCCCGAGACCTGGGACCCCGCGACCGGCACCGGCGGGCCCGTGCCCGTGTACCGGGCCACCAAGGACGGCGTGCGGGTGACGTTGGACCTGGAGCCCTACCGGACCGCCGTCGTCGTGGTCCGCGGCGGACACCGCGACCGGCCCCACCTCACCGAGTCGTCCGTGCCGGTCCTGTCCGTGGAACGCCACGGGCACGTGCTGCGCGCCACGGTGGAGGCCTCGGCCGCCGGGACCCACCGACTCGTCGGCGCCGACGGCGGCCACCGCTACCACGGCACCGTGCGCATCGACGACCCGCTCGCCCCGCTCCCGGTGGACGGCGACTGGACCCTCACCTTCGAACGCGAGGGTGCCGAGCCCGTCACCGGGCCCCTGGGCAGCTGGACGCGGTACGACGAACTGTTCTCCGGCAGCGGCACCTACACCACCGACATCGATGTCGACGCCGCCCGGCTGCACGGCCGCCGCGTCCTGCTGGACCTCGGGGACGTCCGCGACGTCGCTGAGGTGTCCGTCAACGGAACCGTCCTGCCGCCGCTGCTGTGGGCCCCGTTCGTGGCCGACGTGACGGGACACGTCGCGGCCGGGCGCAACACGCTGCGGGTCCGGGTCGCCAACACGCTGGCCAACGAGCGCAAGAAGCCACTGCCGTCCGGCCTGCTCGGCCCGGTCACCCTGCGCTTCCGGCGCCGGACCATCGTCCGACTGCGCCGCGTCTGACACCACGACAACCCCGCCGCCCAGGAGCCGCCATGCCCAGAACGAACCCACCCGTCGGACACCGGACCGCCGCCGCCCTCGCCGGTGTCACCGCCTTCGTCACCCTGCTGGCCGGCGCGGTCACCGCCGACGCCGCGACCACCCGCACCATCGCCCCGACCGCGCTGCGCACCCAGCACCTGAGCGAGGCCCTCGGCATCGACGACACCACCCCGGAACTCAGCTGGCAGACCACCGCCGGCACCCCGGACACACGCCAGGCCGCCTACCGCGTCCAGGCCGCTACCTCCCTCCAGCGGCTCCGCACCTCCCGACCCGACCTGTGGGACTCCGGGAAGGTGGAGTCGTCGGTGCCCGGGACGACGTACGCCGGGAAGGACCCGGGCTCCCGGGCCAAGGTGTACTGGCGTGTCATGCTCTGGTCCGGCGACGGGAAGCGGCACAGCGGCTGGAGCACCACCGCCGTGTTCGAGACCGGCCTGACGCAGCAGTCGGACTGGGACGCCCGGTGGATCACCCACCCCGACTGGCGGCTGAGCGACCGGACCGTCGAACCGGTCGTCGTCCGCCTGCCCCGCACCACCGCCCGCTACGTACGACTGGACGTCACCCGGCTCGGCCTGCCGCTCGCCGAGTCCTTCCCCGAGCGCACCTGGCGCCTCCAGCTCGGCGAGATCGACGTCCGCGACTCCGGCACCTCCACCACCGGCCTGGCCCGCGGTGCCGCGGTCACCGCGTCCGAGAGCAACACCGTCCGCAAGACCTGGGAGCCCGCCCTCGCCGTCGACGGCCTGCCCAACAGCGCCCTGCAGACCGCGGCGGGCTACGCGAGCGCCGCGCACACCGGACCGGACGTCTCCGACGCGCCGATCACCCTCACCCTCGACCTGAAGACCGCGAAGACCTTCGACGAGGTGGCGCTCTACCCCCGCGCCGACGTCCTCACCGACGACGGCCGGATCCCCGGATTTCCCGTCGACTACACCGTCTCCGCCGCCGACAGCGCCGACGGCCCCGCCACCCGGCTCGCCGAGGTCACCGGCCAACGGCAGCCCACCCCCTACCTGCCCGCCGGACTGCCCCTGCTCACCGACGACTTCACCCTGCCCAAGCGCGCCCGCAGCGCCCGCCTCTACATCGCCGGACTCGGCATCTACGACGCGACCGTGAACGGCGAACCGGTGGGCGACGCGGTCCTCGAACCGGCCAACACGGACTTCGCCGAACGCCTCCAGTACGCCACCTACGACGTCACCGACCACCTGCGCACCGGCGCCAACACCCTCGGTGTCGCCCTCGGCAACGGCATGTCCAACGTCGTCAGCACCGCCGACCGCTACCGCAAGCTGTACGGCAACCTCAGCGACCCCAAACTGATCGCCCGGCTGGAGGTGCCCCTGGCCGACGGCCGGGTGCGCACGATCACCAGCGGCGACGACTGGCGCACCACACTCGGCCCGACCACCGCGTCGAACTGGTACGGCGGCGAGGACTACGACGCCCGCCGCGAGATCCCCGGGTGGGACGAGCCCTCCGGCGACCGGCGCGGCTGGCGGCACGCGGTCGCGGTGGCCGGCCCCGGCACCGCCGACCGGCCCGCCCGGCTCAGCGCCCGGGAGACCGAGCCGATCCGTGTCGTGGAGACCCTGAACGGCAAGGAGGTCGACGGCGCCGAGGGCAGCCGCGTCTTCGACCTGGGCCGCAACATCGCGGGCTGGCCCGAGATCACCGTCCGCGCACCCGAGGGCACCGCGATCCGCGTGTACCCGGCGGAGAGCCTGAAGGACGGCCACGCCTTCCAGTCCATCAGCAACGTCGGCGCCCCCCTGTGGGACAGCTACACCACCGCGGGCGGGCGGCACGCCGAGAGCTGGCACCCCAGGTTCAGCTACCACGGCTTCCGCTACCTGGAACTGCGCGGAGTGCCCGCGAACGCGACGGTGAGCGTCCGCGGGCACGTCCTGCGCACCGACAACGCCTCGGCCGGCGACTTCACCAGCTCCGACCCGCTGATCAACCAAATCCACTCGCTGATCCGCCGCTCCGTCGAGGGCAACATGATGAGCGTGCTCACCGACTGCCCGAGCCGCGAGAAGCTCGGCTGGCTCGAACAGAACCAGCTCGTCTTCCCCGCCCTCGCCGGCAACTACGACATGCGGGCCTACCTCCGCAAGATCGTCCGGGACATGGCCGACGCGCAGACGTCGGACGGGCTGGTCCCGAGCACCGTCCCGGAGTACACCAGCCTCCCGGGCGCCTACCGCAACGACTCCAACTGGGGCGGCGCCTTCGTCCTCGTCCCCTGGCAGCTCTACCTCACCTACGGAGACCGCCAGACCCTGGAGACGTACTACCCGGACATGCGACGCTACGCCGCCTTCCTGGAGACCCAGGTCGCCGACGGCATCCTCGACTACGGGCTGGGCGACTGGTTCACGCCCGACCGGACCTTCCCGCGCGCCGTGGCCGGCACCTACGGGTACTGGCGGGTGGTCGACACCCTCGGCCGCATCGCCTCGCTCCTCGGCGACACCGCCGCGGCCGATGAGTACCGCCGAAAGGCCGCCGCGAGCGTCGAGGCACTGACGGCGAAGTACTACGACGCAGGCACGGGAACCTTCGGCGGCGGCGGACACGGCGCCGAGGCACTCGCCCTCGACATGGGCGCCTACCCGCAGGGCGAGCGGGACCGCCTGCTCTCCCACTTCACCGACGCGATCAAGGACGCCGGAAACCACCTGGTCCTGGGCGAGATCTCGCTGCCCGCAGCCTTCCGGGTGCTCAGTGGCGCGGACCGCGACGACCTGGTGCACGCCATCGCCACGCAGACGACCAGCCCCAGCTACGGCTACCAGGTGCTCGCGGGCAACACCACCCTGGGCGAGTCGTGGGACGGCGGACCCGGCCAGTCCCAGAACCACTTCATGCTCGGCGCCGTCGACTCCTGGTTCACCACCCGCGTCGCCGGCATCTCCCAGACCGAGGACTCCGTCGGGTACGCGAAGCTCCTCGTCGACCCGGCGGTGGAGGGCGACATGACCTCCGCGGCGGGCTCCTACCGCACCCCCTACGGCGTCGCACGCACCGACTGGGAACGCTCGGACGACCGCTTCCGCCTCACCGTGGACGTTCCCGCGGGCAGCACCGCGCAGGTGCACGTACCGGTCGCCGGCAAGCGCACCGGGGCGCCAGAGGCGCCCGAGGCCGCACGACTGCTCCGGGTGACCGGAGGGGAGGCCGTGTACGAGGTCGGATCGGGCCACTGGACCTTCCGGTCGACCATGGCGGGCGGCCGCTAGGCCGCCGTGCCGGCGGGGCGGCCGACCGTAGGCAGCGGTCGCCCCGCCCGGCATGTCGCGGCCCGTGCCGCCACGTCGGTCGGCGAGGATTTTGTCCGGGGCCCGGACGAGGCGAGGAGAGGACCACGGAGGGCAATCGGCGTCGGGACCTCCCACCGGGGTCGCGGCAGCGCGCGGACACCTGGGCCGCGCGGCTGCTGACCTTCTCCGCGGGCGCCGTCAACGCCTGGGGCTTCCTCTCCCTGGGCGGCGTCTTCACCAGCGTGGTCACCGCCAACTCGGCGTTGCTCGGAGTCGGTCTGGGCGGCGCGGACCCGGCGCTCGGCGCCCTGGCCGCCGTCGCGGTGCTCTGCTACGTGCTCGGCGCGGCGGGAGCCGGCTGGGCGGCCGGCCGTGCCCAACGGGGCGGACGCCTGCGCCCCGCCGACTTCCTGCTGCTCGAGCTCGTCCTGCTGTGGGCCGTCGTGGCGTGGTGGCTCACCGTGGGCGGGGACCCGTCCGGCGGGGAGCGCACGGCGATGCTGGGAACCTTGGCGGCCGCGATGGGCTGCCAGAACGCCGGTGTCCGCGTCGCGATGGGCGCGCAGGTGCCGACCGCCTACCTGACGGGACTGCTGACGGGGGCCGTCACCGACGCGGTGACGGCCCGGCGCGTCCAGTGGCGTGCCCCGGTGACGATGGCACTGCTGATCCTGGGCGCGGCCGCCGCCACGCTGCTGGAGCGTCTGCTGCCCGGCGCCGCACCGCTGCTCCCCGCGCTGCTGGTGACGGCGGCGTGGCTGACGGGGCGCGTGCGTACGGGATCCCGGCGCGCCTCCTGACGCGCCGGGCCCCCGTGTCCCCCCAGCACCGCGGTCTCGGTGGTCAGTCCAGGTGGCCCACCCGGAACGCGGTGGTGTACTCCCGCTCCTCACCGGGGGCCAGGAACGTCATCGACCCGTCCTCCCGGGCCGCGGCCTCGCCCTGCACATGGTGCGTGGACGGTTCGAAGCCGACCGCGTAGGCGCCCTCGCGCAGGTGCAGCCACTGGAAGAAGGACGGGAACTGGGCCGTGTCGAACTCCAACTCGAAGTAGACGCCCAGGCTTTCGTTGACCAGGCGGGGCCGGACCAGGCCCGCCGCGTCCGGCTCCAGTTCGTGTTCGTAGACCTGCTCCACGAAGCCCGGCAGCGGGGCGGGCATCGCGGTGTGGGACACGCCCTGCTCGGCGACGCTGTCGCTGCGCCACAGGGTGCGGTGCGGCGGCAGCTCGTAGCGGGCGCCCTCGTCCAGGAAGGGCCAGCCGACGTTGACGTGGTACAGGTACATGTGCGGGGTCAGGTCGAAGCCGGCGTTGCGCACCCGGTCGGTCAGGCGGATCTCGCTGCCGCCCAGATCGGCCTCGATGCGGCGGGTGAGCCGCAGGTGCTCCCCGAAGATCGCGGCCTGGCGCACCTCGCCCTCCGCCCAGAGCACGCAGCGGCCGTCGTCCTGCCACCGCTCGCCGTACCCGGTCAGCCGGGCCGGCAGGTTGGCGACCCGCCCGTGGAGGGCGTGCACGGCCGTGCGCCGCGGCGGATAGCGGTACTGCGAGGCGTCCACCTCGGCGCCGAAGAGCGTGTGGTCCAGGCCCGCGGTGAGCAGCAGCCCCGAGAAGCTGCGCATCATGGACAGGCCGTCGTCGTCGCGGTACTCGTGCAGTCCCGGGTGCCGGAAGCCCGTCGCCGAACGCCAGCCGAAGCCCCGGCCCTCGAACTCGGCCCCGCCGAGGTCCATCGCCCGGTCCACCAGCACGTCGAACGACAGCCCGGCGCCGGTCCGGAACTCCAGCGTGCGGATGCCCCGTTCGGAGCCGTCGTCCAGGACGACGGAGCGCACCCCGCCCGCCGCGCTCAGGTCGCCCGCGTGCCGGGCGAGGGACTGCCGGTCGTGGGAACGTCCGTACAGCTTCACGCCATCACCCACCCTCCGTTGACCTCGACGCACTGGCCCGTGACGAACGAGGCGTCGGGACCGGTGAGGAAGGACACCACCGAGGCCAGTTCCTCGGGCCGTCCGCGCCGCTTCAGGGCCTGGTGGTCGAGCACGTGCCGACGGTAGGCGCCGGGGTCCTCGTGGATCTCCTCGGCCGCGGTAGGAAAGGCCCCGGGGGAGACGCAGTTGACGCGGATCTCGGCGGGACCCAGCTCCCGGGCGAGGGCGCGGGTCAGGGCGACGGCGGCGCCCTTGGTGGAGACGTAGGCGGCCAGGGAGTCCCAGCCGCCGTGCATCGTGATCGAGGCGACGTTGACGATCGCCCCGCCGCCCGTGCCCGTCATGTGCCGCGCGGCGGCCTGGGCGGCGACCCAGTAGGCACGCTGGTTGACCGCCACCACCTCCTCGTACTCGGCGAGCGGCACGTCCAGGAAGGCCCTGGTCGGGTACACGGCCGCGTTGTTGACCAGCACTCGCAGCGGGCCCAGCGCGGTCACGGTCCGCTCCACGGCCGCCGCCACGGCCGGGGCGTTGCGCAGGTCGGTGGTGAGGGCGAGCACGCGGGCGCCCGCCTTCTCGACCAGCGCGGCGGTGTTCTCCAGCGACTCGGCGTCGCGGTCGAGTACGGCGACATCGTGTCCGTCGGCGGCCAGCCGGACGGCGGTGGCCCGGCCGAGGGCGCCGCCCGCACCGGTCACGAGTGCGGCTCGGGGTTGCTTCATGACGTTCCTCTCAGCGCTTGCGGAAGACGGGGGTGCGCTTCTCGGCGAACGCGCGCCGGCCCTCCGCCGCGTCCTCGGTGGCGAAGCAGATGGTCTGCAGGTCGCGCTCGTAGGCGAGTGCCTGGTCCTCGGGCAGGTTCCCGGCGGCCCGCAGGTTGATCTTCGCCGTCTCGGCCGCCACCGGGGCGCGGGAGGCGATCACGGCGGCGAGGGCGCGGGCCCGGTCGAGCAGTCCGGCGCGGGGCACGACCTCGCTCACCAGATTCCAGGCCAACGCCCGGTCGGGGTCGATGCGTTCGCCGGTGAGCAGCATCAGTGCCGCATTGCTCGGCCCGGCCGCGCGGCTCAGGAAGGCGGCCATGCCGCCGCCCCCGATCCAGCCGAGCGTGATCTCCGGCGCGCCGAAGGACGCGGTGTCCGCGGCGAGCCGGATGTCGCAGGACAGAGCGGTCTCCAGCCCTCCGCCCAGGGCGTATCCGCCCACCGCGGCGACGGTCGGGGTGCGGGCGGCGCGGATGGCGTCGCAGTAGTCGACGCGGTTGCGGAAGTCCCACGGGGTGGCGTACTGGTCGAGTGCGCCGATGTCCGAGCCGACGCTGAAGGAGCGCTCGCCCGCCCCGGTGACGACGAGCGCCCGGACCTCGTCGGTCGTGTCGCACCACTCGATCGCCCGCACCAGGGCCCGGGACATGCCGGGGGTGACGGCGTTGAGCTTGGCGGGCCGGTTCAGGGTGAGGGTGGCGACCCGGTCCGTCACGTCCAGCAGGACGTGGTCGGTGCCGAGGTCGGGCGGCGGGAGGGTGCCGGTGTCGCTCATGGCTGGCGTTCCTTCGGTGTCCGGCTCGTCCGGTACAGGGCGCGCATCCGGTCGAGTGCTTCACGGTGGTCGGTCTCGCCCGCGAGCGCGGCGCGTACGGCGGCCGACGCGGCGGTCTGGAAGCCGATGTAGCCGGCGTGCCGGGGACGCACCCAGGCCTGCTCGCAGGTGGCGGCGGTGCGTCGGTAGAAGTCGGCGGCGACGGTCCCGGGGGAGGTCCAGGCGGTGCGGGCGCTGGGCTGTCCGCTGTGCCGGGGCAGGAAGTCGCCCTGTGCCCCGGGGGACATCAGCCAGCGCACGTGGGCGAGGAGTTCCGGGGACGGCGCGCAGCGGGCGCTGAGCGCGATGCCCGTACCGCCGAGCGTGGAGCCCGGGCGCCCGCCCGCGGTCACGGCGGGAGCGTCGGTGAAGGTCAGGCGGTCGGCGTAGGTGACGTAGCCGTACACCAGCGGGCAGTGTGCCAGTCGGTCCGTGGCGGCCATGAGTTCCAGCAGCCCGATCGGGTTGAGTGCGCGGGTCTCGGGCGGGGCGAGGGCGTCGAGGTCGGCCATCAGGTCGAGCACCGCGAGTCCCGTGTCGTCGCCGATCAGTCGGTCCGGGTCGGCGGCCGGTTCCTCGCCCACGGCGAGCGCGACGGAGGCGAAGGTGAGGAACGCGTGCGGTCCGGCGAGGGACAGGGCCACGGGAGCCCGGCGGGCCAGGCGGCGCACCTCGTCCCAGGTGCGGGGCGGCTCGCCGACGAGGTCGGTCCGGGTGGCCGCGACCTGGGTGGCGGCGTCCAGCGGCAGCGCCCACTGACGGCCGTCCATGGCGTACGACCGCATGGTGGGGCCGATGGAGTCGGCGCCCCAGCGGGCCAGTTCCGCCGGGGTGAACAGGTCCTCGAGCGGCCGCAGGCACCCGGTGGCCAGCGCCTCGCCGAGGTGCGGGTGGTCGAGGACGACGAGGTCGTAGCGGGCGCACAGCTCGTCGATCGGATGGGACTCGAAGCCCTCCAGCGGCTGCACGTCCCAGTGGACGAGGCCACCCGCGGAAGCGGCGAGTGCGTCGTGGCCGCGGGGGTGGTCCCAGGTCAGTCCGCGGTAGGGCGGCCCGGTGTGCGTCATGGGGTCGTCTCCGTCACGGCGCCGGTGGCGAGGAGTTCCTCGATCTCCCCTTCCGCGAGGCCCGCTTCGGTCAGCACCTCGCGGGTGTGCTCCCCGACGAGCGGGGCGCCGCGGTCGATGCGGGGCGGGGTGGCGGAGAACTTGTAGGGGAAGCCGGGCACGGTCACGCGCCCCTCGGTGGGGTGGTCGTACGTGACGAAGGTGCCGTTGTGGCGGATCTGGGGGTCCCGCACCAGGTCGGCGTAGCCGTAGACGGGGCCCGCCCAGATGCCGGCGGCGGCGAAGGCGTCGAGCCAGTGCCGCGAGGGCCGGGTCAGCAGCCGGGCGGCCGTGCGGGCGAAGATCTCGTCCCGGTGGGTCCAGCCGTGCTCCTCGTCCTCCATGGACAGGAAGGTGTCCTCGCCGAGGATCTCGCCGAGCTTCTTCAACGGTGGGAAGGCCAGGACCAGATAGCCGTCCAAGGTCTGGAAGGCGCCGTAGGGCGAGCGGATGTAGACGTGGGCATGCGGTTCGGCGGAGCGGGTCTGGGGCAGCCCTCCGACGGTGTGGACCGACAGTTCCTGCATCTGGAGGGTGGTGACGGCGTCGAGCATGTTCACCGTCACCAGCTGGCCCTCGCCGGTGCGTTCGCGGTGCAGCAGTGCGGCGAGCACGCCCTCGAAGGCGGTGGAGGCGGTGACGGCGTCCACGAGGTACTGCCCCGCGGCCCGCGGTGCCTCGCCCGAGCGGCCGCTGGACAGCATGGCCCCCGACATCGCCTGCAACAGCAGGTCCTGGCCCGGGCGCTGGGCGTAGGGGCCGTCCTCGCCGTACCCGGAGATGGAGACGTAGACGAGGGAGGGATTGATCGCGGCCAGGGAGGCGTAGTCGACGCCGAGGCGGTCGGCGACGCCGGGGCGGTAGTTCTGGAGGAAGACGTCGGCGCTCGCGACGAGGAGGCGCAGGACCTCCTTGCCCGCCGGATCCTTGAGGTCGACGGCGAGGGATCGCTTGTTGCGGTTCAGGGAGAGGAAGGAGACGTTGATCCGGTTGCCTCCCGCCCCGCCGGCCGCGGCGTGGCGCTGCCACTCCCCGGTGACCGGTTCGACCTTGACGACGTCGGCGCCGAGGTCGCCCAGGCGCTGGGCGGCGAACGGGCCGGCCATGGCGATGGAACAGTCGAGGACCCGGTACCCGGCGAGGACGCCGGGTTTGTCGCGCGAGGCCATGGGACTCCTTACCTGTTGTTAGCGCTACCGATAGCGCTAACATGCACGCTAGGCTGGCGCCGTTCGCAGTGTCAACGTCCCTGCCCCGACCACGTCGCGCCGTTCGGGACCGGTCCGGGGCAACAACGAAGGGAATCCGATGAACCAGTGGCCCGACGCCGCGACCACCCTGCCCTCCGACGGAACCGGGGGCGCGCTCGTCGGCCGGGTCTGGCGTCCCGGCCTCGGGCCGTCCGTCGTGGCCGTCCGCGAGGACGGACTGCACGACATCACCGCGGCCTTCCCGACCGTGCGCGACCTGTGCGAGACGCCGGACCCCGCCGCCCGCCTGCGGGACACCCGGGGCGAGCGGATCGCCGGGCTCGACGAGGTACTGGCCAACACGCCCGTCGACACCCGGGACCCGCGACGGCCGTGGCTGCTCGCGCCGGTCGACCTGCAGGCCGTCAAGGCCGCCGGGGTCACCTTCGTCGTCTCGATGCTGGAGCGGGTGATCGAGGAGCGCGTCCGCGGGGACGTCACGGGTGCCGCCGAGGCCCGGGAGCAGATCCGCCGGCTCGTCGGCGACGACCTGGCAGCCCTGCGGCCCGGCTCGCAGGAGGCCGCCGCGCTCAAGGAGCTCCTGGTCGCGCAGGGGGCGTGGAGCCAGTACCTGGAGGTCGGCATCGGCCCCGACGCCGAGATCTTCACCAAGGCGCCCGTGCTGGCCGCCGTGGGCAGCGGCGCCGACGCCGGTGTGCACGCCGCCTCGCGCTGGAACAACCCGGAGCCCGAGGTGGTGCTGGCCGTCTCCTCCACCGGGGCCGTGGTCGGCGCGACCCTCGGCAACGACGTCAACCTCCGCGACGTCGAAGGCCGTTCCGCGCTGCTGCTGCCCCAGGCCAAGGACAACAACGCCTCGGCCGCCCTCGGCCCGTTCCTGCGCCTGTTCGAGCCGGGCTTCCGCATGGACGACGTACGGCGGGCCACGGTGACCCTGACCGTCGAGGGTGCCGACGGCTACCGGCTGGACGCCGAGTCCTCGATGGCCGCCATCAGCCGCGACCCCCTGGACCTCGTGGCGCAGTTGCTGGGCCCGCACCACCAGTACCCCGACGGCGCGGTGCTCTACCTCGGCACCATGTTCGCGCCCGTCGAGGACCGCGACGCGCCCGGACAGGGGTTCACGCATCACGACGGCGACCTCGTCGCCGTCGCCACGCCGAACCTCGGCACGCTCGCCAACCGGATCCGGCCGAGTGACGCGTGTGCGCCGTGGACGTTCGGCATCGCCGATCTGATGCGGGCGCTGGTGGCGCGGGGAGCACTGTGAAGCCCGATATCGTTTCCGGCGTGACCCAGCCGCCGCCCCGTCGTCCCCGTAAACGCTCCGCGACCCGCTCGGTGACCCTGTCGGACGTCGCGGCCGCCGCCGGGGTGTCGGCGCAGACGGTCTCCCGGGTCGTCCGCGACCCCCTGTCGGTGTCCGACGAGACGCGGGCGAGGGTCCAGGCGGCCCTCACGGCCACCGGCTACGTGCCCAACCTGGCCGCCAGCAACCTGGCCTCGAACCGCAGCCGCACGGTCGCCGCCCTGGTGCCGCAGATCAACGCGTCGGTCTTCGCCGACACGGTGCACGCCTTCTCCACGGCGCTGGCGGCCCACGGCTACCAGATCTTCGTCGGGACCACCGACTACCGGCCCGAGCACGAGGAGGAGGTGCTGCGCAGCTTCCTGGGCCGGCGGCCGGACGGACTGCTCATGGTGGGGACCCGCCACACCCCGGGCACCCTGACACTGATCAAGGCGGCCGGGGTGCCGGTCGTGGAGACCTGGGGCTGGTCCGAGGACCCGGTGGACCTGCTGGTCGGCTTCTCCAACGCGGCGGCAGCGGCGGCGATGGTGGCCCACCTCGTCGAGCGAGGCCGGCGGCGGATCACCTTCGCGGGCCGGCACACCTCGGGAGACCCCCGGGCCGCGGAACGCCTCGACGGCTACACCGGCGCCGTCCGCGACCTGCTGGGCGGCGAGGCGCGCACCGTGGACGCCGGTCCCGAGCCGGTCACCATGGACACCGGTGTCGCCCTGCTGGACCTGGCGCTGGAGAGGTACCCGGACTCCGACGCCGTGATGTTCTCCAGCGACGTCTTCGCGGCCGGGGCCCTCCAGGCCTGCGTACGGCGCGGCATCGACGTGCCGGGCACGCTCGCCCTGGCCGGCTTCGGCGACTTCGAACTGGCCGGGCACCTGGTTCCGGCGCTGACCACGGTGGCCGTACCCAGCGCGCGGATCGGGGAGTTGGGCGCCGAGCTGCTGCTGGCGCGGATGCGCGGTGCCGCGGTCGACGTCCCGCACCGGGACGTGGGGTACCGGGTCGTCGCGCGCGAGAGCACCTGACACGGGCGGGGTGCCGGGCCGTCGCGGGCGGGAGCGCCGGGCGGCCCGGACGCCCCGGGGCGTCACGCGCGCGCCGCCCACACGAGTCCACGGCCGACGATCGCCGCCGTCTGCGGCACCCGGAGGTCCGCGACGCGGTGCCCGAGGGTGCAGACGAAGACCCGCCCCGCTCCCCAGCGGCGCGTCCACACCACGGGGAACTCGACGGGTTCGTCCCACGGGTCGGCCGGGCCCGGGGTGAGCACGGACGTGGCCAGGACGGTGTTGAGGGAGTCCGTGAGCACCCAGTAGTGCTCGGTCTCCACGTCGTAGTCCGTGACCCCCTCGGTGATCTCGCCGTCCCGGTCGGGGGTGGCGGAGATCCGCACGGTGAACTCCTGGAAGCCGTCCGGGTGCCACAGGAAGCGGCCCCCGACCATCCGCAGGTAGCGGGGGTTGGCGACGTTGGTGGCGACCACGCCCCCGTGCCAGCCGGCGAAGCCGGTGCCCGCCTCCACCGCGTCGACCAGGTTCGCCTCCTGGGCCGCCGTCAGGCCGCCCGCCGACCAGGAGTGCACGACGAGGTCGGTGGCGGCGAGCAGCCCCCGGTCCTCGTACACCGCCAGGTCCTCGGCGACCTCGACCTCGAACCCCGCGCGCTCCAGTGCGGGCATGACCGACTTGGTGCAGCCGACCGGGTCGTGGCCCTCCCACCCGCCGCGGACCACCAGGGCCTTTCGTGTCCTCATGTCCTGCTCCCTCCTCGGCGCGTCCTCGTCACGTCCTCATCGCGCCTGCGGTACGAGTCTGAGGCCGGCGTCGGCGGGGCGGACGTGCGGTCCGGACGGGAGGGACCACCCGCCCGACGCGGCCCGCGCGACGATCCGTTCCTCGTCGACCTCGATGCCCAGTCCCGGGGCGTCGCCGAGCACGATCCCGCCGTCGGCGATCTCCTGGTCCACCCGCAGCCCGACCGGGAAGGCCAGGTCCTGCACCTCGGTCACCAGGTGGTTGGGCACGGCGGCCGCCGCGTGCGCGACCGGGTTGGCGTTGTATCCGACGGGGCTCACGGGCAGGCCGTGCCCGAAGGCGAGCGTCGAGACGCGCAGGAAGTGGGTGATGCCCCACACGGCGCCGGTCTGGACGACCCCCACCGCGTCCGCGGCCAGCAGCGGCCGGAAGTGCTCGAGGCCCGTCAGGTTCTCCCCGGTCGCGACGGCGGCGCGGATGCCGGTGGCGACCGCACGGTGTCCCGCCACGTCCCAGCGCCGGACGGGTTCCTCGATCCAGGTGAGTTCGACCCGCTCCTCGACCTGCCGGGCCAGGCGCACCGCCTGGTGCCGCCCCCAGGACTCGTTGACGTCGTACATGAGCGCGGGGCGGTCGCTGTTGACCCGGAACACGTCGCGGACCGCCGCCAGGCGCCGCACGTCCCGGTCCACGTCCAGGCCGCCCTTGATCTTGGCGCCCGTGAAGCCGCGCCGCGCCCACCGCTCGTGGAACGCGACGAGTTCGTCGTCGGTGAGCGCGTAGTCCAGGCCGGAGGCGTAGCCCGGCACGAAACGGTCGGCGGCGCCCAGCGTCCGCCACAGCGGCTCCTGGGCGATCTTCGCCTTGAGGTCCCACAGCGCCATGTCGAGGGCGCCGATCGTGCCGAACACCTGCCCGCCGTGCCCGGACTTGAAGACGTGGGCGAGCATCCTGTCGTAGAGCGAGGTGACCGCCCGGGGGTCCTGGCCCTCCAGCGCCGGGAAGACCCGCTCCACGTCGGCGTGGCCGCCGAGGCCCACGCCGGTCAGGCCCTCGTCCGTCTCCAGCAGCAGGACCGGCACCTCGGTGACGCCGGTGGTGACGACGCCGTTCACGTCGCCCACCGGTCGTCCCCACTCGTGGACCGTGGCAAGGGACCGGTATCCGGTGATGCGCATCGCGTCTCCCACGGCTGAGTCGTAACTTGTGATACGAGTGATGACCTTAGCATGTTCGGCTAACCTGGGGTCATTGGACAGCGGGTGCCGGGTGAACCTGCACGAACATGGGGAGTCTCTGACCAGATGATCAAGCCATCCGCGGACACCACCGCCGTGTCCCGCCCTCAACGACGCCGGCCGCCGCTCGCCGCGGCCGTCGTCCAGAGCCTCGCGACGGCCATCGTGCTCGGGGAGTACCCGCCGGGCACCGCGCTGCCGTCGGCGGGTGAGCTCTGCGAGGAGTACGAGGTGAGCCGGACCGTGATCCGGGAGGCGACGACGACGCTCGCCGAGAAGGGGCTGGTGGCGACCCGTCAGGGCTGGGGGACCGTCGTGCTGGGCCAGGACCAGTGGAGCCTGCTCGACCCGCTGGTCCTCGACGCGCTGTTCCAGCGCAAGGACCGCCTGGTCTATCTGGACAACCTGATCGAGATCAGGACCACCCTGGAGTGCGCGATGGCCACCCGTGCCGCCGGGCGCATCGACGAGGAACAGTCGGCGGCGCTCTCCGCCAAGCTCGACGAACTCGCGGGCCTGATCGACGATCCCGAGGCCTACTCGCGCGCGGACATCGAGTTCCACGAGATCATCCACCACGCCTCCCGGGACGCGTTCGGACGGGCCATCGTCTCCAGCATCCAGGGCAAGGCCGTGCGCTCCCCGCAGTACAGCGGGGACCCGACGCGCGAGGACATCGAGCTGACGCACGAGGCGCACGCCCGGGTCGCCGCCGCGGTGCTCGCCGGGGACGGCGACGCGGCCGCCGAGGCGATGCGCGAGCACATCACGTCGTCGTGGGCCCGCCGGCGTCCGGCCGACGTGCCGGACGCGTAGGACGGCCACATCGAGGCGGCCGAGGGGCCGGTAGTCCGACCGGTCCCTCGGCCGCCTCGCCCTGTTCGGCCGGTTACGGCCGGCCGATCCCCTCCGCGGTCACGTGCCGGTTCCACTGCGCGATCCACGCGGCCCCGTACGCCTCGGCCACCGCACCGGAACCCGAGAACTTCAGCGTGTCGAGGTCCAGACCGGTCTCCGCCACCGAAGCGGCCGCCACCGAACGGGTGTTGACCTTGTCGCTCCAGCGCGACGGGTTGTACTCCGACGCGGGCTCCGTGAACGTCGCGGTCGTCTCCACGAACCCGGAGCCGCCGCCGACGACCACCGCGTGGTCGATCTCCACACCGGACGGCACGTAGAGCGAGTCGGCGTCGTCCCACACCGTGGCCCGGCTGCATCCGTTGGTGCCCGCCGTCGAGTAGTCGGCCGCCGTGCAGTCCTTGCCCGTAGCGGTCACCCTCGGCACGTACCACCGCTCGACCTGCGGGTAGGCGATCGGCTTCCCGTCGGAGTATGCCGCCCTGCCGTTCGTGTAGTGCTCGTGCCAGGCCGCCACGGTCTCGGGCGTCGCGCTGTACTTCTCGCCCTCACGGACGTCGAGGAAGGCGTTGAACCTGCTCTGCAGCACCCAGCTGTTGTCCAGCGGCAGCCGGGTCTCGCCCTTCTTGTGGTAGATGCCGCCGTGGCCCACGTGCTTCACGCCGATGAACACGTTGTCGTTCGCGGTGTTGCTGTGCCCGGAGTTGAGGTTGACCCCGGAGTTCGAGCCGTTCACCACGTTGTGGTGGAAGCGCACACCGGACGCGCCGTCGTCCATGTACAGCGCGTCGTTGGAACCGCCGATCTTCTCGAAGTGGTTGTACGCGATCTCGTTGCCCAGATACGTGAAGTCCCGGCCCGCGTAGACCGCGCCCATGTCCCCGGCGTTCTTCACCACGTCGTAGAAGTGGTTGTGGTTGACGCGCATGTCGTTGCCCATGATCTGCACGGCCATGTGCGGTGCGTCGTGGACGTAGTTGTACTCGAAGGAGTTGCCGACCCCGTACAGGTAGCCCGCCGGCGTGTAGGTCGCCAGCTTCGAGAAGCGCGCGATCTCGTTGTGCCGCGCGACGTTGTCGCCCCGTTCCAGCGTGGCCCGGTCGCCGCCGCCGAGCAGGACCCCGCCGCCGCCCAGGTCGTGGAGGTAGGAGTTCTGCACGACGTTGTCGTGGCCGCCGCGCAGGCTCCGGTAGTCCGGCATGGCCGTGATGGTGTCGGTCGTCCGGCCGATCCGGACGGCGTCCATGCTCACGTTGGAGATGTCGACCGCGTCGATGAGCGTGCCGACGGCGTCCAGGAGCTGTACGCCGCTGACGAGCGACCCGGTCATGGTCAGGCCGCGCAGGGTCACGCCCTGTGTCCCGTCGAGGAGGAAGAAGTTCTTGTCGAAGGTCTGGAGCGTGGCGTTCTTGCCCTCGATCGTCCCGCCCTCGGGCCGGTAGTAGAGGACGTCGTTGTCGTCGTAGCGGTCGATGTAGTACTCACCGGCCGTGTCCATCTCCGACAGGACGTTGAGGACCTTGACCTTGGTCCACGCGTCCTGCGGAATGTACATCGACGGGTACTTGGTGTAGAGCCGGTCCTCGCTCCAGGACAGGATCCGCACCATGTCGTTGGCGTAGTTGTTGCCGAAGTACCCCGACAGCCAGCCCTCCGTCTCGGCCCTCGTGTTGTCGATGTCCTCGATCCACCGCGGGTCGAGCTGCACCGGGACGTCGGCGTAGTCGCCGAAGCCACGGGTGCCGAGGTCGTCCACCGTCGGCACCGCCTCGGGCGCCCAGCCCTTGTAGCGGTCCCCGGCCGCCGCACGGCCGCCCACCGTGAGGATCTGCGGGGTCATGCGCCGCATCTCCTCGGGCGACCAGGTGTCGCGCCCGTCCGGGTCGTCGAGCTGCTGCTTCTTGTCCTCGAACTGGGCCCGCGGGGTCGTGCCGGAGGAGTTCCAGTCGTCCTGGAGGCCGAAGCGGGCGTCGAGGTCCACGTTCATGAGGTCCCCGGGGCCCTCGGCGTCCCACTTGTCGCCCGTGCCCCACAGGTGGCAGTCGGTCTCCTTCGTGGCGCAGGAGTTCCCGTTCGGGTACTCGGCCAGGACCTGGGTGGCGCCGCCGACGACGAGTTCGGGGGCGAAGGGATCCTGCACCCAGTTGAAGCCGTTCTTGTACAGGGTGCCCGGATCGATGCCCTGGGCACCGAGGTCGTAGACCCACACGCCCTCGCGCGACTCGGGGGTGTCCAGGCGCGTGTTGGAGGAGTACTGCGGCTGGGCGAGGGTCTCCGCGGAGAGGTCGGTGAGCTTCTTCCAGCCCTCGGCGGGCAGTTCGTGCGACCCGGTGATCGTCACCTTCTCGCCGCGGTACGGGGCGTAGGTGACCCAGGAGTTCGCGGCGCCCTTCAGCTCGACGGTGTCGTCGAGGACGTAGGTGCCGCCCCGGATCAGCACCGTGCCGCGGGCCTTGGCCGAGGTGTGGCCGGCCAGTGCGTCCCGGGCGGCGGCGATGGTCCGGAGCGGGTCCTTCCGGCTGCCGCTGTTGGCGTCGTCCCCGTCGGTGGCGGAGACGTAGACCGTCAGCTTCCCGGGAGCGGAGCCGGCCGCCGCGGCGGCCCCGGCCCCCGGTCCGACGGCGCCCGCCGTCAGGGCCAGGGCGACCGCGGCCAACAGGGTCCGGGCCGGTCGTCGCCGAGTTCTCAGCATGGGGTGCCCTTTCGTCGGTTCTCATGTCACTGACGTGGGGGGTGCGATACGGGGGGAGCGGGCCGGTGTGCCGCGCTCCGGTCAGCCGCCCTCGGGGCGCAGCCGCAGACCCTGCATGCCACCGTCCACGGCGAGGGCCGTGCCGGTGACGGACGCCGCCGCCGGGGACGCCAGGTAGGCGATGGCCGCCGCGACCTCCTCGGCGCTCACCAGACGGCCGGTCGGCTGGCGGGCGTTGAGCGCGGTGCGCTCGGCCGCCGGGTCGTCGGCGCTCGACAGCAGGCGGTCTATCCACGGGGTGTCCGCCGTACCGGGGTTGACGCAGTTCACCCGGATGCCCTCACGGATGTGGTCGGCGGCCATGGCGAGGGTCAGGGACTGCACGGCGCCCTTGCTCGCGCTGTACAGCGCCCGCCGGGGCAGCCCCGCGGTCGCCGCGACCGAGCAGGTGTTGACCACCGCCGCGTGCGGCGAGGCGCGCAGGTGGGGCAGTGCGGCCCGGGTGGTCCGCACGATGCCGACGACGTTGACGTCCAGGACGCGGTGCCACTCGGCGTCGTCGTTGTCCGCGACCGTCCCCTGGGCGCCGATGCCCGCGTTGTTCACCAGGACGTCCAAACCGCCCAGCAGATCCACGGCCCGGGCGGTGCCGGCCCGCACGGAGTCGTCGTCGGTGACGTCGCACCGGACGGTGAGAAGAGCCTCGCGGTCGGTGGCCGGCAGGGCGTCCGGGGCGACGTCGAGGACGGCGACCCGGGCGCCGCGGCGGGCCAGCAGCCTGGCCGTGGCGAGCCCGATCCCCGACGCGCCGCCCGTGACGACGGCCGCGAGACCGTCGAGTTCGGGGGCCGGGGGAGTGGGGGTGTGCGGCATGACGGTGTTCCTTCGCATGGGGTGGCGGTCAGTCCAGGTGGAAGAGTTCCTCGCCGGTCACCCACCGCTCCCCGGGCTGCGCCGAGTCCAGGGGCTGCTGGCAGGGGTCGGTGAGCGTCCACCACTGCTGGGTCTCGGGGTCGGCGGCGATGGCGGCCATGTCGGCCATGTCGGCCTCGTAGTCGTCGCCGGTGTACTCGAAGTAGGCGAACAGGGTGTGGTCGCGCAGGAAGATGGAGTAGTTGGTGACGTGCGCGCGGGAGAGGGCGTCCAGCACCGGCCGGGGCACCGCACGGTGCAGCTCCCGGTACTTCTCGGCGTGTTCCGGGCGCAGCCGGATCACGGACGCCACCCGGCGGGGTGTGCGGGGTGCGGGCATGGCTGGTCACTCCTTCGCGAAACGGGTCGCTGCCGGGTGTGTGGCGGGCCCGGCGAGGGCGGGTACGGGCCGCTCAGCCCTTGACCGCCCCCGCCGCGAGCCCGCTCATGATGTGCCGCTGCATCACGACGAAGATCACCAGGATCGGGATCACCGCGAGCAGCAGGGTCGGGAACACCTTGGTGTAGTCGGTGGAGTACTGGCCGACGGCCGCGTACACCCCCGTGGTGACGGTGTAGACGCCGCTGCCGGGACCGAGGATCATCTGCGGGCTGGCGAAGTCGTTCCAGACGCTGAGCGAGTTGAGGATGAAGACCGTGGCGACGATCGGCCGCATCAGCGGCAGGATGATCCGCCACAGTGTGCGGTACCGGCCGGCCCCGTCGATGGCCGCGGCCTCGTCCAGCGACCTGGGCAGCACCCGGATGTAGCCGAAGAACACGAACAGCGTGAACGGGATGGTGGTCGCCGTCATGAACAGGATGAGCCCCGGCAGCGTCCCCATCAGGCCGATCCCCCGCAGCACGAAGATGACCGGCACCAGGATCACCTGGGTGGGGATGAACATGCCCGCGATGAAGAAGAACAGCAGCAGCCGAGAGATCGGCTTCGGCGTGCGGGCCAGCACGTACGCCGCGGGCGCGCACACCGCCATGGCGAGGGCGTTCACACAGAGCACCAGCGCGATGGTGACGCCGTAGCCCTTGAGGATGCTGAAGTCGGGGTTGTTCCAGGCGTCGGCGAGGTACTGGAAGGTCGCCGTGCCGAAGCTCGGCGAGAACGGGTTGGCGAGGATCTCCTGCTGGCTCTTGAAGGCGTTGACCACCAGGAGGTACATCGGCACGAGCATGCCGAGGGACACCAGGGAGACGAACGCGACCCGGACGCTGGCGGCCGAGGTGAGTGTTTTCTTCATCCGATGGACTCCGCGTCGTCCTCGACCCGCCTGCGCAGGACGAGGACTGTGATGGCCAGGACCGCGGCGGCGACGATCAGCAGCACGGCCTGGGCCGAGGCGACGCCGATGTCCCGCTGCGGGAAGGAGACTGCGAGGATCGAGTAGGCGAGCGTCTTGGTGGATCCCGCCGGGCCGCCCCCGGTCAGCGACACGACCACGTCGTACGTCTTCAGCAGGGAGATCCCCGAGGTGATGACGGCGACCGTCACGGTGGACGCCAGTGAGGGCCAGGTGACGGCACGGAAGGTCTGCCACCGGCTCGCGCCGTCGATCCGCGCCGCCTCCAGCAGATCCGCCGGCACCGCCTGGAGACCCGCCAGGTAGAGGATCAGCTGGACGCCGAAGAGCGACCAGACGATGACGAGGATCATCGACCACAGGGCCCAGTCGGGATCGCTGAGGAAGGGCAGGCTGTCGGTACCGACCTTCTCCAGCATGGTGTTGACCACGCCCTGCGGGCCGAGGATGGCCT
This sequence comes from Streptomyces sp. NPDC001599, assembly GCF_042893535.1. Classification (NCBI taxonomy): domain Bacteria; kingdom Bacillati; phylum Actinomycetota; class Actinomycetes; order Kitasatosporales; family Streptomycetaceae; genus Streptomyces; species Streptomyces sp. NPDC001599. The sequence continues at coordinate 816,433 of NZ_JBIAVA010000003.1, forward strand.
GCCACAGGAAGCCCACGACCAGCGCGCTGAGCACGTGCGGGTAGAACATGACGACCCGGCCGAAGGTGTTGAACCGGTTGGTGCGCTGCAGCAGCAGCGCGAGCCCCAGCGCGGCCAGATTGACCGCGACCGCGCCCACCACGGCCACCACGGCGGTGACCACCATGGTGCCGGTGATGTCGTCGGACGCGAACATGGTCCGGTAGTTGTCCAGACCGATGAACTCGGGGACCCGGTGGGGGAATCCGTTGTACTCGGTGAAGCTGTAGTAGATCGCGTAGATCACCGGTACGACCAGCAGGGTGACGTAGACGAGCACCGCGGGCACGACCATGCTGACGCGGGCGCCCAGGTCGCGCCACGCCCGCGGCTTCGAGACAGTTGTCCGTTCCATGGGTCAGCGGTTCTCGTCGACCCACTGGTCGATGCTCTTGGCGGCGTCCGCCGGTCCCGCCCCGGTGTACAGGCTCTGCGCGACCTCGGTGAACTTCGGGTTGAAGCCGGTGACGGGCAGCCGGACGTTGCCCTGCCCCTCGCCCACGGCGACCAGCGCGGGGGCGTCGTCGAGGATGCCCTGGATCTGCGCGTCGACCGCCGACTGCTTCGGCTCGGCGCCCTTGCGGAACACCCCGTCCGAGCCGAGCTGCGCCTCGACGGCCTTGGCGTCGGTGACCAGGTACTCCACGAGCTGCTTGGCGCCGTCCTCGTCCCCGATGCCCTTGCGGATCATGTAGGGGTTGGCCATGGTGGCGCCCTGCGGGCCCGGGTACGCCTGGCCGTCCGCGGCCGGCGGGGAGAACACGCCCACCTCGAAGGGCAGGTCCCCGGCCTTGTCCAGGCTCGCCGCGAACCAGCTGCCGTTGGTGTAGAGACCCACCTTGCCCGCGGTGAAGTTGCCGTCCGCCTGGGAGGGGCTGAGCCCGACGTCGCTCTTGGCGATGTAGCCGGCCTTGATCCAGTCGGCGTACATCTGGAACGCGGGCTTGTACGCGTCGCCGACCGAGAGCTTGTCGTCGGAGACGGCGGTCTGCCACTTCGGGTGCAGCTGGTTCAGCGTGGGATGGTAGATCTGCTGGAGCTGGAGGCCGGTCTGGAAGTCGCCGGCCGTCTGCATCGGCGTGTAGCCGGCCTTCTTGAGGTCGCCGAGGTCCTTGGTCAGCTCGTCCCAGGTGGTGGGCGGCTTGCTGATCCCGGCCTTCTCGAAGGCGGTCTTGTTGTAGTAGACCAGCGACTGCGTCTGGGTGCCGACGCCGACCGCGTAGTGCGCGTCGCCCATGGCGTACTCGTCGAACATCGGCGTGCCCTTGGCCCAGGCCTCGCCGCCGAGGTCGATCAGTTCGGGCGCCGTGTCCTCGTCGGGGAAGATCGACTGGATGACGTCGGGCGCCGTGCCGGCGGCCAGTTGCTGCGGGAAGGACTCGGCGACGGACTTGCCGGTCGGGCCCTCTATCTTCACCTTCAGGCCGGTCTCGTCCTCGAAGGGCTTGACCAGCTTCTCCCAGTAGGCCTGGTTGAGGTTGTCGGTGAGGTTCACCATCATCCGGATCTCGCCGTCCTCGCCCTCCGCCGAGCCGGAGCCCGACGAGCAGGCCGCGACGAGGAGCAGCGGAACCACGGCGGCAAGCGCGGCACCGCGCGCCTTGCTCCCTCTGTTGGTCGACGTCATTGTCATCTCTCTTTTCCTCGGTGGGGAAAGCCGGCGGTGTCGTTCGGTGGTCACAGCCGTCCCCGGAAGGGCAGGGGGCCGACGGCGGTGATGTCGGTGGGGGCCTCGCCGTGGTCGACGCGGTAGATGCCGTCGTCGGCGACGAAGAACTCGGGGACGTCCGGGTGGCGCAGCTCCTCGGGCAGCGGCTCGCGGTCCGTCCAGGCGAAGAACTCCCGGGCGAAGACGGCGCGGTCCTTGCGCCCGTACAGGTGCAGGTCGCCCGCGGTGAGCGGGCTGCGCACGGACCAGTGGACGCCGGACTCGGCCCAGTACGCGCGATCACTGACCAGCACCGACTGCCGTTCGCGCGGCGCCGTCACCCGGTCCCAGAAGTCCTCGTCCGGACCGGAGCGGGCCATCAGGAACAGCAGGTCGTGCGCGTGCCAGGCGGTGCTCGGCGCGATGTCGGCCTCGTTGTGCCAGCCACTCGCGGAGGCGAAGTACCCGGCCGGCGTCTGGTAGCGGGCGTAGGTGGCGAGGCAGGCCTCGGTGAACGCCTCCAGCTCGGCGTCCGGGCCCTCGGCCAGCACCTCGTGGATGCCGTACAGGGTCAGCCCCATGCCCGCGATGAGCATCGGCGTGTCCGTCTTCAGGGCGCGCTCGCCCCGGACGTACCAGTAGCGGTGGTAGCGGACGGCGCCGGTCTCGTCCGTCCAGGCCGAGCGGGCCACGTGCCGGCACAACCGCCTTGCCTCGGCCAGCAGTTCCGGGTCGCCCTGCGCCCGGTACCCCAGTACCAGCGGCACGATCATGAGCCCGTAGTACTCGGCGGGCTCCAGGATGCCGCCCTCGGCGCGGTCCCGGACGGTGCGGAACGTGCCGGTGCTCTCCGGGTCGGGCACCCCCCGGTGGTGGAAGAGCCGGATCAACTCCGCCAGGTCCTCGGGAATCTCGTCGGCGTAGGTCCTGTCGTCGCTCAGCTCCGTGTAGAGCTGCTTGACCCAGACCCGGGCGTACTCCTGGTTGCAGGTGCCCTCCTCGCCGGGGCGCCCGCCGCCGTAGACCTCGCAGGCGTCCAGGTTGCGCCGTACGACGGCCAGTACGGCGGCCACCTCCTCCGCGGGCAGCAGGTGCCCGGCGTGGCGCACCGCGAGCAGCATGCCGAGGCTGCCGACGGCGTTGTGGATGAGGCCGCTGGTCGCCGACTCGCCGACCTGGAAGCCGATGTGCGCGTACTGTCCGTCGGGCTGCAGCTCCGTGGACTGGTAGCGCAGCAGCCGGCGCAGCAGGGCGACGCCCCGCTCGTCCGGCCGCGCGGCCAGCGCCTGGGCCCAGGCGCCGACGGCCGGACCCGCGAACGCGGTGTGTCCGCTGGTGAAGTCCAGGAAGGTGGCCGGGTTGGTGCCCCACACACTGTGGTTGTGGAAGCCGTTGATCGCTCCTCCGTCCGTCACCCAGCTGTGCAGCCAGCCGGCCAGCGCGGCCGTGTCCGGCGTCGTGGTCTGGTGTTCCATGGCGTTGGCGTTCCTTCCGGAGCGGATCACACGGCCGCGTCGTGCGCGGCGTCCAGCAGGGCGGGGTCGAGGCGGTAGAAGCGGGTGGCGGTGGCGCCGAGGACGGCGGCGCGGTCGTCGGGGGCGAGCGGGGCGAGGAGTTCGCACATGGCCTCCCAGGTGCGTGCGTAGCCTCCCGCCAGCAGGGAGATCGGCCAGTCGCCGCCGTACATCAGCCGCTCGGGCCCGAACAGCTCCAGCGCGTCCTCGACGAAGGGCCGCACCTGGTCGGTGGACCAGGCGTCGAGTGCGCCGGAGGCGGAGTAGAGGCCGGAGAGCTTCGCGTGCACGCCGGGGTGCTTCGCGGCGGCGGCGATCAGGCGGTACCACTCGGCGCGGGCCTCGCGGCCGCCGCCGACGGGCGGCTTGCCGAGGTGGTCGACGACCAGGCGCAGGGCGGGGTGCCGGGCCGACAGCTCGGGGAGATGGCGCAGCGCGGCGGGCGACGTGGTGGAGTAGTCGAAGGGCAGACCGGCCTCGGCGAGCAGCGCGAGGCCCGCGTCGGCGTCGGGGCCGAGGATCCAGTCCGGATCGGACCGCTCGTGGAGCAGGGTGCGTACGCCCACCACGTGCGGGTCGCGGCGCAGCACGGCGAGGCGGGCCCGGGCCCGGTCCGGGTCGTCCAGCGGGACCCAGGCGACGACGCCGACGACTTCCGGGTGCCTGGCGGCGGTCGCCAGCATGAGGTCGGTGTCCTCGTCGTTGTCGGCCGCCTGGACGAGGACGGCCGCGCCGACCCCGGCCGTACGCAGGGCCGGAAGGGCTTCGTGGAACCGCATGGCGCGGTCGACGGGAGCCATCGCGGGCCCCAGCCACTCGTAGGCGGCCCGTCCGGGATCCCACACGTGCAGATGGGCGTCGACGACGGTCATGACAGCTCCCCGGTAGTGGACGGCGCGCCGGGGACTCCCGGGACCAGACCGAGGTCCGCCAACTCCGTCCAGAGCGTGTCCGGTACGCGGGCCGCGAGCCGCGCCGCGTTCGTGCGGGACTGCCCCGCGTCGCGGGCGCCGAGCACCACCGACACGACCGCCGGGTGCCGCAGCGGGTAGGCGATCGCGGCCTCGGGCAGGGCGACGCCGTGCCGCTCGCAGACGTCCGCGAGTGCGCCGGCCCGCGCCATCAGCTCGCGGGAGGCGGGCCGGTAGTCGTAGGTGGCGTCGGCCGGCGGACGGTCGGCCGCGAGCAGGCCGGAGTTGTAGACGGCGGCGGCCACGACGCCGACCCCGCGCTCCTCGGCGAGCGGCAGCAGCTCGTCCGTCGCGGACTGGTCGAGCAGGGTGTGGCGCCCGGCCACCATGACCAGGTCGACGTCCGAGCGGCGGACGAACTCGGTGAGCATCGCGGCCTGGTTCATGCCCACGCCCACCGCCTTCACCACCCCCTGGTCGCGCAGTTCGACCAGGGTGTCGACGCCGGTGGTGGAGGCCTGCTGCCAGTGCTCGTCGGGGTCGTGCAGGTAGACGATGTCGACGTGGTCGAGCCCGAGCCGGGCCAGGCTGCCCTCCAAGGAGCGCAGGATGCCGTCCCGGGAGAAGTCCCAGTCGCGCCGGAAGGCGGCGGGCACGGCGAAGCCGCCGTCGTCCGGCCGGTGCGCGGTCTCGGGGCTGGGCACCAGCAGTCGGCCCACTTTGGTGGACACCGTGTACCCGGCCCGCGGGCGCCGAGCGAGGGCGGCGCCGAGGCGGCGCTCCGAGAGCCCGAGTCCGTAGTGCGGTGCGGTGTCGAAGTAGCGGACACCACTGTCCCAGGCCGCGTCGACGGCACCCTGTGCGTCCGTGTCGCTGGTCTCCCGGGCCAGGTTGCCCAACTGGGCGGCGCCCAAGCCGAGTTCGGTCAGCTCCGGACCACGGAGGAGAGTACGGACACGCATCGCCCTCACCACACCCTCGTACGCGCGGAGGCCGCGAGGTCCTCCGGGTGGGCGAAGGGCCGGCCCGTCGCGAACCGCTCCACCTCGTCGACGACGGCGTCACCGATGCGGTGCAGCTCCCCGCCGAGCGAACCCGCCAGGTGCGGGGTGAGCACGACGTTGTCGAGGGTCCACAGCTCGCTGCCCGGATCCGGCGGCTCGGGGTCGGTGACGTCGAGGACGGCGTCGATGCGGCCGGTGCGCAGTTCGGCCAGCAGGGCATCCTGGTCGACGACGGCACCCCGCGCGGTGTTGACGAGCGTCGCGCCGTCCGGCATCAGCGCCAGCCGCCCCGCGTCGATCCGGCCGCGGGTCGCGGGTGTCAGGGGCTGGTGCAGGGACACCACCCGGCTGTGCGCCATCAGCTCGTCGAGCGGCACCAGCCGCGCGCCGAGGGCGGTCGCCTGCTCCGCGGTGAGCGTCGGGTCGTACAGCAGGACGTCCAGGTCGAAGGGGCGCAACAGGCCGAGCACAGCGCGGCCCACGGTGGAGGCGCCCACGATGCCCACCGTCTGCCGGTAGTTGCCGACCCCGGCGTCCGCGCCGAAGTGGTCGGGCAGGGTCCGCGAGGCGCGGTAGCGGCGCTCCCCGGCGAGGACGCGCTTGTTGGCGAGCAGGATCATGGCGAGGGTGTACTCGGCCACGGGCCCGGAGTTGGCGGCGCGGGCGTTGGCCGCGACCACGCCGCGGGCGGCGAAGGCCGCCGGGTCCTCCAGACAGGTCGCCGCGACCCCGCCGGCGTAGACGACGGCCCGCAGCCGCTCGGTGCCGGGCAGGTGCTCGGCCCGTACGACGGGCGCGTCCCAGCCCGCGAGGAGGATCTCGGCACCGGCCAGCGCGTCGCGGGAGCGGGCGGAGTCCAGTTCGGCGAGGACCAGGCCGGTGTCGATGTCGGCGGCGCGGCGCAGCCGGGCCAGGGCGGCCTCGTCGAAGACGGCGTGGACCAGCCGGGGGTTCATGGCGAGGACGGCGCGTGGTCGCGTCACGGCGTGTTCTCCCTCTCGGTGTGCTCGCTGCGCGCGGGACGGTGGGCGGGGCCGGGCACGCCCGGGGAGGCGGTGCCCGTCCGGGCGCGGGTGGCCGGACCCGGGGGGCCGGGCTCGGGCACCAGCCGCAGGCCGGCGTCGCGAGGGCGTACGTGCGGCCCGTCGGGGCGGGCCCAGCCGGCGTTCCGCTGTGGGGCGGCGAGTGCGCTCTCGTCGACCGTGATGCCGAGCCCCGGTGCGTCGCCGAGGACGATGCCGCCGTCCTCGATCGCCTGGTCCACGGTCAGTCCGGCCGGTGTGCCGATGTCCTGCACCTCGGTGACCAGGTGGTTGGGGGTGGCGGCGGCCGCGTGCGCCAACGGGTTGGCGTGGTAGCCGACGGGGCTGACCGGGAGGTCGTGGCCGTGGGCGAGGGTCGCCACCCGCAGGAAGTGGGTGATGCCCCAGACGCCCGCGGTCTGCACGACCTGGAGTGCGTCGGCCGCCAGCAGGGGGCGGAACTGCTCCAGCCCCGTCAGGTTCTCGCCGCCGGCGACGGCGGTGCGCGCGGCTCGGCCCACGGCCCGGTGTCCCTTCGCGTCCCAGCGGCGCACCGGCTCCTCGATCCAGGCGAGTTCGACGCGGTCCTCGATCCGGGCGAGCAGCCGCACGGCCTGGTGCCTGCCCCAGGACTCGTTGACGTCGAGCATCAGGGCGGGGGAGTGGGTGTTGGCGCGCAGCACCTCGGCGACCGCGCGCAGCCTGCCGATGTCGCGTTCGGTGTCCAGGCCGCCCTTGAGCTTGGCGCCGGTGAAGCCGCGGGCGGCCCAGCCCGAGTACAGCGCGACCAACTCCTCCTCGTCCAGCGCGATGTCGAGCCCGGACGCGTAGCCGGGCACGAAACGGTCCGCCGCGCCGAGGGTGCGCCACAGCGGCTCGCCGGCCATCTTCGCCTTGAGGTCCCACAGCGCCGTGTCGAAGGCGCCGATGGTGCCGAAGGCGGTGCCGGCATGGCCGCTCTTGAAGGTGTGGGCCAGCATCCGGTCGTAGAGCGTGGTGACGGCCCGCGGGTCCTGACCGTCGAGGGCGGGGAAGACCCGCTCGGCGTCGCCGTGTGCGCCGAGGCCCACTCCGGTGAGGCCGCCGTCGGTCTCGACCAGCAGGACCGGGACCTCGGTGACGCCCTGTGCGACGAAGCCGTTGGCGTCTCCGACGGGACGCCCCCAGCGGTGCACGGTCGTCAGGCTCCGGAATCCGGTGATCTTCAACTGCTCCCCCTCTTGTGCTCTCCTCGCCGTCCCGCCCGCCGGCCCACCCACCCCGCGCCAGGGAAAACCGAGGGGGCGCGGGAGGTGGGGGAGCGTGCCGTCGGGCCAGGGGAACGGGCGTTGTGCGGCCGTCGGGGATCAGCCCCGCAACCGTGCCCTCATCAAGTCGTAACGTATCATACAAGTGATGACTGAGAAGAGGTCTGTGCGGCGACAAGTGCCTGGCGCTGACGGCCCAGTCCCTCGATCTCGATCTCCATCACGTCACCGGTCCGCAGGTAGGGGAAGCGCCCGGACAGGGCGACGCCCTCCGGGGTGCCGGTGTTGATGACGTCCCCCGGATCCAGGACCAGGTACTGGCTCAGGTCGTACACGATCTGGGCGACGGAGAAGATCATGTCCGCGGTGCGCGAGTCCTGCCGCGGTTCGCCGTTCACGAACGACCGCAGCCGCAGAGCCTGGACGTCGGGCACCTCGTCGGCCGGGACCAGGAAGGGGCCGAGCGGGTTGAACGTGGCGCAGGACTTGCCCTTGGACCACTGTCCTGCGGAGTGCTCCAGCTGGAAGTCGCGCTCGGAGACGTCGTTGGAGACGGCGTAGCCGGCCACGTGCTCCAGGGCTTGCTCGGGGGAGTCCAGGTACCGCGCCGTGCGGCCGATGACGACGGCCAGTTCGACCTCCCAGTCCGTCCTGGCGGAGCCGCGCGGGATCTCCACCTCGTCGTTAGGGCCGACCACCGTGTTCGGGGGCTTGAAGAAGATCACCGGGCGGGTGGGCGGCTCGCTGCCGGACTCCGCCGCGTGGGCCGCGTAGTTCTGGCCGACGCAGACCACCGCGCCGGGCCGCGCCACGGGCGGCCCGAGCCGCAGCCCCTCGGCCCGCAGCGGGGGCAGTGCGTCCTCGGCCAGGGCCCGACGGGTGCGGGCGATGCCGTCCGCCGCGAGGAAGGCGCCGTCGATGTCGGAGGTCAGGGAGGAGAGGTCCCGGGTGACGCCCCGGTCGTCGATGACGGCGGGGCGTTCCCGCCCGGGGTCTCCGAGCCGTACGAGTTTCATGGGTCGCTTTCCTTGGTCGGGAGCCGGGTCCGGCCGTGCCGCCGCTCGCGACGGACACGTCTGTGCCGGCCGGCCGGGTGTGGAGACGGCGAAGGCGGTCGTCGCCGTGACGAGCGGGGTGCCGATTCCCGGTGCGCGCGGGTGTCCGCCGTGATCGGCGCCGTGCCGGCGCCGCCGCTCCGGGGCTTGCGGGCCCAGTATCGGTGTACGGCACCGCTTGTTGTCAATGGATTGCTTTACTGTCAACAGGTTGACAACTAGGGTGTGGCGCCATGAGTACTCGGGACGGATCGGTATGGGCCAGTGCCGCACCGGCGCCGGCGGTGCTGCGGGCGGGCGCGATCCTCGACGCGCTGGCGGGCGCCCGCGGCCGTGCGCTGACGCCCGCCCAACTGGCCGCCGCCGCGGGCGGCATACCCCGCGCGTCCGTCGTCAACATCTGCGCGGCCCTGCGCGAACAGGAGCTGGTCCATGCCGTGGACGGCGGCTTCGCCCTCGGTCCTGGCCTGCTCCGGCTCGCCCAGTCCTATCTCGACGCCTTCGATCCCGTGCGCAGCTTCCGGGAGCAGGTGAACCGCCTGGGCGACCGGGAGGAGACGCTCCAACTGGCCACCATGGACGGCACGGACGTCGTCTATCTGGCGGTGCACGAGGGCACCGTCCTGATGCGCCTCACCAGCCGGGCGGGGGCGAGACTGCCGGTCACCTGTACGGCGCTGGGCAAGGCCATGCTGGCCGGCCTGGACGACACCGGGGTACGTGAACTGCTGGCGGACCGGGAGCCGTTCGAGGCGCGTACACCCTGGTCCCTCACTACGCTCGACGCGCTGCTCGGGGACGTGCGCGACGTGCGCACGGCCGGTCACGCCGTCGACGACCAGGAGGCCGCCGAGGGCATCGTGTGCGTCGCGGCGGCCGTTCCCGGACCGACGGGGGGCGACCGGCCCTTCGCCGTCAGTTCCTCGCTGCTCAAGTCCCAGGCCACCCCCGAACGGGTGGCGGAGCTCGCCGCGCTCATCAAGGGTGTCGTGCGGAGGATGGGCGGAGCGGTGTGAGGTGAAACCGGTGGCGGGCCCGTGCTGCGAGGACCCTCCGCCTGAACTTATGACTCATGGGCCGCGAGTTCGTCGCTCCTCGGGTCATCAATTTCAGGTTCAGCCAAGCGTATTGACGGCACCACGGCACGAACATATTAACTATCGTTGCTCGATCAGTGACCCACTAATCGAGTACACGATGCCGTGCGGGTGCCCGCCGGAACGAGCGTCCTCAGGGGCGGCCCCCGCACCCGGACGAACCACGAGCCCACGCGGCTCCGGCTTCCGCGCCGGCTCCGTCGTCCGTGACGGCACGGAACACGCACCCGTCCGGCCCACGCGGATCCGGACATCGGCATCACGCACCCTCACGCACTCCACGCGGCAAGGAGACCTCGTGCCAACCACACAGGTACGCCCCGTACGACGAAGGACCAGAAGACTTCCCCTGCTGCTCGCGGCCGGCGCCCTGCTGGTGGGCGGCGCCACCCTGGACACGCCCGACGCGAGCGCCCAGGCCGCCGACTGCAGGGCCACCGAGCTGTTCGTGTCCCCCGACGGGAACGACAAGGCCAAGGGCACCGAGAGCAGGCCGTTCAAGACCATCGAGAAGGCCCGCGACCACATCCGGGACAAGGGCCTGAACCGGCCCGGCAAAATGCGCTGCGACATCCACGTCAACCTGCGCGCCGGCGACTACCCGTTGGACCGCACCGTCGAACTCGACGACCGGGACTCGGGCGCCGGCGGCCACCAGGTGGTCTACCGCTCCTACGACGGCCCCGGCAAGGCCCGCGTGATGGGCGCCGAGCCGGTGACCGGCTGGGAGGAGTACAAGGACGGCATCTACCGCGCCGACGTCGGCACCGACAACCCCTTCTACACCCTCTTCGAGGACGGTACCCGCGCCACCACGGCCCGCTACCCCAACCGCAAGTCCGACGACGAGTGGGCCCCCTACATGACGTCCACCCTGCCGGAGCCCGAGAAGGAGGCCGTCCACCAGTGGCTGTACTCCAACCCCGGTGACTGGGACGCAAACTGGGACCTCAGCAACGCCCAGGCGGTGGTCTGGTCGGGCGGCAGCTGGAGCTGGTTCACCGACACGGTCCCGATCCGGGACTGGAACCCCGCCAAGAACCAGATGACGCTGAAGTACTGGACCCGCTACGCGCTCAACAACTCCGGCGGCGGCTCGCGCTACTTCCTCCAGAACTCCCTCGACTTCCTGGACCAGGCCGGCGAGTACTACCTGGACTTCAAGAACGGCCGGCTCTACTACAAGCCCCGCGGCGACATCGACGACGTCACCGTGCTGCGTCCCACGGTCAAGACCCTGTTCGACCTGGCCGGGACCGCGCCGGACCGGCGGGCCCAGGACATCACGCTGGACGGACTCGCCCTGCAGTACACCGACTTCGTCGACTGGTACCGCAACGGCTGGATCAGTGACGGCGACTCCGGCGAGGTGCACAAGTACCCGGAGTACGACCGGCAGATCGAGATGCCGCGCAACCGCTTCGGCGCCGTCTCCGTCACCAACAGCAAGGACATCACCCTGTCCCGGCTGAAGATCTCCGACACCGGATACCACGCCGTCTACGCGCTCGCCGCCAACGACCACCTGACCGTCCGCGACAGCCTGCTGGAGAACATCGGCGCCGACGGAATCAAGGTGGAGGGCCCCTACCCGGGCGAGGGCAACACCTCCAACGGCCACCTGCTCACCAACAACTACATCACCCACTACGGTGAACTGAACCCCGGCGACGCCTCCGGCATCGAGCTGATGAACACCGGGAACAACACGGTCAGCCACAGCCACGTCAAGCACAGCGCCCGCTACGGCATCAGCCTCGAGGTCCGCCCGGAAGTGGCCCTCAAGGACAACTACGCCCGCAACAACACCTTCGAGTACCTGCGCATCGACGAAGCCGGCCTGGACAGCGGCGACATGGGCGCCTTCTACACCTACGGCGTCAACAACGTCGAGCCGTACCCGATGGACAACCACGTCCGCCAGATGGTCGTCGGCGACGTGATCCCGGACGAGTCGATGCCCGACAGCGGCACCCGGGGCATCCACATGGACGCCGGCGGCTGCGGCTTCACCTTCGAGGACATCGAGGTGGGCAGGACCACCGACCAGTCGTACCAGAGCTACCAGTGCAACGACGTCGAGAACGCCAACTGGGAGGACGGGTACGACGCCTCCAAGATGGAGTACGACAAGATCGGCGTCACCGCCGGCTTCCCCTACCCGCTGCCCGACGGGGACACCCAGTGAGCGGTCGCTGACCCGTCGCGCCCCCGAAGAACGCCCCCGGGCAGTGTGCCGCAGGAGCCGCTGCCCGGGGTGCGGTGGGCGCGGGCCCCGGAACGCGCCTACCGCGGTGCCGTGGCCGGGGGCCGACCGTGTTGGATGGGCGCATGAGCCAGACAGCTGCTGCCCTGCGCCTGCGGCGGGCGATCGCCCGGACCCGGGATGCGACGCGAGAACGGGCTCCCGTGGGGCGCCGCCCGGAGGAGGCCGACGACGTGCTGGGCACCTTCGCCACGGACGGGGCGCTCGGCTTCGACCCCTTCCCCTTCCTGCGGGCACTGCACGACGCCGGCTCCCACGCGGTGGTCATCGGCCAGGTGGCCGGCATCATGCACGGCTCCACCGAACTGACCGGGGACCTGGACCTGTTGTGGGACGGCACCCCCGCCGAGGCGCGCGCCCTGCGTGTCGCCCTCGCGGCGTGCGGCTGCGCCGAACCGCCGGACCTGGACCGCGAACAGGCGGCGTACGAGGTCACCGGCGCCGGCGGGGACCTGTGCACCCCCGTGCTCCCCTGGGGAGACATGGACGTGTCGCCCTGCCTGGCCCGGGCCGAGACCGCACAGGACCCGGCAGGATTCACCGTCCGCTACGCCGCGCTCGACGACCTGATCCGCATGCGCCGTGCCCTCGGGCGGCCCAAGGACCACCGCCGCGCGGACGAACTCGCCCGCCTGCGCTCCTGATCCGGAGCGGCTCACGTTCCGGCGAGGGCGGCCCGCAGCCGGTCGGTCACCGTGTCCAGGCAGCTCCCGCTGGCCTCGGGGGATTGCCTCAGCCCACGGAGAGCCGGACCAGCCCGTCGTGTGCGTGCGGTGCTCCCTGCACCGTCACCGCGACGTACCGGACCGAGCCCGACCGGGTGAGGCGGCGTACGCGTCCACGGCCGTCCAGGGCGCCGACGCGCTGGTAGCGCACCCCGTCGGTGCTGAACTCCACGCGGGCGGCGGGTGCCGCGCCGGTCCTCCACTGCGCCTCCACCCACCGCACCCCGGTGCGCGTCCCCAGGTCGACCACCATGCGTCCGTCGCGACCGGGGCGCCAGGCCGTGTCCGGGTCGCCGTCCACGGCGGCGTCGGGACTGGACATCCCCGGCGGCAGAGGACTGGTCGGGAAGGTGTTCCGGCCCAGGGCGTGGTCCTGGTGCGGGAAGGCCTGTGCCCCGCGCAGCGTCACCCGCGTCTCGCGCCCGCCCCGCACGGTCGCGTCGGTGCCGCGCCCCTGAGCCTCGATCCGCAGCCGGCAGTGGGCGCCGGACAGGATCAGGGTCGCCCCGTCGGCCACCCGGACCCGCAGCCCGGACGGCAGGGAGCGGCCGGACAGCGCGGTGAGGGTGAAGCGCGGCGCGAGCAGCGAGGCCGACGCCGCCTCCAGCCGCGCACCGTAGTCGATGCCCTCCCGGGTCACCGTCTGCTCACCCTCGTAGACCTGCCGGCGTCCGCCCTGCTGCGGCACCGCGACCCGGGTCTCCACCTCGTCCGCCGACAGGTTGAACAGGCTCAGGTACCCGTCCACCCGCGCCGCGCGGACCCGGCCGTCCCCGGCGGTGGGCGCGGCACGACGGGCCAGCACGCTCAGGTCCCCGGCGGACACACCGCAGTGCCCCTCGATCACCAGCGGCTCCCGCGCCCCTTCGGCCGGGACGATCGTGTCGCCGTACACGGCCAGCGTGTGCTCGCTGTCGCCGCGGACGACGAGCCCGGCACGGCCGTCGACGACGTGGATGCGCGAAGCGGTCGGGGCGAGCAGCTCCGCCGCCCGGGCGCTGCGCGCTCCGGCCCCTCCCACCAGACGCGGCGTGTGCTCGGGAGTGCAGTGCTCGTTGCCGGGGTCGATGCGTTCGGGCGAGAAGGCCACCAGCACGTCGTCCTCGACGTGGAGACCGCGTGCGGCCAGCGGCTCGACGAGCAACTCACGCGTGGTGCCGACATGACTCGTCGACGTCAGGACGAGCAGCTGACCCGGCACGGCATGGGACACCACGGCGGCACAGGCCCCCGACAGCGGGCCGAGGTCCGGCCGCCGGTGGGCGTCGACGGGGGTCGGCACACAGACGATCACCGCGTCGGCCGTGCCGATCGCCGAGAGGTCCGAGGTGAAGCGGCAAGAGTCGCTCTCCAGGGCACAGGCGAGCTGAGCATGGTGCACCGGCAGCAGATCGACCGCGCCGCGGGCGACGGCGTCCAGGCGTTGCGGGCTGGTGTCGACGCCCACCACGTCGGCCCCCGCGCCGAAGAGCGCGAGCGCGGTGGGCAGACCCACGTATCCCAGACCTACGACGGCGACCGTGCCGGGGACCGGAGAGGGCGGGCGCTCGGACGAGCCCTGCGGACGTGGCAGGTCACCTTGATGTGCAAGGAAGGTCATACGCCCATCTAACGGACCTCCAGGAGTGCCGCCGGTGCTCCGGAGCGGCCGACACGCCCCGGATCACCCCCGTGCCACGCCGCTACGACCGTAACGGGCCCGGGGCCGCGCCGGGTGCCGGACGGCCGCTGAACTGTTCGCGTGCCCAGCGCGTTTGACACACGGGACGGAGCAGAGTTCGAAGGAGCTCGCGGCCCAGTCCCTCGGGGTCCGCCCAGGCGTCGGCGCAGGAGGAGGTGGCCACGTTCGTGACCGCCGTGGTCAAGGGGAGCGCAAAGGCGCGCCAGGTGATGGTGCAGCCGGCTGCCGGGTCGCAGCCCTCGCAGGAGGGCAGTCCTGATGGGTGAACCGAAGATGGAGGTGGCCGAGTCCCGACCAACGTCGAGTACAACGTCGGCTGACGGGAAACCTTCCGCGGGGAGCTTCGATGCGGCCGGTCGAGCGCCCGGCGTCTCCACGGTGGAACGTGTGGGCGGTTGTCGGCAATGCACTTCGTTCACTCCGATGCCGCACACCCCGACTGGTGCAGAAGCGTTACTCCAGGCATGAGTGAGAAGACGGGGGAAGCGATTCTCCAGCTGTGGGGGAGCGGGACTCCGGGAACGGGGAAGAACGCGGGCACGGGGCGCCACCCGGCCGTCGGGGCGAGGGAGCGGCCCGGTGGCCAAGCACCTCATGTATCGCGAAGAAGGCGCACCCCCCACGTACGACAGCCGGCACGTCTTCGGCCAGGAGCAGTGGCAACCCCTGCCGGTGACGGCAGGCACCGGGCACACGCGGACGACTTCGGCCATCCCCCGGACATGGCCATCGGGCCCCGCACGGACGGTGACTTCACCGATCCCTCGGTGCCGCCGGGCACCGACTGGGATCCCGCCGAGGAACTGGCCTTCATGCTCCGGGACGCACCAGAGCAGTACGTCGACGAATGTCGTGACGACGGCGCCTTCCGGGGTGGCACAGGGCGCGCCGCCGCAGGCCGGCTCTCGGCGCCGTACGCACCGCTGGTGTGGCGATCGCCGGGCTGGCGGCGGTCATCGCCTCGGCCGTAGGCTTGCTCGGTGGGATGGCCGCCTACGAGCCGCTGCGGCTGTCGGCGACCTCTTCCGTCTCCCACGGCGTGCCGTCGCAGGGACGGCCCCGGGGCGCAGCGCCGCGCGGCGGCGCCGTCCGCCGAGCACCATCCTCCACACACGGCTGCCGCGTTCTCGAACGCGGCAGCGGAGATGTCCTGCGCCCCTCTCTCACCACAGCGGAGCCGTCTCGGGGCGGGCCTGCCAGAGGCCCGCAAGCTGTGCCGTGGAATCGCGCGCGGCTGCGGCACTGTGCTTCCGCGCTGCCGTGGTGGGCCGGGGAGGTCGGGCCTCGATGTCCTGGATCAGTTCACGCAGGGCAACCGCCGTCGCCGGAGCGGCGGGCCGGGTGGCCACCGAAGCGAGGGCGCGGTGAGCACGGTGCAACGCGCGGCCGCTGTGACCGAGTCGGTCGTCGACGACCGCGCGGGCGTGGCGGGCGACGAGCGTCGCCCAGGCGTCTTTGTACCGGTAGGACTCGGTCAGGGCGCGTCGGCAGCTGCGCCGCGCGGCGCTCGGATCGAAGTCGGACTGGGCCACGGCGAGAGCGGCTCGGCTGACCGCGGGGGACGGGCCGCCGGGGGCGCCGGGCGGAATGGTGTCGGCGGCCTCCCGGAAGTGCGGGGCCGCGGCCGTCGGCCCTTGCTGGTGCAGAGTGATCAGCCCCTGTACGTGGGCGATCCGCCCCAGGGTTCCGTCGTCACCGGCGAGGACGGCGGCCGGCCAGGCGCGGCCCAGCAGGCCGCGGGCGGCCTCGGGGTCGCTGTGGGCCGTCAGCCAGGCGGCCTGCCAGAGGCCGTGCAACGCTGCGCGGTGGCCTTCGGACGCCAGCGGGAGCAGACGCACCAGATGGGCGCGTCCCTCCTCGCTCCGGTCATACGCCACCCACAGGAACCACAGGCTGGTGACGATCTCCAGGACCGTCTCGATCCGTTCACGCCGTTCGACGGCGTGGGCCACCGCGGCTTCGACGTCGCCCAGCGAGTCCTCGGCCAGCTCGACGGCCTGTGTCTGGGCGCCGGAGTCCCACAGGTTCTCCGCCACCTCGGCCGTGGCCCGGCAGTGGTTTGCCCGTCGTTCGGCGGCCTGCGGGAACTCGCCCGACTCCTGGAGCCGTTCGACGCCGAACTCCCGGGTAACCCGGTCCATCCGATAGCGGACGGGACGCACCGCTCCGTACTCGCCCGAACGTTCCAGCACGCCCCTGGCGGCCAGTTCGGCCAGAGCACCGGGCACCCGGTGCGGCGGGACGTCCCCGCCGGCGCACACCGACACCGCCGCCCCCTCGCCGAAGAAGCCGCAGAAGATGCCCGCCCTGGCCCACACGGTGCGCAGCGTCGTGTCGCACAGGGCGTAGCCGGCACCGGCCGATGCCCCCAGTGACCGGTGCCGGTGCAGAGCCCGGTGCGGGCTGCGCAGCCAGCCCTGTTCTCGCTCGAGCCGCTCGGCGAGCTCGCCCGGCGAGCAGTGGGCGACCTGCTCCGCGGCGAGTTCGAGAGCCATCGGAACGCCCTCCACCAGCCGGCAGATCGCCCTCGCGTGGCCGAGGCCGGGATCCCGCGTACGGAAGTCGCCCGCCACGGCGTCGACGCGGTCCAGGAAGAGTTCCACGGCCGGGGTGAGCCCGCCGGGGTCCGTGTCCCGCGTCTCGAAGCGCAGGGGTGCCAGACGCAGCACATGCTCGTCCCCGAGTCCCAGGGCGCCACGGGACGTCACGAGTACGCGCATGGCAGGCACGGCCATCAGCAGATGCTGCACCAGCCACGCGGCCTCCGTCCGGACCGGATCCGCGTCGTCGACGACCAGCAGAGTCGGCCCCGGAGGAATGTTCCTCACCACCTGCTGGAGAGTGACGGGTCCCCGCCCCGGCCGACAGCCGGGCAACGTGCGTGCCAGTTCGGCCAACAGCGTGCCGTGCTCGGCCGCGCCCTTGCTCTGAGGCCTGACGCAGACGAGGTACTCCCACGCACCGGTCGGCATCATCGACGCCACGACGGCCGCCCCGAGGCGGCTCTTTCCCTCGCCCGCTCCTCCGGTCACCGCCACCAGACGGTTCTCGGTCAGCAGCCTCCTGAGCGTCGTGGCCTCTCTGTCCCGGCCCACAAGACGACCGGTACCCCCATTCCAGGACGTGGCCGGGTTCGCCGGGCCGGAATTACTCGTCCACACCTTCGTCACTCCGAACCCTTGATCCGCACGGTCGAGAGGCGGTGCGGCGGCCTGGTGGCCGCTCTCCGCGCAGAAGAATCGTCTTTGCTGCCGAGCCCCAGGAGCACCAACACGCAACCGCCCTCCGGGTGACGCCGTTCCGTGGAGATGAACACACCTCAGGGAATGTTCATGCGCATGTGCGATTTACGTCTCGCTCTCATTTCTTTATGCGCTCTCCGCTGCGCCCTATGGACTTGTCGAGAAAACGATAGAGCCCCACTCCTCTCGCTGTCACGTCTGCGCCTTCGCGGTCGGAGGAAGGGTTTCGTCACGGTTCGACGACCGAGTCCGCCTTCGACGCGCTGTACGTGCGGACCCGGTCGGCTGGGTCCGCTCCCACGTGTACGAGTACGCCCTGTCCCCGTGGCTCCGGTTCCGGGAACTCGTGGAACGGCGAGAGCCCGACGTCGTCCGTCCCACCCCTGAGGCACGCCCGCGAAGGCCTGCCAAGCGGCCGCGTCGCAGCCATGGCCTACGTCGAGTGGGCGCCCCGGTCGGTGCCCCCACCGTCTCCGGGACCGGGGCATGACGACTGCGAACCGGGGATCTGTGACCGTACTACTCGGTGAGCGCGGTGGCAGCCGCAGCGTAGCCCGGCAGGTCGTGCGAGACCGCCCCGGTGGTGACCGCCTCGCCGACGGCCAGGCAGGCACCGGCGAGAATCACGGCGTTGAGCCCGTGGGACTGGCCCGTGCAGGGGGACTCGGAGGCTCCGGGGCCGGACGTAGGCTCTTTCGTCCTGCGGGCGGCGACTGTCGCGTGCTCCCGCAAGGTACCGTGGCTCAGAGCCATACCGCCCCAGCCGTCCCCCGGGCCTCCGGCCGGAACCAGGACCGCCGCGTCGTCGTCGGCGCGGTCCACCACGTCGTGGGCCTGGGGCCAGAATCCCAGCTGGGCGAGGACGAGGAACCCCGGGCCGACCGGAACGACGGTCGTGTCGTTCATCTCCACGTCGGCGGCCTCGGCCGCGTCGTGGGACGTGAAGACCAGCCGGGCCCCCCGCGCCGCTCCGGGGCCTGGCCGCGGCCGACGGGGTAGGCGGGTACAGGGGCAGGACGACCGCCCCGATCCGCAGAGCACCGAAGTAGAGAAGGGGAAAGGCCGAAGCGTAGGGCACCATCGTCCCGACCCGGTCGCCCACACGTACACCGTGGGCCGACAGCCCGCCGGCCACGTGGGCGCTCAGCTCGTCCAGTTCGGCATAGGTCAGGACCGTCTCCCGCAGTCGGAAGGCGGATCGGCGCGGGAATCGTACGGCCGCTTCCACGAGCAGGGTGGCGAGGTTGGTCACGTCGGTTCGCTTTCGGATGGGCAGTGCTGATCGGAACAGGGCGACGCACCCCACGGATCACGGGAGGGTGTCGCCGGACGCCGCCGGGCCCTGCGGCACCGACGACTATGCCCTGTGCCGACCGTCTCCACGTGCCGTCACGCGCGGATTTCGGTAGTGGCCCGGGAGGAGATACGTACAGGTGGCACGGCACGTACGTGCACCTAGGTAGCCCGGGAGACGGCCTCCGTGGCGGCCTGTCCGCCGGGCCGTCGGGTGCCCGTGCGTGCACGGCCGTCCGGAACTCCGGTACGCGGGACGCCCGCTGCGTGAGATCCTCGTCGTAACGCAGAGGGAGGGCTTCGTGACACAGTGGAAGTGGGCCAGGGCGGGCGCACGGAACGAGACGACCGGGTTCGTCGGCAGAGCCGCCGAGTTGGAGGCCGTTCGCAGGGCGGTGACGCAGGCCCGGGTGGTCACGCTCACGGGCCTCGGCGGGGTGGGAAGACCCGGGTGGCGGTTCGGGCCGCACACCAGTTGGCAGTCGACTTCCCGGACGGCGTCAGCGTCGCGGAGCTGAGCGGCCTGCGGGACGCCGAGTTCCTGCCCAACACGGTTGCCTCCGCCGTCGGTCTGCCGGAGGTCGCCTCCACTGAGCCGATGGATCAGCTCATCGACCACTTCTCCGACAAGCACGCCCTGCTGGTGCTGGACACGTGCGAGCACCTGGTCGAGGCGATGGCCATGTTCGTCGACATTCTTCTGAGCCATTCCGCCGGACTGGTGTTTCTGCTGACGAGCAGGCAACCCGTCGCGCTGCCCGGCGAGTTCGTCCTGCCGATCCCGCCGATGCCCAGCCCGGACGCTGACGCGAACGAGCAGGACAACGACGCGCTGGCCCTGTTCGTCTCCAGGGCCAAGGCCGCGCTGCCCTCCTTCTCGCTCACCGAGGAGAACCGCTCCGAAGTCATCGCGCTCTGCCGGCGCCTGGACGGTATCCCTCTGGCCATCGAGCTGGCCGCCGTGCGGTTGCGGACCATGCCACTGGAACAGATCCTGGGGCGACTCGACGACCGGTTCCGGCTCCTGGCCGGAGTGCGGACCGCACAAGCACGCCACCACACGTTGCGCACCACCATCGAGTGGAGCCACAGCCTGTGCTCGGAGGCCGAGCGGGAGCTGTGGGCGAGACTCTCGGTGTTCGCCGGAGGGTTCACCCTGGCGGCGGCTGAGGAGGTCGGCTCGGGAGGCGAGTTGGAGGGACGGGACGTGCTCGACCTCCTGGGCGCACTGGTGGACAAGTCGGTGGTGCAGCGCACGGAAGGCGTCCTCGAATACCGCTACCACCTACTGGACACCATCCGGGAGTACGGGGCCGAACAACTGGAGCAGAACGGTCGTACGGAGGAGTACACGCGGCGCCATCAGGACTTCTTCCTGCGCATGGCGGAGCGGGCCGGCGAAGAGTGGCTGGGCGACCAGCAACTCGAGTGGGGAGGACGGCTCGCCGCCGACTTCGACAACTTCCGGGTCGCCATGGACTTCGCCATCGCCCACCCGGCAGACCAGGCCGCCTTCCGCCTGGTGAACGGCCTGCACGGGCTGTGGCTGGGCCGGAGTAGGCTGACCGAGGCGCGACGCTGGATCGAGAAGGCCCTGGCGGCCGAGCCGGAGCCGACCGTTGAGCAGGGCGTAGCCCTGTACTACGGGTCCTACTTCGGCCTCCTCCAGGCGGACCGGGCTGCGCAGGAGACGGTGCGGCGCTGCCGGGCCGTGGCCGAGTTACTGGACGACGACTTCCTGCGTGCCCGGGCCCTTTACGTCGAGACCTACGAGATGCTCATGTGGAGCCGGGACGTCGAGTGCACCATGGCGTCGTACGAGGAGTCGAGGCGGGTGCTGCGGGCCTCGGGCGATCTGCACCCCCTTGTGGCCGGCTACCTCAACACCGCGGTGTTCCACGCCGCCCATGGCAATCCGACCCAGTCCCTGAGCGACGCCGACGAGTGCCTCCGGGAACTGGAGCCCCTGCCGCGTGAGCGATGGGCGCGCAACTATCTGACCATCGCCCAGGTGCTGGCGCTGTGGGCGGACGGCAAGTTCGCGGAGAGCCGGGAACTGGGGCGCAGGGTGCTGCCGTCCGCCCTCGACCAGGGCGAGACCATGAGCCTGGCCGCCACCGTGGAGTTTCTGTCCTGGGTCGCGTGCGCCGAACAGGACCACGAGCACGCCGCGATCCTGCTGGGCGGCTCCACGGCACTCTGGCGGCAGGTCGGCACCACCCTGTGGGGGGTGCGAGCGCTGACCAACCTGCGCACCGAGACCGAGAACGCCCTCATGCTCCGCCTGGGAGCCGAGCGCTTCACCCAGGTCTACGCGCACGGAGCGAAGCTGGAGGTGTCGGAACTCGTCAACATCGCCTGCGGACACGGGCAGCGCACCGCGTCGTCGCCGCCACCGGACGTGGTCAACGGCAGCGCGCTGGGACCCCTCACGCCGCGCGAGCGCGAGGTCGCCGACCTGATCGTCGAGGGTCTCACGAACCGGCAGATCGCCGAACGCCTCGTCATTTCGAAGCGGACGGCCGACACCCACGTCGAGCACATCCTCACGAAGCTGGGCGTCACTTCCCGGGTCCAGGTCGCCGGCCTCGTCGACCGCCCCAAGCCTGCGGAGGACCGGGCGGCACTCGACGCGTGAGCCGGTGCCCCCGGGCCTGCCGCCCTGCGGTGGCATCCCTGGCCGCCGAGGCACAGCGGCCGAAGCTGGTGTGTGCGGTTGCCGCGCCGACAGGGCAACCGCGGTCACGGCCCGCCTCGGGGTGCGGGCCCAGTGTGTGCGCCAGGGCGGCGGCCCCGGCGTAGGCGCCCTCGTAGACCGGCTGCTCGAACGGCTGTCGCCCTGCACCAGTCGGGCCAGGTAGGCCCCGATGCTCAGCCCCAGATCCGCGGCACCCTTGCGCGCGAGCTCTGATCGGACCCTCGCCCAGGTACTCGGTCACGTGATGCGCGGTGGCGCCCACGGGCTGCACGCCCTGCCGGAGCGTCTTCCAGTAGCGGGCGAGGGCGACGAAGTCGACGTTGGTCTTCAGTAGCCGCAGGTGCTCGGTCTCTGCAGCCGGCGGCCGCCACGGATGCGGACCAGCAGTGCTCGAGTGGCCCTCCACGGCTGTCGCGTCGTGAGTCGCGCGTGCGGTCCCATGCGAGGGTTTGGCTACGGTGAGCGGCGGGCCGTCCGTGCGGGCGGCCCGCCGCTCACTCCTTGGGCGGCTGTCAGTCGTCGAGCGCCTCCAGGACGTCGCCGAGGTCGACGAACTTGAAGCCGGTGGCCTCCCGGTCGCCGTCCTCCGGGGCCATGTGGCCGTCCTGGACGACGAGCAGGCCGTCCGGGTACCTGCGGCCGAGCGGCTCGGCGAGCACGTCCGCGCCGTCGCACTCCTCGGAGCCGTCCAGCGACCCGGAAGCGGCACCCACCCGGAAGCCGCCCTCGTACTCGTAGTCGTCGGAGCGTTCACGGTCGTAGGCGACGAAGGTGTCGTCGCCCTGGCTGGAGGCGAGCAGGTAGCCGTCCCCGTCGTCCTGCTTCAGCAGGGTCAGGCCCTCGACGTCCGCCGACATCCGGTCACCGCCGAAGCCGGGGTCGTCAGCCGCCAGGCACTCGTCGGAGGCCTCGTCGTACGTGGCCGGCACACCGTACTCACGGACCTTGTCCTGCAGGACGGGATCACCCTTGAGGTCGGCCCGCAGGCGCCAGATGCCCACGTCCTCCTGCCCGGCGAAGAGCGTGCCCGTCTCCTGGTCGACGACCATACCCTCGACCTGCGGGCCCTCGCCGGGATCGCCACAGGGGGACCACTTCGTGCCGTCGGGCATCGTGAAGACGGCGGGCAGGTCCAGGGTGCGGACCTTCCGGTAGGACACCGTGCCCCGGCTCGTCGTGGTCAGTTCCAGCAGCGCGATGCGGGTGGTCGCGTTCTGGCTGACGAGCGCGTAGGACTTGCCGGTCGCGGAGTCGGTGTAGGTGGTCAGGCCGTAGGCGGTGCTCTCCTCATTGACCTCCTCCTGCGAGCCGGAGAAGATCCACGGCGCCGAGGGGTCCGTGACGTCGGTGAGCGGGGCGCCGGGCCGGTCGCCGTCGACGCGGTAGATGCGCAGCTTGTCGCTGCCGCGGTCGCTGACGACCGCCAGGTCCGTGGTGCCGGAGCCCAGGGCCGTGTCGTGCACCAGGTCGACGTTGTTGAAGCGGCCGGGGGCGTCGTCCGCGCCGGGTGCCGCGGGCGCGGGGACCGACTGCACCTGCCGGGCGTCGAGGTCGTAGACCCGCAGGCCGCCCTCCTTGGCCGTGGCGATGACGAGGCTGGCGTCCGGGTCGGCGGAGTTGCGCCAGATCGCCGGGTCGTCGGCGTTCGCGTTACCGCCCTCGTCGTCGTCGAACAGCGCGGCGGTCTCGGCCCGAGGGACGACCACGGGCGGTGCGGCAGCACCTGCCGGAGTGCCGGATGCCGCACCAGCGGCGAAAGCGAGGGATGCGGCCACCGCGACGGCACCGAAACGGCGTCTAGTGAACGGGCGCAAGAATTTCTCCTCGGTCGAGAAGTGGACGGGACACCACCGAACGATCACAAGAGCACGCGGAGCGCGGGCGACATGGCGGCAACTCTGCATCGACGGACGGATGTCCGACAGGTGAATGTCCCAGAACTCCGGTCATGGCGTCGTGCCGGTTGTGCGGAGGCGCCCGGAGAGGCGCGATGCCGGGCGGGGGACATCGCTCATCACCTTCATCGCCACCCCGTCACCAACGCGGCCAGCACCGTGGCGGCTGCCACGCACACCATCGCGATTCGCGCAGGGCCCGCTTCGACCGCGTGGTCGCGGCCCTTCGTCGTTGGGCTGCCTTGGCTGGTGCCAGTGCCGTGTGACCAGTGGGGTCTGCGAGAAGGACGCGATCGGAGCTGCTTTGTCACTGCCATATGCCTTCCCTGGAAAGTTGTAGGCACTCTCTGAGCGGCAGGTCCTCTACGTTGGCCGCGGTCGTCCGACCACCAGCCACACATGGTCAATACGGGGAGGAACCCTCATGCGCAAGCGCATCGCCGCCACCTTGGGAGCCGCGGCCACAGCCGTCATGCTCACCGCCGGCACGGCGTCCGCGGACACCGACGTCTACTTCACCGACGGCTTCGGACAGTTCACGCGTTCCTGTGACACCACCTACGCCATCAGCCTCAGCACCACCAAGGCAGTCGCGGCCAAGGGCAACAACGGTTCCTGCGACGGCCACGTCTGGATGCGCGTCCACGGCGACGCGTGGGGGAGCTGGACGCACAGCAACACGAGCGTGAAGCGCACCAGCCCCAGCGGCAAGTTCGACAGGGCACAGATCAAGGGATGCAGCTCCTGCCACGTCTACACCGTGTACGTCTAGACACTCCGTTCCGGGTTCGTGAGTCAGGACGGGAGCGTCTGCTGACGCGGCCTCGCCGTCGCTCCTGACCTCGCAGCTCGAATCCTTGCCCTACCGTCATGCGCTGACCGTGCCGACCACCCCGGCCGCGGTCCGCCTCGCCAGGCAGACCCTGGAATCCGTGCTGGCCGAGTGGGGAGTGAACCCACACCACCCCTCTGTCGGGCCGGCCATTCTGACGCTCGGGGAGTTGGTGACGAACACGATCCGGCACGCAGCGCCTCTGTCGCCGCAACTCCTCGGACTCGGGTGGCGTGCTCCGCCGCCCGCTTCCGACCGGCGAAGGCGACGAACGAGTCCCGTTCTACCGCGATTCTTCCGCCACAACTGCACCGCGGCGCTGGGAAAGCTGGAACGTAGGCACCCACAGAAAGACCCTGCTGTCCTCGGGTACCCCCAGTGCTGCGCGCGCGGTCTCACGGTGCTGCGCGTTGGCTGCGGCCGGGCTGGTCCGGCCGCGCCGTGGTGGGGGACAGCCGCACGGATGCCGCCACCGGCAGATGATCGCTGCCGGTAGCGGGCAGGGTCCAAGCCGAGCGCGGCTGCATGCCGCGTACGAGGATGTGGTCGATCCGCGTCAGAGGGAAGGACGCCGGCCAGCTCAGCCCGAACCCGGCGCCCGAAGCGTCCTGTGCGGAGGTCATCCCGGAGGTGAGGGCGGACAGGGCGCGGTCGTCCGTGGTGCCGTTGAGGTCGCCCACGAGAAGGGCCCGGGGGAGTGGTTCCGCCCGCAGCGCGGCGGTGAGACGGCCGGCGGCGTCGTCACGCGCGCTCGTCCCGAAACCCGACGTGGTGCTCATCCGCACGGACAGCAAGTGGGCGACGTACACGGCGACGGGGCCGCGCGGGGTGCGGACGGTGGCGCGCAGTGCGCGGGGCCAGGGGGCGATGTCGACCGTGCGCGCGTCGGAGAGGGGATAGCGGCTCCACAGGCCCACCGTGCCCCTCACCCACTGGTACGGGTACTCGGCGGCCAGGACCCTGCGATAGACCGGCGTGTCGTCCCCCAGTTCTTCGAGGGCGAGCACGTCGGCACCGGAGTCGGCCAGGGCACGAGCGGTGTGCGCCGGGTCCGAATTGTGTTCGTTGACGTTGTGGGTCACGACCGTCAGGTTCCCGCCGCCGGCTCGCTTGTCGACGAGTGTCCCGCTGAAGAGCGCGCACCAGACGACGGCGGGCAGCAGTGCCGCCACGGCGACGGTGGGGGAGCGGCGGATCACCGCGTACCCGAGGAGCAGCGGCACCGCCAGGCCGGTCCAGGGCAGGAAGGTCTCGACGAGACTGCCGAGATGACCCGGCCGGTTCGGGATGTATCGGTGCCCGAGCATCACGAGCGAGTGCAGGAGGGCGAGGAGGGCGATGATCCGTCCCCGGCGTCGGCGGCGGGTGCCGGGGTCCTTCCCCTGGGGAGCCGTGGAACCGCGTTCTGCGTGATCGGTGGAGCCGGAACGGGTGGAAGGGGAAGAAAGGATGGCAGAGGCGGATGAAGAGACGGAGGCGGAGAATGCGGCGGGAAGTGTGGCCACGCTCGGCTCACCGGCTTCCGGACGCGACGTCGACCGTCGGCGACGGTGCTGTGGCCACCTGGCTCCGTACCGCCTCGACAAGTGCGCGGCTGCAGTCGAAGACTGTTCGCAGGCCCTCCTGCGGGCTGGTGCCCGCGCGTTGGTGCAGGACCACACCGAGGGCGAGGTGCTGCCGTCCGCGGCGATCGGGGACGGTGACCGCCCACATCAGCGCGCCTCCCGCCGGAGTGCTGGAGCCGGTCTTGGTCCCGACCACGCCCGGTGTGTCCAGCAGGGCGTTGGTGTTGTCGAGAGTGCGGGACGTGCCGGGGACGACGGTGTGCGACTGGGCGACGACGGAGCGGAAGACCTCGTCGCGCACGACCTGCCGGGCCAGCTTCAGCTGGTCGGCCGCGGTACTCGTCGTCGTGGGCTCGAAGCCGCTGGCCCCGGTGTACGTGGTCCGGGTCATGCCGAGGCCGGCTGCCGTCCGGTTCATCTTGCCGACGAACGCCTCCTGTGATCCGGCGTCCCAACGGGCAAGCAGCCTGGCGATGTTGTTGCCAGAGGGGACGAGTATCAGCTCCAGCAGCCGCCGTTGGCTCAGCCGCTGTCCCTGCGTGACCGGAACGCTGGATTCGATGCCGGAGACGGACTCGTCCGCGGCCTGGCGGTCGACGGTGATCCGGGGGCCGGACTCGCTCCTGCGCAGCGGGTGGTCGCGGAGGATCACGTACGCCGTCATCACCTTCGTGACGCTGGCGATCGGCACGGGACGGTTCGGGCCGTGGGTGCCGAGGTCACCGCGGTCGCCGAATCCTTCGAGCCGTACGGCGGCCTGGCCCTCGCGCGGCCAGGGCAGCGACGTGACCCCCGGTTCGTGCTTCCCGCCACTGAGGGGGCCGCTGGTCCCGGGCCCGCCGTCTTTGCCGCCGACGCTGATCACGGTGCCCAGGACCGCCACGGTGATCAGAGCCGCGGCTCCTGCGGCGACGAGCCGGGAACGGCGCGGGAGCCCGCGGGGCAGGCCGTGCGGATGCCGCACGGGATCGGGCCGCTCCGATGCGCCGGGAAGGGTGCCGTGCTCGGCGGGGTCGGTCGGCGGGCGCATGGGTGGTACCTCCACGGGGTCACCGTGCGTGGCGTTCACGCACGGTGTCACTGTGGGTGGCGCCGATGTCCGCGCGGCCGTGACCATGTCTCGGCTCCCGCGCACCCGGTCATCGGTTCTGTATCAGTGCCGAGGCAGGGATGTGCCACGGGGCTCGTCCCCCGGCACCCGCGTCAGCCGGCGACCGGCAGGCGGAGGGTGGCGACGGCGCCGCCGTCGGGCGCGTTGTCGAAGGCCAGAGAGGCTCCGACGAGTCGGGCCTGGCCGAGCGCGATGGTCAGCCCGAGTCCGTGTCCCCGACCGCGCTCCGGCGTCCCGGTACGGAAGCGCTGCGGTCCGTCGGCGAGCAGCTCGGGCGGGAACCCCGGACCGTGGTCGCGCACTGTGACCGTGGTGCCCGCGACTGTCACCGTGACCGGTCCGCGGCCGTGCCGGTGGGCGTTGACGACCAGGTTGGTGACGATCCGGTCGAGTCGGCGCGGGTCGGTCTCGGCGTACCCGGCACCGGTCGCGGCGAGGCCGGTCTCCAGACCGGTACGGGCCAGCGAGTCCGCAACCGCCTCGGCGAGCGGAACGCGCTCTCGCTCGGCCTGCTCGGCACCCGCGTCCAGGCGCGAGATCTCGAGCAGGTCCTCGACCAGCGTGCGCAAGGCCCGCACTCGGTCCTGAACGAGATCGGTGGCTTCCCCCTCGGGGAGCAGCTCGCTTGCGGTGAGCAGGCCCATCAGCGGGGTGCGCAGCTCGTGGGCGACGTCCGCGGTGAAGCGCTGCTCGCTCAGCAGCCTCTGGTGCAAGCTGTCGGCCATCGAGTCGACCGTGGCCGAGATGTCGGTGATCTCGTCGCTGCCACGGTTGTCCGCGGTCCTGGCCGTCAGGTCACCGGCCGCGATCCGGCGTGTGGTCTGTGCCACCCTCCGCAGTCTGCGGTGCGGCAGTTCCGCGGCGAGCGCCGACACAGGGACGACGGCGGCCAGGGCGAGCAGCGAGTACTTCCACATGTGTCGGTCCAAAGCGCGCCTCGTGAGCAGGTCGGACGTCATGTCGACCTCGAGCGCGACGGGCTCGCCGCGATACGTCCGCGCCGCCCACATCGACGGATGGTCGCCTGGGCCGTCCGCGTCGTACCAGGTGGCGTATCCGTCGCTCAAGTCCTGCCGGTCGCGGAGCTCGCGCAGCAGCTCGTCGGGCATCTCCCCGGGCGACACCTTGAGTGCGGTGGGCGGGACGCCGTCCCGCTCGTAGTCCTCCAGCGCCCGGGCCAGAGCCGTGACGGCCTTGGCGCCGCCGTCGTTCATCGACCGGGCCAGGGTGCTGGAGTGCACCAGGCTCCCGACGGTCAGCGCGACGGCGCCGCAGCACACAGCGACGAGGAGAACGATCTTCCAGCGGAGCGAACGCCAGTTGAGCAGGTCACGCACGACGTTCACGTCAGCGCCGTAGCTTGTAGCCGAACCCGCGCACGGTCTCGATGCGCTCGGCTCCGATTCTCTTGCGCAGCCGCTGCACGCACAGGTCGACGACGCGGCTGTCGCCGTCCCAGCCGTAGTCCCACACGTTGCGCAGCAGGGTCTGCCGGTCGAGGACGGTGCCGGGATGCGCGGCGAACTCCAGCAGCAGGCGCAGCTCGGTGGGGGCCAGCGCGACCGGCCGGCCGGCCACGGAGACGTCGAGGCCCGCGGTGTCGATGGACAGGTCGCCGAAGACGAGCAGGTTGTGCTCCCCGGCTCGATCGCCGGCCGGTTCCTCCGGGCTCGCGGCTGGCGGGGCGGCGCCGGGGGAGTAGACGGCCCGCCGCAGCAGCGAGCGGATCCTGGCCACCAGCACGGCGGTGTCGACGGGCTTGACCACGTAGTCGTCGGCGCCCGCCTCCAGGCCGGAGACCACGTCCAGGGCATCGCCCCGGGCGGACATCATCAGAATGGGAACCATGCTGGTCTCCCGGACGCGACGGCACAGGCCGATGCCGTCGAGCCCGGGCAGCATCACGTCGAGCAGCAGCAGATCGTGGCGGCCCTCCCGGAACAGCTCCAGCCCGGTCAGCCCGTCACCGGCGGAGGCGACACGGTAGCCGTAGCGCTCCAGAGCCATCGTGACCGACCTGCGGATGACCTCGTCGTCCTCGACCAGGAGAATCGCCACGGGCACCGGGGCATCACCTTCACTCACCGACTCCGGCCCTTC
This sequence comes from Streptomyces sp. NPDC001599, assembly GCF_042893535.1. Lineage (NCBI taxonomy): Bacteria > Bacillati > Actinomycetota > Actinomycetes > Kitasatosporales > Streptomycetaceae > Streptomyces > Streptomyces sp. NPDC001599. The sequence continues at coordinate 845,378 of NZ_JBIAVA010000003.1, forward strand.
CTTCCCTGTCACCCACGGCCGGACACCGTCGGCGCGCGACGACATCCCGTTCCGAAGGCATTGTGCCTTCCAACCGTGGTCTCGGGGCATCCGGCACGGCTCGGGCCCGTATCAACGCTGTATCGCCCGACGACAAGCTCGACACGGAGGGAGATACCGGCGACAGGGTCGTGTTCGCTCCCGTGAGCGTGAGGGGTCCGTCAACGGTGTGGTTCGCGGGATGCCGATGGTGACGCTTGCACCAGGAGTACGGTTGCGCGGCGGCGTTCTGGAGTTCGGCGCCAAGGGCGTGCGATTGACGCGGGACAACATTCTGGAGAGCGTGACCGTACGCTGCCCCGAGCGTCCGGTGCGCGGCAGCGGCGTCTTCGTCGGCGGGCACGGCGACTGGGACGGGGTCGCAGACGGGGGCACGGTGCGGGTGAACACGCTGCGTACCGGAGAGATCCACACCGACGGCGGGATCCCCGCCGGGACAACGGACCTGATCAGCGGCGGGGTGTTTGTCATCTCGGGTGCCGTGGTCGGCCAAGTGCTCAACTGCGGGCCGGTTACCACGTACGGGCAGAACGACATGGTGTTGGACAACTGGGGTCAGGTGCAGACGTGGACGGCGACCGCACCGGTGACCTCGCACGGCCCCAGCGGAATCGGGTTCGTCAATTTCGGCGTCCTCGGCAGCCTCGACGTGCAGGCCCCGATCACCACGCTCAGCCTGGTGCGGGGAATGCAGGTGGAGTTGGCCGCGGTGGCCCTGAGCGTCAAACAAGGTGGTCGGATCGGTACGGCCACGGTTGACGGGCGCATCGCCACGAGCGGGGACCACCTGACGACGGTCGAGATCGACGGCGAGGTGGGGACCCTGAGGGTCACCGGCGGCATCCACGCCACGGGACGAGAAGCGGATGCGGTCCGGGTGGGCGCAGGTGACGTGGACCTGTCCGACATCGACATCACCGCCACCGACGGCCAGTCCATCATTCACCATGCCGCGAACTGATCGAGCCCTGTTCCGTTTGAGCGTCGATGTCTTCGACGGCCCTCTCAAGGCCTGGTCCTGGCCGAGGCCGAGTTCCCACTGACGAGGAGGCTCAGTCCTTCGTACCCCTCCGGAGCGCGTAGCAGAGGTGACCGACGACGCACGCTTCACTGGAGGCCGCCTTGCCGGGCGAGGGAGTTGGAACGGTAGCGGGCGCCAAGGCCGCGCAGCAGGGCGCCGCTGTAGCGCCGCCGCGCTGGTTGCCCTGTCCGCCGCCGTAGAAGAAGATCGGTTGGCCGCCGTAGGTGCCGCACGGTCTTCAGCGGGCGGCGATCTCGCGGACGGCAGTGTCCCAGTGGATGAGGGAAGGTGCCGTCCGGCTCCCGGCGCAGGGTCGCCTGTGCAGACGGACTTGATCCAGACCGCGCGGCATTCCGGCATACCGTTGACCAGTGGTTCGCCGGCCAGGGAGGGGGAGCGGCACCAGCCGCCCGGAACGCATGCCGTTAACCGTGCTGCGCGGAGGGCTCGTCGTCGTGCTGGAGAGGTCGCCCCCGGTCACGCCGCTGCGTCACCGGGCGGCGGGCCCCGAGGCGATGCCGCCTCTGTCGGGACGAGAGCGTCAGGTTCTCACCCTGCTGGCGGACGGCCATGAGGCCCCCGCCATCGCGGAGGAGCTGTCCGGGCGAGCACTTCTGCCTACGGCCGGTCGTGGGCTCCCGAGGTCCGTGAGGCGAGGGTGCGCAGGCGGTCGTGACTCGTCGTGCCGGGTTCGGCGGTCAGGGTGATGAGCTGCTGGTCGGGATCGTCGGTGGAGGTGAGGAAGGACCAGTCGAGGGTGAGCGGGCCGACGACCGGATGGTCCAGCACTTTCGTGCCGGATCTCTGGGCCGCGACCCGGTGGGTACCCCACCAGCGCCGGAAGTCGGGATCCTGCACCGACAGTTCGCCGACAAGTTCGGTGAGACGTGGGTCCTCGGGATCGCGGACGGCCTCCATGCGCAGCTGTGCCAGGGTCATCCGTGCCGCCCACTCCCAGTCCGCGTACAGCGCTCTGACGGCCGGCTCACGGAAGATCAGTCGTACGAAGTTGCGGTCCCTTTCCGGAATCCGCGCGAAGTCGATGAACAGGGCGGACGCCATGGCGTTCCAGGCGAGGATGTCCGTACGCCGGCCCAGGACGACGGCAGGCGTGGTGCAGAGGTCGTCCAAGAGGCGCCGTAGCTGCGGCCGGACCTTCTGCGAGGTGCGCCGACGCGGCCGCGCTGTGTCCCGGCCCGACAACTCGAGCCGGTAGGCGCGCTCACCGTCATCGAGCCGCAGGACACGCGCGAGGGCATCCAGTACCGGTTCGGACGCCCGGCGGCGGCCCTGTTCGAGGCGCGTGTAGTAGTCCGGGCTGATCGACGCGAGCAACGCCACCTCTTCGCGGCGCAGACCCTTGACCCTGCGCCTGCCGGCGGAACCAGGGAGTCCCGCTTCGGCCGGGCTCAGCTCCGTACGCCGCGCCTTCAGGAAAGCGCCCAGTTCGCTGACATGGCCGTTACTGCTGCTCATGCGCCCCAGTGTGACAGCGCGCCGACCCCGTGACAGGGGGCCTGGCGTGTCCCAGGACAGCACAGTCCTGGGACAGAAGAAGCCCCTTACCCGACCCTGAGCCGCGTGCGACTGTCGGTGAGGACGAGGACTGCACGGAGCGTTCCCAGCCGTTCGCGGCCACTTCCTTACCCACCCGCACGACAGGAGACACAGACCGTGAAGACCGACGTCACGTTTCCCAGCAACGATCTCGCCGTCGCCGGGATTCTCTTCACCCCCGACGAACGCATCGACGCCCGCCTGCCGGCCATTGTGATCTCCCACCCGGGGGGTGGTGTGAAGGAGCAGAGCCCGAGTGTCTACGCCGAGCGCCTGACCCGGGAGGGATTTGCCGCGCTCGTCTTCGATGCCGCCTACCAGGGGGAGAGCGAGGGCGAGCCGCGAGGACTGGAGAACCCCTTCCAGCGGGCCGAGGACATCAAGTCCGCCGTGACTCACCTGACCACCCGTGACGACATCGACCCTGACCGGATCGGTGCACTGGGCATCTGCGCGTCAGGCGGATACGTCCCCTACGCCGCGCAGACCGACCACCGGGTCAAAGCCGTCGCCACGGTCAGTGCCGGAGACATGGGCTCCGTGATCCGTGAAGGGCTGGGCCGCGCCCAGGACCCCGCGGTCCTCACGGCCCTGCTCGACCGGGCCGCGGCGGCGCGTACCGCCGAGGCTCGCGGCGAGGCTCCGGAGACAGTGGCGTGGATCCCCGACGACGCCGAAGACATGCCGGCGACTGGCACCCGGCAGTTCCGGGAGACCTACGAGTTCTACCGGACCCCGCGCGGATACCACCCTCGAGCGGTCCAGGGGTGGGTCCTGCGCAGCGCCGACCAACTGGCCCAGTACGACTCCTACGCGATGATCCGGCTCATCGCCCCCCGCCCCTTGCTGATGATCGTGGGTTCCGAGGCGGAGACCGCGTACTTCAGCCGGGAAGCGATAGAACGGGCGGCCGAACCCAAGGAACTGTTCGTCATCGACGGCGCCACGCACATCGACCTGTACGACAGGGACGAACACGTCACAGCTGCCGTCGCCAAGCTCACCGACTTCTTCGGCAAGCACCTGGCCGGATGACCAGCCGCCATCGCGACGCCCGCGCCCGCACTGGCCGGCAGGGCGAACGCTGAGGAGGAGGCGGCTTCGGTCATCGACGGCCGCGTGAGGCGCATGGTTGCTTCAGCAGTTCTTACGGGGCTACCTCGGCAACGGACGGCTCGCACGTTCGCACCGCGATCGCGTAGTTGCCGTCCGTGCCGTAGCCGGCGAAGGTCGCCCAGGCGCCGGGTGCGATGACGCGGCACGGAGCGTCCTGGCCGTTCGTGTACTCGACGGTGACGGCCACGGTCTCGGCACAGTTGTTGACGACGTCCGTGTAACGCCAGCTCTGGTAGTACTCCACGCACGCCGGAGCGGGCGATTGGGCGGGTGCCGCGACGGACGGGGTGGCCGCCACGGTCATCAGCAGGCCGGCCGCGCTCACGGCGGCGAGGGCGAGGGTGCGCTTCACGCGCTTCATGCGGGACATGCGACGAATCCTTGAGCCGGTGACCGCTCTTGCGCAAGTTGCTGCAAAAACTTTCGGCCATGAGTGATGGACTGTCCCGCTTCAACTGGTTGCTACCTCACGTCGAGACCCGTCGGAGATTGCGTCACGGTCCGGAGTGGGCGCGAGGTGGATGGTCGAGAGCAAGTTCTTGCTGCATCTTTTGGGAATCTCTTGCAGTGTGCGTGTGGTCGCTGGTTAAGTCGGGGCGTCCGTGCGAGACCTACGACGGGAGTGTCCCCCATGGCTCCGTTGCCTCAGCCGTCCGCCGATCCCACGGCCCAACCGATGGGCGGAACCGGGAAGTTGCTCCTGAGCCGGCTCGCTCGCGCCCAAGCCCTGGGGCGGGTCCCGTCCGTCGCGGGCTGTGCCCTGGTCGAAGGACGGACGGCCTGGACCGGCGTCCGCGGACGGGTGGGTGGCGGGTCGCCGACCTTGGACACGCAGTACCGGATCGGGTCGCTCACGAAGTCCTTCACAGCCGTTCTGGTGATGCGGTTGCGGGACCGGGGTGAGCTCAGGACGAACGACCCGCTGGACCGGTATCTGCCGGGCACCGGAATCGGAGACCGCACCCTTGAGCAACTCCTGAGTCACACCGCGGGGTTGACGACCATGACGCCAGGCTGTGACTGGCCGTACAGCGGACAGGGGCCGGCCGATCCGCTGCGGCGCGGGGCCGGGGTTCTCTGCGCGGCGGGGGAGCGCTTCCACTACTCGAATGTCGGGTACGCCCTTCTGGGCGCGGTGATCGAGAGGGTTCGGCAGGAGCCCTGGGCAGACGTGCTGGCCAGGGAGGTTCTCGCCCCATTGGGCATGAGAGGGACGGGCACGGACCCTGGTGCCGAGGCCGCTCCGGGATGGAGCGTGCACCCGTGGGCGCCGACGCTCGTGGCCGAAGAGGTCCAGGACGCCCGCGCCATGGCCGCCGCCGGGGCGCTGTGGTCCACGCCGGCGGACCTCGCCAGGTGGGCGGAGTTCCTCCTGGGCGACTGCGCCGAGGTGCTCCACCCGGACACGCTGGCCGAAATGGCCGAACCGACCCGGCTGTCCGCCCACGAGGACGAGCCCGGCGCCGGATTCGGACTGGGACTGCAGGCGGTACGGCACCAGGGACGCACTCTGATCGGACACCCCGGCGGCATACCGGGATTCCTGGCCACGATCTGGGTGGACCGAGAACGCCGGACGGGGGCAGTGATCGTCGGCAACGCCAGCACCGGGCTGAGCCCGAGCCGGGCCCTGGAACTGCTCGACATCGTGGGTGAGCAGACGCTGCCCCTGCCCGACGAGTGGGCGCCGCAAAACCTGCCGCCCCACCTTCTGGACCTCACGGGCTACTGGTACCAGGGCCCGCGTCCGCACGCCATCCAGATGGAGGCGGACGGCAGCGTGCTGCTGCAACCGGTGAGCACCCGCACCAAGCCTTCCCGCTTCCGCGCTCCGGCCAGCCGGTTCGGTACCACTCCTCAGGGCGGTCTGACCGGACTGGACGGCGCGTACGTGGGAGAGGAACTGCGGGTGCTCCGGGATCAGGACGGGCGGCCGGCGGCCCTCGAGCTCACCGGTGCCCGCTTCACCCGCGTTCCCGGTCCGGTTCCGTCGACACCGGCCCTGTCCCCGGAGGTGTCCGGCTGATCGCGTGGCGCCCCGTGAAAGCGGTGACGAGCTTTCGCGCCCCGGCGGCGACACCGTCGACCGGGGGCAGACCGAGCAGGCCGGGCAGCGACGTGCTTGTCAGACACGCGTTCTCGGGCCGGGAGGCGTACCGCGTCGCGGCCTTCGGGACCGGGACCACCAACCTCCGCGGCGCGCCCAGCAGGTCGGCGATCGTCAGCGCCCACTCGGCCCGGGTGACCCGGTCCGGACCGCCGAGGTGGAGGACCTCGGGCAGCGGGGCAGGGGCGAAGAGCACGGAGGCGGTGACCCGGGCCACGTCGGAGACGGTCACCGGGGTCGTCCAATGGTCGTCGGGCGCGTGCACCGCTTCACCCAGCAACAGTTGATGAGCGCAGGACGCGAAGAAGTTCAGCCACTTCCCCGCGCCCGCCGGCTCGTGGCCGTAGACGAGGCTCACGCGCAGCACCACGGCGTCGGCCGCCGTGGCCAGCAGGATCTGCTCGGCACGGAGCTTGGCGCGGCCGTATGCGTTCGCGGGCCGTACCGGCGTGGACTCGGTGTTGTGCGGCAAGGAGCCGTCGAAGACGTTGTCCGTGGAGATGAGCACGACACGGGCCCCCGGGGCCAGGGATGCCACGTTGCCCGCTACCGCTGCGTGAGCCTGCTCGGCCTCACCCGGATGCTCCTCGCACCAGGTCACGTCGGACGGGCCGTGCACCAGGACCACGCCGTCGGGACGCAGTCGGGTCAGAAGCCTGTCGCACGCCTCGGGGACGGTGGCGTCCAGCGCCGCCCAGCGTGCCCCGTACGTCGTGGGCGACGTTGAGGGCCGGCCGCGCGACGCCAGGGTGACGGTGTGCCCGTGGGCTGCGAGATGCCGGGCGATGCCGGTGCCGACGAAGCCGCTGCCTATCACCAGGACGGTGCTCATCCGACCACCTGCCCGGCCCCGGCGGGCAGGCGCGCGCCGAGCAGGCGGCCGACGCCCAGCAGGCCGTGATCGTCATCGGCGGCACCGAGCGCCACCATCGCGTCGATGGCGTCCGCGTCCAGACCGAAACAGCCGAGCCGGGTCAACTCGGCCACCAGCAGCCTGCGGTAGGGCTCACCGACGGCCAGCGCGAAGCCGCCCATCAAGAGGTAGCGGCAGATGCCGATCGAAGTGAAGACGGACCCGATCGCCTGGGCGAGGGGAGTGACGGTGGTGCGCAGGACGGCAGTCGCGAAGGCGTCGCCCGCCCGAACCGCCGAGGCGATGGCACGGTTGTCGATCGCCTCGGGACGGCCGTGGGCGAGAGCCGACAGCCGGGAGGCGGCGAACGCCCCCCGGTCGGTCACCGCGGCCCGTCGCGCGGCGGCGAGCACACCGCGGCCGGAGGCGATCGCCCCCAGGTGGCCGCGGCCCCCGCAGTCGCACGGCAGGGCGTCAGGGGAGGCGTCGTAGGTCCAGTGCCCCAACTCCCCGCCGTGGCCGCCCGGGTCCAGCAGGACCTCGCCGTTGCGGAAGACCTTGTTCCCGATGCCGGAGCTGACCGTGATGAGGCAGAAGGGCCGGCTCTCGGTGGCGGCGTAGCGCCAGGTGGCAGCCGTCAGATCATTGACGACGACGACCGGGGCGCCGACGCGCGCCGTGAGCAGGGCACCGAGGGGCAGTGGCTCGCTCCGTCCGCCCCAGACCGTGGGGGCGGCCAGGACGAGGCCGTCGGCGGTGACCGGCCCGGCGAAGGCCACGCCGACGGTGCGCGGTGCGCAACGGCCGCCGTCCCGCGCGGTTCGGGCACCGATCTCTCGGGCCAACTGTTCGACGACGCGTTCCTGCAGCACGGGCACGGGAGCGTTCGGGTCGCGGGCCATGCCATCGACGGGCGTGCGGCGTGTACCGGACAGGGCGCCGGTCATCGGATCGTAGTCCGCGATGCGCAGGGTGGTGCCGCCCACGTCCACCACGACGAAAGGAGCCTCGGTGTCGATGACGTTCACGCCGTCGCCTCCCCGGACGCGGCGGGGGAGGTGCGCGGCCGCGCGGCCTCCGGCTCCTCGAACACGAGCAGTCGCAGATCCCCCGGGCCGTCGTTGACGAGGCCGTGCTCGCCGAACGGGCGATTGGCGATCACATCGCCCGCGCCGACCCGGAAGTGCTCGCCGTCCCGGAACATCAACCCGCTGCCGTCGAGTACGACATACGTCTCCCGGTCGGCGCCGTGCCGGTGCCGGCCGATCGAGGTGCCGGGCGGCAGTACGGCCAGATCGACGAACTCGGCCCCGCGCCGCCCGCTCCGACGGGCGTAGACCCGGTGCGCCAGGATGGTGCCGAGGCCACCGTGGTCGTGTTCCTTGGGCGCGAACAGTTCGCGCAGATTGCGCACCGCCCCGCCGTCCACGGCCTCAGACATGGTGCCCCTCCGTATCCCGCGCCAGCGCTGACAGAGCCGTGCGCAGCAACGACTCGGGGACGTCCCCCAGCTCTTCGACAAACGTCGCCTTGCCCGGTGCCGTCGGCACGACCAGGTGCAGCTTGCGCCCGCGTCGCTCCCAGGATGCCCGCAACGCATGGTTCATCAGTTCGGGTGTGCAGGTGAGGGTGTCGAAGACCGGAAGCCCGATGCGCCGCAGCAGGCGCACGATCCGCTCGCACGTGTCCGCGTCCGCCAGCCCGAGCAGCCGTGCGATGTGTGCCGAGAGGGCCATGTCGACGGCGACCGCCTCCCCGTGCTCGAGGCGGTGGTTGCCGGCCGTCTCGATCACCGGACTGAAGGTGTGCCCGAAGTCGACGAGGCGCGCCAGCTCGTGCTCGCGGAGATTCGGGCAGAGCTCCTCCATCATCAGGCGCATCGACGTCCGCAGCACATACTCCTCCAGCCGGCCGTCGGCGGACGGCCGGCCGAGGAAGACGTCCGGGTGATCCTCAAGGGTCCGCAGCAGCTCCTCGTCCAGGATCACCGCCATCTTCACGATCTCCGCGAGTCCGCAGCGGATCTCACGCGGGGGCAGCGTGGTGAGGAACGCGGGATCATTGATGGAGGCGTGAGCCGGGTGGTAGGCACCCAGCATGTTCTTCGTGCGCAGGGCGTTGACACCGGTCTTCACACCGACACCGACGTCCACCTGCCCCACCAGCGTCGTGTTGACCTTGACGTAGCGGACACCGCGCGCGTACATGGACGCGGCGAAGCCGACGACGTCTGCGACTATTCCGCCGCCCACCGCCAGCATCACCCCATGACGGTCGAGTCCGGCGGCCTTGGCGGTGGCGCAGACGTCCTCCGCGGCGGCGAGCGTCTTGTGCTGCTCGCCGGTCCGCAGCGTGTGGACACTCCAGTCCCCCGGATCGACATGGGCGTTGAGATAGGCGCGCAGCCGGTCACCGTGCAGTCCCTCGATCGTGGGGCTGACGAATGCGACGACCCTGCGGCCCATGAGTGCGCGTGCGAGGAGCGGATTCTCCTGGTCGAACACCCCTGTGGTGAGGTCCACGCGGTAGGCGGTGCCCTCGGGCGCCAGCAGGTCGAAGCCGGTGGCGTCCTCGCGCACGCCCGGCTCGACCGGGGCAAGAACCTGGCCTGACATCTCTCTCCTTGCTCAGTGGACTCGTGAACGGTGGGAAGGCGTGAACAACTCGGTGACTCTCCGGAGCAGCGGGTGGTCCGGCAGATCCTCCAGCGGGACCGGGCACCCGGTGGCGTCGGCCACGGGAAGCCTCCAGTTGGGGTGCACCGCGGCCGACGTCCCCGGCAGGTTCTGCGGCATCAGGTCCCCTGTTGCGTCCGGCAGCCACACACCGAGGAGCCGCGCCGGGGTACGCAGCAGAAAGGCGTGCAGTGCGACGAGGGCGGCATCCCGGTCCTCGGAATCGGCGCCGTCCGGCAGCAGGCCGAGCCGGGTCAGCTCCGCGAGCCAGCCATCGCATTCGGCGGCGGCCTCGGCCTTCTCCTCCGTCTCGGGGCGGGTCAGCAGGCCGAGCCCGGCGCGCAGTTCCACATGCTCGCCGCTCAGCCACGCGGAGGTGGTCGGCAGATCGTGGGTGGTGAGTGTGGCCAGGCACTCCTGACGCCACTGGTCGGGCGGAAGCGGTCCATGCCGGCCCTCCGACCCGCCGACGTACTCGAAGCGCTGCACGGAGGTGCCCAGCACGCCGAGGTCCGCCAGGTGCTCCCGGACGCCGGCCTCCACCGTGCCGAGGTCCTCCCCGATGACGGCGGCGCCGGCCCGGTGGGCCTCCAGCATCAGTGTGGCGAGCAGTGCGTCGGAGTCGTAGCGGACATAGGTGCCGGCGTCCGGCGCGCAGCCGTCGGGGATCCACCACAGCCGGAACAGGCCCATGACGTGGTCGACACGGAGCGCGCCGGCGTGCCGGAGCCCGGCGCGCAGCAGACCCGCCAGCGGGCGGTAGGCCGCGGCCGCCAGCGCGTCGGGCCGCCAGGGGGGTTGTCCCCAGTTCTGGCCGTGCGGGTTGAAGTCGTCCGGTGGCGCGCCCACGCTCATGCCGGCGGCGAGAAAGCGTTGGTACGCCCAGGCGTCCGCGCCGTGGGGCGAGACGCCGACAGCGAGATCGTGCACGAGCCCGATCGGCATGCCCGCGGTGCGGGCCTGGTGCTGGGCGTCGGCGAGCTGCTCGTCGGTGAGCCAGGCGAGCCACTGGTGGAAGCCGATGTCGTCGGCGAGTTCGGTGCGGGCTCGGGCGACTGCTGCCGAGCGTGGATCGCGCAGGTCGGCGGGCCACGTGTGCCAGTCGCCGGCGTGTACCTCCGCGAGGGCGCACCAGGTGGCGAAGTCGGTGAGTTCATCACCTTCGCGCTGGACGAAAGAGGCGAAGGAAGCGGCGCGGCCGGGACTGAGCGGCGCCGCCCCGTGGATGCCGCGCAGGGCACGCAGCTTGAGGGCGCGTACAGTCTCCCGGTCGATCAGGGACTGTCCCCGCAGCACCCTGTCGTTGAGGGCGCGCGCCTGTGCCACGCAGGCGTCGACGTCGCGACGCTCGGCCGGGTCCAGATACGCGTACTCGGGTATCGCCTCCACCCGCAGGTGCAGGGGATCGGGGAAGCGGCGTGAGCTGGGCCGGTAGGGCGACGGGTCGGTCAGCGGTCCCGGCTCGGCGGCGTGCAGGGGACCCAACTGGAGGAATCCGGCACCCAGCGCGCGCCCCGACCATGCGGCGAGGTCCGCCAGGTCTCCCAGGTCGCCCATGCCCCAGGAGCGTCGCGACAGCACGGAGTACAGCTGGACGAGGAAGCCCCAGTGTCGGCCCTCGGGGACCGCGAGCCGTGCCGGGGCCACCAGCAGGGCGCAGTCGCCGACACCGGTCGGGCCCTGGACGTGCACGGTGTGCAGTCCGGCGGGCAGCGGATCGTCGAGTGCGGCCCTTCCCGCACCGTTCTCCAGTTCCACGTGGCCCTCGGTGTCACGCGGCAGGCCGAGCGCCTCCAGCCGTACGGTCTCGGGCTGCCGGAGTACGACGCACGGGGGCAAAAGGCGGGTACGGGAGCGAAATTCGTGCCGGGCCAGGGCGTCCCGCGCCGCCGCGGGGGTGGCGGCGTCCACCCCGCAGGCGGCGAGAACGGCGACCAGGGTGTCGGGCGCGACGTCGACGCGGACACCGCGGTCGGTGGTGTAGGAGGTCGCCACGCCGTGGGCGCGGGCAAGGCGGACAAGGGCGTCGGCCATGGTCAAGTGCCCTTTCTGGGCGGTCATGCGTGACGTTCGGAGGGGGTGCGGCGGTTCTGCGCCCCGGGGGTGAAGAGCCGCTCCAGGACCACCGCAACCCCGTCCTCTTCGTTGGGCGGTGCGATCTCGTCGGCGGCGGTGAGCAGGGCCGGGTGGGCGTTGGCCACGGCGACGCCGTGCGCCGCCCAGGTGAGCAGGGGGACGTCGTTGGGCATGTCGCCGAAGGCGATGGTGTCGCTCGCGGCGCAGCCCAGCAGCCGGGCGGCGCGTTCGACCCCGGCGGCCTTGGTCGTACCCGGCGGCAGCACCTCCACCATGCCCTTCACGGAGTGGACGACCGTCACCTCGTCGTCGAACAGACTCTGGGTGAGCGCGGCCAGCCGGTCCTCGTCGACCTCGGGATGGTGCAGGATCAGCTTGTCGACGGGACTGTCCCACAACAGATCCCGGTCGGTGGTCACGTCCCAGCCGTGGCGCACACGTTGCCCGAAGCCTTCGGTCACCTTGAACCGGCTGTCCGGCGGCGCCGTGACGACGCCCAGCTCGACGGGACCGAGCCTCTCCTCCACGCCCGCCACGACGCGGCGTGCGAGCGTACGGCCGAGGGAGGCCGAGGACAGCAGCCGTCGCGAGCCGGCGTCGTACAGCTGGGCGCCCTGTCCGCAGACGGCCAGACCGCGGTATCCGAGGGCGTCGAGGATGTGCGCGCAGGCCGAGGCCGGGCGTCCGGTGGCCACGAGGTGGTGCGCTCCCGCGTCGGTCACCGCCGCGAGGGCGGCACGGGTTCGTGGAGAGACGGTCAGGTCGTCACGCAACAGGGTCCCGTCTAGATCGGTTGCGACCAGCCGGAACGGTGGCCGGCGCAGCGGCAGGGTGTCCCAGCGGACGTGACCGGAGGCCAGCGTGAGCATGACGGACAGGTCGCGCCCCGCCGGAGCGGCGTCGAGTACGGCCCGGAAGGAACCGGGCCGACCGCCCTGCGGAGACAGGGCGTGGAACACGGCGCCGGTGCCGGGGGGCACCGGCTCGTCGGACGCGAGGGCCTCCGCGGCGGTCTCGCCCGCGGCCGGCCGGGAGCCGCCCGAGACGGCGTCCGGTCCGGTGCGAGCGCCCCTCCGACCTTCCAGCACGGCCTCCACCCGAGCCACGTGCTCGTGCCGGTACGTCACCTCCCACCGGCCGTTCGCCGTACGTCGAACGGTGCCCCGGCCGTGAACCCGGGCGGTCAGGTCGGAGCGTCCGGCCACCACGGCGTTGTGCAGCGCGGTGGTGAACTCGGCCTCCCGCCACGCGGCCTCGAAGAGCCGTTCACACGCCTGCGCGTCCACCGCCCCGCCCGCGCGCTCCCACGCGCCGAGGTCCCCGCGGGTGAGCGCCGCCTCCCGGATCTCCTCGGGGTGCTGGTCCCAGGCGCTCGCGGGCAGGTCGTCGAACCAGCCGTACGCGATCGCCTCGCGCACGGGGAACGGCCGGACCCGGCCATGGAGAAGCCCCTCGAAGGCGTCCAGCCGGGTGCGCGCGGCGCGTTCCCAGGTGAACCTCCGGGCCAGGGCGCGCGAGTTGGCGGACAGTCGGGCATAGGTGGGGTCGGAACCGTCGACGTGCGCGGCGAAGACACCGACCGCCGTGCGGATCCGCGCGGCCAGGCCGCGGGCGAGCGCCGGGTCGTCGTCGTGGAACGAGCCGGGCACCGAGAAGCCCGTCGCCTCGGGATGTCCGCTCGGCAGAGCGTGCCGGAAGTGCCGGGTGACGTGCTGGTCGGTGGCGATCGGCACGGCCCCGCAGGCCATCGCCTCGGCCTGTGCGATGAGGAAGCCGTCCAATTCGAACTTGGACGGGTAGACGCAGAAGTCGGCGCACGCCGCCTCCTCGAAGAGGGTGTCCTCGTCCGCGAGATCCCACGCGAGCCGGAGCCGGTCGGGGTGGCGGTCGGCCACGGACTGGAAGTACGCGTTCGCCGCGGCGCCGTCTCCCGTGGAGCAGCGGAGCAGGAACCCGGCCTCCACTCCGTCGTCCAGCAGTTCCTCGATAGCCCGCATCAGTTCCAACTGGCCCTTGTGGTGCACCGCGTAGCGCGCCGCGTGGTAAAAGACCGGAAGTGCCGGATCGATACCCAGACGGCGCAGCACCTGGTGCCGGTCGACCGAGGCCGTGTCGCGCGCCAGCCAGGAGTCCGTGACGGCGCAGCCACCGGTGATGACGCGGTCGGCGCGCTGCCGCAGCGTCCGGGCCACCGGCAGCGTCTCGAAGAGCGCCTGCACGGGCGTGTCCCGGAATGTGCTGTAGTACGCGCGCTGTCCCGGCGACACGAAGTCGACCAGATCAGCGTGGGCGGCTATCAACGGGAACAGGCCGACGTGGTCGGGGCCGTACTCGACGTGCATCCGGGTCCCGGCCAGGGCGCGCGAGAGTACCGCCCGCGTCGAGCGCTCCTCGGGCGGCGGGCCGTCCAGCGCGTCCAGGTCCACGTCGGCCACGCCGAACAGCTTCAGCATCCGCGTCACCTGGGGCCGGTACACCTTCTGCCCGATCGGGGCATTCGCGGCGACGGTGCTGACCGTGTGGAGGAATGGATCGGGGGCGAGAACCGGGGGCAAGAGGTAGTGATAGGCGGGTTCGAAGGCGTGCACCACGGCGGGTTCGTCCTCCGACCGCAGGTACTCCTGGACGAACCGCAGTCCCTCGGCCTGGAACACCAGCGGCTTGAAGTGGGAGAGGTCCCTGCCCTCGACGCCCGGTGGCGGATACAGCCGGTCGGGCAGCAGGTCGAGATACGCATTGGACAGGAAGTACACGTCCACGCCGTCCAGACGCAGCCGGTGCACCGTGGTCGTCACGTCCACGTCCAGGTCGGCCGGCCATGAGGCCCAGACCTCGGGATCCAGCGCCAGAGGCACCGTGCGGGTGCGGGTGAGGTGCGGCAGGTCCTCGATGCCGTGGGCGGCCCGCAGCCGGTCCACGTGCCCGTGTCCCGGCGTGACCAGCGAGACGCGGTGGCCTTGCGCGGCGTAACGGCGGGAGAGCTGCCACACCAGTGGAGACAGTCCGCCGCGCATCAGGCGTGGGTCGAAGCCGCCGCATTCGAAGGAGAAGGTGATGATGTGCACGTCGTGCGTTCCCGTCGTCAGCCGTCGGCCCCGGCGCGCGCACAGCCCGCCCGCAGCCCGTCCCGGTCGATGAACTCGGTGTGCGTGCCCGCGCTCGTGCATGCGAACGCTCCGGACACCGATCCGGCGAGCACGCAGTCGGCCACCGGCCTTCCCTGCGCGAGTGCGTACAGGAACGCGCTCACGAACGCGTCCCCGGCGCCGTTGCTGTCCACGACGGGACGCTCCGGTCGTACGGCGGGGTAGCGCCGCACGCTCGTGTCGCCGCGTTCGAGGACGTGGCAGCCGGCTGCCCCGTCGGTGGCGACGACGAGGCGCGCGCGGCCCCGGTCCAGGATGGAACGCAGTACCTCGTCGAGACGCTCGTGGACCGCCGCGGCGCTCATGAAGACGTAGTCGGAGGCGACGGCGTAGGCCAGGTGGTGCGGGTTGGCACCGTCCCAGTCGTGCAGGTCCGTGGAGCAGGGGACGCCGAGGCGGTGGATGTCGGCATACATGTCCAGCGTGACGCCCGTGATGGACAGGTGCACGTGCCGGGCCCGCTCCAGGAAGGGCAGGTAGAAGGCGCGGGGCAGCCGCAGGTCGGCCGGATGGCGGCCGTCGTAGAAGGAGAAGCGCCGCCCCTGCGCGTCGACGAGATTGACCCCGCGCGGAGTGCCGTGCGGCGAGACGACGTGACTGAAGTCGAGCCCGGACGTGGCGTACGCGGCGAGGATCTGGTGGCCTTGTGCGTCGGCGCCGAGGAAGTCGATGAACTTGGTGGTGAGCCCCAGGGCGTGCGTGCCGCGGGCGACGCCGTTGCCGGTGTGAGCCACGTAGTCACGCACCGGTGGTACGAACACGGAGTCGCCGGGCGGCACCCTGAGTTCGGGCACCCGGACGATGGTGTCCACACCGGCCCCGCCCGCCACCAGGATGTCGTACATGCTCGAGGAAACGGTCACGTCAGTACTCCTTCTGTCCGCGCTATGGGCTGGATCGTCCCGTTCTCCAGAACGACCGACGCATCGATGTCGGCGCCCGCGGGCACAGCGGCACCCGGAAGGACGACACTGCGACGCACCCTGGCGCCCGCACCGATCCGGACCGCGGGGAAGATCACACTGCGTTCCACCTGCCCCTCGTTGACCAGATCCTGGGGCACCCAGGACGAACGAACGCCGGGGGAGTCGGAGATCCAGGCGCGCCGCACGTCGGGGCGCACGGTGCACGGCATCCGGTCCGCCGGGAGACCGGCGCGCGGATGGTCCGCGAGGGCCAGGTGCGCCCGGTGGTACCGCTCGACGGTGCCGATGTCCGCCCAGTGCCCGTGCACTTCGTAGCCGCGGATGTCCTCGCCGGCGGCGAGCATGGCCGGGATGACGTCGCGGCTGATGTCGTGCTGCCAGTCGGTGCCCTCGAGCTGTTCGAGGTGGCGGTGGAGCACCTCGGCGTCGAAGACGCAGAACGCCGCGAACACCAGGTCGGAGGTGGGCTGCTCGGGCTTCTCGACGAACTGTGTGAGGCGGTTGTCCGCGTCGAAGTCGACCATCCCGAACAGATGCACCCAACGTCGCTCGATGCGCTGGTAGGCGATGGTCAGGGCGGCTCCCGACGCCCTGTGCGAGGCGATGAGAGGGCCGTAGTCGAAGCGGTAGACGTGATCGGCGTGCAGCACGAGCACCTGTTCCGTGCCCGGGCCGAAGATGTAGGGCGCCTTGCGGATCAGAGCATCGGCCGTGCCCCGCTCCGGTGCCCCGGAGCGGGGCGGGAGGCGGCGTGGAAGGAGGCCGGCGGGCGCGTCCCGGTAGGCGGAGTCGTACGGCCCGAAGTGCACCCGCAGGCCGGGCCGGGCGTTCCACACCTGGTGCAGGTCGTCCATGAGCTGCCGCTCCTCGAACTGCGACAGCAGCAACACCTCGCCCAGCCCGGACCGGTGCGCGTTGGCGAGGCTGAAGTCGATGAGCCGGCAGGCGCCGCCGTAGGGGATCAGCGGCTTGAGGCGGCCGGTGCCGAGCGGCCCCATGCGCCGGCCCTCCCCACCGGCGAGGAGGACGGCGCGTACCCCGGTACGGTCAGCCACGGCGCACCTCGTCCCAGACCACGCGACCGGAGTCCAGGGTGAGCAGCAGCAGCGCGCCCGGCCCGGGTGCCGGACCCGTGAACGTGCCCGGGGCCGTGCGTTCCAGAGCGCGTACGCCGGGCCGCGCCCGCGGGCCGCTGTCGGAGGCCGGCGACACGACCTCGACCCGGACCGCCTGCGGGAGCCGGTAGAGCAGGGAGCCGTCCGGCGTGAGGCGGGCGCGCGTGCGCAGCCGAGTCAGGTCGTCGGCGCCGATCACGCCCGGCCGGCCGCGCACCGCGGCGCGCTCGCACGCGGTGAAGTCGGCGCGTGCCCAGGCCGCGTCGAACAACTGCCGGACCGCGGCGTCGTCCAGTGGCGCACGGCGCTCGTAGGCGTCCACATCACCGCGGGCAAGGGCCGCCTCCGCAGTGCGTGCCGCGTCCTCCACCAGGTCGAACCAGCCGTGCCGCAGGGCGAGCTCGGGATCGAGCCGAGGGGGTTCGCCCTGCCACAGCCGGGCGAACTCCGTCAGGTGCAGATCGGCGCAGTGGGCCCAGGTGAACACTCGGGCGACGGCGGACGCCCGCCGGGCCAGTTCCCGGTACCGCTCGGGTTCCTCCCGCCACAGGGCGGCCGCCTGACGGATGCGGGCGGCGAGAGCGGCGACCAGCAACTCGTCGTCCTCGGCGAACGAACGGTTCACGGCGAAGCCGGTGGCGGAGTCCGGAGGGTCCGCGTGTCCGAAGTGCGCCATGCCCCGCTGGTCCGTGGCGATCGGCACCGAGCCGACGGCCATGGCCTCGCCCTGTGCGATGAGGAACGTGTCCATCTCGAACTTGGAGGGGAACAGGCAGAAGTCGGAGGCGGCCGCGTACCCGAACACCTGCCGCTCCGGGACCCGTTCCCACTCCAGGTGCAGCCTCCCCTTGTGCCGGGCGGCGACCTCGTGGAAGAACGGGTCGTCGATGCCGCTGCCGGAGATGCAGCGGATGACGAAGCTGGCCGCGAGTCCCTCGCTCAGCACCCGGTCGACGGCGCGGACCAGCTCCAGCTGACCCTTGTGGTGGACGGCGTAGCGGGCGTTGTGGAAGAAGGCCGGCAGGTCCGGGTCCAGGCCCAGCCCTTCGAGCACCTCGGTGCGGTCGACTCCGGCGGGGTCCCAGGCCAGCCACTGGTCCGAGACGGCGCAGCCGCCGACGAACATCTTGTGCGCGTTGCGACGCACCACGTCGGCGATCGGCAGCCGTCCGAAGAGATCCTCGAACGGGGTGTCACGGAAACCGGCGTAGAAGTCCAGCTGGCCCGGCGAGAGAAAGTCGATCAGATCGGAGTGGTCGGCGGTCAGCTCGTAGACGGCGAGGTTGTCCGGCCCGTACTCGTAGTGCAGATGGGTGAGTTGCTGGTACTGGACCATGGCCGCGGGCGCGGCGACGGGCGGTTCGGGAGCACGCGCCGGAAGCGGAGCACCCAGCAGTTCGAGCAACCGCCGCACCTCGGGTTCGTACACCTTCTTCGCGATGGGCATGTTGCTCTGCACGTTGCTCACGACCAGTTTCGAAGGGTCGTCGCGCAGCGCCGCGGGCAGCAGATAGTGGTAGTAGGGCTCGTGCGCGTGGACGAGCGCCTTCTCGTCACCGAACCAGGTACGCAGGAACCGCACCGCGTCCACCTGGAAGACCAGGGGCTTGAAGAAGACCAGGTCGCTGCCCTTGCTCTGGTACGGCGGGTAGAAGGTGTCCGGCAGCCGGTTCAGCCAGTCGTTGGCGAGGAAGTACAGGTCGACGCCGTCCAGGCGGATGCGGTGCGCGGTGGTGGTGAGCGCCAGCGCGGCCTCGGCGGGGAAGTCCCGCCACACCTCCGGGTCGAGCGGGACGGGCAGCGTGTACGCGTCCTCGTACGGCAGGTCCTCGACCTCGTAACGGGTGCGCAGGTCGTCGAGGCGCCCGTGGGCCGGGGTCACGATGGAGACCCGGTGGCCGCTCTGGGCGAACTTCTTCGACAGATTCCACAGATAGACGGACGTGCCGCCCTGGATGAAGGTGTGGTCGAAGCCGCAGCATTCGAAGTACGTCTCGATGATGTGCATACGCGGTTCCATAGCTCGGTCACTTCCTCGCGAACGCGGCGGCCGGCGCGAGCGCGCGAGCGTGACGCAGGTCGATCGCCGCGTGGTAGGGGCGGGCATGGGCCTGGTTGTAGGTGAGCTCGTGCAGCAGCCTGCGGACGTACAGCAGGCGGCGCAGCGGGTGGTCGGAGGCGGAACCCAGCAGCAGCCGCGTCACGTGCCGCCGCCACGCGTCGGCCGCCGCGAACACCTGCCGCAGCACCGCCCGCCGGGCTTCGGGCCAGTGCGGAGCGCCGTCCAGAGAGCCGAGCATCGTCTCCAGCGAGTCCACGCCGAGTCGCCGCGCGGCCTCGAACGCCGCCTCGTCGGCCGCGAAGTACTCCAGAGCGCGCTCGAGAGCGACCAGGTCCTGCAGGGGCGACTGCCGGGGCCAGTCCGGGTCGTCGGGGCCGAGCGCCGGCGTGGACAGGTCGAGCACCGTCATGCGCCAGCCGGTTCCGGCCCCCCTGTCGCCGTCGGCCGCGCACAGCAGATGGGAGAGGTGCAGGTCACCGTGACAGGGTCCGGACGCGGGAATGTTCCCGTCCTCGAACTCCGCCGCCAGCGCGGCGAGTTCTGTGCGCAGGGCGTCGAAGGCGGCCTCGTGCGCGGACTTCGGCAGTGCCAGTCCGGTGCCGTGCCGGGCGAGACGGTCGGCGCGGTCCACCGCGTCGTCCAGGGCCTCGCGCACGGGATACTCGGCGGCGCCGCCCAGCCGGTGTGCCAGGTCCCGGTGGAAGTCGCCCAGGAACTCGCAGGCCCGGCGCAACCGTTCTTCCAGCGGTCCCAGGTGGGAGCGGACGACCTCCTCGACGGACGTGGTGCCCGAGAGCCGCGGCCACATCGAGCGGAGGTTCCCGCGCAGCGGGACGTCGATGCCCTCGCCCTGGACGTACTGGTAGATCACGCCGAGCGGACTGCGGGACGTGCCGTCCGGCGCCACGTACGTGTAGTCGCCCACCCACTGAGGGGTGCGGCCGGTGCCGTTCATGCGGCGCAGCAGCTCCGGCTCGTGGATGGTCTCGTCCAGACGGCGGTACGTCTTGTGGATGCAGGCCGTGCCCGACACGTCCACCAGCGACAGCGCGTTGGAGGACCAGCCCTGCTCGAACGGCAGGCG
Source organism: Streptomyces sp. NPDC001599 (assembly GCF_042893535.1). NCBI lineage: Bacteria > Bacillati > Actinomycetota > Actinomycetes > Kitasatosporales > Streptomycetaceae > Streptomyces > Streptomyces sp. NPDC001599. Next base: position 865,155 of record NZ_JBIAVA010000003.1, read on the forward strand.
CCGCACCCCGATCGGACCGCGCCCGGGTCCCCGGAACTCGACGGACCCGCCTCGCGCCGTGGGCAGCTTTCCGCCGGTCAGCGTGCGGGTCACCGCGGCGACGTCGAATGCCTCGCTGCCGTGCGCCGCTTCGAAGCCGCCGCCGTCGGTTCCGCGCACCGGTACGAAGAACCGGCGACCTGACGCGGGACCGCCGACGGCCGCCACGATCAGGAGCAACGCCGCCCCGCCGAGTACCGCGTGATCGATCCGCTCGAAACGCTCGGCGGCGCGCGCGTCCTCGGGCATCCAGGGGGCGGCGCGCAGCAGCCCGTCCAGGCCCGCATCCGCTTCGGCACCGTGCATGTGCTCTCAACTCCCGGTCGTGTCGTGGATGGTCAGACCTCGCCGCCACACCGCGAGTGCGAGCGCGACCGCTCCCGCCGTCACCACCGGCAGCCACACCACCAGCCCGGTGTCGCCGGTCAGCAGATAGGTGCAGGGCACGTACGAGGTGAAGGCGAAGGGCAGCACCCAGGTCAGCAGGGCCCGCAGGGTCGGGTGGTAGATGTCCAGCGGGTAGGAGGTGAACTCGGAGACCTGGTTGGCCGCGTACATGGCGGGCAGGCTGGTGACCGTCCAGAAGGACAGCGAGGCGAACAGGAGCTTCACCGCCGAGTGGATCAGCGCCCCGCACAGGACGAACAGCGGGGCCAGTGCCCACTGGGTGGCGGTCAGGTCCAGGTCGAGATGAGATCCGGACCAGCCCACGAGGGCCGCGCCGACGATCAGTTCGCCAAACCCGTCCGGGTGCAGGAACCGCTCGGAAAGCAGTGAGAACAGCGGGCTGACCGGCCGCACCAGGTGCCGGTAGAACTCACCGCGCTGCACCAGCTTGCGGCTCAGCTCCCACAGCTGGTCGGTGAAGAGATGGTCGAGGCCCCGCGGCAGCAGGGAGAAGCCCAGCAGGAACACCACCTCGTGGTACGACCAGCCGCCCACCACCGGCACCTGCCGGAACACCAGGCCGACCACGGCCGTCTGCACCCCGACCCGGACCAGGAACGCGCCGGCACCGAGCAGGAAGTCCAACCGGTAGGCGGTGAGCCGGTGCAGACCGACACCGCCCAGAAACCAGGACAGACGCGCGTACCGCGCCGCCGTGCTCCGTGCGCTCATCCGCCGAGCACCTCCAGCCGGCCGAGTGCCGCCCGCCACAGCACGGCACACACGGCCCCGAGCCCCAGGACCCAGCCCACCTGCTGCACCAGGACCTGCAGTGCCCCGGCGGCGCCGTCGTAGCGGCCCAGGAGCAGCGTCAGCGGGCCGTCGACCATGCCCCGGAACGGCAGCCAACGGGCGAGAGCCGCCAGTGGCTGCGGCATCAGCGCGATCGGCACCAACTGCCCGGCGAAGAAGGCGACCACACTCTGCTTGACCATGCGGACGCCCCAGGTGTTCGTGGTGACGAAGCCGGTCATGCCGGTGAGCAGGTTGACGCAGAACGCGATGAGCACCGAGAACACGGTGGACAGCGCGAACAGGGCCACGTCACCGGGACGCGGCACCGTGAGAGGTACCAGGAGGGCGAAGAGGACCAGGACCGGCACCGCGACGAGCACCGCGTTCGCCGCGACGACCGGCAGACTGGCGAAGAACCGCACCAGCGGATAGCTGACCGGCCGCACCAGCATCACGGCCACGTCCCCGCGGTAGACCTCGGCGGCGACCTCGTCGTCCACCCGGTTGGTGTGCAGTACCTGGAGCACCTGCGCGACCAGGAGGTAGGTGGTGATGCCCGTGAGGGTGAAGCCGCCCGGCCCACCGTCCGCCGGAGTGTCCGCGTAGACGGCGCGCCACAGGAACACGGTGACGGCCGCGCCCGCGGCCGCGGTCATGCCGGTGATCACGAACATCGAGCGGTACTGCAGAAGTGACTGCAGCCCTCCTGTCGCGAACGGGAGGTAGGCCCGCACCGCGCGCGTCGTGGGTGGCTTCACGCGGCGTCCACCTCACGGAGGGCCGCGTCACGTCGCTGCCCGTAGATCTGGCGCAGCACGTCCTCGAGGTCGGGCTCGGGCGCGTAGCAGTCGGCCAGGTCGAAGCGTTCCAGGAGGAAGGCGAGTACGCGGCGGGAGGTGAACTCCGTCGCGGGGTAGTCGACGTGGACGCGGCCGCCGTCGACCACCGTGGCCCGCACCCCGGGCAGTCCCTGCTCCACGATCGCGCACGCAGTGTCCGGCGCGATCGGGTCGCGGTGGTCGAAGAGGACGGCACGCCGGTCGGCCGAGCGCAACAGGTCCTGGATGCTGCCCTGATGCACCACCCGGCCCCGGTCCACCACCAGGGCGCTGTCGCAGATGGCCGCGATGTCGGCGATGTCGTGACTGGTCAGTACGACGGTGGTGCCCAGCTCGCGGTGAGCGTGGTTGACCAGTTCGCGCACGGCCTCCTTGAGCACCATGTCGAGCCCGATCGTGGGTTCGTCCCAGAACACCACCGCCGGGTCGTGCAGCAGGCTCGCCGCGATCTCCGCGCGCATGCGCTGTCCGAGGCTCAGCTGCCGCACCGGTGTGGTCCCGAGCGCATCGATGTCGAGGAGGTCGCGGTACAGGGCCAGGTTGCGCCGGTAGACGGGGTCCGGGATGTCGTAGATCCGCCGCAGGATGCGGAACGAGTCCGGCACGGACAGGTCCCACCACAGCTGGCTGCGCTGCCCGAAGACGACCCCGATGGACCGGGCGTTGCGCTGCCGGTGGCGATACGGCTCTATGCCGCGCACCCGGCAGTACCCCGCCGTGGGCGTAGTGATGCCGGTGAGCATCTTGATGGTGGTGGACTTGCCGGCGCCGTTCGCGCCGATGTAGGCGGTGCGTGAGCCGGCCGGGATCTCGAAGGAGACGCCGTCCACGGCGCGTACCACCCGGTGTCTGCGGGTGAAGAGGGTGGCGAGCGAGCCCGCCAGGCCCGGCCGCCGCTCCGGGATCTTGAACTCCTTGACCAGTTCGTGTGCGACGATCACGCGTCCACCGCCTGTTCGATCGCCTTCGCGAGCAGTCCGACACCCTCGTCCACCAGCGCCTCGTCGATCGTGAAGGGTGGTGCGATGCGCAGCACGTGCCCGCCGAGCGCGACCCGCAGCCCCAGATCCAGCGCGGTCGTGTACACGGAGCGGGCGAGTGCGGGGGAGGGGGTGCGGCTGGCCCGGTCGGTCACGAACTCCAGGCCCCACAGCAGCCCGAGCCCGCGCACCTCCCCGAGGTTCTCGAACCGGTCGTGCAGTGCTCGGAGCCGGTCACCGAGCACCTCGCCGAGACGGTCCACCTGTTCGATCAGGCGGTCCCGCTCGATGACCTCCAGGGTCGCGCGTGCGGCCGCTATCCCGAGCGGGTTGCTCGCGTAGGTGGAGGCGTACGCACCCGGTGTCGCCGCGGCGGGATCGTGCAGCAGGTCGTGGCGGCCCGCGAGCACGGCGAAGGGGAAGCCGTTCGCCATGCCCTTCGACATGGCCACCAGATCCGGCTCCACCCCGACTCGGTCACTGGCCAGGAAGGCGCCGGTGCGACCGCCGCCCGTGAGCACCTCGTCGGCGACGAGCAGCACACCGCTTGCCCGGCAGGCGTCGGCGATCTGGTCCCAGTAGCCGGCCGGCGGCACGATGACGCCGGCCGCGCCGAGCACCGGCTCGAAGACCAGGGCCGACGTGCTGGGCTTGTCGGTGATGTGGCGGCGCACCAGCGACGCGCAGCGCACACCGCAGGACGGGTACTCCAGGTCCAGCGGACACCGGTAGCAGTAGGGCGCGTAGCCGAGCACGCTGTTGCCCGCGAACGACTGGTGACCGATGTCCCAGTGCACGAGCATCCGTGCCCCCAGCGTTTTGCCGTGGAAGCCGTGCCGCAGCGCGCCGATCCGGTTGCGTCCCGGCGGCGCGGTCGCCTGTACGACGCGCAGGGCGGCCTCGACCACCTCGGCACCGGTGGAGAACAGCGCGTATGTGTCGAGGTGTTCGGGAAGCAGGCGGGCCAGGGTGTCGAGGAGTCGCGCCCGGTCGGGCGTGGCGGTGTCGTGCACGTTCCACAGCCGGTGTGCCTGGGCGGTGAGCGCCTCGACCACCTCGGGATGGGTGTGCCCGAGGGACTGCGTGAGGGTGCCGGCGGCGAAGTCGAGGTACTGGTTGCCGTCCAGGTCGGTCAGTACGGGGCCGCGTCCTTCGGCGAAGACCCGCCGTCCCGCGGTCGCCTCCTCGGAGGCTCCGGGTGCCAGGCGCAACTCCTCCCGCTCCAACTGGTCGAGCTGGTGGTGCTGGTGCCTCACGGCGGCTCCCTACGGTGTGAACTGAGCTGTGGAGCAAGGGTTTTGGTTGGTGAGGACTCCGAGTGAAACACCGTGGCGACGATCTCAGCAAGTAGTTTCTGAAAATTTCAGAAGCGCCTTGCACGGTGTTGCGAACTCTGCTTGAGTCGAAACGCGCCCGCTCGCCGAGCTGGACCGAGGAGGAGTCAGTGCGACCGCACTCACCGCAAGAACCGCCCCGCCGGAGGTCCGTGTGAAGGCCCTGCTCCTGGCGGGCGGAACGGGTAGCAGACTGCGTCCCTTCACCCACACCGGTGCCAAGCAGCTGATGCCGATAGCCAACCGGCCGGTTCTCTCCTACGCGCTCGACGCGCTGGCGGCCGCCGGAATCGCCGAGACGGGCATCGTCGTCGGCTCCCACGAGAGGGAGATCCGCCGGGTGGTCGGAGACGGCTCGGCCTTCGGCCTGCGGGTCACCTACCTGCGCCAGCACCGCCCCCTGGGCCTCGCCCATGCGGTGCGGATCGCCCGCGACTTCCTGGGTGACGACGACTTCCTCCTCTACCTCGGTGACAACTACCTGCCCGAAGGGGTCACCGGTTTCCTGCGGCGAGCCCGGACCGAACGGGCGGCGGCCCGGCTGCTGTTGACGCGGGTCGCCGACCCGACCGCCTTCGGTGTGGCCGAAGTCGAGGGAGGTGACGAAGGCAGGGTGCTGCGGCTGGAGGAGAAGCCCGAACACCCGCGCAGCGATCTGGCCCTCGTGGGCGTCTACGCCTTCACTGCCGCCGTGCACGAGGCGGTCCGGTCCATCTCCCCCTCCGCCCGCGGGGAACTGGAGATCACCCATGCCGTCCAGTGGATGATCGACCAGGGGCTCCCGGTGCGCGCGGAGACCACGGCGGCGCCCTGGCGGGACACCGGCAGCGTCGACGACATGCTTGAGGTCAACCGGCACGTCCTGGACACCGTGACCGGAGGCATCGAGGGCAAGGTCGACGCCGAGAGCACGGTACGCGGACGGGTCCTCGTCGCCGAGGGAGCCGTGGTGCGGGGCTCACGGATCACAGGTCCGGCGATCATCGGCGCCGGAACAGTGGTCACCGACTCCATGATCGGGCCCTATACCGCGGTCGGTGAGGACTGCCGCATCGAGGACAGCGCGATCGCCCACTCGGTGCTGCTGCCCGGGGCACGGATCGCGGGCGCCCCACGCATCGAGGACTCCCTCATAGGCCGCGGCGCGGTCGTCGTGGCGTCCCCGCGGCTGTCGCGCTCGCACAGGCTCGTCATCGGGGACGACAGCAGGGTCCACCTCACTTCGTGACAGCCTGCCGGCCGGAACGCACCGATGCGCCCCGCCACCGTCGACGACCACTCCAAGGACAAGGTGCACACGACCTCATGACCCGACGCATCCTCGTCACCGGCGGAGCCGGCTTCATCGGCTCCGCATACGTTCGTGCCCTGCTGGGGCCGGCCGGGCCACCGGGCATCGAGGTGACCGTGCTCGACGCCCTCACGTACGCCGGCAGCCTCACCCGCCTGGAATCCGTCACCGGCGACCCTCGGCTGTCCTTCGTACACGGCGACGTGCTGGACGCCCGTTCGGTGGAGCGGCTCGCCGCTCAACACGAGGACATCGTGCACTTCGCGGCCGAGTCCCACGTCGACCGGTCGATCGCCTCCGGCGCGGCCTTCACCCGCACCAACGTCATGGGCACCCAGACTCTCCTCGACGCCGTGCTCCGACAGGGGACCCGCACCTTCGTCCAGGTCTCCACCGACGAGGTGTACGGCGACCTACCGGCCGGCGCCGCCACGGAGGACTCCCCGCTGAGCCCCAACTCGCCCTACGCGGCGTCCAAGGCCGCCGCCGACCACGTGGCACTGGCTCATCACCGCACGCACGGCCTGGACGTCCGGGTGACACGCTGTTCGAACAACTTCGGTGCCTACCAGCATCCCGAGAAGCTGATCCCGCGCTTTGTGGCGGCGCTGTTCAGCGGCGGTAAGGTCCCGGTCTACGGGGACGGGCTGCAGGTGCGGGACTGGCTGTCGGTCGACGACCACGTGCGGGGCATCGAACTCGTCCGCACGGCGGGCCGCGCCGGTCGCGTCTACAACATCGGTGGCGGCACCTCACTGACCAACCTCGACCTGACCCACCGGCTGCTCGAACTGTGCGGTGCCGGCCCCGACCGCATTGAGCACGTGGAGGACCGCAAGGGGCACGACCGCCGCTACGCGGTGGACCACACGCGTATCACCCAGGAACTCGGCTACCGACCGTCCGGCGACTTCGAGCGGGCGCTCACGCGGACCGTGGCCTGGTACCGCGAGCACCCGCACTGGTGGCGACCGCTGTACGAGGCAGCCTGACCGGTTCCCCGGGAAGGATCAGCGGGGGCGGGTGATGGGCGCCGCGGTGGTCGAGCCGCGTACCACGAGCTCGGGCATGAACATGAACTCGGTGTGGGGCGCGGGGGTTCCGCCGATCTCCTCGAGAACCGCGCGGACGGCGGCCTGGCCCATGGCGTGCACCGGCTGACGGATGGTGGTGAGGGGCGGGTCGGTGAAAGCGATCAGCGGAGAATCGTCGAAGCCGACCACGGAGACGTCCTGGGGGACCCGGCAGCCGGCTTGGCGGGCGGCTCGGATGGCGCCCAGCGCCATCATGTCGCTGGCGCAGACGATGGCGGTGCAACCTTGCGCAAGGAGCGCGGTACCCGCTGCCTGGCCGCCCTCCATGGTGAAGAGGGAGTGCTGCACAAGCTCCTCGCCCTGTTCCTCACTCAGGCCCAGATACCCGGACATCCCGGCCAGGAAGCCCGCGATCTTGCGTTGCACCGGGACGAACCGGCGCGGGCCGACGGCGAGGCCGATCCGCGTGTGGCCGAGCGAGGCGAGATGCTGCACGGCCAGGCGCGTCGCGGCATGGTCGTCGGTGGATACGAAAGGGGCCTCGATGTGCGCCGAGAACCCGTTGACGAGCACGAACGGTATGCCCTGACCGCGGAGTTGGTCGTACCTCTGGGTGTCGGCGGTGGTGTCGGCGTGCAGCCCTGAGACATAGATGATGCCGGAAACGCTGCGTTCCACCAGCATCTCGGTGAGTTCGTCCTCGGTCGAGCCGCCCGGAGTCTGGGTGGCGAGGACCGGCGTGTATCCCTGGCGCGTGAGCGCCTGGCCGATGACCTGGGCGAGCGCGGGGAAAATGGGATTGTCCAGCTCGGGGGTGATCAGGCCCACCAGGCCGGCGCTTCGGGTGCGCAACCGCGGCGGTCGCTCGTACCCGAGTACGTCGAGTGCCGCCATGACGGACTCGCGGGTGCCGGTGGCCACTCCTGGCTTGCCGTTGAGCACGCGGCTGACGGTGGCTTCACTGACTCCCGCCTGGGCTGCGATGTCGGAGAGCCGCGCGGTCATGGACAGGGACTCTACCCGTTACCAGGGGGAAAGCCCACCAGCACCGGACGGCCACCGTGATGGTGTAGCCGGTGTCCTTGCGGAAGACCTTGCAGCCCCGTGCGGCACGAAGAGGAGAGCTGTTGGGCGGACCGGGCCCATCATCATCTGTTTTGCGGTGATTCGCGCCACTGCGTCTCAAGGATGCGTGCCACGTCAAGTATTCCGTCGGCAACCGATGGGATACGAAGAAGTAACGATGGGCAGTTCTTGCAGAAAATTCGCGCAACGTCTTTCGCCAGTCTTTCTCCACTGTTACGTTCACGTCGCCCGGTGGCCGCGACGGCTCAGTCGGCAAGTCGGCCAGAGGTACGGACGGGACCGTTCCTCGCCCACTCACGGGCCTTCACCCTCTAGGAGATCTCATGCGGCGTGGCATAGTGACCACCGCGGTGGTGGCGTCCCTCGCACTCGCGGCGACGGCCTGCGGCGGAAGCGATGACGGGGGCAAGGCCTCCGGCCCCGTGACCATCACATGGTGGGACACGTCGAACGCCACCAACGAGGCGCCCACGTACAAGGCCCTGATCAAGGACTTCGAGAAGGCCAACCCGGACGTCAAGGTCAAATACGTCAACGTCCCCTTCGACCAGGCCCAGAACAAGTTCGACACGGCGGCCGGCGCCAGCGGCGCACCCGACGTGATTCGTGCCGAGGTCGGCTGGACCCCGGCCTTCGCGAAGAAGAGCTACCTGCTGCCGCTCGACGGCACCGTGGCGCTCGACGAGCAGGACAAGTTCCAGCCGAACCTGATGAAGCAGGCCCAGTACGAGGGAAAGACGTACGGTGTTCCGCTGCTCACCGACACGCTCGCGCTCGTGTACAACAAGGAGCTCTTCGAGAAGGCGGGCATCAGCGAGGCGCCCAAGACCTGGGACGAGCTGAAGAAGGCCGCCGCCACCATCAAGGACAAGACCGGCGTCGACGGGTTCTTCGGTTCCGAGAAGGGCTACTACCTCGAGCCGTTCCTCCTGGGCGAGGGCACCGACACGGTCGACGCCGAGGCCAAGAAGATCACGGTGAACTCCGCCAAGGGACAGAAGGCGGCCGAGACCTGGCTGAGCCTGTTCAACGGCAAGGGCCTGCACAAGGCGGACGTCACGGCCGACTCGTACGCGCACCGCCAGGACGCGTTCGTCAACGGCAAGGTCGCCATGACCATCGAGGGTCCCTGGGAGATCACGAACTTCTACAAGGGCACCGCGTTCAAGGACAAGAACAACCTCGGTGTCGCCACCGTCCCGGCCGGTTCCACCGGCAAGGCGGCCGCTCCGACGGGCGGCCACAACCTGTCCGTCTACGCCGGATCCGACAAGGCCCACCAGGACGCGGCCCTGAAGTTCGTCAAGTGGATGACCTCCGCGAAGACGCAGGAGCAGATCGCCCTGAAGAACTCGACGCTGCCCACGCGCTCGGACGCGTACACCGAGAAGGTGACCGCCGACCCCGGCCTCGCCGGATTCCAGAAGGTGCTCTCCGCCGCCCAGCCGCGGCCCGAGCTGCCCGAGTACAGCTCGCTGTGGGGGCCGCTCGACCAGGAGCTGCCCAAGGCGGCCAGTGGCAAGGAGAGCCTCGACGCAGTCCTGTCCTCCGTCGAGGTCCAGTACGGCAAGCTCCTGCCCGACGGCTTCAGCAAGTGACGCGCTGATCGAGCGCTCCCCGATCAGGTGCCGCGGCCCCGCCCCAACAGCCCGCCCCGCGTGGCGGGCCGCGGCACCCGTTACACCCGCCCCAGACCAGAAGGTGTTTCCTCATGACTGTCGCCGTGGAGCGCCCGGCCGCACCCAGTGGTGACGACCGCGGCCGGCGTCCGGGCCTCATCACCCGTCTCAAGAGCGGCTACCAGAAGCACTGGTACGCCTACGCGATGATCGCCCCGGTCGTTGTCGTGCTCGCCGTCATCGTGCTGTATCCGCTGGTCCGGGGCTTCTATCTGACGCTGACGGACGCCACGAGCCTCAACTCCGCCCGCACCATCGGCGTCAACCACATCGACGCCACCTACAAGTTCATCGGCCTCGACAACTACGCCGACATCCTGTGGGGACCGACGGCGTACGACCGCTTCTGGTCCCACTTCATCTGGACCATCGTCTGGACGGCCGCCTGCGTCGCGCTGCACTACGGTCTCGGTCTCGGCCTGGCCCTGCTGCTCAACCAGAAGGGGCTGCGCGGCCGCACCGCCTACCGGATGATGCTCATCCTGCCGTGGGCCGTGCCGACGTTCGTCACCGTCTTCGCCTGGCGCTTCATGCTCGCCGATGCCGGCGTCGTCAACACGACGCTCGACGCGCTCGGGATGCCCTCGCCGGCCTGGCTGGAGGATCCGCTCTTCCAGCAGATCGCCGCCATCATGGTCAACACCTGGTGCGGTGTGCCCTTCATGATGGTCTCGCTCCTCGGCGGCCTGCAGTCGATCGACTCGACGCTGTACGAAGCAGCGGAGATGGACGGCGCGAACGCCTGGCAGCAGTTCCGCAACGTGACCCTGCCCGGGCTCAGGTCGGTCAGCTCCACGGTCGTGCTGCTCGGCGTGATCTGGACGTTCAACCAGTTCGCGATCATCTTCCTGCTCTTCGGCAACACCGCGCCGGACGCGCAGATCCTGGTCACCTGGGCCTACTACCTCGGCTTCGGACAGACGCCGCGCGACTACGCCCAGTCCGCGACGTACGGCGTCCTGCTGCTGTCCCTCCTCATCGTGTTCACCTCCGTCTACCGCCGCTGGCTGAACCGCAACGACGTGCAAGCCGCCATCTGACGCCGCAGGAGCAGCCACCATCATGAGCACCCAGACCCTTTCCACGTCACCGGTCCTGGACCCGGTCGAGACGTCCGTGCCGCGCAACGCTCCGCGCCGTGGCCGGCGCAGCCGCGGGGTTTCGGTGGCCACGCACGCCGTGCTGGTCGTCGCGAGCCTCGTCGCGCTGTTCCCGATCGGCTGGCTGGTGTTCCTCTCGCTCGGCCCGGGCAAGGACGACTACCTCCACCCCTCCCGCATCCTCGACACCGCGACCCTGAGCAACTACTCGTTCGTGCTCGAGCACACCAACTTCCTCAAGTGGCTGGGCAATACGCTCATCGTGTCCCTCGGCACCACCGTGATCGGGGTACTCGTGGCGGCGACCAGCGGGTACGCCGTCTCACGGATGCGTTTCCCGGGCTACAAGAAGTTCATGTGGGTCCTGCTGATCACGCAGATGTTCCCCATCGCGGTCCTGATGGTCCCGATGTACGTGATCCTCTCGGACCTCCGCCTCATCGACACCTACGCGGCGCTCATCCTGGTCTATCTCACGACCGCGGTGCCGTACTGCGCCTGGCTGATGAAGGGCTACTTCGACACGATCCCCGTCGAGATCGACGAGGCCGGCCGGGTCGACGGACTCTCGCCGTTCGGCACGTTCTTCCGTCTGATCCTGCCACTGGCCCGCCCGGGCCTGGCCGTCGCTGGGTTCTACACCATGATCACGGCCTGGAGCGAGGTCGCGTTCGCCACCACGTTCATGCTCGACGACCAGAAGTACACCCTCGCCGTCGGCCTGCAGAGCTTCGTCAGCGAGCACGACGCGCAGCGTCAGTACATGGCCGCGACGGCCGTACTGATCGCCATCCCGATCTCCGCAGTCTTCTACCTCGTTCAGAAGAACCTGGTGACCGGTCTGACAGCCGGTGGCACCAAGGGCTGAGAACCCGCCCGCACCACTGACCCGTTGTCCGGCCCCTCACGTCTCAAGGGACATCATGAGCCAGTACCCGACCGACATGGCACCTGCCCGCGTCACCTCCACCCGCGAAGCCGCGGACTGGTGGCGAGACGCCGTCATCTACCAGGTCTACCCGCGCAGCTTCGCCGACAGCAACGGAGACGGCACCGGTGATCTCGAAGGCATCAGGCAGCGCCTCCCGTATCTGCGCGATCTTGGCGTGGACGCGGTCTGGCTGAGCCCGTTCTACGCCTCCCCGCAGGCGGACGGCGGCTACGACGTCGCCGACTACCGTGCCGTCGACCCCATGTTCGGCACTCTGCTGGACGCCGACGCGCTGATCCGCGACGCCCACGCCCTGGACCTGCGCATCATCGTCGACCTGGTGCCGAACCACTCCTCGGACCAGCACGAGTGGTTCAGGCGCGCGGTCGCCGAGGGGCCCGGGTCGCCGCTGCGGGAGCGCTACCACTTCCGCCCCGGCAAGGGAGAGAACGGGGAACTGCCCCCCAACGACTGGGAGTCCATCTTCGGTGGCCCCGCCTGGACCCGGCTGCCGGACGGCGAGTGGTACCTGCACCTCTTCGCGCCCGAGCAGCCCGACCTCAACTGGGAACACCCCGCCGTCGCCGACGAGTTCCGCTCGATCCTGCGGTTCTGGCTGGACATGGGCGTCGACGGCTTCCGCATCGATGTCGCCCACGGCATGGTCAAGGCCGAGGGCCTGCCCGACCTCGGCGGAAGCGACCAGCTCAAGCTGCTCGGCACCGACGTCATGCCGTTCTTCGACCAGGACGGTGTCCACGACATCTACCGCGCCTGGCGCCTCATCCTCAACGAGTACGACCGGGACAGGATCTTCGTCGCCGAGGCATGGACCCCGACCGTCGAGCGCACCGCCAACTACGTCCGTCCCGACGAACTGCACCAGGCCTTCAACTTCCAGTACCTGGGCGCACCCTGGGACGCCGCCGAACTCCGCGCGATCATCGACAGCTCCCTCGACGCCATGCGACCCGTCGGCGCCCCGGCGACCTGGGTGCTGTCCAACCACGACGTCACCCGGCACGCCACCCGGTACGCCAACCCGCCCGGCCTCGGCACGCAGATCCGCACTCCCGGTGACCGCGCGCTGGGCCTGCGTCGTGCCCGCGCCGCGACGCTGCTGATGCTCGCGCTGCCCGGCTCCGCCTACATCTACCAGGGCGAGGAACTCGGCCTGCCCGACGTCACCGACCTGCCCGACGAACTGCGCCAGGACCCGTCCTTCTTCCGGGCCCAGGGCCAGGACGGCTTCCGCGACGGCTGCCGGGTGCCGATCCCCTGGACCCGCGAGGGCTCCTCATACGGCTTCGGCGCCGGCGGCAGCTGGCTGCCGCAGCCGGCGGGCTGGGGCGAGCTGAGCGTCGAGGCGCAGACCGGCGTCGCCGGCTCCACTCTCGAGCTGTACCGCACCGCCCTCGCCGTGCGCCGCGAGCAGCCGGGCCTCGGCGCCGGCACCGACGTGGTCTGGCACGACGACGCCCCGACCGGAACCCTGAGGTTCGACCGGCCCGGCTTCGCGTGCACCGTCAATACGACGGGGAGCGCGGTCCGCATCGCGGCACCCGGCCGCGTACTGCTCGCATCGAGCCCGGTCAGGGCAAGCGGCGACGAGTTCGAACTGCCCGCCGACACGGCCGTCTGGTGGGAGGTATGACGGCCTTGCGGCCGCTTCGCGCAACCGAGACCGGCACGCTGCGCCTCCACGACATCGCGGCCCAGGCGGCGGTGAGTGAAGCCACCGTCAGCCGGGTGCTCAACGGCAAGCCCGGCGTCGCCTCCGGTACCCGGCAGAAGGTCCTCGCCGCGCTCGACGTGCTCGGCTACGAGCGGCCGACACGGCTGCGCCGGCGCAGCGCCGGACTCATCGGGTTGGTCATCCCCGAGCTGACCAACCCGATCTTCCCCGCGTTCGCCCAGGTCATCGAGCAGGTCCTCGCGGGATACGGGTACACCCCGGTGTTGTGCACCCAGATGCCGGGTGGGGCGACCGAGGACGAACTGGTCGAACAGCTGGAGGAGCGCGGTGTCAACGGCATCGTGTTCCTTTCCGGGCTGCACGCGGACACCACGGCGGACGCGTTGCGCTACGCCCGGCTCGCCGAGCGGAAGGTGCCGTTCGTCCTCATCAACGGGTTCAACGAACACGTCAACGCGCCGTTCGTGTCCCCGGACGACCGCTCGGCGGCGCGAATGGCCGTGCGTCACCTCGTGGATCTCGGACACGAGCGCATCGGCCTGGCCGTCGGGCCGACCCGTTTCGTACCGTCCCGGCGCAAGGCGGAGGGCTTCGTGGCCGCGCTGCACTCCTTCCTCGGTACTCCCGGTGACGAGGCCGGAAGACTGATCCAGCGCACGCTGTTCAGTGTCGAGGGCGGCCATGCGGCCGCCGGCGCGCTGCTCGACCAGGGCTGCACCGGCATCGTCTGCGGCAGCGATCCGATGGCGCTCGGTGTCATCCGGGCGGTGCGCGAGCGAGGCCTCGACGTGCCGCGGGACGTGTCGGTGATCGGGTTCGACGACTCACCGCTGATCCCGTTCACCGATCCACCGCTGACCACGGTGCGCCAGCCCGTACAGGCCATGGCGACCGCGGCGGTGGGAGCGCTCCTGGAAGAGATCGGCGGTACGCCGGTCCAGCGGACGGAGTACGTGTTCCAGCCCGAGCTGGTGGTGCGGGGCTCTACGGCGCAGGTGGCGCGGAGCCAGGCGCACGCCTAGATCCGTGAACGGGGCCGGTGTGTACCGCTCCGGTCCGGGCCGGGCGCGTGTGGCCCGGTGCGGACCGGGCCACCGGCACCGGACCGGAAGCGTGGTTGAAGGTAACACCGTCGGAACTCTTGCGTAAGTCCTTGCAAGAAGAATTCCCCATTGAATGCGGCGGTTTGGCGAGAGTGGGGTCGAAGGGGTTGACCATGAAGGCGCCTCCCCATACGGTCGGCCCGCAACCATTTGCAGCAAGATTCATCGATGCGATGGTTGACTCCATCCCCCCACCAACCCCACGGGCATGGCGCGTTGCCCTTCGACTCAGGAGGAACCATGGCCAGAAAGTCCGTGGCTGCCGCACTCGCCGTCGTGGCGGGAGCCGCTGCCGCCGTCACGGTCCCGGCCCCGGCGCAGGCCGCGCCGGTCGGAGACAAGGACGTCACCGCGGTGATGTTCGAGTGGAACTTCGCATCGGTTGCCAAGGAGTGCACCGACACGCTCGGCCCCGCCGGCTACGGCTACGTCCAGGTCTCACCGCCCAACGAGCGGGTGCAGGGCAGCCAGTGGTGGACCGCCTACCAGCCCGTCAGCTACAAGATCGCCACCCGGCTCGGTGACCGCGCCGCGTTCAAGAGCATGGTCGAGACCTGTCACGCGGCCGGAGTGAAGGTCGTGGCCGACACCGTCATCAACCACATGGCCAACTCCTCCGGCACGGGTACCGGCGGCTCCACGTACAGCAAGTACGACTACCCGGGCACCTACTCCGGCGCGGACATGGACGACTGCCGCACCGACATCACCGATTACCGGGACCGCTGGAACGTCCAGCACTGCGAGATGGGCAGTCTGCCCGACCTCGACACCGGCGAGGAGTACGTCCGGAAGACCATCGCAGGGTACCTGAACGACCTGCTCTCCCTGGGCGTCGACGGATTCCGCGTCGACGCCGCCAAGCACATCGCCGTCGACGATCTCAAGGACATCAAGTCGCGGCTCACCGACCCGAACGCGTACATGAAGCTGGAAACGATCGGAGCCCCGGGGGAGGCCGTGCAGCCCAGTGAGTACCTGGGCGTCGGCGACCCGCAGGAGTTCACGTACGCCTATGATCTCAAGCGGGTCTTCAGCGGCGAGAAGCTCGCGTACCTGAAGAACTTCGGGGAGGACTGGGGGTACCTGCCGAGCGACAAGGCGTCCGTGTTCGTGACCAACCACGACACCGAACGCAACGGCCGGACGCTCACCTACAAGGACGGCGCCACGTACACGCTCGCCCAGGTCTTCTCGCTGGCCTGGCCGTACGGTGCTCCGGACGTGCACTCCGGCTACTCCTTCACCGACACGGCGGCGGGCGGCCCCAACGGCGGTCAGGTGAACGCCTGCTACACCGACGGCTGGAAGTGCCAGCACGCCTGGCGCGAGGTCGCGAGCATGGTCGCCTGGCGCAACACCGCCCACGGCGAGGCCGTGACGGACTGGTGGGACAACGGGAACAACCAGATCGCCTTCGGCCGCGGATCCAAGGCGTACGTCGCCATCAACCACGAGGGCGGATCGCTGACCCGCACGTTCCAGACCTCCCTGCCCGCCGGTGACTACTGCGACGTGCAGAGCGGCAAGGGCGTCACGGTGAACTCCGCCGGCCAGTTCACGGCCACGCTCGGGGCGAACACCGCGCTGGCCCTGCACGTCGGTGCCAAGACCTGTGGTGGCGGCAGCACCGACCCCGAGCCGGCCGCCGGCGCCTCGTTCCGCGTGAACGCCACGACCAGCTGGGGCGAGAACATCTACGTCACCGGCGACAACACCCGGCTCGGCGACTGGAACCCCGACAACGCACTCAAGCTCGACCCGGCCGCCTACCCGGTCTGGAAGCTCGACGTCAGCCTCCCGGCCGGGACCTCCTTCGAGTACAAGTACCTGCGCAAGGACGCGAACGGCAAGGTCACCTGGGAGAGCGGCGCGAACCGCACCGCGACCGTCTCGTCGTCAGGCTCCGTCGTGCTCGGCGACACCTGGCGCGACTGAACACCCGCACCTCCACGACCCACGGCCGCCCGGTGCCGCGCCTCGCCGCAGGCGCCGGGCGGCCGGACGTGCCCCGGATCCCAACC
Source organism: Streptomyces sp. NPDC001599 (assembly GCF_042893535.1). Taxonomy (NCBI): domain Bacteria; kingdom Bacillati; phylum Actinomycetota; class Actinomycetes; order Kitasatosporales; family Streptomycetaceae; genus Streptomyces; species Streptomyces sp. NPDC001599. The sequence continues at coordinate 881,473 of NZ_JBIAVA010000003.1, forward strand.
GACCGCACAGACGAGGAGCACACACGCGTGACCGGCTCTCTGCGAAGATCCGTTCTCACCACGGCGCTGGCGACCGTTCTGGCCACGGCCCTGCCCGCACCCGCGCACGCGGCGTCCGCACCCACGGCACCCGCGCCCCCACCCGACGCATGGCTGGCAGCGCAGCCCGCACGCCCTTCAGTGAGCAGGGAACAGTTCTACCTCCTCATGCCGGACCGCTTCGCGAACGCAGACCCGTCCAACGACCGAGGAGGCCTCAGCGGCGACCGCTACAGCACGGGCTACGACCCGACGGACAAGAATTTCTACCAGGGCGGCGACCTCAAGGGCATCACGCGCAGGCTCGACTACATCAAGGGACTGGGCACCACCGCGATCTGGCTCACGCCCGTGTTCCGCAACAAGACGGTGCTGGAACGGGGCGGCAAGAAGACCGCCTCCTATCATGGCTACGCCGTCACCGACTTCACCAGCGTCGACCCGCACTTCGGTTCGGAACGCGATCTCACCGACCTCATCTCCAAGGCCCATGCCAAGGGCATGAAGGTCTACTTCGACGTCATCACCAATCACACCGCCGACACCGTCGACTACGCGGAGAAGAAGTACGGCTACCGGAGCAAGGGCGCCTACCCGTACCTGGACGCGTCGGGCCGGCCCTTCGACGACGCCGAGGCCATGTCGAAGGTCGACCGGGACTCCTTCCCGTACACGCCGGAGAACACCGGCGAGATGGTCCCCGAGTGGCTGAACGACCCGACGATGTACCACAACCGCGGCGACTCGACCTTCGCCGGCGAGAGCGCGCTGTACGGCGACTTCTACGGCCTGGACGATCTGTGGACCGAGCGGCCCGAGGTCGTCCAGGGCATGGAGAAGATCTACGAGAAGTGGGTCGACGACTTCGACGTCGACGGTTTCCGCGTGGACACCGCCAAGAACGTCAACATGGAATTCTGGACGCAGTGGGCCACGGCACTCGACGCCTACGCCGCGAAGAAGGGCCGTGAGGACTTCTTCTTGTTCGCCGAGGCGTTCTCCGCCGACCCGGCCATCACCGCTCCCTACCTCACCGAGGGCCGCCTCGACGGAACTCTCGACTTCCCGCTCCAGTCCGCCATCCGCAACTATGCCTCACGAGGCGGCCCCGCCGGTGACCTGGCCACCGTCTTCGCGCAGGACTACCGGTACACCACGGACAAGGCGAACGCGTACAGCCAGGTCACGTTTCTCGGCAGCCATGACATGGGCCGTATCGGCTTCTTCCTGAAGTCCGATCATCCGGGGGCCGGGGACGCGGAACTGTTGCGGCGGGACCGGCTGGCGCACGAGTTGATGTTCCTGTCGCGGGGCAATCCGGTGATCTACTCCGGTGACGAGCAGGGCTTCACCGGCGCCGGGGACGACGTCTACGGTCGTCAGTCGATGTTCGCGTCGAAGGTGGCGGACTACCTGGACGACGACGAGATCGGTACGGAGCGTACGCATGCGAGTGACGCGTATGACGTGCGGCATCCGCTGTACCGGTCGATCGCGGCGTTGTCGAAGCTGCGCAAGGCGAATCCGGCGTTGGCGGACGGGGT